>NZ_AKJY01000091.1 GCF_000282115.1 Chryseobacterium populi
GGCAAAACTACTGGCGGTCTTCAACGGAAAAGTCTGGAGCTTCTGGAGGCCTTAAAATGGATAATAGCTTAAAAAAAGATATGACTTAGCTTTTAATTATTTTTCAAAATAAGACAGGCTAAAGTTGTAATCTGTAAAAATAAATAAAAACACAAGTTCAATATAACAACACCATCAGAAATGATAATTCAATAGCATTATTCAGCAAAGCCAGGCAAAATAAACTACTTTTTCAGCTAATGATGGTCTTACCCCCAACTAAGTTTTTCCAATTAGTTGGGGGCTTTTTAAAAAATCTCTTAAAAAGAAAATATATGACAGGGACTAATTTTAAAGAAATCCATATAGGAAAACTTATTAAAGAAAGAACATTAGAATTAGATCTGGAAACATCCAGAATCTGTAATTTTTTTCATACAGACAAAAAAGAAATTGAGAAAATGTACATGGTGGAAAGTATCGATACTAAAACCCTTCTCAGATGGTGCAAATTATTAGAATATGATTTTTTCAGAATATATTCCCAACATTTAATCTTATATGCCCCGCCTTCAAATCCTGATCAGCAGAGTAAAAAAAGAGAGAAATCCAACCTTCCTCAATTCAGAAAAAACATTTACACTGTTGAGATCATTAATTTTATTTTAGAGCTTGTAGAAACAGGAAAGAAAACGAAACAAGAGGTGATTCAGGAATACAGGATACCTAAAACGACACTCTATAAATGGATCCATAAATATAAAAAATAAAGAATAAATGCTCAATACCCTTAATATAAATAATAAAAAATCTGTTTTCATCCATATTTTTCACTGGCCTTTCGTTTTATTTTTACTTACCCTATTTTTTTATTTCAGATCAGATTGGTTATTTACTGTCAGTTTAATTTTGTTTTTTATAGTGACAGCCATAAGATTGCTTACCGCAAGATATCTGAACATAAAAATTTCAGACACCTGGATCAGTGTAAAAGAAATTTATATTCTGAGAAGCAGGAAACCTCTTCATTATTTAAGTCTTCCCCCTTATCATATTATTCATTTTTCAATGAATAATAAAAAGAACGAAGACCTGATCTTTTTTATAAAAATTCAAGGTAAATCTAAGACCATCGGATTTCCGGTAAAACATTTCAGCAGGTATGAAAAATTAATGATAAGAACAACTCTGGAGGAAGTTATTAAAAAGTAAATCACATAAAAAAATATGGAAATAGTAAAGCCTGATTATAAAAAGATATATGAGGATATTTTAAAGTTAAAGCATCCTGATAAAATTAAAGATTGTAAATCGTTACTGTCTAAATCTAAACTTTCGGCAAAAGATGTTGTCCGGATAAATGATATTATCTTTTCAAAAAGCGATAAAATGACTTTATTCTTAAATCAAAGGCATCGGTCTTATGATAAATCCGCTATTTTGGAAATATTGGATTATCAAAAAAAGTATAAGCTCAATAATTCCCAACTAGCCAACCACTTCAGGCTCAGCAGGAACAGCATTACCAAATGGAAGAAAATATTTTTAGTATAATAGCTTTATTTCAGTTGGCTGCAATTAGGTTTTTAAAAAGGATCATATCTAAACCGGCAGGTATGAATACCTTAAACTATCCGTAAAATTAAGTACATCCTGTCAAGGAATCCTATATGGCAGCTCTTATCATTTAGAAGACTCTCGCACTATCTGGCCTTTTGAGACTGCCTCCTTATTTTTATAATGTAACTAGGCTGTTTTGAAATTATAAAACATTTTTATAAAAAAACAAAAATTACTTTAACTTTGCTGCTGAAAATAACAGGCATCCATCACAAAATTTTAGGGATGGATGTTATATCGTTTTAAAACTAATACCAGGCAGACTTAAATAATCAGAAAATCAATTTAGCGGATAAACAAATATGAAATATAAATTCTTAAATTTTAAGTTGAGGAAGATTGTCCATTATTCACTGATCTTGTGTGTTCTATTGATACAGGTGATTATAGCAATATTTTTTTATAACGAATTTGTCAATGGAAAGAAGCTGAAGTTTATCAAAAACCAACTGGAAGAAAGCAGAGCATTGGGGGGGCTCACTGATAATTCAAGGAAAGATTTTGTAGATGCACAGAATTATCTTCAGAAATATATGATAAGTGAAGATGATAAAGACCTTGCCCTCTACTTTCAATCCCTTAGAAAACTTAAAGATAATTTTGATAAAATAAGCCGGTACGAAAATATAAATCCAAGACTGAAAAATAATATAGAGTCCCATAGAAAAGATGCATTCAAAACGGCAAGATTTAAAACGTTAATAGACTCCGTATACCGGTATTCTCTGAACCCGCCAGCAAAAATACAGGACAAGGAATATGAGCCGGAAAAATTTAAAAATAATTTTGATAACCTGAATATACAAACCCATACCTTTTCTGATACTATTAAAAAGAAAGGCCTTATGGGGCGTTTAAAAGATGCCATATCCGGTAAAGTGAATGTACAGAAAGAAAGTACCGTTATTACTTTAACCAATAATAAAACGGCAGATCTTTCCAATGCTAAAGCTGAAATGAATAAAGCGATAAAATCGATGGATAAGCATTATGCAACTGAAGTAAAGAAATTTCAGATATATGCGGCCCAGAACCAGCAGGAAAACATTAAGTTTTACAATAGCTTCAGCAAACTACTGATTTATGGCAACGGGCTGATAGGAGTATATGAAAATGCTATTGAAGCCTTTCAGTCAGAATTAGAAAAAGAATACAACAAGCAAAGCTCAATTAATAATCAAATCAGGACGTATCTGGTACTTGGATTAATGATCTTAATGTTCATCGTATCCATCCTGATCATGTATTTCACAAGGGTTGCCTTTATTTATGAACGGAAACTGAATGCTGCCAATGATGAAATTAAAAAGAACCTTAATTTCAAAAACAGAATCCTGGGAATGCTGAGCCATGAATTGAGATCACCTTTAAAAATCATCAACATTTTTATTGATAAGATCAACCGGACGACAAAGGATGATACCATAAAAGATTATCTTAAATCGATAAAATTTACCAACAGTACATTACTGATACAATCTAACCAGATCCTGGAATACACGAAAAACCAGGATGCAGATAAAAAACTCGTCAATACAGTTTTCAACCTTAAAGATGAAATCAGTTCTATCGTAACGGCCATTACACCTTATATAGAAACAAGGAAAAATAAATTTGTGGTCACAGACGGAATCCCTGTTGGCGTAGTGGTGAATACAGACAATATAAAAATCAACCAGCTATTTATGAATATCCTGGGGAATGCCAATAAGTTTACGGAAAACGGGCAGATTGATCTTGCCATGACCACAGAAATGATAGGTGATAACAAAATCTCCCTGGCTGTAATCATAAACGATACAGGGATCGGAATATCGGAATCTGATGTAGGGAAAATTTTCGAGCCCTATTATCAGGGAATGATATCTGACGAAATTGACAATCTTGGTGCAGGTTTAGGATTAAGCTTGTGTAAAGAAATCGTAGAACTTTTCAACGGCGAGATCTCGGTCTCAAGTAAACTGTATAAAGGAACACAGGTATCATTCAGGATCAATTTAAATATCAGTACTAATGACGGAGCTACCCATTGAAAATAAAAAGATCGTATTTCTTTTAGCAGACGATCACAGTATTGTGCGGCAAGGCATGGAGATCATTATCAGTGATCTTGTTCCGGATGCTACCATTTATCATACCTCATCTTTACAGCAGATTGCAGAGATGGTGGAATCAAAAGGAATAGAAATGGCTGTCATTGATGCGCATTTCCCGGATGGAAACAGCCTTAGCATTATATCACAGGTCAAAAGTGTGAATCCTGATATTAAAATCCTCATTTTCACGGGGCTTGAAGAAGAGCTGTATGCCCTTAAATTTATTAAAGCCGGCGCCAATGGGTACCTGAGTAAATTGAGTGAAGAAGAAGAGGTAAGAGAGGCAGTCTTGCATTTTATACAGAAAGGGGAATATTTTTCTACTGTTTCCCGGGACTTAATGGTGCAGCTGATACACAATCCGGATTTAATCAATCCTCTGAGCCGTTTGACTAAAAGAGAGCTGCAAATTGCAGAGATGTACGCCGACGGATATGGAAACCTTGAAATTGCCAATCACCTGGATATAAAGCAGAATACCGTAAGCACCATTAAAAAAAATATTTTTGATAAACTAAAAATTGAAAACCTTGTTGAGCTGATTGAGCTCATCAAAACACATCATAAAATGTAGGATTTCTAAAGCCTGCTCTTCATTTCTTTTTATCAAAGCTGCTTTTGCTGATAAATATCTATGCTCTTATCGATATATATCTATGCCCTTTGTCAGTGATTTTATCTAGCAATGTTGTTTCTTTGTCATAGAAAAATTACAACGGAAACCAATCCAGATTAAAATGTTTTAATGGTATTGCAAACGAGTATATGATTCTAAAAATGCAAATGATGAAAATTATATAAATGTGTATGCATGGCTTTTAACCGACTTCTTAAAACTAAAAAACACAAATACAATATAAAGAAGTAAAATAGGTTTTTAGGCTATTTTGTACAGAAAAAAGGAGGCTGTCTCAAGTGAGACAGCTTTTTTTTATAATAATTCAAATAAAAAGACTTTAAGCATCAGGTTTAAAGTCTTTTTTTATCCGTACCTGTAGTTTTACCTTCCCGAATGTCTTATTGACCTTACAAAGTGTCCGGTTGAAATATATTATGAGTGCCCGGCTTAGCTGTACACTTTAAGTTTGCATCATAATCATACAAAAATAAACTACAATGAAAGCAATCAGAAAAATGTCAGCTACAAGTGTATTATGTTTAACGCTTTTTACGGCAGTTACCATGTCTTGCAGAGAAGAAAGCGAGAACACTCCCGTTCAGGAGGCACCCGCAGCAACGCATCAAACTGCCAAAACACAATTTATCAATGTGAAAGGAACTTCATTTGCCTACCGTGTTCTTGGAAAAGAAGGCGGTATTCCTTTGGTATTGCTACCGGGATTAGGTGGCTCAATGGATGATTGGGACCCTGCGGTTACCGATGGGCTGGCTAAAAAATACAAAGTGATCATCTTCGACAATAAAGGAGTGGCTGCATCCAAAGGTACTACTCCCAATACCGTACAGGCAATGGCCGATGATGCCATAGATTTTATAGAAGCCCTGCATCTGAATAAAGTGAATATCATGGGCTTTTCTATGGGTGGTTTTGTGGCACAAAGAGTGGTTTTAACCAAGCCTTCCCTGATCAATAAAGTGATCTTAACAGGTACGGGGCCAATGGGAGCCATCGGATTATCCAATCTGCCGAACATCATTGCAGGCACAGCAGGATTAAGCGCTGAAGAATCTTTCCTGAAATTCGGGTTTACATCATCTGCGGAGAGTATTGCAGCCGGAAAGGCTTCGTATGCGAGAATCCAGCTTCGTACGGTAGACAGGGATCTTCCGCTTAGCGATGCTACATCAGCTTCACAGTTTACAGCGGTTTTAAGCTGGGCACAGCCTGATACCAATGCCCTTACGGAAATAAATAAAATTAAAAACCCTGTTCTTATCGTACATGGTGAGAATGATCTTCCGGTATCGGTACAGAATGCACAGAATATGAAACAGAATTTAGATCATGCCGAGCTTTTGATCTTCCCGGATTCCGGGCATGCCTCTTTCTTCCAGAATCATGATGCATTTGTAGCGAAGGCGGTAGCGTTTCTGAATGAATAGGTATTGTATTTTGTCTCATTCATGATCTGAATCATGATGCTGTAAAAATGTGGTAATAATAGATTGTACTGAATAAAGGTACAGATCTTAGCCCTCCTTTTTTGGAGGGTTTTTTAAATATTAGTAATGCTTTGCAAGGGGAATGAAAAGATTTTTATTCTCTTTGTGTGAATTCCGATCACGTAAATAGAATTTAAGATAATTTATAGAAAATATAAAAAAAATGTAGGATTCCGTAATTTATGTTAGTTTTTATTTGTTATTTTAATATTGTTTTATTGTTCTGTTGAATTAAATAAAAAGTAATAACCATGAAAAAAATATCATTAAATAATATAATCCTATTCAGACAAAAATTAGATAAAAACCGGAAAGCATTTTTATCTAGTTTAAGGCGAAAAGACGAAATTAAATCGGAAGGTGGAGGAAATTATTGGGTAAGAAGTTTAAGTGCATTAAGTAATGGGTTTAAGTTAAAAGATAATCAACCTTTAAAAGAAAAAATTTCTGAAATACTAGAGCTTTTTACTCCTGCTTTAACTAAACAAATAAAAGAAATGTATCAAAGAAATCTTGATATCCTCCATAACTATGAAGACTTTGATTTCTCAGAATGGTTACCCGAAAATTCAAAAATTTTATCTAAGACGAATAAAAAATCAATTATTTATATCAATACTATCCCAGTTCAAATTACACCTAGCCAAATATATTCTTTTGAAAAAAACGGAAATATATATGTTGGAGCAATCTGGTTTGTTGCTAAATTAA
Source organism: Chryseobacterium populi (assembly GCF_000282115.1). Classification (GTDB taxonomy): domain Bacteria; phylum Bacteroidota; class Bacteroidia; order Flavobacteriales; family Weeksellaceae; genus Chryseobacterium; species Chryseobacterium populi. The sequence goes on from NZ_AKJY01000091.1 coordinate 6,531, forward strand.
AGGGCTATAAAATTGAGGAATTAGGAATGTTTGCTGAGGCCCTTTATATATATCTTTCTAATAATTTTGATCAGGAATTCGAATTAAGCGCTGAAAATTGTCTTATAGTAGATGTTCTTGGTAAAAAAGAAGTAAATTATCAAATGCTAATTGATGAAGAGATACCCTCAATTTTTAATACCACCTTGGAATTGATAAAAAACACTCACTAATATCTAAAAATTTTAATAGTAATAGTGTTCTTACTGGCAGAAAACCTATTTTTGTTTATATTTGTAAAAAGACACGACCACCACTATGGAAAAGCTAAGAAGTTTAAGAAAGCAAAGGGGGTATACCCAGGAATATATGTCAAAAATTTTGTCAACGGATGTTTCCAACTACTCCCGTAAGGAGAGTGGCGATGTAAGGATATTTGATGACGAGTGGGAAAAGCTGGCTGCGGCATTAGATGTTCCCGTAGAGGAAATTAAAGAAGAAAGACCAAATAGCGTCACACAAAATAATGAAAACTTGACTTTTAACGATACCAGCTCTTTTCACCAATCGGGTATTTATAATTGTAATATTCCTAATTATATCCTAGAAAACCAGCAGGATTACATCAATCTCTTAAAAGAGCAGATTGAGATATTAAAAAAGAATCAGAAATAAGCTCTGAAAAAAATATAATAAATGCCGTCTCTCACCAGACGGTATTTTTATGGTGTATAGCTAACCCCCAATCTTCTTAAAAATCAATGAAATTTCCCTCCGGAAAGGTAATCTTAGGTTCACAACCTCAATCGTAAGGTCCTGTGTATATCAGTTGGGGTTGCAAACTGCGGATTGAGGTTAACAGACCTGAAAATTGAGGTTCTAAACCCCATTACAGGAGTCCTGAACCTTAACGGAATGGTACATAACCCCAGGATTACCGTTTCACATTCCAACGAAGCAGTTCAGAACCCCCACGGAATAGTTCAGCACTCCAAAATTACGGTCCGGTACTCTTCCGGAGGATTGTAATACCCCAACGGAATGATCTGTAATCCTTTTTTTGCGGTTTAAAACCCTGAGGGAAGAGTTTATGACCTCAAAACAATATTCCGGAACCTCAAAATATGAGTCTGTAGCTTTTCAGAACCCATAAAAAAGTCCGGAATATATTTTCCGGACTTCGTTATTAAATTCTTAAATACGTTTTTTATTTAGCCGAGGGCGGTGGGGTATTACCGGTTTTGGGTAGCTTTTCAAAAAACTGTTTCAGTTCGTTCTGTTTTACTTCAAACCCCGGAGAAGCTGTACCTGCTTTATAGACTGTAAAAGCATAATCGGTAAGAGCGGCCTGGTAGTTGTCATAATCATGCAGTATTTTTGCATTTTTCAGCCTTGTGACTAGGCTTTCCAATCTTGCAATATAGCTTTCATAGTTTTGGCGGGAGGTGAGGTCTCTTTCAAACTCTGCCCAGTCTATTTCCGTAGCGCTCAGGGTAGGCTGGCTTTTCCGGTAATCAGATACCTTATTAACGAGCAGTTTGTTTTGCTCATTGATGCTGCCGTATTTCCGGCGGTCTTCCGGGGTAAGGTTAGTAGTAATTGATGCCAGAGCATTTTCTAATGCTGTAATGGCTGCCTGTGCTGCTGTTACCTGCGCAGCGGTGAGGTGCGTGTTGTTGAGGTTGCTGAGTGCCATAATTTTTGTGTTTTTTTGTTAGTATTTTATTTTTACATCACACTCAAATATAAAATAAATCAACTTAATAGTGATATATTTTTTAATATTTCGTTATAAAAATTTAATCTCTTTCTATTCTTAAAAATATGGCTTCACTGAGACAATATTTTTTTGTTACGTCAAGTTTTGGCGTTGTCAAAGAATACTTTTGCTATACCAAACAATAGATCTCTTGCAAGGATTTGTAAAACAAATATTAAAATTTAACACCAACCAAAATGATTTACACAGAAGATTTTTTTGCAGCAGGAAGTTCATTTCCTAATGATGATTTAGTACAGCTGGTAGACAGCTACACGCTTGAAAATGTAAATTTTAAAAAGACTACAGTATGGCATGACGGTTCGGCGATGACGCCTGCATCTGCTGACGGTATTGTATACAGACAAAAAGGGAGCGTATATTATGTAGATGTAGACTGGCTTTCTAACCGTACCGTATATGTAAAAAGATTCGGTGCAAAAGGAGACGGGGTTACCAATGATGCCCCTGCCATCAGAAGGATGATCAAATTTCTTCCTGCCAGCGATTTTATCATAATATTTGAAAATGCTACCTATCTGCAGGGTGATGGTACTTACGAAGAATATCCTCTGGATATTGACGGGAAATATTCAGGTTCGGAAGACATCGGAATACCCATTTTCTTTAGTTTTGAAAACAAATCAGATTTTATTATTTATGGAAACGGAGCGCTTATAAAAGCTCACCCCAATAATGCACCTATCATTAATGCCCGAGGGTTTGAATTTATAAGATGTAATAATTTCAGGGTACAGGATCTTAATTATGACGGTTCAAAAAATACAAGAACTCCCAATGGAGGTGATGCTTCTAAGTATAATAATCAATCGGGTTTTAAAGTAAGTTCAAGTAAAAAATGGGAAATTGTAGGCTGCCGTTCAGATAATACCTGTATGGATGGCTTTATCATTACTTCTGATGACATATTTGATAAGGTTCATCCAGCTAATAACTGGAATGAAGACGGACTATTGAAGAATTGCCATGCTGATAACAGCTACAGACAAGGGTGTTCCATTGTCAACAGCAAAAGAATGAAAGTGATAGGCGGCACATATACCAACTCCGGGAAAACCTACGGAACACTTCCTAAAGCCGGAATTGATATTGAAGAAGGTGAGCCAAACCCATATGGCTTCGGAAGAGGAAGCAGCGATGCAGTGGTAGAAGGCGTTCTATTTGCTGGCAATCTGGGAGACGGGCTCGCTTTGCATTTCGGAACCCATGATGCTACAGTGACCAACTGTGTTTTTCACAATAATCCGTTTTTTGTGGCTCCGGACATAGATGGGCTAAGCTGTAATAATACCATTTATAATAATAATTTCCATGATTCAAACGTCAGATTATTGGGTGGTGGTGAGCATTTTTATGGAAACAGGATTTATTTATCACCTACCTATCCGTTTAATTTCATTTTAGAAAACCATTATCCGCATTATCTTAATAAAAAATGCCGTGAGACCCTTGTTTATGATAACTATATTCAGCGTGATGCAGGCACCGGATCTATCGGTGATGTAACGGGTGCTGTTATCATCGGTAACTATAAAAACGGGGTTAGGTTTTTCAAAAACACCTTTATCAATCTTGCATCAAAAGCCAACTTCCTGTATATGTATGGTTCTGAGGACAGAAGCGTGGAATTCTATGATAATGTATTTCATAATACAGAAACGTTCAATACCAATACAGCATTAAACCCAGCCAATATCTACTATACCAATGCTGAAGTATTCTTAAAGAAAGCTTATAATAACAAAATAGAAATTCCGGGAATGACGCCTATGGTTTCTGTAGCTGAAAGAACAAAAGGAGATAAACTGGTTAAAAGTTTCAAGCTGGAAAGAATTCCTTCCGGAAAGTTTGTAGATATTAGTTTCGATAATATTACTTCTGCCTTTGAAGCCAGAGATCTTTATTTAAAAGTGACTACCAGTGGCTATTGGTTTGAAAATGATTCTACCCAGCAGAAAAGCGAAATCATGTCACTTTCAGATGTAAAACCTGTTACTTATACCGGAACATTGGATGAATTCAAGAAACTGCCTGTATCTACGGGGCTCTATATCAAAAATAATAAAGCTACCATTACCTTTGCGCAAAGTAGCTCCGATGCTTCCAGTAATACATTATGGAATTTAGATGTTGTTGTTGAGGTGCTTGGAAGGTATACAGATGATTTTTCAATCATTTTGTCAGATTATTATAATACCAACAGCCAGCCTATGATTGTTAATTTACCCATCACAAAATCTGTAACACAAGCCAATTCGTCTGCGGCAGATGTTGCATCGCTCCGTACAGATTTCAATAATCTGTTATCAAAGTTAAAGAGTGCAGGAATTATGCAGAATTAAAATAAAAAATCCCGGTCGAGTTGGCCGGGATATTTTTTATAGTACAACTTCCTCAAAAATCAAAAGGCATTTCCGGATTCCTAAGTTCCGGAAGAATAAAGCAAAAAGAAATTGGAAAATTATTATTTTTGCTGAAATCTGCCGGAAAAATGAAGAACGTAATAAGCTGGATATTGCTTTTATTTCTTAGCATTTTACTTCTGAATAACTGTTTTACCAGTAAAGTTCAGAAAAATATTGCCCAAAAAACATCTTTTATTGCCAGGCTACGGGAATTATACTCTTCCGGAGATTCTTCAAAATGGCCGGTGCCCTTATTGGATAACGAAGCCGAACCTTATTTTTCTGAGATCGGGCACTTACCGGAAGTTCAGTTTCCGGAAGATAATCCATATTCTGTTGAGAAAGTATTTTTAGGCAAGACCCTTTTTTTTGACCCGCGTCTTTCAGGCTCCGACCAGATAGCATGTGCTTCCTGCCATGATCCTGAACTCAGCTGGACAGACCACAGGGCTTTATCCTACGGCCATGACAGGCAGCTTGGCACCAGGAATGCAATGACGATTCTGAATGTTGCCTATACAGGCTCTCTGTTTTGGGAAGGGCGGGCAAAATCTTTGGAAGAGCAAACCCAGATGCCGATTCAGGATAAAAAAGAAATGAACGGGCATATTGAGATAGCTGCCGGTAAAATTGCTAAAATAAAAGGTTATGAGCCTTTATTCGAGAGAGCTTTTGGAAATAAAACCGTGACAAAAGAAAGAATTGCCCAGGCCATTGCTACTTTTGAAAGAACCGTAAAGAGTGCCCCGAGTAAATTTGATGAGTTCATAGACGGTAAAAGAGACCTCTATACCGATGATGAGGTGATGGGGCTTCATCTTTTCCGTACCAAAGCAAACTGTATCAGCTGTCATAATTCCGGGTATTTTTCCAATAACCGGTTTGAAAATATCGGAACCTCTTTATTAAGCTCGAAAGAAGAAGATCTTGGAAGATACCTGGTGACAAAAAATCCGGAGGATGTCGGGAAATTCCGGGTTCCCAGTTTAAGGGAAGCCGCCAGAACAGGCCCGTGGATGCACAACGGATCCATGGTGACTCTTAGCGAAATTATCCAACTGTACAACAAAGGAAATCCCGAACCTTATCAAAATAAGTCTGCAATTTATAATGGAATTCCATTGGCTTCCCATAAATCTGAAATCCTGAGGCTATTGGACTTGACAGATGAAGAAGTCTTCCAGATCGAAGCTTTCCTGGGGACATTATCAACAAGGCCACGGAGAATTATTCCTCCTGATTTACCTCATTAGAAATTGATCAAATGGCGTCTGAGATTTGTGGCATAATAATAGGTTGATTTTAAGTTATTAACCAAAACCAATCACACAATGAAATCAGAAGAGCAATTACCAAAAAGTTTAAGAGGGCAAACTGTAGTCATTACCGGTGGAAGTAGTGGCGTAGGAAGGGCAACAGCCGAAGCATTTGCATTGGAAGGCTGTAATATTATCGTTGCAGCAAGAGGAAAGGACGGATTGGATGAAACGGTAAGTTTATGCAGGGATTTAGGTGTTGTTGCAATAGGTGTGCCCACAGATGTGTCCGTAGCTGAACAGGTGGATCATCTTGCCAAAACGGCACTGCAGTTTAACGGCAGGATTGATATCTGGGTAAATAATGCCGGAGTAATGGCAAGCGGTAAATTTGAAGAAATTCCGATGGAGCTTAATGAGCAGGTAATCAAGACCAATTTATTCGGGTATATGCATGGTGCTTATAGTGTGCTTCCTATTTTTAAAAAGCAGAAAGACGGTATCCTTATCAATAATATTTCTATCGGCGGATTTATACCGGCACCTTACAGCGCAGCCTATTCATCGGCGAAATTTGGAATCCGCGGAATGATGGAGTGTCTTCAGGGCGAGATTTCTGATTTCCCCGGAGTGCATATCTGTAATCTATATCCACAGATCCAGAGATCTACGGGCAATATGCATTCTGCAAAATATTCGGGGTTGGATTTTAAAATTCCTCCATTTGCTGCAGATCCAAGGGATACGGCTGCAAAAATAGTTGAACTGGCAAAAAATCCTCAAAAAGGTATGTTTCCGGATATTACTTCACGGGTGATTAAGAATGTATATGGTTTATTCCCCAGATCTATAATGAATGTAGCTTCTGCAGGGATGCGTATGGTGATGAAAATCAAAAATGCACCTTCTGATGCGGGCAATATTTTTGAGGCTTCTTCAGAACCCCATCGGATTTATGGCGAAACGATACTTCCGGTTCCTTCAAGAAAAATGAGATTAGCGATCCTTGCCGGGCTTGGCCTGGGAGTAGCTTATATGATCTGGAATACAAGATCTGCAGACAGAAAGCATTGCTAAAAAACAGAAAATACTAAATTTAAAAGGCATTCAGGCTGAAATTTGTTTATGAAAATTGTAAAAATTAAGTAAATTGTGCAGAAGAATATCCAGTACATGATTTTACGGAAAATTACAATAGCTGTTTTTATGGTTTTTAGTATTACAGGCATTGCGCAGAGCACTAAGAAACAGATGTCGAAACTTATTCAGGATGAATTTCAGTTTGCAGATAAGCAGTATCGGTATTTAATCAAAAATATTCCGCAGGATAAAATGCCCCAATCTTACAATATTTCTGCAGGAAAAGTCATCAGCAGAGAAATTACATGGTGGTGTTCCGGTTTTTACCCGGGATCGTTGTGGATGATCTATGAGCAGATCAAAGATCCGGAAATCAGGAAAGAAGCGGAAAGAACCCTTGCACTCATTGAACCGAATAAAACATTTACAAGAGACCATGACCTGGGTTTTATGATGCTCAGCAGTTTCGGAAATGCTTATAGAATTACAAAAGATCCCAAATACAAAGATATTATCCTGACATCGGCAGGATCTCTTTCCACAAGGTTCTGTCCGGGGATGCAGGCTATTTTGTCGTGGGGTAAAATGGCAGATTTTAAAGGTCCTGTGATTATTGACAATATGATGAATCTTGAAATGCTGAATTGGGCATCCCAGAACGGAGGTGATAAAAAATACCAGGAAATAGCCATTGCCCATGCCAATACCACGATGAAAAATCATTTCCGCGCCGATTACAGTTCTTACCATGTAATCGATTATAATATTAACACGGGTGAAGTATTAGGTAAGAAAACTTTTCAGGGGTATTCCGATTCTTCGGCTTGGGCGAGAGGGCAGGGGTGGGCTTTATACGGTTATACCATGATGTACAGGTTTACTAAAGATCAGAAATACCTGGATCAGGCAAGGAATATTGCCGGGTTTATTCTGAATAATCCGGCTTTACCGGAAGATAAAATTCCGTATTGGGATTTTAATGATCCTAAAATTCCTGAAGTTCCCCGTGATGCTTCTGCCGCTGCTATTATGGCTTCTGCATTCCTGGAGCTGGGACAATATACCAAAGCAAAGGAAAAACAGCGTTATATTGATACTGCCCGTCAGATACTGATAAGCTTGTCAGGAGAAAAGTATCAGTCAGAGCCGGGGGAAAACGGTGGTTTTCTTTTAAAACACAGCACGGGAGGGTTGCCTCTTAATTCAGAGATTGATGTTCCGTTGATTTATGCAGATTATTATTTTCTGGAAGCTTTGAAAAGGTATAAAGACTGGTATTTATTGTAATGAAGAGAATGTGAAAGAACTTTGTGATCAGTGCCCACAAAAATTAAGTATTCCTTAGACATAATCAGGTAAACAAAATTAGCCCAGATGCAATGACTGGTTATTTTATAATCCTTATTAATGAAAACCGGGAATTAGTATACCCCGGTTTATCCATTAATCATTATTTAATCTGTTAAAATATCTGCCGGCTTATAATTTAAAACCTCTGATCTGGTAATTAGCATGGGTTTTATCGCCACCCAGCAGCTTTCCCAAATATGAATTAATGACATAAAGGTTTCCATTATCTGCAGCAAATGCGGTAGTGGGAAATTCGTTTTTACCGATGCTGACTTCTTTGATTTTGCTTGCCGATGCCCAGCCGTTATTCGAGCTGATCAGGTGTATTTTGCCATCACCAAGCCCATTTTCCACCACTGCCAGATTATTATTGCTCCATTCAAGCCCATCCGGAGTTTTAATCGTATTACCAATACCTGTAATTTCAGAAACGGCAGCATCGGCAACCTTCACTTTGAAAAGTTTTTCACCTTGTGTATGGGCTACAACAAAATATCCATCATTGTGATATACAATACCATTAAGTCCGAAAGAGCCAGCCGGAGCGCTAAACGAAGCATGATCGGCAAAAATAGAGGTATTATAGTCTTTATTAATTTTATAAATAACAGGCGAAAAAGAATCTGTGATATAAATATTGCCATTGTTATCCATTGCAATATCATTTGGAAATACACCACCAGTTGTAACAAGTGGTTTGAGGTCTATCCCTTTGATAAGGGCTCCTGTCTTAGAATTATAGATGCCTGTGTAGGCTATTTGGCCGGCAGTGCTTCCATTGTTTCCACTTTTTTCAGAAGCACCGGCATCACCACTTACTACGATAATCCGGTCGTTGATTTCATCAGTATATGTTCCTAATGCTGCAACAATATTGGGGTCATTAATGAATGGGGTGAAGTTTTTACCATCGGAGCTTAATGTGTAGACTGTTCCTTTATTGAAAGAAGCAATTACAAAACGGTTGTTATCCGTATCAAAATCAATTCCTTCAGGATAGATACCTGTTGCTGTAAAACTGTAATTTTCCAGAAGGGAAGTTTTTTGTGGCTCTGTTTTATCTTCGCTGCATGCTGTAAAGCTTAGAATTGCAAATGCTAATAATAAACCGGATAAATTGAATTTATTCATTGTGCTTTTTATGTTTATATTAAATTGTTTGTTAATCTTATAATTTAATGCGGTAAATAAAATAGGGTGGTTTTCCGGCATCGGGTTCCCCTGAAAATGCGGTTGTAGTATTGAGCTGGTTTACGGATATATAGAGATAGCCGTCTTCAGAGAGAGCTATATTATCCGGCCATTTTAACCTGGAGTCTTTTATAAAGCTGCTCAGCTTTCCGTTAGCGTCTAATTTACTGATGCTATGTCCGCCGAGGTTTGTGATATAATGATTACCTTTTGTATCAGTAGCTACACCGTCACTTACCGGTTTTTCACTGAATTTTACAATGGAATTACCAATTACAGTATCATCTGCATTCTCCCGGAAAAGTTTTGCCGGAACCTGATACCATGTTGTCCCGTTCATCGCTCCAAAGAAAATTGTTTCCCTGTCATTGGAAAGGGTTATAGGATTTATCCCTACACGCGCCGGCTTACCTCCGAAATCGGTTACCCGGCCATCAATTATCATATCCACATCTTCAGCCTGGAGGCTTGGATGCCCGCTGAATCTTCTTGATTTTTTTGTTTTAAGATTCAATGCTATAATACCCGGGTTGCTGATATCTGCCAGATAGGCCCAACCTCTGTCTTCATCAATGGCCACATCCTGAATAAAACTTCCCTTGGGAGCTATCTCTTGGGTAAATTCAATCTTTTCCAATAATTTATTTTTTTTCAGGTCAAAACTCCATAAACGGGTTTTTCCCAATTCCAATCCCATATCAATCATCCATAAACGGTTTTTTTTGTCTACGATTATCCCTAGTGGGGTATCAAAGGTTAAATCACCCAATGTATTTTTATTTTTCTGAAATGAGGCAGAAGGAAAAGGAACTGCCTTTCCGTTTACTATTTCTACAAGTTGCTGATTCGGATTTCCCAATGGATGGATAGTGGCAAATACTCTTCCGTCTTTACTTACGGCTACATTTCCGGGCCTCATATCATCGAATTGTGCGACGACTTCCAATACTTTTTTTTCTTGTGGAATATAAGTTGCCGTATTATCTACCCAGTCTTTACGAACCGGGGCAAAAAAGTCCAGATCTTCAGTACCGTCTTCCAGACAGAAAAATTCATGGGGTGTATTGGCCGGAATAATAAGTATACCACCTGCTTTTACAATATGGTCTTTATTATTAATGACCACTCTCACACTACCTTTTGTGATATAGGTTACCTGTTCATTGGGATGCTGATGTTGAGGAACGTGTGCTCCTTTTTCCATCTTCCAGTGGGCAAATGTACTTTCGCTGCCCGTAACCCATTTACGCTGCAAGCCCTTGTCGACCTGTTCCCAGATTCCTTTATTAAAATAGGTGTGCAATACTTTTTGCTGTGCGGTCACATGAGTTGTTGAAAATGTTCCTGCTATAGCCAGAAAAATAATTGATATATTGTATTTCATAATATTGGGGTTTAATATTGGGATTTTGTTCCGGTAGGTTTCCATTCTCGTTGGTAACCCTGATTATTGTCAGGTAAAACAACTTCGTAAGCATTCTTTTCATCCAGCTCTACGGTGATTGAGGTATTGTAAAGGTCGCCTTCAATTAAATGCCCTCCCAATGTTTTATCATCTGACAAAAAATGGAAATGAAATGGTGAAAGATCCAATCCATTAAGATATGGCGGTGTATAGAAGCCTATCATGGTCCCTTTTACGTTTTGTTTTTTATATAGAGGCCGGGCTTTCATCAGTTCAGCGATTCCAATAGTGTCTTTTTCATTTACTTTTATTGCACCACCTAAAGTAACATTCCGGTACGCGGTTTTAATCTTGAAAGCATAAAAACGGTTTTTTGATGGTAGTTTTTTCAGCAAAGCTTCTTGAAAATCTGTAAAACTTCTGATGTTTTCCAGTACAATTGTTTTATCTGTTTTGAAAAAAGTAAATGAAGCAAAAGGAATATTTCTGCGGTTATCTGCCTGTTCGACAGAACCGTCTGTTGCAATACGGTAAATAATGCCGTTTAAAGCGATGAGTTCACCATCCAGTAAATGATAAGTTCCCAAACCGAAATTACCTTTATTCTTTAAATCCTTGACCGTTATATTACCTGTATAAACCCCATTGCGCATAGCATCTATTGATGAATAATGGAAAATTTTATCAATATCCTGCTGGGATTTTAAAATTAAAGGACTTAAGAGGGAGAGTGTAATTAATAATGTTGCATTCATAATTATGTCTTTTTTTGATGAGGTAAAATTATACAGTATTATTTGTTATTATTAGTATAATATTGCTATATTTGGGTATAAATTTGCCAGATTGATTAGTCGTTATGAAAAATAATTTCTTACATGAGCCTTACAGTATTCATTTTGAAACTCTGGATGTTTTTCCTGAAATGCAGGGCAGAAAAAATTTTTTTGAATTGGTATTTATTTTAACAGGTACAGGGCAGCATTGTATCAACCAGCATAGTTTTTCTTATTATCAAAATCATATGTTTTTACTGACCCCTCAGGATTGCAGTAAGTTTTCCATAGATGAGACAACCCGGTTTTTCTTTTTACGGTTTAGCAATATTTACTTAAAAAATAATGGGATCTCTAAAGAGAATATCCAGCGACTGGAATTTATTTTGCAAAATGCCAATCATCGGCCAGGCTGTATTTTGAAAAACCAGAGTGATAAAGCACTGGTACGCCCTGTCATAGAGGCTCTTATCCGCGAAGCAGTAAACAAGGATATTTATCACAGTGAAATTACAGAGCAATTAATTAATACCCTGATTGTAGTAGTAGCTCGGAATATTGCAAAATACCTTCCACAAAAAATAGACGAGACTTCTGATGAACGTATTATTGATATTCTTAATTATATACAGTCAAATATTTATGAACCTGAGAGAATAAGAACAGAAAGTATCTGTAAAGAATTCGGTATTTCCGGAAATTATCTTGGGAAATATTTTAAAAAACACAGTGGCGAAACCCTACAATCTTATATCAACAATTATAAAATTACTTTAATTGAGCACAGGCTAAAGTACAGTGACCGGCGTATCACTGAAATTGCCAGTGAGCTTGGATTCACGGATGAAAGCCATTTGAATAAATTTTTCAAAGCCCAAAGAGGTAAAAGCCCCAAAACATTCAGAATGGAATTTGCAGGACAATAGAAATCTGTTTACAGTAAGATATTAAACATTCTCTTTTCAATCTGTGATAAGTTTGTAAATTTCTTTATTGATGATCTTTCAGCTCCTGTAAAATCTTATTTATGTAGCGGATGCGAGAAAATTTTGATACTGTATTTTATTGGTATTAAGGTTTCTATCCGTATATATCTCATCAAAATATTTACTGAGTGAGATTACTTTCTCCATATTAACCGGATTTATATAGCGCAGGAACATCTGTTCGGTACTGTGGCCCGTAGCCTCCATTAAAAGCGGAGTAGGGATCTTTCCATAGAAATTGGTTGCAAAACTTCTTCTTCCGATATGACTGGAAAGTACTTTCCATTTTTCTGTTTCTACATTCCTGGATCTGAATCCGAATCGTTTTTTAGCTCTGATAATTTCATTCAGCTTAGACATCCTGGCAATTTCTTTGATATGCCTATTATAATCCTGCATGCCCATCAGGTCTGGAAACTGGTTATTATTATTTTTCAAAATATTGACGACTACAGGATGCAGCGGAAGTAGTATCTGTTTCTGTGTTTTTTGCTGGGTAAACCTGATGCAGACCCTGCCGTCTACCTTTAATAATTGATGGGTTGAAAAGTGCATGAAATCTGAGAATCTCTGACCGGTATAGCAACTGATCATCAACCAGTCTTTGGCAGCCTGTAAATTTGCCGGAACCTTTGTTGTTTTTATTTGCAGCAATTCTTTTTCATTCAGGGTAATGATGTCTTTATCTTGTTTTTCTCTTTTTATTTCCAGCTCTCTTACACTTGTCCGGATGCCCTTTCTTTCAGCAAAGTTTAATATGGTTTTTACAAAATGTATTGTTCTGTAGATGGTATTATCACTGTATTGTTCTTCTTTACCAAACAGAATGAAATCTTTGATGAACGTTGAATTTAATGTATCTAGGTATAAACGGCTCATGATATAGGCTTCAAACCTCCGTAAAAGATTAAAAAAGACTTTATAACGCTTGAACGTAGATTTGCAGATCATATTTTCTTTTGTGGAAATGTAAAGCTGCATGAAATAGAGTAATGAATTTTCCAAAAAAGTTTTTTCCCCTTCATTGCTTATCTGCTTTACTTTCCGGGACAAGAGTCTCTGGCTGATGGGTTTCCCAAGCTCAATCTTTTTTTCAGCATATTCTTTTAATTCAAGCTTAAGATGGTTCATCTTTTCATACAGGCGTTTGTGTTTTTTCAGATAAATGTTTTGTGGCCTGCCTTTTTGATCATCCCACTCATTTTCATCAATCCTGAAGGGGGTCTGAAATTGAAAATTAATATCCTTGGAAGAATCGGAGATTTTAAGAGAAATACCTTTAAACCTATCATTGGCTGTAAGAAAAAACTGAAATGTCATTTTTGATAATTTAATGAGTTAATTATCAGCGCAATTTAATGAAAAAAGTAGTCCTACTTAGACTACTTTATGAACACAAATATACCTAATTTTTCATAGACAGCAAATATATTAAAGTGTTGTTAATTAAAATTATAGGAAATAAAATGATATTAAGAAATCTTTAATGAAAATGAAGTGATGTTTACTCCTTTCAGTAATACTTCAGATGCTTAGCGCTGGCTGCTAGCATAATATTTTCAAAGATAGTCTAAGTAGGACTATACTTAAATATTTACTTATTAATGATGAATAATATAATGAAAAATTACTTTCTTTTAATATTTTGTAGTGTATTTTTATTAAGTGTTGCATATAAAATGACCCAATTCCCCGGGGTTAATTTAAAGGAAGAGCAGGCCTTTGCAGCCAGGAAAGAGATCTTTGCAGGCTTACCTCAGCCTGAGGTACATAACCGTCATTCTGCTACAGAAAATAAAACAACCGAAATTCCGGCTCCCGATTCCAGAGACCATGTGTATGAATCAAAGATAAACATGTACGTCCCGGCTTTATTGATGATAGGCTTGGTCCTTATTCTTTATTTCTCAAAAACCGGAACTTCTTTTAAATCCAGATCCTAAAAACTTTAACCAAGAAACCATAACTTATGAGAAGAGAATTTATACTGAACAACAGGTATTATACAAGAGTGTTCCTGGCGGTGATGCTACCCCTCTTAATACTGGATATCCTGTTGATGATAGGCTGCCTTCTGCTGTCTTTTAAAGGAAGCAACCTGATTTTGATCGTAACCTTTATTGCCCTGTTTGTTTTATTGATCGTACTATTCGGGATGCGGTGCCTTGAGTTTGAAAGCACGGGAATGGTGATAAGCGTAAGGTCTTATCATCCTTTCACTATTGGCTGGACCCGGCCTGTTATTGAGTTTCCGGCATATCTGCTTAATGATTTTTCGGTCAGGAACCGTTATCTGTACTTAAAACTAAAAAAAGACGATAACCGGTTTGTTGAAACCAAAGTAAGGCTTGACGGTTTAACCCGGAATCAGATAGAGAAACTACAGAAAGTCCTTAGAGAAACCATTGAATATTGTTAAAAGACAGATATGAAAATTAATTTTAAGGATATTCATATCGGGAACCTGATTTATACCCGTGTTGAGGAGAATGGAACGGATATGAAAAAAATATGCGGTTTTATGAAATGTTCTGAAGATGATATAAAAAGGATGTACAAATCAAATCATATTCAGACTGACGTTTTATTAAGATGGTGTAAACTTCTGGAATATGACTTTTTCAGATTTTTTTCACAACATCTGATATTGTATGCGCCACCGGGAAATACAAACTATAACAAAGAAAGTACAACTGCATTGCCCCAGTTCCGGAAAAACCTTTATACCGTAGAAGTGATCAGGTTTATTTTGGAGAGCATCGAAAGTGGGGAAAAAACAAAGCTTCAGATAGTCACTGAATATAAAATTCCCAAATCTACATTACACAGATGGATCACCAAATATAAAGATGAAATTTAAAAATCAGTATAGCAATGAAACAAGTAAATGTAAAGAATAACAGTCCCGATTATAAGAAAATTTATACGGATATTCTGAATAAAAGATTTCCAGGGAAAATAAAAGAATGTAAAGAGATACTGAATAAAGAAGTCCTTTCCCATCTGGATGTGATCAATATCAACAGTTTAATATTCGGGAATGGTACGAAAGAAGCTTCAGAATTTAATCAGAAACACCGGTTTTATAATAAACCCACTATTCTGAAGATCCTGGATTACCAGAAGAAACATCATTTAAACAATACCCAGCTGGCAATGCACTTTAAAATGAGCAGAAATACGGTGACAAAATGGAAGAAAATATTTTTAGTCTGAATATATTTTAAAACGATCAGAATCAATCGTTTTTTCATGGTTTATTAAAAAAGCCGTTTCTCACTGAGAAACGGCTTTTCGAAAATTAATATAAAACGCCTAAACTTTCCGGTGCAAACCCCGAAAGTTCTTCAACTTTTCCTTCTTTTATTTTTTTCACCCACTGGTAATCATTTAACAGGGCACGTCCTACAGCTACAAGGTCAAAATCGCCTCTTTCCAGTCTACGTATAAGTTCTGTAAGATCTGTTGTTTCCGAACCTTCGCCGGCAAATGCTGTCATAAAATCTTCTTTAAGACCTACAGAACCTACTGTAATTGTTGGTTGTCCGGTTATTTTCTTTGCCCATCCTGCGAAATTAAGGTCTGAACCTTCAAATTCAGGCTCCCAGAATCTGCGTTGTGAGCAATGGAAGATATCAGCTCCAGCCTCTTTCATCGGCAGAAGCCATTCTTCCATTTCAGCAGGTGTTGTGGCAAGTCTGCTTTTATAATCCTGCTGTTTCCATTGAGAAAGACGGATGATGATCGTGAAATCTTCTCCTACGGCAGCTCTTATAGCTTTGATGACATCTACGGCAAAACGGCTTCTTTCTTTTATGGTCTTGCCTCCGTATTCATCGGTTCTGGTATTGGTAACTTCCCAAAAGAACTGATCGATAAGGTAGCCATGGGCACCATGAATTTCAATACAATCAAATCCAAGGTCTTTTGCTGCTTTTGCTGACGCTGCAAACTGTCTGATGGTATCTTCAATGTCTTCAAGGGACATCGTTGCTGCTTTCTCCATTGGGGTAAGAGGATATTCCTCCGACATTCTCGTGTCTCCCACATGCCATATCTGTGGTCCCATTTTTCCACCGTTCTGGTGAACCTGGTCAATAACGTTTTTCCAGCCCTGTAAGGCTTCTGTTCCATAAAAATCCGGAATATTCTGTACGTTTTTAGATCCCGGCCTGTTGATTACTGTACCTTCTGAAAGAATTAAGCCAACCTCTGAAGCTGCTCTTCTGGCATAGTAATCGGCAATCTGTTGTGTAGGAACTCCATCTGCAGACTGGGCTCTGGTCATAGGAGCCATTACTATTCTGTTTTTAAGTTGAAGTTTTTTATAGCTAAATGGACTGAATAATGCGTCTGTGCTCATTTTTGAATTTAATATTTTTAAATTGTTTTTGTTACACAAAGTAACTAATAATAATTTGTTTTTGTATCTATTGAAAGAAAAAAATAGTAACTTTGTTGTAACAAATAATAGTAACCTATTAGTAACTTATGAGACAGAACAAAATGACACAATGCAGCTGCCCTTTAGGTAAGGCAATGTCAGCTTTAGGAAGTAAATGGAAACCGATTATTGTAATGGTAATCAGAGACAGGACATTGCGTTTCGGAGAGATTGCAGCACGCATTCATGTGATTTCCCGTAAAGTTCTTACCGATCAGTTGAGGGAAATGGAAGAAGACGGTTTGCTGATAAGAGAAGAATTTAAAGAGCTTCCGCCAAGGGTAGAATATTCTCTTACGGAAAAAGGAATTGCTCTCCTGCCTATTCTGCAATTGCTGGAAGAATGGGAAGCAAGATTTGCGATGAGTGAAATGGTAAGTGTAAATAACAATTAAAATGCGAAGCATACTGGTTGCTGAAAGTATAAAGCAGGCTCAATACCGGCTCTGTATCATCTATGCAGACATTTTAAAGTTTTCACCGTTTAATATTCTTTATTAAAAAAACAATAATTTTTTTACATAAGTACGATTAATTGATATTAGTCGTTATATTTACCTAAATAATATTTAATTCACAAAAAGAAAACTGAATTAACAGACCATAATTTTTTAAATGACGAGTAAAATCATTGGAGTAGGAAACTATATTCCCCCCGAAACTATCACAAATTTATTCTTTGACAAGCATAATTTTATCAATAAAAGCGGAGAATCATTAACAGAAAGTAACGCTATTATCGCCAGTAAGCTGAAAGAGATTACCGGTATTGAAGAAAGAAGGTACGCAAGTAATGACCAGGTGACTTCTGATTTAGGCCTGATCGCTGCGCAGGCAGCAATTGATGACGCCGGAATTGATCCGGAAACCTTAGATTACATCATATTTGCCCATAATTTTGGAGATGTACGTTTTGGTACTGTTCAATCGGATACGGTTCCGAGTCTTGCTTCAAGGGTAAAACATCTTTTGAAAATCAAAAATAACTTTTGTGTCGCTTACGACGTACTATTCGGATGTCCCGGATGGATTGAAGGCGTAATACAGGCCAATGCCTTTATTAAATCCGGAATCGCCGGAAGATGTCTGGTAATTGGAGCAGAAACACTGTCCAGGGTTGTGGATATCCATGATCGGGACAGTATGATTTATGCTGATGGAGCAGGGGCGGCCATTTTAGAGGTCAGCAATGATGAATCCGGTATACAGTCCCATGTTTCGGCCTCTTTTACCCTGAAGGAAAAGGATTATCTGTTTTTCGGAAAATCTTATAATAATGAGAAGTGCCCGGATACCAAATACATTAAAATGGAAGGTAGGAAAATCTATGAATTTGCCCTTTCCAATGTACCGGATGCAATGAAGAAATGCCTGGATGAGAGCGGGTATGAGATCAACCAGCTGGATAAAATCATCATTCACCAGGCTAATGAAAAAATGGATGAAGCAATTGTAAAACGATTTTATCAGCTCTATGATACACCAATGCCGGAAAATATAATGCCAATGGTGATTAATAAATTGGGTAACAGCAGTGTTGCTACCATTCCGTCTTTACTTACCATGATTTTAAACGGTGAATTGCCATCGCATCAGATCGATAAAGGAGATGTTGTATTATTTGCTTCAGTAGGAGCGGGGATGAACGTTAATGCATTTGTATATAAATTCTAAAATCAAAGTGAATAATTTTCGCTTGAAACTGATTTTAATTAAAACACTATAGTTTTGATAACAATTGTTTTATACTATAGATTAATTTGAAGTTTCAATCCTTTTCTACAGATATACAAAAATATTTTGCCAGAAACAAAAAACGCTTTATATTTGCACCACTGAAAACGAAGGCATAGCCGGAGTTCAGGGAGAGTTGGCAGAGTGGTCGATTGCGGCAGTCTTGAAAACTGTTGACTGTAACAGGTCCGGGGGTTCGAATCCCTCACTCTCCGCCATTTGGAGAAACAAATAAAATCAAAAGCCTTTAAATACTAAGATTTAAAGGCTTTTTTTTTATTTTGAGGTACTTTTTTTCAACCGGATTTACACTTTAAGAAACTTAAGCATCCTAAAAAAAGCGCACCGATTGGTACGCTTCATATCATTTTAAGCTTGCTTATTAATGTAGTTCAGCAAGATATTTCTCTGCATCCATAGCTGACATACAACCACTTCCTGCCGCTGTGATAGCCTGCCTGTAAATATGATCCTGAACATCACCCGCCGCAAAAACTCCCGGTAGGTTTGTTCTTGAAGATCCTTTTTCCGTCAGGATATATCCGTTTTCATCCAAATCAATCTGCCCTACAAAGATATCAGTATTCGGTTTGTGACCGATGGCAATAAAGATTCCGTCAACATCAATCGTAGAGGTTTCCTGAGTCTGGTTATTGATTACCACAGCTCTCTCCACAAGGCTGTTTTCTCCTTCAATACCGATTAATTCATGATGAAATCTCACTTCAATATTCGGGGTGTTATCTACTCTGTGGATCATTGCTTTTGAGGCTCTGAACACATCTTTTCTTACCAGCATCGTTACCTTTCTGCATAATTTAGCGAGATAAGTCGCTTCTTCAGCGGCCGTATCTCCTGCTCCTACTACCACAACATCTTTTCCTTTATAGAAGAATCCGTCACAGGTAGCACAGGCAGATACTCCTCCACCGGCATATTTTTTCTCGTCATCAAGACCTAAATATTTTGCAGTAGCCCCCGTAGAAATAATGACCGTTTTAGCCAGAATTTCTTTGTTTCCTGCATATAGCTTGTGAACTCCACCAATTTCTCTGGAAAGCTCAACTTTAGTGATCATTTCGTAATGAACCTTAGTATCAAATCTTTCTGCCTGCTTCTGCAAATCCATCATCATTTCCGGACCTGTAATCCCGGCCGGATACCCTGGAAAATTGTCAACTTCTGTGGTTGTAGTTAATTGACCGCCCGGCTCCAAACCTGTATACAGTTCAGGTTTCAAGTCTGCTCTTGCCGCATAAATTGCTGCTGTGAAACCAGAAGGTCCAGATCCTACGATAACACAATCTAAAATGTTTTGCTCCATATTTTGCTTTTCAAAAGATTATAAAATTAACGAGCGCTAATTTCGTAATTTTTAATGTCTTATTAAAGTTATTTTAATGATACTTGTCAATATCGAATATGTGAATTGTCAATTGTTTTTTAGAGGCTCAATTGCTAAAGGTTAAAAAATGAAATCGCAACTTGTGAAACTGTCAATTTGTTTGATTACACATCTGCTCCACCCCATAACTCATAACTCATAACTCATAACTTATAATTCTTAATCATTTAAACCTTCAGCTTAATTTTATCCACATGAATAATCTTGTACACCAGCTCCTTGATAAGTTCTGTTTCATTCATATTCACTGCTCCCAGACCTTTTCCTTTCATGTCAAATTCTCTCAGGATAGAAATCACCCTTGTGGCATGTTTTAAAGGATATAGCCTTGCACTTTC
Source organism: Chryseobacterium populi (assembly GCF_000282115.1). GTDB lineage: Bacteria > Bacteroidota > Bacteroidia > Flavobacteriales > Weeksellaceae > Chryseobacterium > Chryseobacterium populi. The sequence goes on from NZ_AKJY01000091.1 coordinate 26,660, forward strand.
TGCGTAATCTTTTATGAAATAAGGATTGATTCCCATCTGAGAAGCAATAGTTTGTGGTGACTGTCCGGCCATTGTCTGGTACATAATCACATTGGAAAAATAATTGTACAGGCTTGCCAGCATCATCACAAAAGGATTATTTTTAGGATTTTTCCCCATAAAATGCGCGATCTTAAAGGCTGCATTTGCATTTTTTGTTCCTAAAGCCTTCTGTAGTTCAAAAACATTGTACTCCTTACTGATTCCGATATGGTTTTCAATAATGTTTCCATCGAGAACCTCATCGTTTTTAAGGATAATTTTCAGTTTATTCAGTTCGTTGGCAATTCTTGAAAGGTCGTTTCCAAGGTATTCTGCAAGGAGATGGGAAATATTCGGAGCTGTTCTAATGCTTAATTTAATGCATTCATCAGCAATCCACTTCGGTAAATTATTTTCCTTGATTGATTCGCTCAGAAAAAGGGCCTTTGCTTTATCCAGAGCTTTTGTCACTTTTTTCCTGCTATCCAGCTTTTTATGTTTGTGGGCAAAAATGAGAACTGTAGAAGGAACCGGATTTTCCACATAAGCTTCCAGAATCCTGTTTTCCTCTTCATTAAGCTTTAAATCCTGTGCCTCTTTTATGATAATCACCTGTCTGTCACCCATCATCGGAAACTGTCTCGCCAATGAAAGTATTTCCTGATAAGAAGTATCTTTTCCATAAGCAACGGTCTGGTTGAATGCTTTTTCATCTTCTTCCAGAAACTCATGTTCAAAGGCTTTTACAACAACATCAATAAAGTAAGCTTCTTCTCCGTGGAAAAAATAAATCGGTAAAACTTCTTTATTTTTAATATTTTTGAGGATTAAATCTAATTCTTTCATCTTTTAATGGAACTTCCAAAACTGAACTTTCAGGAAACTTTTGATTTTAAATTCAAGAAAGACAAAGATAAGTTTTTTATTTATGATTTAGTTCGTAAAACTTACCTTTTGCTTACTCCTGAAGAATGGGTAAGACAGCACTGGATACATTATTACCTCACGGTAGAATCCTATTCTATATCGGCTTTAATCACAGAAAAAAAGATTGTCCTGAACGGCTTAACCAAAAGAATTGACCTACTGATTACTGAAAAAGCCCAACCCAAAATATTGATTGAATGTAAAGCTCCACAAATTAAATTAACAGAAAAAACTTTTGAGCAAACCGCAAGATATAACTCTATTATAGGGGCGAAAGAAATTATTTTAACCAATGGCCTGCAGCATATCAGTGCGTATTTTGAAAACGAGCAGTATCAGTTTTATAAGCCGTAAAAAATTCGTGCGGAATGACAGGCTTTACACTTTCTTATGTGAACTATATATTTTCAGGATGTTAATTTTTTTACAAAACAGACGTTCCGGTGCCTGTAAATAAAAAAGTTTTGTGAATTTTGTAGTGTATAATTTTTAAACAAATTCAACAAGAAATAAAATATGGAAATTAAAAACATAGTATTCGATTTTGGGGGTGTTTTAATGGATTGGAATCCGAGATATTTTTTCAGGGGTTATTTTAATGATGATGAAAAAATGGAATACTTTCTTACTCATATCGCACAACAGGAATGGAATGAAGAACAGGACCGCGGCAGAACTCTTGCAGAAGGAACAGAAATCCAGGTTAAAAAATTCCCTGAATGGGAAAAAGAAATCAGGGCGTATTATGATAACTGGACTGTCATGTTAAAGAGCGACATTCCTCACAATGTTGAAGTTCTAAGAAAATTGGGTAAAACCGATTATCAGTTATACGGTTTAACCAACTGGTCGGAAGAAACATTCCCGTATGCCCTGGAAAATTATGACTTCTTTCAGCTGTTTAATGGAAAAATTGTTGTTTCGGGAACAGAGAAATTAATTAAGCCCGATCCCAAAATCTGGCATGTTTTATTGGAAAGATATGATCTACAGGCTAATGAATCTGTTTTCATTGACGATAATCCAAAAAATATTGAAATGGCACAGTCATTGGGTTTCAGTACAGTTCATATCACTCCGGATACCAATTTAGAAGAAAAACTCAATAGCCTAGGTGTAAAATTTGAATAGACACTTTTAACAGAATTCTATTAATCCTCATTATAAGTTATTTTTATTAATTTAGATGAGGATTTTTTATTAAATATATGATAAGAACAAAATCACACTGTCTTCGTTCAACATGGCAAACTACTTTTGAAAATCACTAAAATTACAAAATATGATACGTTCAATTTTATTCACCGCTTTATTTATGACTTCAGGATCTTTATTCAGTCAAAAACTCTCAACAGTCTCCTATCAGGACGGTTCTCAGAAATTAAGCGGCCTGGTGACTTCCAATGCCGGAAAAAAACTTCCGGGAGTGCTTATTCTTCCTGCCTGGAAAGGGATAGACGATGAAGCTAAAACTGCTGCCGCTGAGCTTGAAAAACAAGGTTATATTGCTTTCATTGCCGATATTTACGGAGAAGGAAATATACCTGCCGATAATACTGCTGCTGCAAAAACCTCAGGTTATTACAAACAGAATTATGAAGCCTACCAGAAGCGCATTGCATTAGCTTTGGAACAGCTTAAGAAAAGCGGGGCTATCCCATCAAAAATTGCTGTTATAGGATATTGTTTCGGTGGTACCGGAGCTTTAGAATCGGCGAGAGGAAACTTACCTGTAGCAGGCGTTGTTTCTATTCACGGAAGCCTTTCAAAAGACCAGACCAGAAAAAACGGAAATATCACCTCTAAAATACTAGTTGAAAATCCGGCTGATGACCAGGGAGTAACCCGGGAGGATTATGACAACCTGATCAAAGAGATGAATGAAGGAAAGGCAGACTGGCAAATTATCACGTATGCGCATTCAAAACACACATTCACAGATCCGAAATCACCGGATTATAATGAAATAATGGCAAAGAGAGCATGGAATCATACTTTGATGTTCCTGAAGGAAGTTTTAAATCATTAATGTAACAATCTAACAGTGTACCTGTATAACAATTTTGGATTCAGTCTAGATCATTGGTACATTGTTAGATTATTTAAGTTGATACATTGTTTAGTCTACTCCTTCCTCTTCCCTATGCACGAGCTCTATTGAAAACGCAGGAAGACAGATGGCGATATATTCGCAAGGCTCAGCATAAGGATTGCTGTAACGTACTCTTGCTCCTTTTTCAACAAGAATGCTCTGGCCTTTTTCTAAAACGACAGTTTCGCCATCAATTTCAAACTGCTTTTTTCCTGAGACAATGATAGTAAATTCGTCAAATTCAGGAGTCTGATAAGGTTCACTCCAATCCGGTGGTGCTACCATATGAGCAATTGAGATATTTGAATTCTGAGTTGAGTTTCCCCAGTGCTCTTCGATTAATTTCCCATCTGTTGTAGGAACTACAAATGGAGATTTCTGAATTTTATATTTTTTCATTTTTGCCAGTTTTCTTTTGTTATTTCGTACACAAAATTAGTTCTTGTAGATTCTCCGAAATAAGCGACCTCTTCTTCGGCAATTTTTTGCCCGCCAAGCCTTTCCAAAGCGATTTGCGAACGGAAATTCTCTTTACCGATATGGAAATGAACCTTATCTACAAATCCGAAAATATAATCCAGCATAAGCTTTTTGATCTGTGGATTAATTCCTTTTCCCCAGGACTTTGTCCCGTAAAAAGTATATCCTACAAAAATGCTGTTGTTATTTTCATCAAAATCATAATAACGGCTGCTTCCCAACACATCACCCGAAGCTTTGTCCATTATTTTAAAAGCCCCTTTACTTTCGATAGCTCCTTTGAAAAAGTTTTCAAAGACTTCTCTTTTGTACCGGTCTTTATTAGGGTGCTGTTCCCAAACTTCAGGATCTGAAGCCACTTCATATAAAGATTCAAAATCCCCTTGCTGTAAGGGGATTAATTGATATTCCTGATTTTCTAAAACAGGTTGGATAGAAAAATTCATTTTTAGCTTTTTGTTTTTGCAGCGTCAGATTCTATTTTCTTGATTTCTTTCAGCTTATCGGAAATCTTGATAACGGCATCCAGTTTTGCAGGTTTTAAAGCAACCTCTGCCTGGGCCATATCCCATTTGATCACTAAATTTCCTGAATTTTCATCTGTCGGATTTAATGTGATCTCAAACCATTCCTGTTTGTCTGCTAATTTATTCACAGGCACCGTAACATCTACCACATCCTGTTTCGGATCATAAGTATATGCACCCCATTGCTGGAAATCTTTATTTAAAATTACTTTCCATTCTTTTTCCGTAGGAATGATGAAAAGACCATAAGTACCTGCCTGTACTGTTTTTCCACCGAAGTTAACGGCCTGTCCGAATGTAATTTTTGTAGACGAGTTGGCTCCCGCTCTCCAGACCTGTCCGTAAGGAACCAGTTCTCCGAAAATCTTACGTCCTTTCACACCCGGTCTTCCGTAATCAACGGTGATTTTAGACATTGAAAACTGCTGTTCTACCTTTTGGCGCGGGCTCAGGGCCGGAACCGAGTAGTCTTGTGCTAAACTGAAAGCTGAAGCTGATATGCAAAGTGCAAATAGTAACTTTTTCACGTGTAAATTTTTGTTTAAAAATACGAATTCAAAACAAAATAGCCTTCTCTAATTCCAATAATTTTTGTTTTCTCCAGATTCCGCCGGCATAGCCTACCAGCTCTCCATTTGACCCGATGACACGGTGACACGGGATTAAAATTGCAATTTTATTAATTCCGTTTGCTGTTCCTACGGCTCTTATCGCTTTCGGGTTTCCTAAAAATTCCGACTGCTGTTTATACGTACGGATCTCTCCCATCGGAATCTCACGCAAAAGCTGCCATACTTTTTCCTGAAACGCTGTGCCGGTAATATATAAGGGAACTTCAAACTCAGCTCTTTTACCCTCAAAATATTCTTTTAGTTCTGTTTCAAGTTGTTTGAAATGTTTATTTTCACCCTGCACAATTTCTGCATTCAAAGCTTTGGACAGTGAAATGAATTGTCTTTCCATATTTTTCCGGTCTGTAAATTCCAGCAGGCAAATTCCTTCATTAACAGCACAGGCAAACATATCTCCGAGCGGGGTTGATATGGTTTTAAGATGTATGATTTCCATATGTTCTAAATAAAAAACCTTGTCAGTTAAAACTTACAAGGCTTAAATTTATATATTTTTTTCGTTAATATCCGTAAATAGAGGAAACCCTTAATGATGGACTGCCATTCGGCCAGTCGTATTGAAAGACAATTTTACTTGGAAGATTATTTTGGTAATCGTATTGAAGATATGTTGGCTCATACATATAATCCGTGCCATCTGCTGTCAAAAACTCAGTTTTTTTAATTACATTATTTTTAGAAATCTGAGAAAAATCCTGAAGCACAAAAATGTTAAAGCTATAATCAACCAATCCTAATATTCTATTTTTATCAATTAAGAAATTAGGATTTACTTTCTGATCATATTCATATTTTATTCCTTGCATAAAAATGGAATTATCAACAAATGCAAATTCAACTCTTGAAACATTTCCATTATCCAGATAAATTTTAGTTACCCTGTTCAATTTATCGGCATTATTGAGATACTGAATATAATATTTAGCAATAATAATATTTGAAGATGGATATTCAAATGTTGTATAAGACCTTGCGTCATTAGTTACCACCGGATTCTCAGATCTTATCAGTCTGTTGCTACTGTCATAGATTAGTTTCCTACTAACATTTAAAGGGACATGATCTTCTATACCAGGATACTGATAACCCGTAATAACTATATTTGTAAGTAAATTATTACTGTTATAAGTTAAATTCTCAGTATAATTACCGTGAATATCCCAGACTTTAATCAACCGATCTCCGTTATATTCAAATTTAAAATCATATTTTTCAGCAAGACTGGCAACTCCATTGGAAACCATTTCATCTTTAATAGTTAGGGTCTGAATTTTTGCATGGTTAACACTTGAGTTTTCAATACTATCATTATCGTTAGTGCATGATAAAACGATAAGTGATAAGAAACAAAAAAGAAATTTCTTCATGTAGAGTTATTAGAATCGCAAAATTAGAGATTTATTGCATTCCTGACAAATGGAAATAAAACATTGAGTTTAGCCTCGATCTTTCATTTCCAGCACTCTTTTCGCCTGTTCAATATGCCTCAGATTGTGATAGGTTATAAAACGAAATGTATCACCAAGTTTGAGTTTAATAAGTTTTGAAATACTGATTCCGGTTTTGGTTTTTTCGAGATCAATGTTTTTTGCTCTTTCCAGTAGATCTGACCATTGGTTTTGCTGATCAATAAATATATTTAAAACATTTTTATCCAGCCGGCTGTGAATAGGATTCATCGTTTTGAATGTTTTCATTGCATTCAGTTTTTCTTTCGGAAGCATGCTTTTGGCAAAATAATTTCCTAAAACTCCCGGTGAAAAAGTTTTTTTTGGTGCTGGGCCTGAGGTTGAGGCCGGCATTCTTCTATTAATTTCAGGAATATAAAAGTTTCCATACCGATTGAGGTGTTCGATGCATTCCAGCACACTCCAGCTGTTTTCCAAAGCTCTGTAATTAAGCTCATTTTCCGGTCTATTCAAAAGTGTTTCTGTATATTGAACATTTTGAGAAGTGATTTCTTTTAATTCTGAAATTAACTGTAAAGAAGAAATTTTCATTGATGATTTTTATGCAAATTTCAGGATTGGATTTTTCTTAAATATTGATCAGGCTCAAGATTTTTTTAATCTTGATAATGTTTCCGGGCTCATCCGTAAATAATTGGCTATATATTTATTTGGAATTTCCTGAAATAGCTGAGGGCTTCTGCTTAAAACCCTTTCAAATCGTTTTTTCGGAGAGCCAATGAGTAAATCTTTTTCTCTTTCAAGCTGCTGTAATACCAGATCTTCCAAAATAAAATTCCAAAGTTTCAGGTTTTCATCACCGGAATGAATAAATTCATAGAATTTTTTTTTTGAGGCTATCCTTACTTCTGTTTTTTTAAGCGCCTGGATATAAAAATCTGATGGTTTTCCGGATAAAAAAGAATCCAGTGAAACAATAATATTTCCTGTATATCCGAAACGGATAATCCGTTCTTCCTCATCGTCCATGATAAAAATCCTGACACTGCCGTTTTCAATAAAATAAATATCAGTATCTGTTTCATCTTTTACTTTCAGAAACCGATACCGCCGGATTGTTTTTTTCACCTGAAACAAGTCGGCATCAAGCAGGGTTTGGATAATATTCATAAAAACTCGTTCATTAAACTAAAATTAATAAAATTTCTCAATCTACAATGTTTAAATAATTATTTCTTTTTCATCCCAAAAATAAAGGGTAATTTTCCGGTATAAAACGATTAACCATTAACCCATTAAACAATGTCAAAAAAAATAAATATTATATTTTTTTTCACCGCTATTTTTTTCACGGCAAATGCACAGGAAACAGTTCCGTTCCGGCTTACAAAATACAATAATATCATTGTAAAAGCACTGGTGAATGATCAAGATTCTCTGGACCTTATGTTTCAAATTGCCATGGGAGATGCCTCAATCTCTCCTGAACGCACACGAAAAGCCGATCATATTATTTTTGATAAAGATGAGATCAGCGATAATAATACGGTACAGATAGGAAACATTTCAAAGAAAAGCATCCGTTTTTTTGATAATGAAATTACAGGACATGAGGCGGACGGAAAAATAGGAACAGGATTTTTTGCAGGAAAAGCATTCAAAATCGATTATGATAACAACCAGTTTGTTATTTATGATCAGCTGCCGGATTTAAAAGAGTATCAGCTTATCACCATATTTCCGGAGAGAGATCAGCTATTCATCAATGCAGACAATATTATTGACGGAAAACAGCAGGAGGGCCATTTTCTTCTTCAATCCGGATATTCCGGCGGGCTGCTTTACAATAATCAGTTTGCAGAAGATCATCAACTGGATAAGAAACTGCAGGTTACCGGAGAAAAAACGCTGAAAAATTCCAGCGGAAAAAGTGTGATAACCAAACAGGGAATTTTACCCAAATTTAGAATCGGAAATATCACTATGGAAAATGTTTCTGCCGGATTTTTTGCCGGAGACCTCAAAACACAGAAAGTAAGCTATTTCGGTGCAGATACCCTGCGAAGATTTATCTGGATTTTTTCTGCTGACAGGAAAACAGCTTACATTAAACCCAGCAAATATTTTTCTGAACCTTATTTTAAAATCAATTAAAAAATAAAAATCCCCGGCTTATGTAGACTGAACGGTATTATTTTGTTTCAGTTTTTCTCCCGCTCTCAGACAGTAGAATTTTCTTAACGTTACAGCTTCCTATGTCATTTTAATTGGGGGTTAGCAATAGACAGGTTTATTTACATTCCCATCGAAGACATCATCATAGACATATAGTAATTGGCACAGTGTAATGAATTCATCAATATGATTTCTTTATTGGAAAATATTTCAAAAGCATCAGATGTTTTTATCTGATATTCATAATTCATGATGTTCCATTTCAGGTGCGGTTTCATCACCAGAAGTTCGACGCCGTCCTGATCTGTAAGTATAAATGACTCTTTGAAAATACCTCTGTGCTTAAAAACATAACTTTTCTTTTCGTCATCAAAGTAAGTTTGTATAACAATTTCTCCATTCCAGTTCATTCTGAATTTTAGGAATACTTTTTCTTCCTGCTTAAGCTCAATTGTTGTTCCCCAGAAACCTTTCGGCTCAACCTGGTAGCTTGAATCTGCCGTTTCTATTATTGCGTTAAACTTAAACCAACTTTTGTAAGACAGCTTCCCGATTAAGTTACCGTCTTTTGTCACATCAAAAGATAAAGAGCTGTTTGATTTTGCCTGATATTCTGCCATGGTTATTATTATTTGGTGGAATTTATCTGTTTTTAAACTTTCAAAGCGGGCTTACCTGTTTTTCCAGTTTTTTATTTCTATCCTGTATCTGTTAATGTTTATTTTCTCACTTTGGAACAGATTATTGCTTATTTCTTTTCCGTTTGTAAATTTTGTATAAACTACAATTCTATTTGTTGTTGGATCAATTACATAAACAGAATGGCCGTTAAACTCAATGCCTTTCAGTTTTCCATCTTTCAGATAAGCATAAGTAGGATGCAACCTATCCCCGTCAAATAATATTTTATCTGAATCAGAAACAAAATTTTGAAATTTGTTTTCAAATTTGTTACGATATGAACACTGAGATAACAAAAATAAAGCTGAGATATATAATAAAACTTTAATATTTCCTCTCATAAATCTTTAACTTCTATCCATAAGTTGCTAATAATGCCGAATTTACACAAATTCTATCAATGAACAAATAGTTTAATTTCACCCAATAAAAAAACCTCATAGATTTTCGAAATCTATGAGGTTTAGAATATTTATTTTTGAAATTACATGGTCTCCATTTTGAAGCTCATGCTTTCGATCACTTTCAATATGGCTTCAACTGTATCCATCGAAGTCAGACAAGGGACACCGTTTTCCACACTCATCCTTCTGATCTGGAATCCGTCTCTTTCTGCCTGTTTTCCTTTTGTCGTTGTGTTTACTACATACTGTACTTTTCCTTTCTGGATCAGGTCGATCAGGTTTACACTTTCTTCCCCTATTTTGTATCCTATTTTACAAGGAATTCCTTTTTCTTCGAAGAATTTAGCCGTTCCTTCCGTTGCCCAGATCCTGAAGCCTACTTCATGGAATCTTGTTGCCAGATCTGCTGCTTCCTGCTTATGCTTATCAGCTACCGTAAAGAGAATTGAACCATGCATCGGAACTTTTCTTCCTGCTGCAATCAATCCTTTGTAAAGGGCTTTTTCCAGTGTGGTATCTTTCCCCATCACTTCTCCCGTCGATTTCATTTCAGGGCCTAAGGAGATATCTACTTTTGTCAGCTTTGAGAATGAGAATACCGGAACTTTTACAAATACACCTTCTTTATTCGGTACCAGTCCGTTTTTGTAACCTAAATCTTTCAGTTTTTGTCCTAAAATTGCTTTTGTAGCCAGGTTAGCCATCGGAACATCCGTGATTTTAGAAAGGAAAGGAACCGTTCTTGATGAACGTGGGTTGACTTCGATCACAAAGACATTTCCATCAAACAAAACGTATTGTATATTCATTAGTCCTATTACATTCAGTCCTTTCGCCAGTCTTTCCGTATAATCTACCAATGTGTCAATTTCTTTTGGGGAAACATTCTGTGGCGGATATACTGCGATTGAGTCTCCGGAGTGAACTCCCGCTCTCTCGATGTGCTCCATAATTCCGGGAATAACTACGGTTTCCCCATCACAGATAGCATCTACTTCCACTTCTTTTCCGGTAATATACCGGTCGACCAATACCGGGTGTTCCGGGCTTGCATCTACCGCATGTTCCATATAGTGTGCCAGTTCTGTTTCAGTATACACAATTTCCATTGCCCGACCTCCTAAAACGTAGCTCGGACGTACCAGAACCGGATAACCGATTTCGTTTGCAATTTTTATCGCTTCTTCTTTTGATGTGGATGTTTTTCCTAAAGGTTGCGGAATTCCCAGCTCCTGAAGCGCTTTCTCAAATTTATCCCTGTTTTCGGCTCTGTCAAGGTCTTCCAGTGAAGTTCCCAGGATCTTCACCCCGTGGCTTGCCAGTTTATCGGCCAGGTTAATCGCTGTTTGTCCACCGAACTGAACAACCACCCCTGTTGGTTTCTCAAGCTCGATGATATTCATTACATCTTCTTCCGTTAAAGGCTCAAAGTATAATTTATCCGAGATTGAGAAGTCTGTAGAAACCGTTTCAGGGTTATTATTGATGATAATCGCTTCATAACCCATTTCTTTGATTGCCCAAACTGAGTGAACCGTTGCGTAATCAAACTCAACCCCTTGTCCGATTCTGATTGGCCCGGAGCCCAAAACGATGATTTTTTCTTTATCTGAAACCACACTTTCATTTTCTTCTTCGTAAGTTCCGTAGAAATAAGGGGTTTCACTTTCAAATTCTGCAGCACAGGTGTCTACCATTTTATAAACCGGCATCACTCCGTTTTCTTTTCTGAAATTGAAAACTTCTCTTTGTGTTGCATCCCAAAGGACAGCGATATTCAGATCGGCAAAACCTAATTTTTTCGCTTTGATTAAAGTTTCCTTATCAAATTTATGGTCTGCAATTTCTTTTTCAAAATCAATCAGTTTTTTGATCTTCCAGATGAAGAATTTATCTATTTTACTCCATTCTACGATCTGCTCCCAGTCATAGCCTCTTCTTAGAGCATCACCGATAATGAATAATCTTTCATCATCACAAACTTTTATTCTTCTTTCAATTTCTTCATCTGTAAGAGCTAAAGCCTGTTTTGTTTTTAAGCCTAAATGTCTGATTCCCGTTTCCAGGGAACGGATGGCTTTTTGTAAAGACTCTTCGAAATTCCTTCCGATTGCCATTACCTCTCCTGTTGCTTTCATCTGTGTTGAAAGTCTTCTGTCTGCTGTTTCGAATTTATCGAAAGGGAATCTTGGGAATTTAGTCACCACATAATCCAAAGCCGGTTCAAAGCACGCATAAGTTTTGCCTGTTACTGGATTCATGATTTCATCTAAGGTTAAACCTACTGCAATTTTAGCGGCAATCTTAGCAATCGGGTATCCTGTTGCCTTACTTGCTAAAGCTGATGAACGGGATACTCTTGGATTTACTTCGATGATATAGTAGTTGAATGAATGTGGGTCTAAAGCCAGCTGCACGTTACATCCACCTTCAATTCCCAAAGCTCTGATGATTTTCAGGGAGGCATTTCTCAGCAGCTGGTATTCTCTGTCTGAAAGTGTCTGAGACGGTGCTACGACGATAGAATCTCCTGTGTGAACTCCTACAGGATCTATATTTTCCATGTTACAAACCACAATTGCATTGTCGTTGGCGTCACGCATTACTTCGTATTCGATTTCTTTGAAACCTGCGATTGATTTTTCAATAAGACATTGTGTTACCGGGCTGTATTTCAATCCTAATTCTGCAATTTCTTTCAATTCAGCTTCATTGGAAGCGATCCCACCTCCTGTTCCACCCATAGTGAATGCAGGACGAACGATCACAGGGTACCCGATTTTATCAGCAAAATTAAGTGCTCCTTCTACGGTGTTTACAATATCAGATTCAGGAACCGGCTCATTCAGCTCCCGCATCAGTTCACGGAATAAATCTCTGTCTTCCGCTCTGTTGATCGCTGAAAGAGTTGTTCCCAACACTTCAACTTTACATTCTTCAAGAATTCCTGATTTTTCCAGCTCCACTGCCATATTCAGTCCCGTTTGTCCTCCAAGAGTCGGTAAAAGCGCATCCGGACGTTCTTTTCTGATGATGTGGCTTACAAACTGAAGGGATATCGGCTCAATATATACTTTATCTGCGATTTCCACATCCGTCATAATCGTTGCCGGGTTTGAATTGATCAGAATCACCTTATAGCCTTCTTCTCTCAGAGAAAGACAAGCCTGTGTTCCTGCATAATCAAATTCCGCAGCCTGACCGATGATGATAGGCCCGGAACCTATTACTAAAATTGTTTTTATATCTGTACGTTTTGCCATTTTCTATTTTAGATATGAGATGCTAGATGTCAGATTCGAGACTTCCAGCATTGTGTTTTATTTTTTTAAATTAGACTTAAATGAATAAATCATTTTTTGAATTTCATTCAGATTTGATATTAAACTATTGACTTTATCAGTATTGAGTAAATTTAATTCTCTTGTTAAAATTAATTGGGTCTGTAATTCAAACGAAGAAGCGTTCGCAATTCCAAGAAAATGATAAAACTCTCTATCGCTATTTCTTCCAGCTCCTTCAGCAATATTTGACGGAATTGAAACTACTGACCTTTTAATTTGAGAGATCAATCCAAACTTTTCATCTTTTGGTAAATCAACACAAATAATATAAATCTCTTTTGCGAGTTCTATTGATTTCTGCCAGAAAAGTAATTTCTCAAAATTATGCATGGTAAAGTCTGTTATCTGATATCTATTATCTGAAATCTAAATTACTTTTTAAAGTTCTCCATTAAATCAATGAACTCATCAAACAGGTAATTCGCATCTTCCGGGCCCGGGCTGGCTTCGGGGTGGTACTGCACTGAGAAGCAAGGATAGATTTTATGTTTCAGTCCTTCGTTGGTTCTGTCGTTCAGGGCGATGTGGGTTTCAATTAAATCTGTGTCTTTAAGGCTTTCCTGATCTACTGCATAACCGTGGTTTTGAGAGGTGATGGAAACTTTATTTTTTTCCAGGTCTAAAACTGGGTGATTCCCACCTCTGTGCCCAAACTTTAATTTGAAAGTTTTTGCTCCGCAAGCCAAACCTATTAGCTGATGTCCCAAACAGATTCCGAAGATCGGAACTTTTCCTAATAACCCGCGGATCATTTCTAATGCATGAGGATTGTCTTCAGGGTCACCGGGACCGTTTGAAAGCATAATTCCGTCAGGATCCATTAATAAAATTTCTTCTGCCGTTGTATCTTGTGAAACTACGATGATATCACAGTTTCTTTGAGAAAGTTCTCTGATAATTCCTAATTTGGAACCGAAATCAACCAATACTACTTTAAAACCTCTTCCCGGGTTTGCATATGGTGTTTTTGTGGAAACCATTTCTACCTGGTTTGTAGGGAACACTGTAGATTTTAATTCTTCAGCCACTGCATTTTCATCTGCATCAGCATTTACAATTTTCCCTTTCACAACTCCGGAGTTACGAAGAATTCTTGTCAGTCTTCTTGTATCAATTCCTGAAATCCCTGAAAGGTTTTTCTTTTTGAATAATTCATCTAAAGTAATCTGTGTCCGGAAATTGGATGGCAGGTCACAGACTTCCTTTACAATAAGCCCTTTGATTGCAGGCTCGATACTTTCATAATCATCTCTATTAATCCCATAGTTTCCGATAAGCGGATAAGTCATGCAAACAATCTGACCGCAGTATGAAGGATCAGAAATCAATTCCTGATAACCTGTCATTCCTGTATTGAAAACCACTTCTCCGGCAGTTTCCAATTCTGTTCCGAAACCTTCTCCATGAAATACTTCACCGGACTCCAGTATTAATTTTTTCTTCATTTTTTTATTTATCTCTTTATTCTATGTAATTTCTTTTGTACAATGTATAAGGTCAGTTGCAGAATGTATTTTTTACTTTTTACAATTATTTAAAAGTATGGCCTTTTTGTTCTAAAACTTCTTTCAAAATTGCCATTCTTGCGAAGACACCGTTCTGCATCTGTTTAAAGATCCTTGAACGTTCACATTCTACTAAATCTGTATCGATCTCCACCCCCCTGTTGATCGGAGCCGGGTGCATAATGATCGCTTCTTTTTTCATTGCCTTCTCTCTTTCTTTGGTCAAACCATATTTTCTATGATATTCTGACGCGGAGAAACTCATTTTTGCATCATGTCTTTCATGCTGGATTCTTAACAGCATCAGAACATCCACATCATGAATCAATTCATCTACAGCCAGATAAGTCCCGTTGATCAAAGCCCCTTCATCAAACCATTGCTCCGGTCCCGAGAAATATACTTTAGCACCTAATCTTCTTAATGCTTCTGCATTGGAGTTGGCTACACGGCTGTGTTTTACATCGCCTACAATTCCGATTTTCAGGCCTTCAAATTTCCCGAATTCCTGATAGATTGTCATCAGATCCAGCATACATTGCGAAGGGTGGTTTCCTGTTCCGTCTCCTCCATTGATTACAGGAATGCTGATATTTTTCAGTTCTTCAAAATAGCGGTCTTTCTTGTCTCTGATCACGACTAAATTTACGCCTAAACTTTCTATTGTTTTTACCGTATCGTATAAACTTTCACCTTTATTTACAGAACTGTGAGATGCATCGAAAGGTACTACCTGTAAACCTAGTTTTCTTTCAGCAATATCAAAGCTTGTTTTCGTTCTTGTACTGTCTTCAAAGAAAAGATTTGAGCAAAAAACTTCTCCTTCAATTTTGACAGTTTTTCCATTGGCAAAAGCGAGTGCTTCTGTCAGTATACTGTTGATTCTCTCGGTACTTAGTTCTGTAATCGTAAACATAATATCTTAATTTTTTCACATAAAAAAAGCGAAGACAAAATCTTCGCTTAATAACAATAAATATCGTAAAGGGCGCTTTCGCCCGGTAAATCTAATGATATAAATACTCTTTTATTCATTAGGTGCAAAGATATAAAAATTTACCGACATGGCAAAATCTAAATTCAAAAAAAAATTAAAAACCTTAACCATCCATTATTTTCATTTTTTCTTAATATTTTTGTTATCTTTCAAACTTACCGTATGGACGCAAAAGATAAATTGATTCTCAGCATTATTCAGGAAGACTCTACTTTTTCTGTAAAAGAAATTTCAGAAAAGATAGGCCTTACCTTTACTCCAACGTATGAACGTATCAAACAATTGGAGAAACAAGGAATTATTGAAAAATATGTAGGGCTTTTAAACCGTGAAAAACTGGGCCTTAATATTGTTGTTTACTGCAATATCCGTCTTAAAGAGCAATCTCAGAAAGTACTCGAAACCTTTGAAAAAAACATTGGGAAGCATGATGAAGTACAGGAAATCATCAGCCTTTCCGGTGAATATGATTATATGCTGAAGATTATTGCAAAGGATATTAATTCTTATAATGACTTCGCAGTCAATGTTATCTCAAACATTCCTAATATTGGGCAGTACCACAGCTCCATCGTCCTGCATGAGGTGAAAAAATCTACCAAATTTAAAATCGATCTGGAATAAATTTTATTTTGATCGCAAGGCTAAACAAGGCCACTTCACTCAATTTTAAAGACAGTATTTGCATTGTATTGCCTGGTTAAGTTTACGCCTTTTTACCTCTTCCGTAAATTAGAATTATTTTTCGTCTGTCTTTGCGATAAAAACCATTTATAATCAGACAGACTAAATTTCAGCTCAATAGTTTATTTTTCAGCTTATTAAACTGGTATTCGATTTTATCAAGACAAAGATCCCCTATACTTCCCTGGTGGGTATGCTGTAAGTTTCCGGGTTCAAAGTCAAATTCATTATTTTCAATTTCCTGTCCTACTTTCACATAGGCATCACGGAAAGAGCTTCCCTTCTTCACTTCTTCATTAATTTTCTCTACGCTGAAAAGGTATTTATATTTTTCATCTTCTAAAATCCCATCTTTAACCTGAATATTCGGTAAGGTATAATTTAGAATTTTCAGGCATTCTTTTAATGAATCGATTGCCGGAAACAAAATTTCTTTCGTCAGCTGAACATCTCTGTGATATCCTGACGGCAGATTGGTGGTCAGCAGGATAAGTTCATTCGGTAATGCCTGTATTCTGTTGCATCGTGCTCTAACCAATTCAAAAATATCGGGATTCTTCTTATGGGGCATAATGCTGCTTCCTGTGGTAAATTCTTTGGGAAAGCTTATAAAATCAAAATTCTGATTTAAATACAGGCATACATCATAAGCAAACTTCCCAAGTGTACCCGCCAACGTCGCCATAGCCATCGACAACACTTTTTCTGATTTTCCCCTTGTCATTTGAGCATAAACAGAGTTATAATTCATCGACTGAAATCCTAAATTACAGGTTGTACTTTCGCGGTCAATCGGAAAAGAAGAACCATAACCTGCCGCAGAGCCTAATGGGTTTTTGTTAATGATATTCTTTACGGAGAACAGCATTTCAATATCATCAGACAGCGCTTCTGCATATGCACCGAGCCAAAGCCCGAAAGAAGATGGCATTGCGATCTGCAGGTGGGTATATCCCGGTAGCAAAACATTTTTATGCTGTTCTGCCAGCTGGATCAGTATCTGGAAAAACTCATCCGTCAAGCCTGTTATTGCCCGAATTTCATCTAACAGATACAATTTAATGTCCAATAAAACCTGATCATTTCTGGATCTTGCAGTATGAATTTTCTTTCCGGTATCTCCTAATTTTTCAATCAGGATCGCTTCAACCTGCGAATGGATATCTTCAGCCTTTTTATCAATTTCAAAGGTTCCTTCTTCAATATTTTTTAGTATTTCAGATAAAACAAACAGCATCTGCCCTGCTTCTTCGGTGGAAATGATTCCAACTTCTGCAAGCATTTTACAGTGAGCCATTGAGCCCTGAACATCATATTTTGCTAATCGCTCATCAAAATCCAGGTCTTTTCCTACTGTAAACGTATTGACTAATATATTGGTGGCAAGGTCATCTTTCTGCCATATTTTTTTCATAATGATTACTATTTAATTATTATAGTATTTGATTTAAAAATCTGTTTTGACTTCGCCCGGCATCATATCCTTTTATGATCAGCTATCAAGACTTTAGTTATTTCCACATTCAATAAAGCCTTTCATTTTTAATTTTCTTTTTTGCATAAATCTTATTAAAAACTTTCTTCTTCATTATTGATGCTGAGCTGGTCAAAACATTCTTTTGGAGCTGGAAGTCTGAAGCCGGAAGTGAATAAAAATCTATACCCAGCTTCCTCCTCTATCTTCCATCTTCTCTCCTTTTATAAAACTTTCTCCAGGATTCGAATATAAATATCAATTCCTTCTTCTATCTCATGGATCTCTATAAATTCATCCGCCGTGTGGGAGCGCCTGCTGTCTCCGGGACCGAGCTTGACCGATGTACACGGAATGATCGCCTGATCGGAAGATGTCGGTGAACCGTAGGTGGTCCTACCAATTGAAAGGCCAGCCTGTACAAAAGGATGGTCCAACCTGATCTTTGAGGAATTCAACCGTAAAGATCTTGCAGTAAGCGTTGATTTCATTTGTGATTGAATGATTTCAAAGGCTTCCTTGTTTGTATATTCATCTGTAACTCTTACATCCAGAGTAAAATGGCATGCTTCCGGGACCACATTATGCTGAATGCCTGCATGTATTCCGGATAATGTAATTTTTACTTCTCCTAAATAATCCGAAACTTTTGGAAATTTAAAGTTTAAGATGGTTTGCAAATCTTCCAGGCATTTTACAATAGAATTGTCAGTATTCGGGTGGGCAGCGTGAGAAGGAGTTCCTTTCATTTCCCCGTCAATTACCAGAAGTCCTTTTTCTGCAATCGCCAGATTCATCTGTGTTGGTTCTCCTACAACAGCAAACTCTACATTCGGAAGTTGCGGAAATAAGGCTTCAATCCCATCAACCCCTGAAATCTCCTCTTCTGCTGTCAGCGCAATAATTAAATTAAATTTTAAACTTTCTTTTTCATAAAAATGTAAAAAAGCCTGTGCCATAGAAACCAAAGAAGCGCCGGCATCATTACTTCCCAAACCATAGAGTTTATCTTCTTGTTCAATTGCTAAAAACGGATCCAGGGTATAAGCTTTATTCGGTTTAACGGTATCATGATGGGTATTCAGTAAAACAGACGGTTTGGTCTCATCAAAATGTTTATTGACAGCCCAGATGTTATTTTTAAAACGATTGGTGGGAATCTGATGCCTTTTAAAAAAGCTTTCAATCTCCACAGATGTATTGTATTCATCTTTACTGAATGAAGGTATTTCAATCAGTTTTTTCAGCAATTCAACCGCATTATTGAGTAATTCGTTTTTACGATAAACAGATTTCAGTTCCTGCATGATGGTTTTCTATATGGTTTTTCAATTCGGTTTCTTTGATTAAGAACACTTTATTTACATTATTTTTTATTGCAGCGAGTGCATTTTCGAGCTTTGGCAGAATCCCTTTATGAAGTTTTCCGGTTTCTTTTAAGATCGAGAAACTTTTTTCCGACACATTTTTAATAATCGAATCCGGATCATCTACATCTTCCAACACTCCTTCTTTATCAAAACAGTATAACAATTCGACATCATACATCTCTGATAAAGCCTGTGCCATTACTGAAGCAATGGTATCTGCATTGGTATTGAGAAGGTTTCCTTTTTTATCATGGGTGATCGCCGAAAAAACAGGAATCAGGTTAAGGCTGACCAGTTCTGAGACCAGCTTTTTATTAATACTTTGTGGATTGATATCTCCTACAAATCCGAAATCAATTTCAGGATGGATTCTTTTTTCTGCCTGAATTATATTTGCATCTGCACCGGAAAACCCAATGGCATTGCAGTTTTTCTGCTGTAGTTTTGCGACAATATTTTTGTTGATTCTTCCTGCATATACCATTGTTACAATATCCAGCGTATCTTTATCTGTAATCCTTCTCCCGTTAATCAACTGTTGGGTAATCCCCAGTTTATCAGCTAAAGTCGTTGCCAGCTTTCCGCCGCCATGAATAAGGATTTTCTTTTCTTTAATTTCTGAAAACTGCACCAGAAACTCATTCAACAACTTCTCATCGTCAATTAATGCGCCGCCTATTTTTATGATGTATATTTTTTGTTTCATTTTTATATCCCAGTATATCTATTGGATAGGACTGTATCCTATCTTTTGTTAAATCGCCACGTTGTGGCTCTGAATGCCTAAAAATTCTTTACACTTATTTCTCAGTGATTTCATCCAGAATTTCACTGAATACAGCCTGGGCAGAGAAAATCCTGTTTTTTGCCTGCTGGTAAATGATTGAATTTTTACCGTCCATTACTTCATCGCTTAATTCTACATTACGACGAACGGGAAGACAGTGCATCACTTTCGCTTCATTTGTATTGGCCAGCTTTTCGTTTGTCAGCATCCAGCTCTCTTTTACTTCAGGCATTGCTGCATATTCATCAAATGACGACCAGTTTTTTACATAAACAAAATCTGCATCTTTTAAAGCTTCGTCCTGATCATGAATCACCGGAGTATCTTTCGTAAAGTTTTTATCAAGATCATAACCTTCAGGATTCGTAATCACAAAATCAACATCCATCTGCTGCATCCATTCTGCAAAAGAATTTCCCACAGCCTGAGCAATCGGTTTGATATGAGGTGCCCAGGTCAGCACTACTTTAGGCTTTTGTTCTTTGTTCCAGTTTTCTGTGATCGTAATACAGTCAGCCAGACTCTGTAAAGGGTGACGGGTTGCAGATTCCAAAGAAATTACCGGAACTTTTGCATACTTTTCAAACTGGCTTAAAATGTTCTCATTTATGTCATCTTCTTTGCTTTTCATTCCTGCAAAACAACGGACTGCAATGATGCCACAATATTGATTTAACACCTCAATGGCATCTTTTATATGTTCTACCGTATCACCATTCATCACTGCCCCATCTGCAAATTCCAGATTCCAGGCTTCCTGGGCAGCATTTAAAGTCAAAACATTTAACCCTAAATTTTGGGCTGCAATCTGGCTGCTCAAACGGGTTCTTAAACTTGAATTTAAAAAGACAAGTCCAATAGTTTTCCCCTTTCCTTTCTCTGTTTCCGAAAGTGGGTTTTCTTTTATCTGTAAAGCTTTTTTTATGATTTCCTGTAAGTCTTCAACATCACTTACTGAGGTAAAGTTTTTCATTTTAAATTGATTTTAAAGATTTTTTATCTGCTTATTTTTGTCACTCTGACGAAGGAGAGAATCTTACTTAATTTTTACAGGTTCTTCACTGCTCCGTTTCGTTCAAAATGACAGAGTGCATAGCTTTCAAGACTTTGCATTAAGCCTTATCAGCTTTCTTTGCCTTTTAAATTTCTTCAAGAACCGTTTTCAAAGCATTGATGAAAATATCCGTTTCTTCTTTTTTAATATTAAGTGCCGGCAAAATCCTCAATACTGCTTTATCATTGGAATTTCCTGTGAAAATAAAGTGATCGTAAAGCAGGCTTTTCCTCACCTCAGCACAATCCCGGTCAAGTTCTATCCCAATCATAAGGCCCTTCCTTCGAATCGATCTGATATGTGGAAAATCTTTAATTTCATTTTCAATATACCCGCCCATTTCCAGGGTATTTCCGATAAGGTTTTCATTTTTTATTACATCCAGAACCGCAATTGCTGCAGCACAAGCCAGATGATTTCCACCAAATGTTGTTCCCAGCAATCCATTGCTCGCCTCAAATTTCGGATGAATCAAAACCCCGCCGATCGGGAAACCATTTCCCATTCCTTTGGCTGTGGTAATGATATCCGGCTGAATTCCAAATTCCTGATGGGCAAAGAAATATCCGCTTCTTCCGTATCCTGACTGTACTTCATCCAAAATCAGAACTGCATTGTATTCTTCACACAATTCTTTGATTTTGAATAAAAATCCGGCTGTCGGAATCATAATTCCGCCCACACCCTGGATTCCTTCAATGATCACTGATGAAATATCATTACCCTGAGTTTTAAAAATCTCCTCAAGCTGTTTGAGATCATTCCATTCCAATTTGATGAAGCGTTCGGAATAATTTACAGGAGCTACAATTTTCGGATTATCAGTCACAGAAACAGCTGCTGAAGTTCTTCCGTGAAATGATCCTGAAAAATAAAGCACTTTACTTTTTCCGTTATGGAAAGAAGCCAGTTTTATCGCATTTTCATTAGCTTCCGCACCTGAATTGCATAGGAAAAGATTATATTCTTCGTATCCTGAAATTTCACCCAGCTTTTGTGCCAGTTCGATCTGCAAATTATTCTGCACCGAATTGGAATAGAAAGAAATTTTTTCCAACTGATCTTTCAATTTGCTTTGATAGTACGGATGATTATGCCCGATAGAAATTACAGCATGACCACCGTAAAAATCAAGATATTTTTCTCCTTTTTCATTCCAGAGGAAAGACCCCTGAGCTTTTACAGGATTTATATTAAATAATGGATATACGTTGAATAAATTCATTTTTTATTTTTTTATTTTTCTTTTACCTTGAAGCAAAAGTTCAGGGCTGGAAACTTCCGTTAAAAATTATTTCTGCTCTCTAAAAGTTCTAAAATTTGTGCGAACTTACTGTTTGTCCTCCGGTTCAAAATTTGCGTCACGCTTCGAACAGTAGAATTTTCTTAACACTCCATTTTCCTATGCCAAAACAATTAAACTATAATTCTCAATTGACTTTAAAATGCTACAGGTTTCAGTCCCAAGCCTAAATGCTCTTCCCATCTCATTGCAATATTCATATTCTGAACTGCCTGCCCGGAAGCTCCTTTTAATAAATTGTCAATCACTGAATGAACGACCACCACATCTTCGTTCTTTTCGATATGAATCGCACAACGGTTGGTATTGATAACCTGTTTTAAATCAATTGACTTTTCACTTACCTTCACAAAGGGTTCATCTGTATAAAGATCATGATACAACTGATAAATTTCTGAAAGCTCTAAGTCTGTTTTTATAGTTGAACTTGTAAAAATCCCTCTTGTAAAATCTCCCCGCCATGGAACAAAATTCAGATTTACATCTTTACCATTAAAAGAGTTTAGCTGCTGTATAATTTCTTCTACATGCTGATGGGTCAAAGTTTTGTAGGCAGAAATATTTTCATTCCGCCAGGTAAAATGAGTTGTTGCCTGCAGAGACTGACCAGCTCCTGTAGAACCCGTAATTCCTGTTGTATAAACTTCATTCAGTAAACCTTTTTTTGCTAATGGCAGCAATGCCAGCTGAATTGCCGTTGCGAAACATCCCGGGTTTGCAATACTTTTTACCCCAGAAAGATTTTTTTTATTGATTTCCGGTAAACCGTAGATAAAGTTTCTGTTTCTGAAGTTTCCATCCAAACGGAAATCATTTCCCAGATCGATTACCAGAGTTTCATCTTTAACTGTGTTTTGAGACAGCCAATTCTGGCTTTCTTTGTGGGGAAGACACAGAAAAAGAATATCCACATCCTGAGGTTTATCGGTCAGAATCATCTCACAAACCGTCGCCAAATCCGGGTACAAATCAGAAATATTTGTCCCCGAATTAGAACGACTATATAAAAAACTCAATGACACATTGGGATGAAAGGCCAACAACCGCACCAATTCACTTCCCGTATACCCGTTGGCTCCTACAATTCCTACTGCTTTTTTCATTTTATAAATTGATCTTTAATAGGATTCCATCCTATCCTTCGTTAAATCGTTCCTTCGGAACTCTTTTGAAATTAATTAATGTTTCGAATTAATCTGGTGATATATATTCAGAGAATTGCTTACAATTTTCGTGTATCCTTTCACATCTTCTCCTGTCCAAGCTCTGTTTGCTTCACCATAGCTTCCGAATTTATCCGACATCAAATCATGGTCAGATTCAATTCCGTTTAATATAAAGCGGTATGGGTGAAGGGTTATAAACACTTTTCCGCTTACCGTTTCCTGGGAATCAGACAGGAAAGATTCTATATTTCTCATAACCGGATCAAGAAATAATGCTTCGTGAAGCCAGTTTCCGTACCAGTCGGATAGCTGGGATTTCATCATTTGCTGGTATTTTGAAAGGGTATGTTTTTCCAATAAATGATGGGCTTTGATAATTACAGATGCTGCAGCTGCTTCAAACCCTACTCTTCCTTTGATCCCTACAATGGTATCACCCACATGAATATCACGGCCGATTCCATATGCGGAAGCCAATTCTTCAATTTTTTTGATTGCATAAACCGGGCGTTCAAAGCTTTCTCCGTTCACTCCATTGATTTCTCCGTTTTTAAATTCAATTTCCAGTTCTGATGGTTGAGTTTCTGTAATCTGGGAAGGAAATGCTTCTTCCGGAAGAGAGTTTCTGGATGTCAGTGTTTCCTTTCCACCAACGGAAGTTCCCCAAAGCCCTTTATTAACAGAGTACTGAGCTTTATGAAATTCCATCTCATAACCGTGCTTTTTCAGAAATTCAATTTCTTCTTCACGGGATAAGGCCATATCACGGATCGGCGTTATAATTTCCACATCCGGGCACATCACCTTGAAAATCAAATCGAAACGAACCTGGTCATTCCCGGCTCCTGTGCTTCCGTGGGCAATTGCATCAGCATTTATTTCCATCGCATATTTTGCAATTTCCTGAGCCTGAACGGTACGTTCAGCACTTACAGAAAGTGGATAGGTATTATTTTTCAATACATTCCCGAAAATCAGATATTTTACACATGAATTGTAATAATCTTCCTGAGCGTCAACACACCTGTATTCCTTCACCCCCAGTTTTAAGGCTTTTTTCTCTAGTTCTTTTTCTTCTTCTTCAGAAAAACCTCCGGTATTCACAGTTACTGCAAAAACTTCATATCCCAGTGTTTCACTAAGATATTTAGCACAGTAAGAGGTGTCCAGGCCTCCGCTAAACGCTAAGATGACTTTCTTTTTCATCTGTTTCTTTTTTATTATTGTTAGTTTCAGGTGAGTTTTGTATTGTATATTTATGCTCTTCCTGGCTTATTTTATGGTTAAATTCATTTTCAGACTGATTGACAGCCTCATTAACTTTATTATTTTGTGGAACGAAAAGCATTGCCGTACACAGGCAGTTTTTGCGTTCTTTTTTAATTAAAATTTCATAATTAACACAGTTTTTACAACCGTTCCAAAATTCTTCATCCTGAGTCAATTCAGAATAAATGACGGGTTTGTAACCTAAATCACTGTTGATCTTCATTACGGCAAGCCCTGTTGTCAATCCAAATATTTTCGCATCAGGATATTTATTTCTTGACAACTGAAAAACCTTATTCTTGATCAAAGTTGCCACCCCTTTGTTCCTGAAATTCGGGGACACAATAAGGCCCGAGTTTGCTACAAACTGACCGTGTGACCAGGTCTCGATATAGCAAAACCCCACCCATTCCCCGTTTTCAGTGGCCACCACAGCATTGCCGTCTGAAATTTTTTGAGTTAAATATTCTATGGAACGCTTTGCGATCCCCGTTCCTCTTCGCTGTGCCGAATCATACATTTCCTGCTGTATTTCACTCACATACATTAAATGTTTGCATGAGGAAATTTCTATTTCCATTTATTTATCTGAATTTTTCGGCAAATTTAAAACATAATAACTTTAAAAACCAAATTAAAAAGATATTTTTTTTGTTTAAACACAAATAATAAGATATTATATCTTATTTAAAATTTACAAATTTGCTAAATTATTATATATTTGCTAAAATACTATATATGGAAAATAAATGCCCCAAATGTCATAGCGAAAAAGTGGTTAAAAGCGGGATCATTAACGAAAAACAAAGGTTCCATTGCAAAGACTGCAATTACTATTTTACCGTTAAAAAATTAGGCAAACAAATCGATGATTATTATGTCACAAAAGCACTTCAGCTCTATCTTGAGGGTTTAAGTTATCGTGAAATAGAGCGTATTATAGGAGTTTCTCATGTCACAATAAGTTCGTGGATCAAGAAATACAATATTACAAGGCCGCCTCATTCAGAATTCCATCCGGTATATAAAGTCCTGAAACAAAATGAGCTTATTGAGTATATGGCTAAAGAAGAAAATATTAAAAACTCAGGGCTCATCATTACCCAGTTTGCAGATAAATATATGCTGATCAAATGGGAACGGTTTAAAAAGTAGGCTGAGGAGTTATAAGTTATTAGTTATGAATTATGAGTTTATTAAAATACATAAATCAACATAAAATATTTATCTGATTATAAATATTTTATGTTGATTTTAAACTGAAATTTAAAATTCTAACACTTTTCTAACTCATAATTAATAATTAATAATCCATAACTATATACTAACCATTAATATATATTAAATTTTCTTAAATAAATTTTTAATTACAATTTGGTATTCATAAAATAAGCACCAAAAAATTGATAATTTATGAAGAAAATATTCACATTTATTGGATTAGCACTAATCAGCAATTCTTTATACTCTCAAGGCTCTCCTGATTACGGAAGCGGATTAAAATTAAACCTCAATCCTGAGGGAGACAAATTTGTCAGATTTATTTTATGGGATCAGTTCTGGTTAAGAAACACAGAAATGAATCCCGGAAGTATGGTTGGCGGTGAACCCACAGACAATTCATGGAGTTTAGGAAACCGGAGACTCCGGGCGTTGGCTTATGCTCAGATTTCCAAAAGATACATGATTTTAGTTCACTTTGGGATTAACAATCAGACGTTTATTAACGGTGGTGCTACCGGAACAACAGGCACGGGTGGTTATGGAAACGGTAAGAAAACCCAGTTATTTTTTCATGACGCATGGAACGAATATGCAATACTTTTACCCGGAGAAGCTGGAAAATTTAGTTTAACATTGGGAGCAGGATTGCATTATTATATGGGATTATCCCGGATGACTATGGCTTCCACTTTAAATTTTCTTACGCTAGACTCTCCTGTCTTTACATGGCCGTTGATCGACAATTCCGATCAGTTTGCCAGACAGCTCGGGATGTTTGCTAAAGGAAAGTATGGAAAATTCGAATACCGGTTAAGCCTGAACAAACCTTTTGCAACAGACCTGATTCCTGCCAACGTTACAGATCCTTCAAAAGCAGTAGCGGTAGACAACAACGGGAATCCAAGTTTCTCCAAGGCCGGTTATTTTGAATACCAGTTTCTTGATGAAGAATCCAACACGCTTCCATTCAAGGTAGGCTCATATCTGGGGACCAAGAAAGTTTTCAATATCGGTGCCGGTTTTTACCATCAGGCAGACGGAACCAGAACTTCAATCAATTCGAATATTGAAAAACATGATATCACCCTTTTAGCAGTTGATGCTTTTGCCGATATCCCGCTTGGAAATGCCAAAAATAAAATGGCAGTTTCCGCTTATGCAGGTTATTACAACTATCAATTCGGACCCAATTACCTGAGAAACCTGGGAACAATGAATATTGCCGCATCTGATCCTAATTTTGCAGGGGAAAAAGCCATTGCAGGAGCAGGAAACCTACAGCCAACAATCGGGACAGGTAATATTATCTACGCTCAGGCAGGTTTGCTGTTACCAAGCCAGGCCGAAAAACCAAAAATCAGAATCCAGCCTTTTGCCGCCTATACACATAAAAATTTCGAAGCGTTCGATAAATCTTCCTCACAATTTGATGTCGGTGCCAATTGGTTTATAGACGGACATCATGCTAAAATTACAACACAGTATTCAACAAGGCCTGTCTACACAAGTCCAACGGAGAGTCCGAAATCAAAAGGTGAATTTATTGTTCAGTTCCAAATTTACCTATAAACTTAGTCCCCCATAAACCATTAAGAAAAATGAAGAAATTAAGGTAAAAGCCCTTTAAATACAAGTAAAACACAACGCTGAATGAACAGCATGCTATAAACTCAACTATTTTTCATCACATAAGACCCCTTAATGGCTTACAAATAAACACAATACAATTTTGGATGAACTAATATCATTTTTCATTAACATCAAAAATCAAGCAATATGAGCGAAAACCATCACGAGAACTATGAGAATATGACCGAAAAGCAAAAAAACCGCACCATCTGGAGCGTCATCACAGCTTCATCACTCGGTACACTGATAGAATGGTATGACTTCTATATTTTCGGAAGTTTAGCCGTTGTTTTAGCAACAAAATTTTTCCCGGCAGATAATCCTACTGCAGCATTTTTATCTACGCTGGCTACTTTTGCTGCCGGATTTGTAGTAAGGCCTTTCGGGGCTCTGTTCTTCGGAAGATTAGGAGATCTTATCGGAAGAAAATATACTTTCCTGGTCACTTTACTGATTATGGGATTCTCCACTTTCCTTATCGGGTGTATTCCAAGTTATGAAACGATTGGGTTTCTTGCTCCCGTTCTGGTTCTCATTTTAAGATTATTACAAGGGCTTGCTTTAGGCGGGGAATATGGTGGTGCTGCCACTTATGTTGCAGAATATGCACAACCCAACCGGAGGGGGTACTGGACCTCATGGATCCAAACCACAGCAACGGCAGGCCTTTTCATTTCATTAATTGTGATTTTGGTCACCAAAAATACCCTTTCCGCAGAGGAGTTTGACGGTTGGGGTTGGAGGGTTCCTTTCTGGATTTCGATTCTGATGGTAGGGGTTTCTTACATCATCAGAAAAAATATGAAGGAGTCTCCGCTTTTTGCAAAGGCCAAAAGTGAAGGAAAAACTTCTAAAAATCCGTTAAAAGAAAGCTTCGGGAATAAATATAACTTTAAGTTTGTCCTACTGGCTTTATTCGGAGCTGCGATGGGACAAGGGGTCATCTGGTACACCGGGCAATTTTATGCGATGAGCTTCCTGCAGAAAGTTATGAATGTAGAATCAGCACAGGTGGATTCGTTAATGGCTACCGCTTTGTTTTTAGGAACCCCATTCTTCGTGTTTTTCGGATGGCTGTCTGATAAGATCGGAAGAAAAGCTGTAATGATGACAGGAATGCTGGTTGCTATTTTAGCCTACAGACCAATTTACGACAGCATGTTTAAAAGTGTGACGCTTGAAAACAAAATTGTAGCACCTAATGGAATTACAGAGAAACGCACAGCTAAAATTCATAATAAAATTACCACTGACAGCCTGATAACCTTCCATAAAGAAACTGTGTTTACGGATGGTACCTTAATTAAAAAAGACAGTATCGTTCATTGGTCAGCGAATGGGCCGGTTATTAAAGACGGCAAAGCTGAAGAACCAAAAGTTTCCCAGTCTTTAAAATTAAATGATGATACGAAGTGGTACCTGGTATTCCTGGTATTCATTCAGGTGATCTTTGTAACGATGGTGTATGGCCCGATTGCAGCATTCCTTGTGGAAATGTTCCCGGTAAGAATCCGTTATACCTCAATGTCTTTGCCTTATCACATTGGTAATGGTGTATTTGGAGGGCTTCTTCCGGCTGTTGCCACTTATCTGGTTACTGTAGGAAAAGATGCAGGGCATCCAGCCTGGTACCTTCAGGGCCTTTGGTATCCAATTGGTGTTGCAGCGGTCTGTCTGATCATAGGATTAATATATCTTAAAAATAAGAATAATAATATTCATGATTAAAGACTAAATCACTCAAATTTTTATTAATTTTAAAACTACTAAAATGAACGGACTAAAAAAAATATTTGGCATTCTCTGGATTTTAATTGCTTTAGTTATAGGCTATTTCGGAATAACCGTAATGGGAATTCCGAAAATTACTTCCGGAAAGCAGGAAGACCTCGTTTTCGGTATCATTATCCTGTTTGTACTGATGCCGATTATCTCAGGAGGATTGGGAGTTTTTGGGTATTATGCCTTAAAAGGGGAATATTCTGACGACAAGATTTAAAATATAAAGCTTACTGATAATTGATGAATGATGACACCAACCATCCATTCATCAATTATCTTTTATCAATCATCACTTATGAAGAAGAGACACGAACAAAAACTGGTTATCCTGAGCATCGGACTGATGATCGCCTTCAGCATTCCAATTTCATTATTATTTAATAGTGAAAAGGAAATTTCCGGCTACCCGATGATTTTGATTTATCTTTTCTTTATCTGGATGGTTTCTATCATTATATCCTTTGTAATCGTAAAAAAGTATAATGAGTAGTTTCGCGTTATTTATCGTTGTTCTGATTTACCTGGCACTTTTGTTCTTAGTTGCCCATTTAGCAGAGAAGAAAAAGAGTAAGCTATGGATCAACAATCCATATATTTATGCATTGTCCCTGGCCGTATACTGTACAGCCTGGACTTACTACGGCAGCATCGGTGTTGCAGCTACAAGTGGATTAGACTATCTTCCTATTTATATTGGCCCTATTATGATTATTCCTGCGTGGATATTTATTAATACAAGAATCGTAAGAATATCAAGAGTCAATAAAATAAGCAGTCTTGCCGATTTTATTTCTCTAAGATATGGAAACAGCAGAAGTTTCAGCGCAATTATTACGATTGTCTGCCTTCTTGCCATCATTCCTTATATCGGACTGCAGATTAAAGCCATCTCCGAAACTTTCCATCTGGTTACGGAAACCTCTATATCGAAAAACATACTGACCGATAATGCTACTTTTGTGGTGATTTTAATTGCTTTATTTTCATCCTATTACGGAACACGATATGTAGATGCTTCAGAAAAGCGCCTCGGAATTATATCCGCAATTGCCTTAGAAAGTTTTTTAAAGCTTTTTTTCATTATTGTCTTAGGCTTATTCGTTATTTATTTTGCATTTGACGGGTTTTCAGACATTTACGAAAAGGCCAGTAAGTTTGAAGACTTTAAACAAAAAAACACATTCAACGGCATTGAAGGTGCTCTAAACTGGATGATTTTATGCATGATTTCAGCTACAGCGATCTGTATTCTTCCAAGACAGTTTCACACTGCTATCATTGAAAACAGGCAGGAAAAACATATTAAAACAGCCATTTGGTTTTTTCCGCTTTATCTTTTGATTTTTACGGTTTTTATTTTCCCGATCGCCTGGGGCGGAAGGCTCATTTTTGAAGGAGAAAATGTAAATCCCGAATTTTACTCCATACTCATCCCGCAACATTTCAATAATACCCTGATTACCGTTTTGGTTTTCCTTGGCGGATTGAGCTCATGTATTTCGATGATCATTATTTCCGCAATTACTTTATCAATCATGCTTTCCAACAACCTCATCATTCCATATGGATTGCTTGGAAAGTTTAAATCCGAGAATGAAGTTCAGAATACCAGAAACATTACCAACATCAGGAAGATCAGCATTTTTGCCCTGGTGATCATGGCCTTTGCCTTTTACAAATATTTCATTCTTAAGACATCACTGGATTCTGTAGGATTGATTTCATTTGTGGTCATTTCACAATTAGCCCCCGCTTTTTTCGGTGCACTGTTCTGGAGAAGAGGAAGCTATAAAGGTGCTGTTGCCGGACTTCTGGCAGGATTAGCGATCTGCTATTTCGGATTGATCATTCCCCAATATTATTTTTCTTATAACCAGGAATTTAAATGGGTTTTAAGGGATATGTATAATTTTTTTGATTTTTTCAGCATTCCGTACCTGAGCAGGATTTCACAGATTTTCTTCTGGTCAATTCTGGTTAATACTGCCCTATTTGCTATCATCTCCGTAAGCATCAAAGGTAATTACCGTGAAAGAAATTTTGCCGAGTTGTATGTGGATATTGATAAATATATTCAAAACCATGAAAATGCTTTTATCTGGCGTGGAACAGCTTATGTTTCAGATATTAAAAATATTCTCGAACGTTTTTTAGGGAAAAACAAGACAGAACAGGCTTTACGGATTTTCAATTTAAAATACAATATTGATTCACAGACAGAGACCGCAGATTCAAGATTCATCAAATTCTCGGAAAACCTTCTGGCAGGAAGAATAGGAACAGCTTCTGCAAAAATTCTGATTGAAGGGGTAACGAAAGAAGATAAAATATCCTTAAAAGAGGTTTTAAATATTTTAGAAGAGTCTAAGGAAACAATTATATTAAACAAAAAACTGACTGAACAGTCGGAAGAATTAAAACAACTTTCTGATGATTTAAGGAATGCCAATGAAAATCTGATCATTAAAGACCGTCAAAAAGATGATTTCCTCGATTCCGTCGCTCATGAACTGAGAACTCCGATTACAGCAATTCGTTCTGCCGGAGAGATTTTAGCAGATGACGACGACATTCCACTGGATATCAAAAGAGAATTTTTAAACAATATCATTACAGAATCTGACAGGCTGAGTGAAATTATTAACGATATCCTTTATCTGGATAAGCTGCAACATGGCGAAATCGTCCTGCATATCCAGCAAAATAATATTATCGAGACCTATAAAAAAGCAGTCAACCCACTTCTGCACCTGATCCAGCAGAAAAATATCCATTTAAGTGAAGTAAATCTTTTAAATCAGTATATATTTGAATATGATGAAGCAAGAATGATTCAGTTATTTCAGAATATCCTGGGAAATGCATTAAAATTTACAGACGAACAAGGAACCATACAAACAAAATTATCTGAAAAAGAAAATGAACTGGTTATTAAAATTTTCAATACGGGAAAAAACATTCCTGAAGAGGATCTTGAAATGATTTTTGATAAGTTTTACCAGTCTAAAAACCAGAATATTTTAAAACCGACAGGAAGCGGGCTCGGACTGGCCATTTCAAAAAAAATAGTACAGGCCCACCACGGAAAGATACAAGCTGAAAATAGCGGACTGGGAGTAACTTTCACCATAAGCCTTCCTGAAAAAATAATAAACAAGATTAAAAATGAAGTTGAACAAAACTAAAAACAAATCATGAAAAAGATAATCATTGCTGATGATGAACATAAAATATTGATGTCACTGGAATACAGTTTCAAGAAAAACGGCTACGATGTTTTCATTGCAAGAGACGGAACAGAAGTCCTTGACTTCCTGAAAACCATGGTTCCCGATGTCATTTTACTCGATATTATGATGCCCAACCTTGACGGTTACAGCACGCTGGAAATCATCAAGCAGGAGGAAAAATTAAAAGACACAAAAGTCATTTTCCTGAGTGCTAAAAACAATCCTAAAGATATTGAGAAAGGCCTGGAAATGGGAGCTGATGCTTATGTCACCAAGCCTTACTCCATTAAAAAACTGATTCAGCAGATTGAAGAAATGTTTGAATAGATTGAGAAAGAAAAATTTAAACACAAATATCACGAAGAAATTTTACTAATAGCACTATTTTAATTGGTGTATTTTATGAAAAATTTGGGTTATTAGTGTTTAATCAAAACACAAAATTAATATGAATGCAGATACCCTATTTAAAAACAGTATAGAAAATAAAGAGAATTTCTGGAAAGAACAGGCTCAGGAAATCACGTGGTTTGAATTTCCCGATACCATTCTCTCCCGGGACGAAAATAATTATCCCCAATGGTTTCCTGACGGAAAGCTCAATATGTGCTATTTATGCATTGATAAACATATTGAAGAAGGTTTTGGAGAACAGATTGCTATTGTTTACGACTCTCCCGTCACCAGCCAGAAGAAAATCTATACTTTCAGGCAGGCTAAAGAAGAAATTTCAAAATTCGCCGGAGGCCTGGTTTCTTTAGGTTTAAAAAAGGGGGACACAGCAGTTATTTATATGCCGATGATCCCGCAGACGCTTTTTGCCATGCTCGCCTGTGCTCGTATCGGAGTGATTCACAATGTAGTTTTCGGAGGATTTGCACCGCACGAATTGGTCGTGAGAATTGATGACTGTAAGCCGAAAGCATTGATTACAGCTACTGCGGGAGTTGAAATTGCCAAAAGAATCCCCTATCTGCCTTTAGTTGAGAAGGCGATTGAATTAGCCCAGGATAAGGTGGATCATATAATTGTTTACAACAGAAAATTGGTTGACAATCAGCATGAAATGTTTGACGGACTGATCGATTATGAGGAATTGGTACAGAAATCAGAGCCTGCTGATTGTGTTTCTGTAGAATCTACCCATCCGCTTTATCTGCTTTACACTTCAGGAACTACAGGAAAACCCAAAGGAATTACCCGGGATACCGGAGGTTATGCTACTGCTTTAAAATTTTCCATGAAGTATATTTATGGAATTGAACCGGGAGACACCTATTGGGCAGCCTCGGATTTCGGTTGGGCTGTTGGCCATAGCTACAGTGTTTACGGCCCTTTACTTAACAGGAATACAACGGTTATCTTTGAAGGGAAACCCATTATGACACCGGATGCAGGAACATTCTGGAGAATTATTTCCGAATATAAAGTTTCTGCCATGTTTACGGCTCCTACAGCAATCAGAGCCATAAAAAAAGAAGATCCTGATGGTGAACTGGTTAAGAAATATGATCTCTCTCATTTCAAAAAACAGTTTTTAGCCGGTGAACGTTGTGATGTTGCCACTTTAGACTGGTTTGAAGAACATATCGGGGTTCCGGCCATCGATCACTGGTGGCAGACCGAATCCGGCTGGCCAATGCTGGGACTGATGACTTTTGATGATCAGTATAAAATAAAAAGAGCTTCTGCCGGAAAACCCATTCCCGGATATGATATTAAAATTTTTGATGAAAACGGATATGAGCTTGATCCTCATCAGGAGGGCTACCTCGTTATCAAACTTCCGCTTCCTCCCGGTGCCATGCTGGGAATCTGGAATGATTATGACCGTTTTCAAAACAGCTACCTGTCACAATATAACGGCTATTATTTTTCCGGTGACGGTGCCATAAAAGATGAAGACGGATATATTTTCATTACAGGAAGAGTGGATGATGTGATCAATGTTGCAGGACACAGGCTTTCAACTTCTGAAATGGAAGAAATTGTTTCATCTCATCCCGATGTTGCAGAATGTGCTGTCGTGGGGATAAACGATGATTTAAAAGGCCAGGTTCCGTTCGCAACGGTTGTTTTAAAAAACGGATCATCTATATCCGAAGAAGATCTGGAAAGAGATATCATCCGGATGGTTCGTGAGAAGATCGGTGCCGTCGCTTTTTTAAAGAATGCAATGGTTGTTAAGCGTTTACCGAAAACCCGTTCAGGAAAAATTTTAAGAAAGCTGATCCGGACGTTATTAGACGGAAAAGATTTCCAGGTTCCGTCAACAATTGATGATGAAAAAATTATCGATGAGATACAGGAAAAAATACAGTATTATAAGGCTTAAGCCGTAAATTAACCATAAATTTAGATCTATAAATTCAAATTTCAAAAACGAAAGGAATATGAGAAATTACTTAATAGAAGATTTACCACATTACTTTGAAGAGTATAAAAAGTCTATTAAAAATCCTAAGAAATTCTGGGATAAAATAGCTGATCAGAACTTTGTGTGGTATCAGAGATGGAGCAAGGTTGTTAAGTACGACATGAACGAAGCTAAAATCACCTGGTTTAAAAATGCCAAACTCAATATCACCAAAAACTGCATCGACAGGCACCTTAATGAAAGAGGAGATAAAACAGCCATCATCTGGGAGCCCAACGATCCGAAAGAAGAAGCCTTGCATATTTCTTACAACGAACTCTACACAAGAGTAAACAAAACCGCTAATGTACTGAGGGAAATGGGCATCGAAAAAGGAGACCGCGTTTGCATTTATCTTCCGATGATCCCGGAACTGGCAGTTACCATGCTGGCCTGTGCCAAATTAGGTGCCGTGCATTCAGTGATTTTTGCAGGATTTTCAGCCAATGCTGTTGCTTCAAGAATCAATGACTGTGAGGCTAAAATGGTGATCACCTCAGACGGAAGCTACAGGGGAAATAAGGTTCTAGACCTGAAAAGCATTGTCGATGAAGCTCTTGAGAAAACACCAACCGTAGAATCTGTTTTAGTGGTAAAAAGAACCCGCAATGAAGTCAAAATGAAAGAAGGCAGAGATTACTGGATGTCTGAATTGTATGATAAGGCGTCTCAGGATTTTGTTACGGTGATCATGGATGCTGAAGATCCGCTTTTCATTCTTTACACTTCCGGTTCTACGGGAAAACCAAAAGGGATGCTTCATACATCTGCCGGATATATGGTTTACACAGCTTATACCTTTAAAAATATTTTCAATTACCAGGAAAATGACATTTACTGGTGTACAGCAGACATCGGCTGGATCACAGGACATTCGTATATCCTTTACGGACCGTTGTGTAACGGAGCTACGACAGTCATCTTTGAAGGAATTCCTACTTATCCTGAGCCGGACCGTTTCTGGGAGGTTATCGAAAAGCATAAAATCACCCAGTTTTACACCGCTCCTACCGCGATCCGTTCTCTGGCTAAAGAAAGCGCGGAATGGGTGGATAAACATGATTTAAGCTCATTAAAAGTGATCGGATCTGTTGGAGAACCTATCAATGATGAAGCCTGGCATTGGTTTAACGATCATGTCGGCAAGAAAAAATGCCCGATTGTAGATACCTGGTGGCAAACGGAAACCGGCGGGATTATGATCTCTCCTATCCCATTTGTAACTCCAACAAAACCTACTTATGCTACACTGCCTCTGCCCGGAATACAGCCTGTCCTGATGGATGATAAACGCAATGAAATTACCGGAAACCAGGTGACCGGAAACCTTTGTATCCGTTTTCCATGGCCCGGAATTGCCAGAACGATCTGGGGTGACCATCAACGCTATAAAGAAACTTATTTCACTGCTTTTCCAGGAAAATATTTCACCGGTGACGGTGCTTTAAGAGATGAAGTAGGCTATTACAGAATTACAGGACGTGTGGATGATGTGATCATCGTTTCAGGACACAACCTGGGAACAGCGCCTATCGAAGACAGCATCAACCAACATCCTGCCGTAGCAGAATCAGCTATTGTAGGCTATCCGCATGATATCAAAGGTAATGCTTTATACGGCTATGTGGTATTGAAAGAAACCGGAGAGAGCCGCCAGAGAGAGAACCTGAAAAAAGAGATCAACCAGTTGATTTCAGATCAGATCGGCCCTATTGCGAAATTGGATAAGATACAGTTTGTTTCAGGGCTACCTAAAACACGTTCCGGAAAGATCATGCGCAGGATTTTAAGAAAAATTACGGAAGGTGATTTCAGTAATTTCGGGGATATTTCAACATTATTAAATCCTGAGATTGTAGAGGAAATAAAAAATGAAAGACTGGGTTAATTTTAACCATTAAGATTTCATTAAGACTATAAGTTTAGTTAAGATAATTATTCTAAAAAATAAAAGGCGTAGAAATGATCTACGCCTTTGTTTTATCAGTTATTCCTTTATAATTTTGACAGCCTGTCTTCCAAGATTGGAATGCACATTCAATAAATAGTTTCCTTTCGGATAATTAAAATCCAGGGAATATTTTTTAGTTCCTTTAATGCTTACATCATCTTTCAGAATATTTTTGATAAACTTTCCTGAAGCTTCATACAAACCGATAATAATATGGTCGGAGTGTAAAAAATGAATATCCAGGTTCAGTTTATCTTTTACAGGATTCGGAGCTACATCTATCCGGAGCTTTCTTACCAGATGATCTTCCGTCACTTCCTGTGTTCCAAGATTACCTACGGTCATTTTATAGATACTTGCTCCTGCTGCATAAGCCACATTGTTATTTACAAAAAATATTCTGTTTAAAACACCTCCCACGCCAGTATTAGTCCATGTATTTCCACCATCAAAAGTTTCATAAAATCCTGTGTTATGGCCTCCCATCCAACCGTGGGTTTCTGACGTAAAACCAACAGCCTGCACATAAACATCAGGAAAATCATTAGCTTCCCACGTAACACCTCCGTTTAATGATTTTATTAGCTTCCCGGAATTCGGGGCTTCAGATTCAATAGAGCAAAACATTTTGTTGTTATCCAGAAGCTGCATTTTCCAGACATATTCAAAAGGAATATTGCTGTTGTAGATTTTCGTCCAGCTGGCTCCCCCATCGGTTGTTTTCAAAATTACCGCTCCATCATCATCACTTCCACCGACAAAACCTATATTCTCATCAATGAATACAATTTCCACCAGGGCAAAAGCATAGGAAGACATATCAATATACTGCCACGTATTCCCACTATCAGTAGATTTTATAATATAGGCCGGAGAAAACCATGCTCCGCAACCATATACTGTAGAGGTTCCCACACAATCCAAGCCACAGATGGCTTGTGGATATGGTGATATTTTAGTCACTCTCTGCCATGAATTTCCACCGTCTGCAGTTTTATAAAAATTGTCACTTAATGTTCCCAGAAACCCTACATTTTCATTTAAAAATTCAATATTCCGGTAATATTCGTTTGGTGGGGAACCTACCGTTTGTTGTGCCCAGCTGCTTCCACCATCTGTAGTTTTGAAGACGGCCCCATTTCCGCCACGTGCTGCCCAGCCTACATTCTCATTGAGAAAAAATACATCATCGAATCTGCCACCGGTAGAAGTAGGATAAGAAAATGCGGTCCAGTTATAAGTTTGTGCCTGTAAGGCCAGTGATAATAGAAAAAAAGCCATTGAAATTATTCTCATGGTATATTTTGTTTTTAGTTAAGGAACAAATTTGAGTTTTTTGTTATTCGTATGCAAGTAATTCCCAATATTTTGAAAATTAATAATTAAGAAATAAAAAGACAGTAAAATTTAAATATAACTCATAAAATTAATCAGATTTATTAAAATCCATTCATATTAACCGAGTGAGGCATTTTACATAAAAAAGCAATCATTCAGATTCATAAATTCAAACGCCTGTTCAATAGACATTCCCAAAATATTTAACTAAAAATTATAGATAAAATAAAAATTAAACAATTTATTTGAAAATATTATAATATATTGCAAAATTTTACTATCTTTAAGTACAAATTTTAAAACTATTGCTTATGTCAAATATATTAGCTGGATTATTTGAACATCACAGCGATTATAAAAAACTCGAATCTGATCTTGAAAACTCAGGATTCGAAAACTCAGATTACATTGTATATCTTGATGAAACCCATCATGGCAATCAATACCTTGCAAGTGTTGCCGTAAAAGATACCGACCAGGTAGATAACGCCCGGAATATTTTTAGCCAGAATTCTGTTTTAAAAACCTATCTGTTTGAAAACATGAAAATTGAACAGGCTAATTATAATAATATCAAAAGTTATATAGATGCCAGGAATAAAGCTGAAATCCATAACAGCCCCGATGTCAGGATTAAAGCATCAAGCAGCGGCATTGATTCAGAAGTGAAATTTTAAAACTATTTAAGAATAAAATTCTAATAACCGGAAATCCGTGGAGTATTCTGCGGATTTTTGTTGTTTGAAAAGTGAGAAAATTTTCGTATTTTCGTCTAAATATAGGCTTTTACACAAATGAGTTACGACTTAGAACAGGAAAACAAGGAAATCCTTGCGAGATATAAAGATCTGATTTCGAATACCTACAGAACGCTGGACGAGGAAAACAATAAACTCATACGGAAGGCATTTGATATTGCATTAGATGCCCATAAAGATCAGAGAAGAAAATCGGGGGAACCTTACATTTACCATCCTATTGCCGTTGCGAAAATTGTCGCAACGGAAATTGGTTTGGGAGCAACTTCTATTGCCTGTGCACTTTTGCACGATGTCATTGAAGATTCTGATTACACTTATGAAGATTTAAAGAAAATTTTCGGGCCTAAAATATCCGATATCGTGAATGGATTGACCAAAATATCCATCATGAACCACCAGAATATCTCTGTACAGTCTGAGAATTACAGGAAGCTGCTGTTGACACTTTCCGAAGATTTCAGGGTTATTCTGATAAAAATTGCCGACCGTCTTCACAATATGCGTACGCTGGAAAGCATGGCACCTGATAAACAAAAGAAAATTGCTTCCGAAACCGTTTACATTTACGCTCCGATGGCCCACCGTTTGGGTTTATACAATATAAAATCTGAGCTTGAAGACTTATCATTAAAATACAATAATCCGGAGATTTACAGTGAAATCACGGAAAAATTAGAATTAGCGAAAGAAAACCGGGAAAGATATATTGAGGAATTCAAAACGGAGGTCACCCAAAGATTAAAAGAAGAAGGTTTAAACTTTACGATAAAAGGCCGAGCGAAAGCCATTTCGTCGATCTACAGAAAAATGCTGAAGCAAGGGGTTTCTTTCGAAGAGGTTTTTGATAATTATGCCATCAGGATCATTTATAAATCTGATGCAAAAAATGAAAAGTTCCTGGCCTGGAAGATTTATTCCATCGTTACAGATGTTTATCACAGTAACCCTTCCAGAATGCGTGACTGGATCACACAGCCCCGTTCTACAGGGTATGAAAGTCTGCACCTGACCGTACTTGGCCCGGATAAAAAATGGATTGAAGTGCAGATCCGTTCCGAAAGAATGGATGAAATTGCCGAAAAAGGGGTTGCAGCCCATTACAAATACAAAGAAGGTTATAAGCAAACCTCAGACGACAAAAATTTTGAAAGATGGGTTACCGAGATCCGTGATGTTCTTGAGCAGCAGCATGATCTTTCTACTACAGAACTTCTGGATAATATCAAACTTAATTTATATTCAAAAGAGGTTTTTGTATTTACTCCAAAAGGGGAAATCAAGATTTTACCCACCAATGCAACCGCCCTGGATTTTGCCTTTGCCGTTCATTCTGACCTGGGAATGAAATGCCTTGGAGCAAAAATCAATGGAAAACTCGTACCTATTTCCTATGTTCTTCAAAATGGAGATCAGGTAGATATTCTTTCTTCACAAAATCAAAAACCAAAATTTGACTGGCTGGAATTTGTAGTGACTTCAAAAGCAAAGTCAAAGATCAAAGGCTATCTTAATTCTCAAAAAAACCAGCTGGTAGAGGAAGGGAAAGAAATCCTGCAAAGGAAGCTGCGTCATGCGAAGATCAACTTTAATGACGAGGAGATCAACAAGCTTCAAAAATTCTATAATTTAAAGACCTCACAGGAGCTGTTCTTAAAATTCCAGACCAATGAGCTTGATGCAAGCAGCCTCAGGAAATATATTGAAAGTAAAAATGTATTTAATAATATCCTTTCGAGATTCAGGAAATCCCCGTCTAAGAATACCGTCTATGAAGAGCCGAAAGAGGTAAATCTCGATATGATTGTTTTCGGAAAAGATGAAGAGAAGCTGAACTACAGCTATGCAAAATGCTGTACCGTAATACCTGGAGATAAAATTTTCGGATTTATAACGATCTCTGACGGAATTAAAGTGCATAGTGACAACTGCCCGAATGCCATTAACCTTAGGGCACAATATGACTACCGGGTAATTCCTGCAAAATGGGTAAATGCCGAAAGCTTCAAAAACAGAGTGAAAATTGAGATTGAAGGCCTTGACAGAATGGGTATGATCAATGACATTACAGCGGTCATCAGCGGCACTATGGGAATGGATATGAAAAGTATGTCTATCGAATCTAACGACGGGATTTTTACCGGGAATATCAATCTCGAAGTCAAAAATAAAAGCCAGCTGGAAGAGACATTTAAAAAATTAAATGCCATTAACGGAGTTTCAAAAGTGAGACGTTTACAATCTTAAGCATGAATCTAAGTTTATATTTTAAAAATTTTTTCAAGAGCAGCCAATCTTCAGGAATTATATTAATTTTTTGTGTGGCGATCTCTTTACTGATAGCTAATTCGTCTTTGGGAGAGGGTTTTCAACGCTTTTTAGACAGAGAAACAGGAATTGATCTGTTTCATTTAAAATATCCCGTAAGCATCTGGATCAATGACGGACTGATGGCAGTTTTCTTTCTTCTGGTCGGCCTTGAAATCAAGAGAGAGCTGATAGAAGGTGAGCTTTCATCTTTCAGAAATGCCTCATTGCCCATATTTGCAGCTGTTGGCGGAATGATAATTCCTGCGGTTATTTATGCCTTTTTTAATTCCGGTACAGAATATCAGAACGGCTGGGGAATTCCTATGGCCACAGATATTGCTTTTTCATTGGCCATTATTTCAATGTTGGGAAGTAAAATTCCCAATTCCATTAAAATTTTCCTTGCTGCTCTTGCCATTGTTGATGACCTTGGAGCTATTCTTGTGATTGCTATTTTTTATACTGATCAGATTCATTGGGTCTACCTGTTTTTATCTGCCGGAGTAGCTGTCTTATTATTTTTATTGAATTTTTTTAAAGTTACCCGATTGCTTTTTTATATTATTCCAGGCTTGTTTTTATGGTATTTTCTGCATCATTCAGGGATTCATGCAACGATCGCCGGGGTATTGCTGGCATTTTCAATTCCCACGAATGCTTCAAACGTAGAAATCTCGCCTCTGGAAAAACTGGAACACAGGCTTCATATTCCGGTAAGTTTTATCATCATGCCTATATTTGCGTTGACAAATACGAATATTATATTTAACAACGGAATGATAGAGGGCTTAACCAGTACTTTAGGCCTGGGAATTATCGGGGGATTGGTTATCGGAAAACTCATCGGAATTAATCTGTTTTCCTTTATTGCAATTAAATTCAAACTGAGCTCACTTCCGCAGAACAGCTCCTGGTCTCAGATGTTGGGTGTGGGCTTACTGGCAGGAATCGGTTTTACTATGTCTATCTTTATCGCCCTGCTTTCGTTTAAAGACGAAATAAATATTCAGGATGAAGCAAAGTTTGCCATTTTAATAGCATCCTTTATAGCAGCTGTTTCAGGATATTTAATTTTGAGTTTCACCTCTAAACAGAACACTGAAATTTCTGATTAATTTTTATTCAGCGTCCTTGTATGTGCTTCTTCTCCTTCTAAATTCGGCTCGGTGGATGAATGATAATGTAAAGCTTCTTTTTTAAGCTCATCGGACAATAGTTTTTCTATTCTGAGCTTTCTGATCGCCATATTAAGTTCACTTCCGAATAACAGCAGGTATACGTTTACATTGACCCACACCATCAGTAATATCATACTTCCAATGGAACCGTATAAAACGTTATATCTTGCAATATCTTTAACGTAAATTGCAAAAATAAAAGTAGTGGCCACAAATAATACAGTTGTTAAAATAGCCCCCGGAATTGCCTGTCTGAACCTCGTAATTTTCACTGTACCCAACCAGTAAAACAAGGCCAGAAGAATAAAATAAAACAAAGGAAAAGACACAAAACCGATGATCTTGGAAAGGTTTTTTACCAGCCAGGAAATGTTATAGGTAGGTGTAAAGAGCTTCATTACTACCTCCACGTAATACACCCCGAACAGCGCGAGAAAGACAATGGTGATAAAGCCAATGGTAATAAAAAATGACAGGATGAATTCTTTTACATCGCTTAATTTTTCTTCAGAATTTTCATTAAAGCCGTTAATCAGGGAAAATGTTCCGTTGGTCGCAAAAACCAAAGCCAGAACAATGGTAAGGTTGCTGATGCCTTTCATATTAGGGATAATGCTCTGTTCGATATATCCTCTCACATCAGTTTCCATATTGGATGGAAAAACATTATGGATCAAAACCTCAAAAATATAAAACTGAAGCTTATCATAATGGGGCATATAAGGTAATACAGATAATAAGAAAAGCAGAAACGGAAACAAACTGATGGTAAAGCTCCAGGAAATAGCCGCTGCCTTTCGCCCGATTTTCCCTTTAAAGATCCCTGAAATATAGATCTGGAACATCTGCCAGAGTGATATTCCTAAAACAGGGATATGTATGTTATCTAAGAATTCTTGTATTTTCAGGATAAATCCAGGAACTTTTACACTCATTTTTCGCTCTGTTTTACTTTAAAATCTGATCTATTTTATCAAAATTCCTACTGACAAATTTAGGGGAATTAATTCTCATTCCCACACCCATTCTAAACTGCCACTGTGTGGTGGAATAAAAATTTTCATTAGAATTATTGACCCAATTGACCTGGGCACCGCCTCCAAAAAACCATTTCCCGTTATCATATCCTACTCTTGCATTGGAATTAAGTCCGAAATTAAATTCATGATAATTTTCTCCAATCAGCTTTGAATAATTGACCTGCGGATAAAGCTCTACAATTGCATACCAGTTATTTTTGATTACCCTCTGTATTCCTACTCCGCTTCTTATGGCCATTCTTAAATCTTTTGTAGGCGGCTCTTTTGTACTTCCATCATTCAGTTCCTGTCCTTTATAAATCAACCGGTCGGTGTCTTTCATGATATTATACTGATAAAATAATCCGGTGATCATTACAAAATCATTTTTCAGAGGTTTATAAGTCATATTGGTATAACTTCTGTAAGATTCTTTGTTGCCCATCCACAAATAGCTGGTTTCACCTTTGAAAGACCGGTACTTTGCATCAGGAAAAATAAGATAATCATCGGATATTGTTCCAAAATCCAATCCGTCTAAAAAGGTATAAAAAAATTCTTTTGTACTTTCCAGATACAACCCTTTTATCTGGTTATAGCTCACAAATTGTCTTAGTTTAGGTGTCAGAAAAAAAGCAAATCCCAGGTTTAAATATTTTGTTTTTCCTTTTCTATCATCATCATTATTGATCCGGATCAGTTTCGGAGCGAAGGAAATACTTGCATCAAGCCATCTGTATCTCAGAAAAAATTCCGTGTAAAAAGAATCATTAGGCTTCAATAAAAACGTCTGGTGCTCAGAAAGCAGCCCGAAGGAATTGTTTATATAACTTATCCCGGTTACTAATGAGATTTTATTCTTGTCTTCTTCCTGATATTTTTTACTGTCAAACTCATTAACTTCCTGGCCGAAAGAAGATAATGGAAAATATAAAAGCATATAAGGGATTAATCTTGATTTCATCATAGGTGTGTCAATATTGTAAAAATACATATTTTTTAAATAATGCTGCAGATTCTCAATGATAATCATAGCAAAAACAAGCACCTGATATAGGAATAATTCTTTAATTTATGAATATCTTTGACTCCTGAAATAGATCACACTCCTCATGCGAATCAGTTTACTTTGTATCGGTAAAACAGATGATAAAGAAATCACTTCCTTAATTCATTATTATCTCAACCGCCTTCCTAAACACTGGAATTTTGAAATCATCGAAATCCCGGATATTAAAAATGCCAAAAACCTGTCTCCTGACCTTTTGAAAAAAGAAGAAGCCAGGCTTTTCATAAATCATATTGATAAGAATGACCTCGTGGTTATTCTGGACGAAAAAGGGAAACAGTTTACAAGCAGGGAATTCTCACAAAAAATAGATACATGGATGAATTCTTCCGTTAAAAAAATACATTTGCTGATTGGAGGAGCTTATGGATTTTCAGAGGAAATATACGGCAGGGCCAATGAAAAAATGTCATTATCCAAGATGACTTTTACCCATCAGATGATCCGGTTATTTATTGTGGAGCAGTTATACAGGGCCGACCAGATTTTGCAGGGAAAACCTTATCATAATGATTAAGGCTGGTGGCTTCGGGAGCTTCATTGGTGGCTTCGAGAGCCTCAGCCACCAATGAGGCCTTTCAATGATTTCAACAATATAAAAGTTGATAATTAAGATTTTCAAC
The DNA here is from genome assembly GCF_000282115.1 of Chryseobacterium populi. Lineage (GTDB taxonomy): Bacteria > Bacteroidota > Bacteroidia > Flavobacteriales > Weeksellaceae > Chryseobacterium > Chryseobacterium populi. The sequence goes on from NZ_AKJY01000091.1 coordinate 71,488, forward strand.
AAACTGATGTCCCAGATCTCCAAATAGTCGTTGAGTTCCTTAATGGTGGCTGAGGCTCTCGAAGCCACCAATAAATATTATTTTCTCACTTCACATTTCGAATAATATTCAAGAAGCAAAGGTTTTTCGTAGCCTAAGCTTACTGCTTTATCCAGGCTTGCACATGCTTCTTTCGGTTTTCCCGTTTCAAATAAGATCAATGCTTTATTTACATAAGCCTGGGCAAATTTAGGATCAATAGAAATCGCTTTATTTACGTCGGTAAGAGCTTCCTTATTTTTCTTTAATTTAAAATAAACGTCACCTCTTCCGCTGTACAGTAAGGATTCCGGCTTTTCAGAAATTAACTGATTATAATCTTTTAAAGCGCCTTCCAGATCTCCGCTGTTCTTTTTAAGATTGGCTAAACCGGTTCTCGCATAAATATTATCGGGGGCAAAGCTTAAAATCTGGTTTAAATCTTTTGCAGCCAGATCTTTTTTACCCAGATTCTCATACACTTTAGAACGGGTAAGATACATATCTGCATTTTCTGGTTCTATCTGGAGTCCTTTATTAAGATAATCCAGAGCCGCCTGCTTATTACCCTTTTGCCCATGAATGGAACCCAGGTTGGCATAAACAGCGGCCGACATCGGATTTGCTTTTAGTGCAGATTCATAAGATTTGAAAGCTGAAGTTGTTTTCCCCAACCTTCTCTGGGCTGTGCCTAAATAGTTGTAATAGGAAGACTGGATTTGCTGAATTTTTTCGCTTTGGGCTAATTTTGAATATTGCTCTTCCGCACATTTATAGTCTGCCTTTTTAAAGCATTCTTCTGCAGTTTTTGCATCCTGAGCGTAAAAATTAAATGAAGTAAATGTTAAAGCTAGAAAAAATACATGTTTTTTCATGAGGTTATATTTTGTTTATTGATTACTTTTTTTGCGAGTGCAGCAAATATCACTCCCAATAAAAGTCCAACAAACGCCCCTACCAAAATATCTATCGGGAAATGTACTCCTAAATATATGCGGCTGTAAGAAACTACTGCAGCCCATACAAATATAGCATAAGGAAACCATTTAAGGTTCTTTTTAAGTAAAATACCTAAATAAGTTGCTAAAAAGAAGGTATTTGAAGCATGGGCTGAATAAAATCCGAATTGCCCGCCACACTTTACGATTCTCATGTGGTGCTCCAGAGTCGGGTCATGACATGGCCTTAACCTTGCCACTCCGTGTTTGAAAACTCCTGCCAGCTGATCTGAGACTGTAGCTCCGATGGCAACAAATAAAAGGATAAAAACTAAAGACCTTAGTTTGTAATTTTTATAAAGTAAATAAAGAAATATGATATACAAAGGAACCCAGATCCAGATGCTGGATATCAACATCCAAAACTGATCGAAGGGAGTGTCACCCAAATTATTGAGGAACAAAAAGACCTTTTTATCTTCCTGAATTATCTCTTCCATCAATTATCTGCTTACAGGTCCTTCATGGGTTTCATCTTCAGAAGGCTTTAATTTAGCCGGTTCATCAGAAGTGGCAGGTTGCGTCAGAATATCTTTTTCGATATCTTTCATAGGATTAAAATCTTTTGCAGCATCCTTTACCTTTTCAATTTCACGCTTAATTTCAGAAACAGGGTTATCTGTTTCTTTCATGATTTCAGTTTTGATGTCTTCTACTGCACCGCGCATTTTCCTTACGCCTGCACCTAGGTCACGCGCTATTTGGGGGAGTTTATCCGGTCCGAATAATACAACGATTGCTACTGCAATCAATGCCATTTCTCCAAAGCTTAATTCCATGCTGTAAAATTACAAAAGATTATACATATATAGTGATGAAACATAAACTTTTAAAGAAATTTTAAGATTTATTTTTTTAGTTGAAAGTTGATCGTTAAGAGTGAATAGTTTAGTGTTAATAAATAATTAATTCTAATTTAAGGGAATTATACTTTCTTTTTTGCTAAATTGAACACACTCATTTTAAATATTTTAACTTGAAAAAATTATTGACCTCCTTCAAATGCTTGCCATTTTTACGGTATTATCACTGAACAGCTGTCAGGATGAAAACAGGAGTTTACAGACAGTGCAGATATGCTCTGGATTATGTACACCAACAGGTTCTTTAAGTTTTAATCCTACTAATTTTTCAGGGTTATTCTCAGGATTGGGAAACAATATCGCTAGTAAAGGCACCAAGTCTCTCTATTCTTAATAACGTTCTTTTTCAACTCTATTATATTTCAACTCAAAGCGGGGAATCAAAATTGATTCCCCGCTTTTATTATAAAATTCAATTATTTCTTAATCTCTTTTTTCTGAAATGCATAGTAAGTGATCACCACACTTATTGACATCAGTACAAAAGCAACGAAGAATGGTGCCCCCGAAAACTTGAACGGTGCTTCATCATGGGTAAAGTAGTAAAATAAATTTGTCATCATCGGAGGTCCTATAATCGCAGTAGCACTCATCAGACTCGTCAATGCACCCTGCAACTCTCCCTGCTCATTGGAAGGAACACTTTTCGTAATCACCGACTGAAGCGCCGGTCCACAGATTCCACCCAAACAATAAGGTACTAGGAATGCAAACATCATCCAGCCCTGTGTAGCAAAAGCAAACAACAGCATTCCGATAGCATACAATGCCAATCCGTAATAAATACTTTTCTGCTCTCCAAGTCTTGGCGTTGTCCATCGTATTAAAAGTCCCTGTACCAACCCAACCAATAACCCTACCACTCCAAGTGAAATCCCTACCATTCTTTCCGTCCAGCTGAATTCATACATGGTAAAGAAGCTCCAGTTACTCTGCACGGCGTGGCCTGCAATATATATTAAAATCAAAGCAACGATCAATCCTGAAATCTCAGGGTGCTTCCCTAAAAACTTAAATGAACCTACAGGATTTGCCCGTTTCCAGTCAAATTCTCTGCGTTTATCTTTATCCAGACTTTCAGGAAGAATAAAATAGCCATACAGAAAATTCAGCAGGCACAAACCTGCTGCTGCATAGAAAGGAACTCTTGCTCCATAATGCCCCAATACTCCCCCCAGAACGGGTCCTATGATAAATCCAAGCCCAAAAGCTGCCCCTATCAGACCAAAGTTTTTAGCCCTGTCTTCATCTGTAGAAATATCTGCAATATAAGCACTGGCTGTCGTAACACTGGCTCCTGTAATTCCGGCAATCACTCTTCCCAGGAACAGCCACCAGATCGTAGGGGCCAAAGCCAGAAAAATATAATCCACAGCAAATCCGAAAAGAGAAATCAAAATAATGGGTCTCCGTCCATATTTATCACTCAGGTTACCGACAACCGGGGAAAATATAAATTGTGTAAAAGCATAAGCAAATCCAAGCCAGCCACCATATTTTGCAGCTTCACTTATGTCACTATGAATAAGCTCCTCAATCAATTTCGGAACCACAGGAATGATAATCCCCCATCCTGTAATATCAATTAATAACGTTATAAAAATGAAGCCTATGGCCGCTTTTTTCTTTGAATTTTCCATAATCCTGCAAAAATAGTGAAATAAAGAAAATAATGATTCTAAATTGAAGGAATAAGTTAAGAGTGATGAGTTAGGAGTGATGAGCTATAAATTATGAGTGAGTGGTAATGAATACCTGTCAGTTGTTCTTTAGTCTGTTTTCAAACTCTTAACTCATCACTCTTAATTCTGAACTAAAAAAAAGCTGCCCCATTTCTGAGACAGCTATCTATAATTTATTGTAGTTCAATTATTTTGAAGCAAGCACTTCTTTGTTGGAAGTTGTTTTTCCATGTACTTCTTCTTCTTTTCCTGATTTCAGGAAGTCATAAGCAATTGCCGAAGCAATGAATATGGATGAATAGGTACCAAATCCAATACCGATTAACATTGCAAACATAAATCCTCTAAGGTTGTCACCTCCGAAAATGAAGATAGCAAGAATGACAAGGATAGTAGTAAATGAAGTGTTGAAGGTTCTACCTAATGTACTTGAGATAGAATCATCAAATAATCCTGCCAATGTTAAAGATTTCTTCTCTCTCAGGTATTCCCTGATTCTGTCGAAGATAATTACCGTATCATTGATAGAGTAACCTAAAACAGTTAAGATTGCAGCAATGAAATCCTGGTTGATCTCCATGTTGAACGGCATAAATTTGTGAAGCAATGAATAGGCGCCCAAGATGATTACCGCATCGTGAAATAATGCTGCAACAGCACCAAGAGAGAACTGCCATTTTCTAAATCTTATCAAAATATAGATGAAGATACCTGCCAGTGCAGCAACAACTGCGAGGATACCGTGAGTTTTGATATCATCCGCTACCGTCGGTCCTACTTTTTCAGAAGATATAATTCCTGCATGCTCTTTATCTGCAGATTTGAAATCGTGTAAAGAAGTATTGGCCGGTAAACTTGTCTTTAAACCTTCATATAGTTTTTGCTCAACAGTCTGGTCAGCTTTTAAGGATTCATCATCAATCAGATAATCTGTAGAAATTTTCAGCTGTCTTGCGTTTCCAAAAGTTTTAGCTTCTACTGAAGAATTTTTACCGTCTTCTGTTTTAAAAACTTTTACTAGGTTACTTTCAATATCTTCAGCATTTACATCTTTATCAAATCTTACTACATAGTTTCTACCACCTGTAAAGTCGATCCCGTATTTGAAACCGTGGATAAACATAGATCCAAGACTGATAACCGTTAATATTGCAGAAATAATATAAGCATATTTTCTTTTTCCGATGAAATCAATCCACGTATTTCTGAATAGATTTTTCGTTGGAGCTGTCCAAACAGAAAGATGCTTTCCTTTATTCAATCTTGAGAAGATCATTGCTCTGGAAATCAATACCGAAGTAAAGAAGGTCATCAGGATACCAATTCCTAAAGTTAAAGCAAATCCTTTAATAGGTCCTGTTCCGAAAAGGAAAAGTACACCTGCAGTTAGTAATGTTGTTAAGTGACCATCAACGATAGCACTCAATGCATGTTTGAAACCATCTTTGTAAGCTTCAAGAATACTCTTCCCTGCAAATAATTCCTCTTTAGTTCTTTCATAGATAATTACGTTTGTATCTACCGCCATCGCCATCGTTAATACGATACCTGCGATACCGGGAAGGGTAAGCGTAGCATCTACAGAATCCATAATTCCGAAAATATAGAATAAGTTGATAATCATTGCGATTACAGCGTACACCCCTGCACCTCCGTAATAGAAAATGATATAAACAATGATCACTAAAAATGCAATCGCAAAAGAGAGCATACCTGCGTTAATAGACTCCTGTCCTAATGAAGGCCCTACAACGGTAGCCTGAACTACTTTTGCACCGGCAGGTAATTTACCCGCTCCTAAAACATCAACCAGTTCTTTAGCTTCTTCCTGAGAGAAGTTACCTGAGATCTGAGTTCTACCGTTAGGGATGGCGTTTACAACATTCGGTGCTGTGTATACTCTGTTATCAAGTGTTACAGCTACCGGTTTACCTACGTTTTTCTCTGTTAAAGTCTTCCATTCTTTAGCTCCTTTGGAATCCATCTGCATATCTACCACTACTCTGCTCAACTCATCATAGCTGATGCTTGCAGTCTCAACAGCACCGTCTACCGGAGCTTTCTGATTGATGTTACCTCTGATCGCATACAATACCAAACTTTCCGTATCAGTAGCTTCAGGTTTGTAACCCCACATGAATTGTGTATATTTAATGTTAGCCGGACGTAAAGACTGACCTACTTTGCTGTTTAAAATTTTATTGACAACAGCAGTATCAGAAAGTTTTACATTAGCAACTCCATTTGTTCTTAACTTGTCAAGATGTAAAAGATTCATAAAGTTGGTTGTTTTTGCAACACCCATAGAATCACCTTTTGCTGCCACCATTGTAGTCAATGTCTGGAAATATGGCGCTATTTCAGGAACCTGTTGTACTTCCCAGAACTGAAGTTTTGCAGAAGTCTGAAGCATTTTCTTCACTTTATCGATGTCCTTCATACCCGGCATTTCCACAGAAATTCTTGCAGTACCCGGTACTCTCTGAACGTTTGGCTGCACAGCACCCATTTTATCGATTCTCGTTCTGATCACTTCAAAAGCAGTTCCTACAGAAGCATCAATTCTTCTTTTTACAATACTTTTCACCTGCTCATCAGTAGTATTGTATTTGATTTCAGTAAGTGTGGTATTTCCGAAAACTTCCGGATCTGCCAGCTTAAGATTGGTGCCTTTCGCTTTGTTTACTGCATCAAACTGTTCGAAGAAATTGTCGATGTAAGATTTTGTAGAATTCTTCTGAGCTTCATCAGTCTTGTTTAAAGCCTCGATAAGTACAGGATTGGTAGAATAATTTGTTAAATCATTTACCAGGTCCCTTTGGTTGATTTCCAAAAGAACGTTAATCCCTCCTTTCAAGTCAAGACCGAGCTTCATCTCTTTGTCTTTCGCTTTAGAGTAATAAAGTTTTGTGAATCCCAGGTTCAAAGTATCTTTAGAAAGTCTGGTAATTTCTTTCTGATACTTTTCCGGGTTGTCTCCTGCAATAGCAGTTGCCTGCTTTTCAATTTTGCTGGCGTACCAAGTTGGTAATAGCTCATTTAAGCAAATCAACCCTAGTACAATAGCAACAATTGTAATAAGTCCTTTTCCTTGCATTTTGTTATAACTACGTTAAATTAAGTCGGCAAATATAATGATTTTCTTTATATTTTATGAACATTTAACAACAGAAATCGTTTATTTTCAGATATATCGGTACCCTGACTTCTATTTAAGATTTATCAATTTTTACAACCTATTTTAACAGAATTTATAAATTTTAATTGGTATGAAATTTTCATTCCTACTTCAATACCTTAAATATCAAAATATTATGAAAAAACTACTTTTTACAGCAAGTGTTTTTTCTTCCTTAATCCTTAATTCTCAAAGTATTAATTTGGAAGAATTTGCAAGCGGATTCACCAGTCCCGTTGAGATTACCAACGCCAACGACAGCCGGCTGTTTGTCGTACAGCAGGATGGAAAGATAAAGATCGTACAACCCAATGGAAGCGTTGTTACCACTAACTTTCTGGACATCAGCTCCAAAGTGAACTATGGCGGAGAAAGAGGACTTTTAGGATTGACATTCCATCCGCAATACCCGACTAACGGGTATTTTTTTGTTTATTATAACAATACTGCCGGAAATATCATTGTAGCGAGATATACGGTCACTTCTGATCCGAATGTGGCAGACCCGAATTCAGAAAAAATCTTACTGAATATTCCCAAACCATTTGCCAATCATAATGGCGGAAGCATTCATTTTGCACCAGACGGAAATTTATGGATTGTAACCGGAGACGGCGGAAACGCTGGTGATCCGAACAATAACGCCCAGAATAAAAATTCCCTCCTCGGAAAAATGCTCAGAATCGATGTAAATGCTACAGGTGCCTATAATATTCCTGCTGGAAATCCTTTTGTAGGGGTTGACGGTGCAGATGAAGTATGGTCTTACGGCCTTAGAAATGCCTGGAAATGGTCTTTTGACCTTACTACCGGAAATGCAATGATTGCGGATGTAGGACAGGGCGAAATTGAAGAAATTAATAAAATGCCGATTATCCAGGCCGGAATCAATTACGGCTGGCGCTGCTATGAAGGCAATACTCCTTACAACACCTCAGGATGTGCAAGTGCAACTACAATGACTTTTCCTATTGCCGTCTATGACCATTCCGGTGGAAAGTGCTCCATTACCGGAGGCTATGTTTACAGAGGAAGCCTTTATCCCGTTTTACAGGGAAAATATTTTTTCGCAGATTACTGCTCCACGCAAATCGGAATCCTGAATTCCGACAACTCGATCACCTGGACTCCGGCATACGACGGAAATAATTTTTCAACTTTCGGACAGGACAGCCAGAAAGAGCTGTATGTAGCCGCTGTGAACAATGGAAAAGTTTATAAAATCACCACAGGTTTATTGTCTACACAGGAAAATAACGGTTTAAGCCAAATTAAAATCCATCCGAATCCGGCATCAGAGAAAATCTTTATTGAAGGGTTGAAGGACAAAAAAGTATCAGCCGAAATCATCAGTGCAGAAGGAAGAAAAATTCTGGAAAATGCCCCAATCAACAATGATAACAGCATTGATATTTCAGGAATTCCTCCCGGGGTTTATTATATCAATCTAAAGTCAGGAGAGTTGAAATCATACAGCCGGAAAGTCATCATTGAATAGGCATTATAAAGCCTCAATCTATCCGGGTTGGGGCTTTCTTTAAAAAATACAGCCCTAAAATTACAGGAATGAGCCATATCAATCTTATCCATAAAGAAAACCTTTCCGCCTCACCATTGAATAAATTATTGGGAACCAATGCAACCAACATTATCGAAACCATAAAAAGAATTATTTCAAAAACAGACAATTTCCAAGAATAATTTTCAGTTTTATAGTGAGAACTGACTACCCAGAAAGCTAAAAATAAAGTCATAAAAGGAAAAGACCAGATCCTTATTGTATCCCATGCAATAGCATGAAGCAATAAAGGGAATAAGGAAACGACAACAAATAAAATAAACAGAGATAGATTCAGATTTTTAAATTCTTTATAAGTCATAAGCAATAAAAAGAGTAACGGAATTCCAAATAACACCGTACATTTTGAAAAAAATATCCGCTTAAAGAAATACCTGCCTTCATTGGACAGATAATAACGAAAACTTTCGCTATAAGCCGTTGCTACTGATTCAGCTGCATTTTTATTAATAAAAGTATAGTGTTTTAGATCATGCAGTATCAATGAATAATAATTTTCACCATTCACTTCCTGATATAACAATACCGACAACATCACGACGAAGGGTAATGTAAAAAACTGAAACAGCTTTTTTAATATTACGGGACTGAAAATATTTCCAAAAGAAAACCGGTCATTGAGAATTTCAGTGATTATCAATGTAAAAAAACTCGCCGGCAAAATCAGAAAAAAAGATATTTCATGAATAAGTATTGCCGCTGATAATACAATCGAGGAAAATAAAATATTCTTTCTCTTTATCAGATAAATAATCAACATCGCCAATAAAAATACCACATGATCCAGATACCCGATAACATGTGCAGAAAAGACAATATATTGGGATAAAAAAAAGATCAGATAAAACAGTACTTTATAAATACTGATCTGTTCTTTAAAAATCTGCTTTATCGGAATAATAAGTACTGAAATATATAGCAATACCAATATAAGAGCTGAAACGATGAGAATATTCAATTCATTTTTTTCAAAAAAAAATCCGAAAATCTCTCCTGCAAGCCCCCTTTTAATAAAACCCGATCTGTAATCCAGCAGCCAGTGGGCTTCGGACCAGTCATTCGGGAATCTTATTGTTTTTAAAACACTAAAAATCAGAGCGTATACATATAAAAAGGAAAGAAGGACTTTTCTATTCATAAAACTTTTATATCGTCATCGAGAAAATTCTGGTCTCGGGTTTATTCCTCATCATTCTGAGATCAAAAACCATTGCTACATTTCTCGTAAAGGCTCTTCCTTTTTCTGTAATTTTTATCTGGTGGTCATTGATTTCAACCAATTCATCCTTTTCCATCTCCTTCAGCATTTCCAAAGCATTTTCCAGCTCAGGGAAAGAGCTCTGAATATCCCAGGTTGTCTCAAGCTGGCACATTAAATTCAGGATATGTCTTCTTACTATCAGATCTTCCTGGCTAAGGATATGTCCTTTTACCACAGGAATTTCCCCTTCTTCAACAATTTTCTGGTATTCTTCCACTGTTTTTACATTCTGGGCAAAAGCATACCATGAATCTGAGATTGCAGACATTCCCAGCCCAACCATCAGTTGGGTTTTACTCGAAGTATAGCCCATGAAGTTACGGTGAAGCTTTTTCTGAAGTAATGACTGGTACAGATCATCATGTTCCAAAGAAAAATGATCCATTCCCACTTCAATATATCCTAAACTTTCCAGAAGCTTTTTACCATCTTCATACAAACGCCTTTTTTCCTCTCCGCTCGGTAAATCATTTTCATCAAAACCCCTTTGCCCCACTCCTTTTATCCACGGAACGTGGGCATAAGAATAAAATGCAAGCCTGTCCGGTTTCAGCTCCAGTGTTTTTCTGATCGTATGCTCCATAGCATCCCAATGCTGGTGCGGAAGTCCGAAAACAAGGTCATGGCTGATCCCTCTGTATCCGATTTCTCTTGCCAGCTCAGTTACTTCTTTTACCTTTTCAAAAGGCTGGATTCTGTTGATTGCTTTCTGAACTTTCGGATCATAATCCTGAACCCCGAAGCTTACTCTTCTGAAACCTAAGTCATATAAGGTCTGCAAGTGCTTTCTGGTTGTATTATTAGGGTGACCTTCAAAGGAAAACTCAGGATGTTCTGCAATCTCAACAGTTGTAAAAATCCCTTCCAGTAAAATTTTTAAATTCTCAGGTGAAAAGAATGTGGGAGTTCCACCACCTAGATGAAGCTCTTTCAGTTTCGGTTTTTCATTAAAAAGCTGAAGGTAAAGCTGCCATTCTTTTAAAACACTTTCAAGATAAGGTGTTTCAACGCTATGCTGTTTCGTGATACGCTTATGACAGGCACAGAACGTGCATAATGCCTCACAAAAAGGCAAGTGAATATAAATAGAAATTCCTTCTTCCGGATTAGTTTCATGGAAAGATCTTATTACACTCTCTTTCCATTTTTCAGGCGAAAATGTAGTTTCATCCCAATAAGGAACAGTAGGATAAGACGTATAACGAGGTCCCGGAATATTATATTTATCTATTAAAGAATTCATTTAAAAATTTTAAATTTTATCAATCGTATGAAATTCAAAAAGTCAATTTCATTTTACAAAATTACTTATAACTTATGAATTTTAAATCATGAATTATATTAGGTTCTACTTTATAATGAATCTAAATATGGCCATTGTTGATTTTTGATATTAATGATAAATTCTATTTCCATTATTATAAAAAATAAAAATATCAGTACAACCACGGTGAAGAGGTAAACTTCCCTGTTTTGTACGCAGGACCTTTTTTATCATTATTGAGATCTATCGTATAAAAGAAAAATTGGAGCTCAGAAGTATCGGCCGATGACAGATGAGCTCCTTTCAGATAATCCGGCAGATATAATTTAAGTTTGTCGAATATTATATGATCCGTTGTTTCATTCTCATAGCCAGGTTTTCATCAGTTAATTTTACAGGGCTAGGGACTTTTCTTCCGGGCAACGGTAAGGGAGCTTTTTTACAAATAATAGGATTACTGCTAAAATAACAAATCCTATAGGGAGAGGTATATTTTAATTATTTTCATCAATAAACCAAAAAAATAATCTGAGTGATCGTAAGACACCGAAACCTATAAAAATTACTTCTAAAAAGTATATTTATTTTAGTCTTTTATCAAAAAAAACTTTTTATTCGGATTATTTCGTTAATAAACGTTATGGTTTATAAAAAAATAGCGCTTTGTATAATTTAAAAAAGATAATTACATCTAAAAATTAAACAATTAAAAATCAATACATTAAATAGAATAAACATAATACTTTTTTTGATATAAATTAATTCTGATAACAAATTTTAACGAATATACATTATGTAAGCTATAATATTTTCATTTATTTTTATCAATAACCACTATTCATTAAATAATTATTAAAAAATCATAATGAATATTAAAAAAAATATAATGAAAAAAAATTTATTTACAATTAGCACAGTCGTATTTTCAACTGTTATTTATTCTCAAGTGGGAATAAACAATCAAAATCCTAGGGCTACATTAGACGTTACCGCAAAAAATACAGATGGAACAACTCCTGAAGGGTTTATAGCTCCACGTCTTACCGGAGATCAAATCAAATCAGCAGACAGTCAGTATGGTATCAGCCAGAAAGGTATCATAGTATATGCCACTTCAGCTGTAACCACCACCTCTGCTAAAACGGTTAACATTACCGGAGAAGGTTACTATTATTTTGATGGAAACCTTTGGCAGAAAATGGTAAATTCAGCAACTACTGCTGAATGGGGGCTGAATGGAAATACAGGTACTACCGCAAGTACTTCTGCTATAGATAGCAATGCTAATAATAATTTTATAGGGACAACCGATGCCCAAGATTTTGTGCTGGCAGCTAATAGCAAGGAAGCAATCCGTATAAACAATAGCAACCAACGTGTGGGGGTAAGTACCACTACCCCTCAAGCCACACTAGACGTAACAGGAACACCAACCGACACATCTAAACTTGATGGCATTATCCCTCCACGAATTACAGGTGTACAATTAAGAGCCAAAACATACACAACCTCACAAACAGGTGCTATTGTATATGCAACTGCTGCAGATACTGCTCCTGCCGGACAAACTATTAATGTAACAGTGGCTGGTTTTTATTATTTTGATGGCAGTGTATGGGTTCAGCTAATGGGTAGAAGTACAACAACGGGAAGCAGCATATATAAAGCCCCTCTTCAGTCAATTGTTGCAAATGAAGGCTATACTCAGGTATTCAATGTTGGAGATTTTGAATTTAAAATGGTTCCGATTACTAATGGTCAAAAAGCACAAATAAGATTTACAGGAACCGGAACACGAACTTATACCTCCATAACACATCTGGACTGGCAACCAGGGCAGGTTCCCGGATATTCCACGTTAGGAGGTCAGAGCGGAACTGCAACCAATACCTTTACGGATATTGCAGGAAATACGTATGGTAACAACACTACCTATATGGTTGGTGTAATCAGAATCTATGATTCAGTTACGAACAAATATTATCGCTATGAGATCTCCAGATTTGTGGATAGCACGGTTACAACTGTCTTTTATTACCAGACTTGTGAAGTATATTAAGACTTTAGTAGTATAAATAAGATTTATATAAAAAGCAGAGTATCTTGTAATGGCACTCTGCTTTCTTTATTTATAAACATTTAACAGTAATTTAATCTTATCTTTTTCAAAACTTAAGTTTCATTAAAGAAATTCTATAATTTCCTGCAAAAACTATGGTATTTCCATCTACCCATTCACAAACGAAAAGCCCTTTCTCATCTGAAATTTTCTTCCATGTTTTACCATAATCAGAAGAATAGCTGATATGCTGATCACCGACTGCTATGATTTCTTTTCCTTTTGATCCGGGACGTATCTTCACACAGGTTGTATATCCTGCGTTCTGTCCTGAAGCCTGTACCTGCCAGCTTTTTCCACCATCATTTGTAGTTGCGATATTATTTATGTTGTCTGCCTGTTTGATATAATCCCCTCCTACGGCAATTCCGAACTGATCTTCATAAAAATCTATGGAATACATACCCTGGGAAGATTCTCCCTGAATAAAAGGTGTTGTAAAAACCTCAAATTTCTGAGTCTTAAAGTATAACCTTATAATTCTCGAAGCCTTACCACCTGTTGCAATCCATAAATAATTTTTTGAGGTAGCAATATTGGTATTACTGGCTGCAAAGGCTGCTTCGCCTTCATTCAGCTTCAGGCTATAATCAGGGATACTCCATTTTGCTTTTTCATAAACCGCCAGCTTAAGATCATTATCTTTATCCGCATCACTGAAAGTAAAAGCCAGCTTATCACTGGCAAAATGCAATGCATCATAAAAGGCTGTTTTCACGGTATCGGTAAATACAATTTGTGATTTCAGATCTTTTTTATCAATCTTAAAAAAATAAGCCGGGCTCCCGACATTAATGGCATAAAAGGAATTTTTATCCTGCCCCAGAGTCCGGAACTCAAGTTTTTTATCTGACAACGTGATCTGCTTTTGTTTTTGGTGATCCTTAAGATCTACGTACCCGAACTTTGAACCCGTTCCGCTGTACCAGACCTTTCCATTGTAAAGTTCAATAGCCCGAATGCTTATTTTATCATTGAATAGAGTTGTAAAACTTTCCACCTGCTGTGAAAATGTAAATATCCCTGACAGTGAGAGCAAAAATGGTAATATCTTTTTCATAATAACAAAAATAAAAAATCCACAGAATTCTGTGGATTTTTTAACTTATATTTTTTATAAATCTAAATCAGGTTTTTCTAATGGCTCCTGTTCTGCTTTGAACGTTTCACCATAACCACCGTTTTGAAGTTTAGAATGTTTTTTACTGTAAAGGAAATAAATAATAAATCCGATAACCAGCCATCCCAGAGAATACATCTGGGCTTCTTTACTCAGGTTGATGATCAGGTAAATATTGATCGCAATACCTAAACATGCAATTAAAGGTAAAGCCGGAACTTTAAAATTTCTTTGTAAATTAGGTTCTTTTACTCTCAATACCCAAACCGCCACACAAACCATGGTAAACGCGAACAATGTTCCGAAACTGGTCATATGCGCCAAATCATTGATTGGAGTTAAAGAGGCAACTATAGAGATTACAATTCCTAAAATAATAAGGTTTTTGGTAGGAACCCCTGTTTTAGGGTTTACTTTTGAGAAAGTTGAAGGGATAAGACCATCTTTAGACATTCCCAGAAAAATTCTGGATTGCCCCATAATCATTACCATCAATACTGAAATCAATCCGATAGTTGCTGCAATGGTAATAATATACCCTGCCCAGGCCTGCCCTGCAATATCAAATGCATAAGCTACAGGAGCTTTAATTGCATCAGGATATTTTCCAAGCGGGTTGAAATCTGTATAGTGCATCATTCCCGTTAATACCAAAGAAACCAAGATATATAAAAGCGTACAGATCACTAATGAAGCAATAATTGCAAAAGGTACATCTTTTTTAGGGTTAATAGCTTCCCCTGCCTGAGTGGAAACTGCATCGAATCCTACATAAGCGAAGAAAATAGCGGATGCTCCTGCTACAACTCCAGCAACACCGTAGGCTGAGTGTGAAACTCCGTTTTCAGTAATCACGGTAGGCTGAGGAATAAAAGGAGTCCAGTTGTCAGTATTGATGAAGAAAACCCCCGCAATAATTACGAAAATAATCGCTGAAACTTTAAGGATTACAATAAAGTTATTGGCTTTAGCAGCTCCTTTTGTACCTCTGATCAGAATGGAAATCACAAATAAAACAATCAAAAATGCAGGTAAATTCATTGAAAAACCAGAGTTTCCGGCTGCCAGATAAGTTTGTGGATCTGTTGTAAGCCAGGCCGGGAGATGTAAGCCGAACATCTTGAGGAGTTTACTGAAGTATCCGGACCAGGAAACGGCGACCGTCATAGATCCCATTGCATACTCTAAAATTAATCCCCATCCGATGATCCATGCAAAAATTTCACCTACTGTTCCATACGCATACGCATAAGCTGACCCTTCTACAGGAAGTATGGATGCAAATTCTGCATAACACAAAGCAGCAAATACACAGGCGATTCCCGCAATTACAAATGATAAAGCTAATGCAGGGCCTGCATTATAATAAGCTCCTGTTCCTGTAAGTACAAAAATTCCTCCCCCGATAATTGCTCCGATTCCAATAGCAGTAAGGCTCCATTTTCCGAGAACACGCTTCAACTGGCTCTTTTTGATATCAGCTTCATAGGCGCTCATTGGTTTTTTAACCCAAATTTTAGACATATTTTATTATTTATTAAAGATTTACGAAAATATAAAAATTTTACAAACCTTAACGTTTATTAATAAACTTTCATCATTTATTTTATATATAAAAACTTAAAATTCTGATATAACAGCATTTAGATGGTAGACTTCCCTGTTTTTCAGACAAATTAAAATTATTAAATTTAGTTTGTTAA
>NZ_AKJY01000092.1 GCF_000282115.1 Chryseobacterium populi
TCTTTTTGAGCATAAAAAAAAGACTGTCTCACTTTTGAGACAGCCTCTTTTATTTTGCTGTGGATTATTTTGACTACAGATTACACTCATTTTCATAGATGATTACGTGTATATTCCGCTTAATTTATAGTGTAATCTTGTTTAGTGTTTTATGAATTTAATGCTTTTATCTTTTATAGTAAAGACATAGGTTCCCGGAACCAGTTCTGTGATCCCAATGGATTTACCCGGCTGATAAGTTCCTTTTCTCACAAGCTTTCCATCTGTGAAATGAATCGTGAAGTCAGCCGTGTTATTGATGCCTTTAAGATAAAGCTCATTTTTTGCAGGGTTTGGATATAACCCGAATCCGTCTTTTTCAACATCCTGTATATTTAATGTTGTATCTTTTGTTACTGTAGAATTTTTTTCCAGAACCTGAAGCTCATAATTGAACTGTACATTCGCCACAGGAAAAGGCACATTTTCTACAAAGTACTGATTATTTGCAGTATTATTTAATTTCAGATACGCTACCTGGCCACCGGTCCCATTTACTTTTATTGGTAATGGCATTTCATAAAAGCTCACGGAAGAATGGCTCTGGGTCTGGGAAACTTTAAAAGTTACATTCTGATTTACATCTTGGGTCCATTTTATGGCATAGGTCGGGTAACCTTCCCCATAGATCCAGTCATTAAAGAATTCGGTGAAATCTTTTCCTGTAGATTGTAACAATGAAGCTTTTAAATCTGCAGTTCTCGCATAATTATATTCTAAATTAGGTCTTGAATGATATTCTTTAATTGCCTGGTAAAAAGCCGTATCACCCAGTATCCATTTAAGCATTCTGACTACATAACCGCCTTTTGCATAGGATAATCTCCCGCTGAAAATTGCGCCATGGTTTCCCAGATTAGCATCTGCTACATAGACACTTCCACCGGTTGAGCTTGTGATATAATCTTTCTGGCTTTCCAGATAATTCAAAAATTCAGTTGGTGTCATTAATAATTTTTCATTGGCTAAATGCTCTCCGAATGTCGCAAAACCTTCATTCAGCCATATATCATTCCACGCACCACAGGTCACTTTGTCTCCGAACCACTGATGGGCAAGCTCATGGGCAATAACATACCTTCCCCATCCGCTCATGGAAGACATGGTCTGATGCTCCATACATACTCCACCGTATTGAAATTCCATGTGCCCGTATTTTTCATTACGGAACGGATAGGGCCCGAAATAATTCTCGAATGTATTCATGACTTCCTTTGTCCATTCAATATTAGACATTACCGCTGTATTGGTAACTGTTGTAGGATAAATATAATTTACGAAAGGGAAAGGTGGATTTCCCATGGTATCATTCAGCTTAACAAAATTTGTAATGGCAAGCGCAACCAGATAAGCGGTTGTAGGATACATCGTTCTCCAGAAAGTCAGTTTTTTCCCGTTTGGAAGGTTTGTTTCTGACATTAATTTACCATTCGCAGCCACATTGTATTGGGAAGGGGTGGTAATTTTAAAATCGAACCTGTCGATCTTGTCATTCAGACTTTGCTTTGTAGGAAACCAGTCCTGTGCCCCATACGGTTCATTGAGTGTTGAAAGAATAAGCTCTCCGTTCTGTGAACCTGTAGAAAAAGCATTATTGGCAGTATCAGGCGGACCTGCATAAGTGATCGTCAAAGAATCCAGGACATTGGCCGGAAGAGCAGACTGAAAATTGATTTTCAGTTCTTTTGTCGGCAATTGCTGAAAAACAAGTACATTTCCGTGGTATTTGACTTCCGAAACCGTTAAAGTATTGGCAAGGTCAAAATAAATGCTTGTCATGCTCTGGTTCGGTTTAAAATGAGAAGTTACAGAACCTGAAATATTATATGATGCAGGATCCAGGCTTACATCCATTCTCTGATACTGCAGATCATAATTTAAAGTATTCGGATTAATGTTATAAGCTGTCATTTTACTGGCATAAGATTTCATTTCTCTTGCCCTCAATGCCTTCATTTCAACATTCTGATCCTGACTGTAAAATTGCTGAAACAGCAAAATGCATAAAACTAAAAGATAGTTTTTTTTCATATTGAAAAATTGTTTAAGATTCAAAGATAAAAAAAAACCTTCTAATCATTGATTAAAAGGTTTTTACATACTAAAAATAAGTTCATTTTATAAATCTAATGCAGGTTCAAGAAGTTTTTCCATTCTTTTTTTAACCATATCTACAGATCCTGAGTAATTATTTACCATCAAAGAAAACACTAATGTTCTTCCTGAATTGGTCTTCATGTATCCTGCTAATGTCTTCACTTTATTTAAAGTTCCTGTCTTTGCAAAGATTTGTCCGTTTCCTTCACCAATAAACATTCTTTTCAACGTCCCAGATTGTCCACCTACCGGCAATGAAGTCAGATAGGTTTTATAATATTTCTGATCCATTAAAGACGTTAAAAACTTCACCTGTGAAATTGGAGTTACCGTATTGCTTCTTGAAAGTCCGCTGCCATCCATATAGCTCAATCCACTTAAATCAAAAGAAGCTTGTTTTAAGTGGTTGGTCACTACCATTCTTCCTGATTCTGAAGTCTGGTCACCCAGTCTCTGGAATCCGACGGTTTTCAGTAATGCTTCTGCTAAAGAATTGTCACTGTGCTGGTTGGTGTAATAAATAATATCCCCTAAAGTCGGAGATTTATAGGCAGAAATCATTTTTCTGCTTTCCGGAGTTGTATCCGTCATTTTGGGAGTTACCTTTCCTGTAACAGCAATACCACTCTTCACCAATGTTGTTCTGAAAGTATTGGCCAGATAGGCTGGTGCATCAGGTAATTTTGTAGTTAAAACACCTTCACCGTCATATCTGTCTGCATATACCATCTGGTTCATGTAAGGAGAAACATAAAAATATTTCTTCTCTGCAGAAAAACCGGTTCCTTTTTTTACCAGGAGCTTTTCATTTGCAGGATTAATCTCGCGGGTGGTTCCTACCGGCAAATAGTAATTATTGTTTTCCAGCCAAACAACATTTTCCGGAAGTACGGCAATGTTACCTTTGAAAAGCGCTGTCTGAATGATAATATCACCATTTACTTTTTTGATTCCCTCACGTGAAATTCCGCTTGTGAAGTCTGCAACAATATCTCTGTAAGACCATGCACCGGCTTTATTAGTCCCTAAAGACGGATCACCGCTTCCTACAATATAAAGATTACCATTTAAAACTCCATTTTCATCAATACTTCCCGAGTATTCCAGCTGGGTCATCCAACGATAGTTTTCACCTAACAGGTTTAATGCTGTTTCCGTGGTGAGCAGTTTTGTGGTAGAGGCCGGAACCAAAGGGGTATTTTCGTTGTACGAAGAAATGACTTTCTTCGTTTTCGGGTCGTACACTACAAATCCCCAGCTTGCATTTTTAAGCACGGGATCAGACATCATTGTGTTTACGTTAATGTCTACAAGTTCTTTAGGCGACAAAATCGTTTTTTCTACCATTGAAGTAATGGGAGAAGGTAAGTTTAAACTTGTTTTTTGATTATCGTAGGCCTGAGAATAAAGAACCGTAGAAACGGTAGATTGAGCAAGGAATAAACCAGAAGCCAATACCGCTACGCTTGAAATATATTTTCTGAAATTTACCATCTATATCCTTTTAGTTTTTATTCAACTCAAATAAAAATGATTTGTTATTCATCATTCAATAAAAGAGCCAAACATTTAATCAACGACCAAAAGTAGAAATTATTGTTAGAAATCAGACCTTTACGGCTTATAAAAGACCGTAAATTATGTTAAAAATTGTTAAAAATCAACAAAAACGTCTTTTTTGATGCTCTGATAAGCAGTGATTTCATCAAATTCTTTCAAACTTAATAAAATCATTTCTTTGAACTTTTCATAGTTTTTGCCGCGTGGAAGTTTTAATAAAATCTGAAACTGATACAGGTTATTCAGCCTTGCAATCTGTGCTTTTTCCGGGCCTAAAACACATTCTTCCGGAAGATATTTCCTTAAAACTGATCCTAAAAACTGGGATCCCCGGTTTACGCGGTCTTCTTTTCTGTGTTTAAGCTCTATCATCACCAGCTTTGTAAATGGCGGATAAAGAAATTTCTGACGTTCGGTCAGGAAATATTTATAGATTTTTGCAGCATCATTCATTTTAATCAGCTGAAAAACAGAATGGTCGGGATTGTACGTCTGAATCAGGATTTTCCCTTTTCCCGAAACCCTTCCGGCTCTTCCTGAAACCTGCGTGATCAGCTGATAGGCTCTTTCTTCTGCCCTGAAATCCTGAACATACAGTAAAGAATCTGCTTTTGGGATGGTAACCAGTTCGATATGATCAAAATCAAGACCTTTGGAAATCATCTGTGTTCCTACAATGATATCGGTTTCACGGTCTTCGATCTTTTCATATAATTTTTCATACGCAAATTTTTTACGCATGGAATCCACATCCATGCGATCGGCTACATGATCAGGGAATAATTTGGAAACCTCTTCATGAATCTGCTCTACGCCTACTCCACGTTCATTCAGATTTTCGGAATAGCATTTCGGACAGGTTTTAGGCTTGGAAGCCCGCTGGCCGCAATAATGGCATTTCATTTCATTGGCCGCTTTATGATAGGTCATCACCACATCACAATTGGAGCAGTAATTGACATATCCACAGCTCTCACATTCCACTACATTGGCATAACCACGGCGGTTATGAAGAACGATGACCTGGTTTTTATCATCTAAAGTTTTCCTGATCTCATCGATCAGCTGTAGAGAAAAATTTCCGGAAACTTTTTTAGATTCCTGCGCTTCCTTAAAATTGATCAGCTCATATTCCGGCAGTTTTACATCCCCGAATCTTTCATTTAGGAAAACATATTTCATTTTTCCTTTCCTTGCCCTGTAATAGCTTTCCACAGATGGTGTTGCCGAGCCTAAAATCACTTTTGCATTATAAAATCCGGCCAATACCAAAGCGGCATCCCTGGCATTAAAAAAAGGGGAGACTTCCCTGGGTTTGTAAGCGGAATCATGTTCTTCGTCAACAATAATCAGCCCTAAATTCCGGTAAGGCAAGAACAGGGCATTCCTTGTTGCAATAAGAATTTTAATATCATTCTGCTTAATTCTCCGCCAGACTTCCACCCGTTCGAAATCAGTCAGCTTCTGATGGTAAAAACCAATCTGCCGGCCGTATTTTTTTTCTAATCTCTGCGTAATCTGTTTGGTTAGAGAAATTTCAGGAAGCAGGAACAGAATATTCTTTCCTTCATTGATGCATTCTTCTATTTTTTCCAGATAAATATGGGTTTTACCCGATGAAGTCACCCCATGAAGCAGGACGTTTTTGTTTTCTTCAAAAGCTTCATCAATTTCTTCTTTTGCCGTTTTCTGGGATTCTGAAAGTTCTTCCAGCTCTTCAAGTTCTCCTTCATAGCCTTCGATACGGTCTTTCTGCATGTAATATTCTTCGACAAGGCCTTTATCTGAAAGAGATTTAAAGTGAGAACTTCCGAAATGTCCATCCTGAAAAAGATCAGATTTTTTAATATGAATATCCGGATTTTCTGTCTGCTTATCTAAAATGAAGAGAAAAAGATCTCTTTGTTTAGGAGCTTTATTAAGTTTTAGAAGGATCTCAGAAAGATTCTGGTTATCTAATACACTTTCATTAATCTTTACATAAGCTACCTCTTTAGCTTTATATTTTTCGGTAATTTTTTCATCAATCTCAATGTATTGCAAATCAATTAATGAATTGATGGTTCTGATGATCTCTTTTTTAGGAATAAAAGCTTCAATATCCGAAAGATTAATCAGCTGCCGTACTTCCAGAGCCTGGATAAGGTACATTTCATTGATATCCAGGTTTTCAAAATCAACCGTTATATTGGGTTTTAATTTTAAATAGGTTTCACTTTCCAGTTTTAAAGAAGACGGAAAAGCAAAACGGTAAATCTCCCCTAAACCACATAAGTAATAATCTGAAAGCCAGTTCCAGAACTGAATCTGCTCTTCCGTTAAAATCGGGGATTCATCCAAAACACTGATGATTTCTTTTGCGATAAAGTTTTCAGGCTCGTTATCGTGAAGCTCAAAAACAATTCCCGTATAGATTTTTTTTCCACCGAACGGAACCAGCACACGCATTCCGGGCTGAATAACAGGCGTAAGCTCTTCCGGAACTTTGTATGTGAAAGAACCTTTTAAATTTAATGGTAAAACAATCTGGGCGTATGGCAAGGGAAATAATTAAAATGTAAAATTAAATTTTTATTCAGAGAACTGCAATTTTTTATTGGAAGACGAGATTTAAAAGGCAACTTCAAGAATCTTAAACCAGACTGCAGAAGTTAAAAATCCTATGAGAATACTGAATCCGATAATTAAATTAGCCAGTTTCGTATTCAGCCTGAATTGTTCTGCAATGATGCTTGATGTAACTACGGTAGGCATCGCTGCTTCAAAGACCGTAATTTTGGCGACATTTCCTTTTATTCCGAACAGCAAAGCCAATCCTAAAACTATGACCGGTGCCAGGATTAATTTATACAGCATTGATGCAGATATTTGTGGAATCAGTTTTTTCCAGCCATTGAATTTCAGTTGCAATCCTACAGAAAATAATGCCAGCGGGCTTACCGTTGCAGCCAGCTTATCAAAAAATGGTTCTGCCACTGTAAAATCAATAAACGGAGATAATGCCAGCGCACTTATGCAGCCTAAAAGCGGTGGAAATGTAATCAGCCTTTTTAAAATAAACCGGGCACTTACTTTTCCTGACCGGCTTCCGCCCCTTACTGCAGTAATAATTCCTAAGGTCGAAAGAGCAAAAAACATGGTCTGATCACAGATAATGGCAATGCTTAAAAGACTTTCACCATAAAAAGCACTGATTAAGGGAAACCCGATGAATGAAGTATTGCTGTAACCACTCGTTAATTCCAATGTGCTTCTCGATCTTCTGGAATATCCTTTTTGCTTACTGTAAAACATCATCAGAAGAAAGCTGAAAACAGCAACAAGAAAAGTGGCGAGAACCGGAAACAGCATTTCCTTTGTCCAATGAACTTTAGGAAGATATTTAAAAGAAACTGCCGGAAGAGCCAGATAAAGTATCCAGGTATTGACTCCTTTATGGGCGTCGGGATGGATAGATTTTGTTGCTTTGAATAGCATTCCTGCTATAATGCACACTGCTATCAAAACAAAATTTACCATAACTTTTTTAAATATAATGCTAATTTACGGCTGATTTTTTAGTTGGGGATGGAAAATCTGATTTTTTTGACTGAAATATTATGGGATTTAACCTACTGAAATTTTTAAGCGCAAAAGACTAAATAATCTTGTGTAATATTTTAAGGGAGCAAAGAAGGGTGATCAGTCACTTATGGAGCTGGTTTAATAGAATCATTTATTGATTAGCTTCGTTTCACTTTGTATAACAAAAATGCAATACTTTTATTGACCAATGTACTTATTCCTGCATGGTATCCCATAAGCTCAATACCTCAACTTTTTCCAGCGGCTTTGAAAGCCTGATTTTTCTGGAAGCTTTCGGAAGAAGATCAAAAAAGTTATCACTGAAATGGGTATCTCCTATCAGATAAACATCTTTGGCCAAAACATCAGTAGAAACTTCAATTTCTGTTGGGGAAATCTTCCTGATCTGAAGATTGGGTTTAATTAATTTTAAATCTTTCGGTTTAGAAAAGAAGTAATTATTCTGGGTAATTATCTTTCCGGTTTCATCTTTCAGGCTCAGTTTCAGAAAAACTTCATTTTTGGATAAATCAGGAATTAAATTTTCAGTTTCAACCGGATCAAATCTGATGATCCCCTCCAGGATTTTACCATCGGGAACGGTACTGATCTCATCTGCAATTTCACCGTTAAATTTAGTGACCTGAATATCCACATGCACATCCCGAAACTTTTTCAGATCATCATTTATGGCATAAAAATTTAAAATTCCCTCCTTCTCTTCAGTAAGGACTACCTGTGACTCAAAACTTCTTTTAATCTGATAATGCAAAGCTTTCCAGTTTCCAAGATAATCGATGGAAGACCATGAAACTACCGGCCAGCAATCATTTAACTGCCAATATAACGTTCCCATATTATAGGGTTTTGCCCGGCGGTGGGCTTCAATAGCGATCTTCATTCCACGGGCCTGCAGCAACTGGGAAAGGTAATTGTATTTTACAAAGTCTGTTGGAATTTTATAATCCCGCTTCATGTATTCATCTATAATCTGCCATCCTCTGGCATGTTTTTCATGAGCCTTGATCGTTGGATTCTGTAAATTCAGATCAGGTTTTCCGGAAAACATTGATTTTGTTGTCTCCAGTGTAGGCATCCCCTGAAAACCATATTCAGACATGAACCTGGCTACTTTTTCATTATAAATTTCAAACGGCTGTTCGCCCCACCAAACTCCCCAGTAATGGGAATCTCCTTCAGTTAAGCTTTCCTTATGCCCCCAACCAATTGACGGTGAGCTGGGCCAGTAGATATTTTTATCAGCTGTTACATTTTCATTTAATGTATTCGGAATAAGCTCGTGAAAAACTTTTTTATAATCTTCCCAGACCTGTAAAGAATCTTCTTTTGAATATTTAAACTGTTTCTGATAACCCCAGTTGACAATCGCTTCATCCACTTCATTATTTCCACACCACAAAGCTATTGAAGGATGATTCTGAAGCCGGTTGACCTGATCTTTCACTTCTTCTTTTACATTATCCAAAAATTCGTTATCAGACGGATAAAAACTTCCTGCAAACATAAAATCCTGCCATACCAGAATTCCGTTTTCGTCACAGGCTTTGTAAAATTCATCAGCCTCATAAATTCCACCGCCCCATACACGGATCATATTCATATGGGCTTCTTTGGAATCTTTTATCAGCTTCTGGTATTTCTCTTTTGCAATTCCCGGAGAGAAGCTGTCTGCAGGAATCCAGTTGGTTCCTTTAATATATAACGGATTTCCATTAATTTTAAAATAGAATGATTTTCCTTTTAAATCTTTTTCCTGAACCAGCTCAATCGTGCGCAATCCAATTCTTAAAGCTTTATCGGAAAGTATTTTCGAGTTTTCCTGTAAAGAAATTTTCAGATCATACATATTGGGTTCTCCCCAGCCGTTGGGTTGCCAAAGTTTTGGATTTTCAATCACAAAAGGAAGCTGAATATTATTTTTTCCTCTTTTCAATTGAATATTATTAGGTTTACCGTTTATGGAAAACACATACTTCCCTTCTTTTTCGGCAATAATTTCCGTCTGAATGTTCAATCCTGCTTTTTGTTTCGTTAAACTTTTCTGTTCAACTTTTATATTTTCTATTCTGGCATTATTCCAGAAATTCAGCTGTACATCTTTCCATATTCCTGCGGTTACCAATCGTGGTCCCCAATCCCACCCAAAATGATATTGTGCTTTTCTGACAAAACTTCTCGGTGATTCAGGCACAGTAAATGAAACTTTCTTTGCCAGTTCTTTTCCAGTATTGACTGCCGATCTGAATTTTACCTGTAAAATATTCTCACCGGATTTTAAATACTGCTTCACAGGAATATTCCATGTCCGGAACATATTATCGGTTTTCTGCAAGAGTTTTCCGTTAAGATAAATTTCAGAAAATGTATCCAGCCCGTTAAAAACAAGATCAATATTCTGATTTTCCCATTCTTTTGCTGAAACTTTAAAAACAGTCTGATAATCCCAATCCTCATTTTCTATCCACTGTACTTTTTTTTCATTTTCATCTTTGAAAGGATCGGGAATGATTTTGTTACTGATCAGATCTGAATGGACCGTTCCCGGAATTTTTGCCGGGAGCCAGTTCTTCTCTTCTGAATTTTTAAACTGCCATTTTTCAGCAGACAGGCTTCTTTCTGAAGACTGGGCAAAAAGTATATTCTGAATGAAAAGGAAAGCAAGAAAGATCGATTTATTCATCAATTGATGGATTATGTTATAAGAATTAGGCAGCTGGTTTGTCATTCCTGGGAATGAAGAAATGACAAATATTATTATTTACTCTTCAAGGCAACTACTTCAACAGCATCAGCAAATGATCCACCGTCTGTGATGGCAGAAGAATGGAAATATTCAGCTTTTGTAAAGTCTCTCAATTCTTCAATATTGGTTGAGCGAAGTCCGCCACCGACAAGAATTTCGATGCGTCCGTTGGAGAGTTCAACCAGCTTTTTAAGATTCTCCTTTCCTTCTGATGCATTGGGTTTCTGACCTGAAGTAAGGATGGTTTTAAAACCACATCCTATTACTTTTTCTAATGAAGCTTCCAGATCCTTCGCCCTGTCAAAAGCCCGGTGAAAGGTACATGGAAATGGATGAGCCAAAGTAACCAGACTTTTATTCTGTTCCATATTCACCTCATCATTCTGATCTAAAACTCCGAAAACAAATCCGTCAACGTTTAATGATTTTAATTGAATCAATTCTTTTTTCATTTGTTCAAACTCCATATCAGAATAGGTAAAATCTCCGCCACGTGGACGAATCATTACAAAAACCGGAATATTAATTTTCCGGCGAAGTTCTTTTACGGTTTCAAAATCCGGGGTTGTTCCGCCTTCACTTAACCCATCACAAAGTTCTATTCTGTCTGCTCCGTTTTCAAACGCAATAATTGCAGATTGTGGATTAAAGCATGCTATTTCTATTTTTGACATTTTTTAAATTTAAATTTTAATTTCAGGTTCTTTAATTTCCAACGAATTAAGTTTTGGCTAAAGCCTTTGGAATATTTCACAGAAGGCGGGCTAAAGCCCGCCGCTATTGAATTCTTAATATTAAAAATATTTACTGTTTGGTTTTCAAAGCAAATTCAGGAGTTTCCAGGCGGTTGCCTTTCTGATCGTATACTGCGAAATTGAATCCGTCCTGAATGCAATAAGATCCGTATTCGCCTTTTTTGTTCAGTGCGATAAAGCCTACCTGAATATCTTTCAGGTTTTTATTTCTTCTCTGGGTAATTTTAACAATTCTTTCTACAGCTTCTTTGCAGGCTTGTTGCGGGGTTCTTCCCTGTCTCATCAGCTCAACAACAAGATGGGTACCCACTGTTCTGATCACTTCTTCACCATGTCCTGTAGCTGTTGCTGCTCCTACTTCGTTATCCACAAACAATCCGGCACCTATAATCGGCGAATCTCCTACCCGGCCGTGCATTTTAAAAGCCATTCCACTGGTGGTACAGGCTCCGGAAAGATTTCCCTGGGCATCTAAAGCAATCATCCCGATGGTGTCATGGTTTTCGATATTTACAATGGGCTTATACTGACTGGATTTTAACCATTCTTTCCATTCTTTTTCTGATTCGGCAGTCAGAAGGTTTTCTTTTTTAAACCCCTGTGAAACAGCAAACTGGAGGGCTCCATCACCCACCAACATTACGTGTGGTGTTTTTTCCATTACTGCTCTTGCAACAGAAATGGGATTTTTAATATTTTCGAGACAGGCTACCGAGCCAATATTATAGTTTTCATCCATAATACAGGCATCCAGTGTTACTCTTCCGTCTCTGTCGGGTCGGCCGCCATATCCTACACTTCTTTCGCTGGGGTCTAATTCCACTAAACGAACTCCTTTTTCTACAGCATCCAAAGCTCTTCCGTTTTTTTCTAAGATCGTCCAGGCTTCTTCATTTGCTTTGAGCCCGAAATTCCACGTGGAAAGAACGATCGGCTTATTAACTGCTTTGTCATGATCCGGCAATTCTTTAGCAATTAAATCCAATGGATTCAGGAATAATGCTGAAGATGCCAATGCTGTATTTTTTATAAATTTTCTTCTTGAAGACATATAGTAGAGATTAGAAGTTAAAGGTTAGAAACTGGAAGTCAGATAAGCTATAGAGCTCCGATTTCATCGACAAAAAGCCATGCTTTAGAATCTGCACCGGGATTTCCTGCCGGGATAATTCCTGCATTTTCTATTTTGA
The DNA here is from genome assembly GCF_000282115.1 of Chryseobacterium populi. Lineage (GTDB taxonomy): Bacteria > Bacteroidota > Bacteroidia > Flavobacteriales > Weeksellaceae > Chryseobacterium > Chryseobacterium populi. The sequence continues at coordinate 11,970 of NZ_AKJY01000092.1, forward strand.
CTTTGATGTATCTTGTATTCTGGTTTCCTGTGTTAAGTTTGATTTTTCCTTTTGCATTCCGGATGTCATCCTTTCCTATTTCTTTAATCATTTTGAAATTCTTATTATCATCTGAAACAAAAATTTGTGCAGACTTGGCAAAATGAATCCAGCTTCCTTTATTTTCCAGAGTATTGAAATACACCTCTGAGAATTGGGTTTTCTGCCCGAAATCAATCGTTGCCACTACATCTTTTCCCTGAAAACCTAACCAGGTTTTTCCCAATTGTCTCTGGTTCCCGATAATTCCGTCAATTAATGTAAAAGCTCCGCCAAAAGCATAATTTTCACTCGGTTGTTCTTCCAGAGTAATGCTTTTCCCGGTTGTTTTTGAAGTTATAAATTCCTGCGAAGAAACTGCACTTTTCAACTGTCCGTCTTCAAAATAAGCGGATTTAATAGTAACTGATTTTGAAATCTGAACAGGACTTTGATAAGCATTGGAATTTGCGCTTGGATCAGTCCCATCCAGTGTATATCTGATTCCTTTTGGATTCTGAGAAGTGGAAAGCTCATAGGCCACTCCATTATCTCCTTTGATTACTTTTCCGGAAACATTATAGATGCTTTTTGCATAGTTGATATTCATTTTATCCAGGACTTTGAACTGGTTTACCACCCTGTTTTCAAATTCTTTATATTTTTTTGAATCCGCTGTTCCCCAGCCTACTTCTGAAAGTGCCATTAGTCTCGGGAAAATCATGTATTGAACATGTTTAAAATCAAGGATATATTCCGTCCATAAATTGGCCTGAACCCCTAAAATATACTTTGCCTGCCCAGCATTTAGCTCAGAGGGAATCGGACCATAGGAATATACTTTATCCAAAGGAGTATAACCTCCGAAAGCGTTAGGCTCAGACTGCGGATCGCCCTGGTAATGATCGAAATAGCAGTAAGATCCGGGAGTCATTACAGCAAAATGTTTAGATTTTGCGGCCTCAATTCCTCCATTCACACCTGTCCAGCTCATTACGGCAGCATTGGGAGCCAATCCACCTTCAAGAATTTCATCCCATCCGATAATTTTTCTGCCTTTTTTGTTGACATATTTTTCAATTCTGTGGATAAAATAGCTTTGCAGACCGTGCTCATCTTTTAAGTTATTTTTCCTGATCAATTCCTGGCAATGAGCACATTCTTTCCATCTTGTTTTAGGGCATTCATCACCTCCGATGTGAATATACTGTGAAGGGAACAGCTGAATCACCTCATCCAGAACATTTTCTAAAAACGTAAATGTTTCATCTTTCGGGCAGAATACATCATCAAAAACGCCCCATTTTGTTGCCGGTTCAAACGGACCTTTTGTACAGGCCAATTCCGGGTAAGCAGATAAAGCTGCCAAAGCGTGGCCGGGCATTTCAATTTCAGGGACAATCGTTATATGTTGTTTCTGCGCATATTTCACGACATCCTTTATCTGTTCCTGTGTATAAAAAAACGGCCCGTACGGTTTTCCGTCAAATGTATTATCCACATATGCCCCGATCATTGATTCTTTTCTTTTTGATCCGATTTCGGTAAGCTTCGGATATTTTTTAATTTCAATTCTCCAACCCTGATCATCCGTTAAATGCCAGTGAAAGGTATTCAGCTTATACATTGCCAGATAATCAATGTACTGTTTTACTTCTTCTACCGTGAAGAAATGGCGGCAAACATCAAGATGCATTCCGCGCCATGCAAATTCCGGCTGATCTTCAATGTTCAAAGCAGGAATTTTCTTGTTATCCTGATGCCCTTCAATTAACTGGATCAAAGTCTGAAGTGCCAGGAAAAATCCCTGGTTGGTATATGATCTTATCTGAATATTTTTAGGTGAAATTTCCAGGGAATAAAACTCATCATTCTGTCCTGTATTGCCCGTTTTCGACAATTGGGAGTATACAAGTTGGGCCTTTTCTTTCGGGGCATCCTGAAATTTTAACCTGCCTTTCAACCTTTTTTTAAAATATTCCGTTTCATCTTCTGGCAATTTTTCCTGCAACGATAAAGTAGCGGGAATAGCAAACTCACCATCCAAAACACTGACATTCTGAGGGTAAGGAATTAAATTAAGTTGAGTTTGGGAAAATAGCATATCGGAAATTAAAACAGAAAAGATGAATAAAAAACGTAACATTTTGTTTGATTAAGATTTAAGCGAATATAATTATTTTCTGAAAAATTTATTGTATTATTTAACTTATTCACTGACAAAAGATCTAATTTTGTAAAAAATATATGATGAGAAAAACTTTTTTTATCGCTGCGGGATTATTCATTTCAACATCCGGCCAAGCGCAGATTCTTGATGCCCTAAAATCTACCATTAAAGATAAAACGGGTGTAGACCTTGATCAAACTATCAAAACAAAGGGTTCAACAACTCCTTCAACTTCTACAGCTTCTGTTAAAACATCTACCAACAGGTCTCCTGTAAATCTCGGTAGCCTTTCATCTACACAGATTTCATCAGGATTAAAAGAAGCTTTAAATCTTGGAGTGTCTGAAGGTGTAAAAAAATTAGGCGTTACCGACGGCTTTTATAAAAATGAAATGGTGAAGATTTTAATGCCGGAAAAATTAAGAACCATTGATACCAAGCTCCGTGCAATTGGTTTGGGAAGTTTAGCAGATCAGGGAGTGAAATTACTCAACAGAGCTGCAGAGGATGCGGTGACCGAAGCTGCTCCCATCTTTACCAATGCCATTACATCCATGACGATTACAGATGCAAAAAATATTTTATTGGGTTCCAATAATGCGGCCACCAGCTATTTACAAGGCAAGACTCAGAATCAATTGTTTACTGCTTTCCAGCCCAAAGTAAAAGCTTCACTGGGTAAAGTAGGTGCTGATACAGTTTGGAAAGGTTTAATTTCAAAATACAATACATTAACGGGACAATCTGTAACAACAGACCTTAATGAATATGTAACAACAGAAACCATCAACGGAATCTTTAAAATGGTTGCGGAAAAGGAAAGCGGAATCAGAAATACACCTGCTATGAGAACTACGAGTATTTTGCAGAAGGTTTTCGGGGCACAGGATGGGAAGTAATTTCTTTTGACCAGAATCAAGAAGAAACAAAATTCACATTTGAAATTCTAAATTCTGCTCTACAAATTCTAAAATTCATGCGAAACGGTATTGATCTTTCGATTCAAAACTTTTTCCATATTTAAAGAGTAAAATTTTCTTAACGTTTATGAATTGGGAATCTAACACATGGAATTTCTATTCATAAACGTTAAAAACTTTGAGAGCGGTGTTAATTAAGAATTTGGTGTTTAGAACCTTGAAAATCTACCCCAATTGTTTAGCTTAGCTTTTGTATTAAAAGATCCAGGCTATCTTCCTTTTCCAGATTCAGCTTTTGTTTTATTCTGTACCTTGCCATGAGAATGCTTTTAGGATCTACATTCAAACGATTGGCAATTTCTTTGTTTGAAAAGCCCATTAATATGTACGAACAATGCTTCAGATCCAGCCGGGTAAGCTTGTTACCGGCCAGTGTCTGCAGGCGGCTAAAAAATTCCGGATGGATGTTTGTCAGGCTGACTTTTACATGCTCAAAATCCTCATCCATCCGTTGGTCTTCTTTTAATATGCGTTCCAGCTGGTTTTTGAGCATTCCGCTTTCGGGCTGATTGGCCAGTTTATCCCGCATCGTATGTAAAAGTTCATTCTTCTGCTCCACCTGCAGGTTGCCGGCGAGCAGTTCTTTTTGCAGCCTGTTCTGTCTTTCCTGCAGCAGTTCCTGTTCTGCCTGAAGGCGGGCGGCCTCTTCTGTTCGCAGTTTCTGTTGCTGAATAGAGGATTTCAACCGGAAATGATAGGAACGGAAAAGAAAGATTAGCGCCAGCAGGCCGGCTATTATCAGACCAATAGAAATAAAATTAAGTTTTCTGTCAAAAGCTGCTCTTTCCTGCAATGCTTCAAGTTCTTTCTCTTTTTTTTCTGCTTCATATTGTACTTCCAGCCTTTGTGCTATAGCCAGTTTTGCAGCATCATATGCCTGCCCTTCATATTGCATATACTGCTTATAATAGTTTAATGCTTTTGCCTGATTACCACTTTTTTCTGCTACCGTCGCCAGCCCTTTCATCATAGAAGCCTTCACAGCCATACTGTTACCTGCACCATTCTCAACTTCAGCAAAGCCCGACAGAAATAATCTTTCGGCTTCTGCATAATTTCCCTCAGCGAGGGCATATTCGCTTAATATGCCATAACAATTAGCAATAACCTCTTCATGTTTCGTTTTCCTGGCGATTGCCAAAGCAAGGTCAATATACTTCTCTGCACTGCCTTTATAGCTTTTTGGAAAGAACTCCCAATACATATTAGCCATATTTAAAGCTGATGCCGCTACATTAATATGATTCACAATCCGTTTTGGCTGTGATTGGGAAAGCTGCAACACCTGCCTGTTATAGAACATTGCTGAATCCAGCAGTTTTTTTTGTGAAGTATCTTTTCTGAAATCCTGTAAAAATGAAGAGGCGGTAGCAAGATAGGCATTACAGATAATATCCGGTTCTTTTGACTGATAGGCCAGATTCAGGCTTAAGCGGGTGTATTTCTTCAAGTTTTTCGGATCTTTCAAATCTGCATAAATACTCGCTAAATAATGGTACACCAGACTCTCGTAAGCATATGCACCCTGCCCCTCCAGCAGCTGAAGCGCTTTAAACAGGCTGGCCGTAGACTTTGTCGTATTATTAACAATGTATTCCAGCCATCCTTTTCGTAACCACACATAGCCATTCACCACCTTGTTTGTAGATTTTGAGGTGTAGACTAAAGCACTGTCAATATTTTTTTGTGCCAGCACAAGGCTGTCCCGTTGTACATTCAGGTAAGTTAACGTAGCCAAAGCAAAGGCACTGTACTGGCCATCCGAAAGCTTATGGCTTAGCTGCAGGGCTTCATTGGTGGCACTCAGGGCAGATGGCATATCCGTTTCGTAGATGTTACGGCCAAGATGTGAAAGAGTCATTGCCTTCTTTTCCGGACTAAGGTTCGGGTTGCGAAGGAGGTTTTTTAACGAATCTTCGATAACGGACTGTGAGCTGGCCCTATTAAGTCCAGCGAAAAACACTCCTATGGTAATGATAATTCTTATATAATACTTCATAATAACTGGTATAAATTAAATTTGAATTTCATGAAGCCGAATGGCACAAAAGTACAATTTGCTCTTTTAATTCTATCTATTTTCCGGCCTGGCATATAATTACAGACAGGTAATAATGTAATGTAGATACTTTATTAACTCTGTTTTTATCATTGTAGATGTTTTGTAGATATCTCCTTATTGGAAAATACCGGGATCAGACAGCATCTTTGTAATAGAAAAACACCATATCATGAACCACAAAACCTTAGCAATTGTATCTTACATTACCATCATCGGCTGGCTGATCGTTTATTTCTCCTATAAAAACCAACGAGAAAAAAACTCATTTGTAACTTACCATCTGGAGCAGAGCCTTGGTGTATTTGTCTTTAGCCTCATCGTTTCAGTCATTAGCGGTATCTTAATGTCTGCCATCCCCACGTTATCGATCTTTTTTTCATTAATCCCACTTATTCCATTGATCCTTTTGGTTTTGGGTATTATTAATGCATTAAACCAGGTTGTGAAACCTGTACCTGTAATCGGCGGTTATTTTGAGAAGAAATTTACCTTTCTTCAATAGATTTTCTAAACTAATAAAAAAAACATTATGAAAAACATTATAATATTCCTGTTTTCTTTTGCAGCTACCTGTAACGTTTTTGGCCAAAACATAGAAAAACCTTTTATAGAAGTAAGAGGTATCGCTAAAATAGAAAAACCCATCAAATCATATATTCTGGATATAGTGATTACCGAAGATCTTTCTTATGCCGAAGAAAAAAGAACCACGGAACAGGTAAAAAAAGCTTTTTTAGATAAAGTCAAAGCCGCAGGATTTGATGTGAGCCGGTTTAAAGAAGATCAACTTGCTTATGCATTGACTCAGTATGGCGCCGGCGGCACATCTTATAGCTTTGAAACAACTAAGCCTGCAGAAATAATAGCGCTTAATCAACTTATGGTTGATAAAACAGGTACCACATCTATTATCACCCGCCGGATTACTTACATGCCTGTAAAGGATTTTTCAAGAATAATAGCTGCCGCCTTTGCCAATGGGAAAGAACGTGCAGAAAAGGTAGCTGCCATTTTGGGGAAAAGATTGGGGCCGCTACAGACTGTCATCGATTATTCGACTGTTGATGAAGAGGAAGAAGATACTGTTTATTACCGTCCTGATGAAGAAAGATATTATTACCTTTCTTTAAAATACCTTATTGAATAAGAGCCTATCTATTGCTGTAAAACTACAACTCCATACTTATTTTAAATTTCAGCAATATGAAAAAAAAATATTAATCCTGCTTGCAATACTATCAATCATCATAACAGGCTGTTCAAAAGATGAATTTTCAGACAAACCCGCGCAGGAAAGAATAGTGGGTAAATGGATATTAGATTCGGTAGTAACTGAAACCATCAAACCATCTGCGCCGGCAGAAATCACTACCGAATACGGTGAAGAAGGTAATTATTTTGATTTCCGTACTGATAGAAATCTATATTATACTTTGGGTGGTAGTGATGAACAAGCTGAACCTTACAGCATTGAAAACGAGACCACACTCAAAATCAATAATGATGCCTTTACTATAAAAGAACTTACCGAACATAAGCTGGTTTTTGAATTTGTAAAAGTAAATACGACGTATACCCGGAAGCAAACTTATAACCTAAGCAGATAATAAAAAGGTTCATAAAAACAAGGCTGAAGAAAATATAAATATTAAAAAATAAATACAAATGAAAACGAATAAATTTTTAGCAATACTATTGTTAGCAACAACTTTAATATGGACTGTCGGCTGTCAAAAAATCAGCTCCATCGATGAAGAAAACGAAACGGCACAAATAATGCAACAAAAAATACTGGGGTATTGGAACTTGGCAGAATTGATAGAAGAAACAAAAACAGGTAACGAACCTCCTGTAATCATCAACAATGACCCACAAAATGTATATTTCGAATTTTTTGCCAACGGAAAGGGAAAAACAAATGCTGAGGGTGAAGAAGAATTCTCCTATGAAGTGAAAGCAAACAATATCCTGATATTATGGGACAATGAACAACAAATCATTGAGCTGACTGACCACAAACTGACGTTTAAAAACACTGCCACCCAAGGAAATACAACTTACACGCAAACTTATTTTTTAACCCGTTAACGAAAAACGGGATTTGAAATTGAAAAATAATGGTATCTTAATCAGGCAGTATAAAACATATAATATTAAGAAAATGAAAATATTTTACAGCCTGCTACTTATTCTTGCAATCTCCTGCAATGGTACAGAAAAAAACAATAATACAGCAAAAAGCACAGATGCAGATTCTACTCTGAAGTGGATAGATTACCATGAAGGAGAACTGCCTCCTGTAGGATATTATGCCGCATTGGACAGCACCATTAAAAAATGGAACATCCGGTACGAACGCATTGACGGCGGTTGTGAAGTGATACCCGGCAAAAAACAACAGTATGAACAAAACAATGAACAATATTTCCGCTTACTGGAGAAACAATTTGGAAAGGACTGGCGTAAACGTTTTGATATGGAGGTAACCATATTAGACAGTATTTTGAATAAAAAATAACATCTCATCACATAAAAAAACCTTGTCAGTGACAAGGTTTTGGTTTTATTTAGAACTGCATTTCAGGAATTTCACCTTCAATAATCAGGTCGGCTTCTGTAGATTGAACAATGTGTTCTACCGACACTCCCGGGGCTCTTTCAATAAGTTTAAATCCGACCGGTGTTACATCTAAAACCGCAAGCTCGGTAACTACTCTTTTTACGCAGTTTACACCGGTTAAAGGAAGTGTACATTTTTTTAAAATTTTACTTTCACCTGCTTTGTTGACGTGCATCATCGCAACGATGATATTTTCAGCAGATGCTACAAGATCCATTGCGCCACCCATTCCTTTGACCATTTTTCCGGGAATTTTCCAGTTGGCAATATCACCGTTCTCTGAAACTTCCATGGCTCCGAGAATCGTTAAGTCTACCTTCTGGCCACGAATCATGCCGAAACTGAAAGCAGAATCAAAAAATGAACCGCCATCCAAAATGGTGATCGTCTGTTTTCCCGCATTGATGATATCCGCATCTTCTTCGCCTTCGAAAGGGAACGGCCCCATTCCGAGAACTCCGTTTTCACTTTGAAATTCTACGGAAATACCATCCGGAACGTAGTTGGCAACCAAAGTAGGAATCCCTATTCCTAAGTTTACATAGTAACGGTCTTTCAGTTCTTTTGAAATTCTTTTTGCAATTTGTTCTTTTGTGAGCATATTAAAAACTTAGACCGCAATTTAATTATTTTCACTTGAATACAAAAGACCTTTATTATTCAAAATTATTAATATCATAAGTCAAAATAATATCTTTAATTTTGCAACATTATTTAGCAGAATGAAAATACTTTTAAGATACCTTAAACCTTACCAATGGCTGGTTGCCCTCTCCTTATTGCTGGCAGCTATTAATCAGGTTTTTTCTTTATTTGCTCCGGCAATTACAGGTAATATCCTGGATCGATTGGTTACCCATCCCAATTTTTTTGACAAGGAAAAACTCTTACCAAGAAATCTGAACCAGTATTTATATGGTGATGGAATTTATCATGGTGTTTTTTATTTTTTAGGATTACTTATCGGCACAGCCATGGTCAGCAGAATTGCTAAAGCATTTCAGGATTATGCGGTAAGTGTTATTACCCAAAAGTTTGGTGCAAAAATCTTTACAGACGGCTTACGACATTCAATGGCCCTCCCTTTTCAGGAATTTGAAGATCAGAGGAGTGGTGAAACCCTGTCGATTTTAACGAAAGTAAGAGAAGATTCCGTAAAATTCATTAACAGCTTTATTAATATTTTCTTTGGAATTTTAGTCAGTATTATTTTCGTTTCTGTTTATGCCATCCGCTTACACTGGTCGATCATGCCAGTGTATATCTGTGGAATTTTCCTGATTGCTTTTATCACCAATTTACTGAGCAAAAGAATAAAAAACATTCAGAAAAATATTGTTTCGGAAACCACAGCCTTAGCCGGAAGTACTACGGAAAGCTTAAGAAATATAGAAATTGTTAAAAGTTTGGGGTTAACGAACCAGGAAGTCATCCGTTTAAATAATAATACCTATAAGATTCTTGGGCTTGAACTCAGAAAGGTTAAAAGCATCCGTTCTCTCAGCTTTATCCAGGGAACCATGGTTAATTTTCTTCAGCAGATGATTACTTTAACCCTGCTTTTATTAATTTTTAAAAATATCGTTACTCCCGGGCAATACCTGTCTCTGATGTTTTATGGTTTTTTCATTTTCGGACCAATGCAGGAAATCGGAAACATTATTATCTCTTACCGTGAAGCTGAAGCTTCTCTTTATAATTTTGATCATCTGATGAAAAAGGAGGTGGAGGAAAAGCCACTTCATCCGAAACAGATTGGTGCTATTGAGGAACTGGAATTCAAACACGTTTCTTTTAAACACCAGTCGGCTCAATACAAAGCCTTAAATAACATCTCTTTTGATGTTAAGAATGGAGAAACCATTGCGTTTGTGGGGCCAAGCGGTTCGGGGAAAAGCACACTGGTAAAATTGCTGGTTGGGCTTTACAGGCCTCAGGAGGGGAATATTTTTTACAATACAATCAACGGAAAAGAATTTGATTTTGACGAGCTGAGAAATCAGATTGGGTTTGTAACCCAGGATACCCAGCTTTTTGCAGGAACAATTAAAGAAAACCTTCTTTTTGTGAACCCTAAAGCAACGGAAGAGGAATTGGAAATTGCTTTGCAGAAAGCAAGCTGTACTGCATTGTTAGCAAGAGCTGAAAAAGGCATCGAAACGGTAATAGGTGAAGGTGGGCTGAAGCTGAGTGGTGGGGAAAAACAAAGAATTGCCATCGCACGGGCCCTTTTAAGAAAGCCTCATTTACTCATTTTCGATGAAGCAACTTCAGCCCTGGACAGTATTACGGAAGAGGAAATAACATCTACCATAAAAAATATTTCAAAAGAAAAGGAACAAATTACGGTTCTCATTGCCCATCGCTTAAGTACGATTATGCATGCGGACCGGATTTATGTGCTTGAACGCGGACAAGTAATCGAAACGGGTTCTCACGATAATTTAATTGCTGAAAAAGGATTATATTATGCGATGTGGCGACAACAGATCGGGGAAAGAAAAATGCCGGTTTCACTGGAATAAAGAAAGCGCTGAATATGTTTCAGCGCTTCTTTTTTTTATGATAAATACTGACTTTCGACAGAAATTTATTCTTTTACCCTTACTGTTCTCTGCTCAATTCTCTTCTCGAACTTTTCACCCTGGAAAATCCTTTGGATCATAATCCCGGGAATATGAATCTGATTAGGGTCTAATTGTCCGGGTTCTACCAATTCTTCCACTTCGGCAATGGTAATTTTCCCTGCCCCGGCCATCGGATGATTAAAGTTTCTTGCAGATCCTTTAAAGATAAGGTTTCCTGCATGATCTCCTTTCCAGGCTTTTACAATGGAATAATCAGCTTTGTAGGCATGCTCCAGAATGTGGGGTTTTCCGTTGAAATCTTTTACTTCCTTACCTTCTGCCACTTCAGTTCCAAAACCTGCAGGGGTATAAAAAGCAGGAATTCCCGCCTGGGCAGCTCTGCATTTTTCTGCAAGGGTTCCCTGTGGTGTAAGCTCAACCTCCAGTTCTCCGGAAAGCATCTGTCTTTCAAACTCCGCATTTTCTCCTACATAAGAAGAAATCATTTTTTTAATCTGTCTTTTGTGAAGCAGTAATCCTAAGCCGAAGTCGTCAACTCCTGCATTGTTTGAAATACATGTAAGATCTTTCACATCGCTTTCTACCAAAGCATTGATTGAGTTTTCAGGAATACCGCAGAGCCCGAAACCACCCAGCATTAACGTCATTCCATCCTGAATTCCTTCGATGGCCTCCTTTGCATTTTTTACTCTTTTATCTATCATGAAATATTAGATTTTTCTGTTGGCTAAATTTAATAATTTTTCTCATAACTGAGCTATCGGCATTACTACTTCCAGATCATTACCCGACTGAAGTTTTATCCGTAATTAGATGTTGTTTTTAATATACTTCTCTTGAATAATGATTTTTTTTCATTTTCCTTTGACCAAAAACACCAAAAATTACACAAAAGTGTAAAATGTATTTAAAATCATTTATCTTTTTTTGCATTAAAAATTGTACCTAACCATGAGTGAAGAATTTTGTTCCAACTGTAAGCAAACTGTAAAACCCAAAAGGATCGACGGCCGTTATATCATCAGTGAAATTGAGCACGTTCTACATTTTGAAAGAGGGATCTTATATACAATAAGAGAATTATTGATAAAACCCGGAGAAAACATTAAGAATTTCATCACTGAAAATAGAAGCAGACTTGTAAAACCTGTTATATTCATTATTGTAACCTCATTAATTTATACCTTAATCAGCAAATTCTTTCATATCGAAGAAGGTTATATTAAATTTGATGAGATAAAAGGATCGCAAATAATTTCAATTAATGATTGGATTCAAAGTCATTACGGATATTCAAATATCATAATGGGTGGATTTATTGCTTTTTGGTTAAAAATATTTTTCAGAAAATATAATTATAATTTTTTTGAAATATTGATTTTACTGTGTTTTATCCTTGGAATGGAAATGCTGTTATTTTCTGTTTTTGCCCTTTTTGAGGGATTAACCAAATTTCCTTTGATGCAGGTTGCTGCAATTATTGTCTTTATCTACTTTTCCTGGGCAGTCGGACAATTTTTCGACAAAACTAAGGTCGCAAGCTATACAAAAGCTCTTGTTTCTTATCTATTAGGAATGATTACATTTGGGCTTTCAGTAGGTTTTTTGGGAGTTTTAGCCGACTTAATTACAAAACGTTAAAGAGCAGGTATGCTCATCGCATTTTCGATTTTACTGGTCTTGTTCTTAATAAGCAGAAAAAAGCAATATAATTCACCACTTATCTATGTTAAAATTATCTTATAAAATGGTGAAATAAAGCGATGAATATAAAGCAAGCAGGAACAAAAACCGCAAAATATTTACCGAATTGGGCCAATGCCCGTGCATATTTATTATTAAACCCTACCGACTGCATTGAGGAATAAAATCCATGCCATAAGTGTAACCCCAACAGTACAAATGCACCACAATACAAAAAGGTACGAACCGGGCTTTGAAATTTGTGTACCAGTTCGCCGTAATATCTTGTTTCACTGGGTACATTCATTTCAATAAATTTGTAATTCAGCTCCTGAAACCAGAAGTCATACCAGTGAAGACAAAAATAAGAAAGAATGACTGCCCCCGAAATAATCATATTCCTTGAAGCCCAGGAACTGTTTGCAGAGCTTGCATTGTAAGCATAGCCTACCGGCCTTGCCCTGCGATTCTGGATCTCTAAAATAAATCCCATAATAAAATGAAAAAGTAACCCGAATATAAGAATGGGCTGCCCTATATATTGTACCAACGGATTGTATCCCATGAAGTGAGAAACACGGTTAAAAAGATCCTCGCTTATTACAGAAGTCAGATTAAGCGATACATGCAGCATTAAAAAAGTGATCAGAAAAAAGCCCGAAAGTCCCATGGCTACTTTCCTCATAATGGATGAATTCAAAAGCTGTTTTGCCATACCTGAAATTTTAGTTTTTATTTAAGACAATTTGATTTTTAATATTGGACAAACATCATTAACTTTTTTATAACATTATAAAAAAGAATACAAACTCAGTGTCCGGACCTTAATACTTAATGTAGCTCCTGCTGTCTAAGATATTGAAAACCTCCGGTGACTAAAATATTCTGTATTATATCTATATAATTCTGACACAAATAAATCATAAAATAACTAATAAACAATAACCTAAATTCAAACAAGTAGCTATATTCACAGTTTGCCATATTGATTACTATATCATTGAAGTTAGAAAAAAATAAATTTGGTTACAAAGCTTTCGGGATTGGCCGATTCATCAGAAAGAAAAAAAACTTTATCAATAAACAGAAAAAGCGGAAAGTACTTTCCGCTTTTTCTGTTTGATATTTAATTTATATTTTACTGTATAACCAGCTTTAAAGTGAATAATTTTCTTGTATGCACTTTCACGAAATAGACTCCTTTCGGAAGATTTTCATTAACTAAAGAAAAACGCTGGTTGTGGACGTTCTTAGATTCATAGAGTAGATCTCCTGAAGCTGATAACAGCTCGATTTTTTCAATCGGATAATCGCTTTTAATGAAAGTTGGTTCACCGGGTTTAGTAGGATTGGGGTATAAGATTACATTTTTCTCCGTACTGTTCTTCACCTCATCGGTTCCCAAAGTAGATGAATTCACCTGAAACTGCACCCTGTTTGAAACTTCAGTATAAGAATCATTGGTAAACATTACCATATAATAATTCCCCGGTGTTGCAGGCAGTGCCGTACCCGTTAAATTTTTAGTTCCCTGTGTGATTCCGTCAAAATAAGTATAGGAAATAAAATTATCATCCGGGGTCTGAATATTCTGAGGATAAATTCCCAGCCAGTCTTTGATAATTCCCGGAGAATCCGTCCATGAAGCTGTAATATTTTCACCTAAAGTATAGACCGGCTTATTGATCCATAGTTCTGTAACAATGTCTCCTACTTTAAAGAAAACTTTCTCTCCGATTGCGGTATAGCCGTCTTCAAGGAAATACTGCGCATAATAATATCCTTTTGGAAGCCCTGTAAAATTAAGTGTTCCGGAGGTTGCATTCACATAGTCCCATTTTATTGAAGTGTTTGTTCCCGGTGTTTGTCCCATTTTATAGATTCCGATCCAGTCTTTGACCAGATTCGGTCCGTTAGAAAAATTAATTTTAACTGTTCCGCCTACAGGATAGGTATCTGCTGTAGCTTGCAGTACGACTTTAGGACCTACATAAAAGCTTTTTCTCGGTGTGATTTCCGTGTAGCCGTCATTGGCAAAAAAACCTGCAAAATACTGTCCTTTATTAGCAAGACCATTATTAAAAGTAGCAGTTCCTGCGGTTTGTCCATTGGTGTAAGTATATACCTGAGAAGTCACGGATCCCGGAGTCTGTCCTTTTTTATAAATACCTATCCAATCGGTCTGGTTACCAGGGCCGCCTGTATAGGTAGCCGTGATGGCTTCGTTCTGAAGATATTCTGTTTTATTTAAAGTGAAAGTAGGGTTTGAAACCACGCTTCCTGTAATTTCAAACTGTTTGGCATCGCTCCAGTCGCTCCATTCAAGGTTTCTGTCTCTGTAGCGGGTTTTCACATAATAAACTCCGTTTGAGATAGAATTGGCAGGGAGAGTAACTTTTGTAATATCAACTCCTGCATTTAAGTTTTTAGCTTTGTCCGGCGTTCCGTCTTTTCCGAACCAGTCTTCATAATCCCGGTAAAATTCTTTTTCAATAACGGAAAAGTCAGCTGCCTTACTGATTAAAAACTGAGTGGTATTTAAAAGTTCTCCGTTTGGCGACGAAAAAGCACTTCCATTTAAAGTTAACGGTAAAGTTATTGTTCCTGAAAAGGTATTCGTAATAGATGGTTTAGCCGGTTTCTGCTGATTTTTATACCTGTGGAAAGAATCGACCAGCTCATTGTATTTTTTAGTATAAACTCCTCCTATTGAATAGCATTCTACATCTACTTTTCCATTGGTAACATCCACTTCGACGATCTGATAGGTCCAGTCTGTCAATGTTTTCTGAACATCATCAAAATCCTGTTCAGTAGACATTCCCCAATATTGGTCCCAGGCGGTTCCACCGGAAATGATCTGGTAGTTAGGTGTGTTTTTCAGCTGTCCTCTATGGTACAGATGATGGTGAGCTCCTACGTGCATCAAGTATTTACCTGAGCCTGTCATCAACGGAACAGCAATATCCCTTACCCAGGTTGAAATATCTCCTACATATTGCTCAGCCTGATAAGGCCTGTGGCTTAATGAAATAATCCAGTGAACGGTAGGATCGTTGTTTGCTTCATTTAAAATCTGTTGTAGCCAGGTTTGCTGTGCAGCACCCGTGTGTTCCGAGCTTAAACTGATAAATAAGACATTTCCGGCCTGCTGGGCATAATAATTTTCATTTCCGGAAGAAATATTTTTATACTTGATTTCATCGATATAGAAATGGGCATAGTAAGAATTCATTCCCAAACTTCCGTAGGTTTCATGGTTTCCTACCGTAGTCTGAATCGGAAGGTATGGTGATAATTTGATATTCTTTTTGAAATGCACATTTTCATAATGATCCAGAGTGCCTACATCTACCTGGTCTCCTACCATAAAAGTAAGGGCTACATTATCAGAAGGATCTGAATCCGGCCCAAATTTCTGCTTTAATTTTTTAAAAGCATTTAATGTCAATGTATCATATCTAGGTTCAGCCTTGATCTGGTTGTCTCCCATTATTAAGAAGCGTATTTTACCATCAGCTGTAACGGGTTGTCCCGGTAAAGGAAGTGTTCTGAAATTATAAACCGCAGATTCACTGGTCCCGGTTTTTATTTTGTAATAGTATTTTGTATTGGGCTGAAGATTGGTGATTTTTGCTGTGTGATAAAAGTAATTGTTATTATATCCCGTATCTGAAAAAATATTGGTAGTTCCCGTAACGGTAACGCTTAAATTCGAAGGTGAATTACCATAAATAACTGTGGTTTCATTATTTGAGCTTGTTTTCCAATTGACGATCATCGAATTCGGTGTCGGGTTTTGCAAATAGGGAAACAAAGTCTGCCCAAAAGCCATCTGGACGACAAAAAAGAAAAAGAATACGTAATGTTTCATTAAATTAATTTTTAAGTGGTTTTATATTGAGTTTTAAATTGTAGGAATAAGAAGGAAACGTGTGTTTATATTTCGTGCAAAAGTAGAATTCACATATAAACTCTGTTTCATGCCAACGTAAAGGAAGTGTTAACTTTTAGGGCTGAAAAAGATGTAAAAAATCTGTATTAATAACATAAAATTATTTGGCATATTCAAAAACTATTTTGTACATTTGCAACCTGTTATTCAACCTCTGACGAAAAGCGTGTAAGTTGCTTAGCTTTAACATTTTATTTTATTAATAATGGATTTATTAAAGTACGTACAAGACAAGTACATTACAAAAAAAGAATTCCCTGAATTCAAAGCAGGTGATACAATCACTGTGTATTACGAAATTAAAGAAGGACAAAAAACAAGAACCCAGTTCTTCAAGGGAACAGTTATCCAATTAAGAGGTACTGGTTCTACTAAAACTTTCACGATCAGAAAAATGAGTGGTGATGTAGGTGTAGAAAGAGTATTCCCGATCAACATGCCGGCTTTACAAAAAATTGAAGTTGACAGAAGAGGTAAAGTTAGAAGATCTAGAATTTATTACTTCAGAGACCTTAGAGGTAAAAAAGCTAGAATCAAAGACGCTGCTTACAAGAAAAAATAATTCAGACAACAACACATACAAAAAGAGGCTGTTCAGCATTGATCAGCCTCTTTTTATTTTCTTTTTTTTACTCAGAGGCATAAACGCTCAGTTGAAAAGTTTATTATCCTGCGAAAACCTCAATGGTTGAATGATAAAGATAATATTTAGATTCCTCCGGAATGACAAGCTTGTGTTTATTTTAACGGGTAAAATGGTTTATCTGATTATTTGATAAAATCATATAGGGCATTGAAAAATTTAGGATAAACTTCTATATGAGGCAGATGACCTACATTTTCAATTTCCACTAATTTTGAGCCTGCAATTTCCTTCTGGGTTTTCTTTCCCAATTCCTGGTACTGCCCCATTTTCGGTTGGAGTTCTTTAGGAGCTCTGTCCTTCCCTATCGCAGTTCTGTCGCGAGTTCCGATAATTAATAAGGTAGGGACCTTTATATTTTTAAACTCATAACACACCGGCTGATTGTAGATCATATCTGAAGTGAGGGCTGCATCCCAGGCAACTTTGGGATAATCCGGATGCAGTGCCCAGCCTGCTATCAAATCCAGCCATGGCTGATATTCACTTTTCCATTTATTATCGTAATAAAATTTAAGCTGATAATTTTTATAGGTCTCTGCTGTATTTTTTAATTCCGACTGATATGCCTGGTCAATAGTTTGGTAGGCTGCAAAAGTTTTGTAATCTTCAAGCCCAATAGGGTTTTCCAGGATGAGCTTTTGTACTCTTTCGGGATAGAGCAATGTAAATCTCGTCGCTACCATCCCTCCCATTGAATGGCCTAAAACAATGGTTTGATCAATTTTCAGTTCATCTAAAATGGCTTTTGTATTTTCGGCCAGCTGTGAAAAAGAAAACTGATAATTCTGAGGTTTTGACGATTTTCCAAATCCTATCTGATCCGGGATGATTACCCTAAATCCTTTATCAGACAAATCTTTTGCGGTTTGTTCCCAATATGCACCGTTAAAGTTCTTTCCATGGAGGAGCATTATGATTTTCCCGTTTGACGTTTTAGGTCTTACATCCATATAAGCCATCTTCAAATCATTGTTCTGAGATTTTAAATTAATTAAATGAACTTCATAAGGGTATTGGTAATCTGATAACATAACATCCATAGGTCTTACCTGTGAAAACATGATTCCAGGCGCAATCGATAACATTCCAATGACAACAGCATTTTTAAAATATTTCATGAAATTTTATTTAAGTATAAAATTAAAAAAACCGCTTCAAAAGAAACGGCTTATATGTATTATTTTAAATTTAATTATGATACTTCTGCAATGGTAAGTTCTTTTTTTGAAGGCAAATTCATTAAAACAATAGCAAAAAGAATTAAAACAATCCCCAGCCATTGAATCATATCAACATGCTCTCCCAACAGAACAAAAGCCATTGTAACGGAAACCGGAAGCTCCAGTGAAGAAACAATACTTCCCAAACCTAAGCCTGCATTCGGAAAGCCAATATTAAATAAAATAGGCGGAATTACAGTTCCGAATAATGCCAGAACCAGACCATACTTCCAAAGTATGGAATAATCAAAAGAACGGATGTGCTGTGTACTTTCTGTAAAATTAAGGTAAACTGATTTTAACCCGTCGGAATAAAGCGGTCCTATCTGGGCAAAGAACAAAAATGCAAACACAATAATTGAGCCTCCCGAAAGCATGATGATGCTTTTTCTTAAAACAGGTAAATGGGTAGCTAAAGTATTGGATGTAAACATGGTCAGTGTATAAGAAGCTGCAGCCATTAATCCCCAGAATATTCCATGCCAGTCCAGCTTTATATCCATATTGATAAGATTGGTAGCCAGAATGGTTCCCACTAAAACAATAATTACGGATACTACTTTTCTTGCGTTCGGTAATTTTTTGGAAAGAAAGCTTTCTACCACCACACTGAACCAAACAGACTGCATTAAAAGGACAATTGCAATGGAAACATTGATATACTGAACTGCTATATAATAAAATAAGCTTGTACATCCCAATGAAGTTCCTGCTATCATCAGCATTTTTACTTCTTTTGTGCTTGGCGATGACAGTTTCTGTTTTGATGTGATGGTTTGAATAAAATTCAGGATCAGCAGACCCACCAATCCTAAGACAAATTGCGATGTAGTAACTTCGGATGTAGTGTAGCCATCATGGTAAGCCATCTTTACAAATGTAGCCAACATACCATATATACTGGCTCCGATTCCGACAAACACAACTCCTTTTAGTATATTCTTCTTCATAGTTTTCCTTTAAAAGCCAGCAAAGTTACAATATAATAATGAACAAAGCATTCCATCATTGTCCTGATAGATAAATAAAATCACCCCAGGGATGGCCGGGGTGATTGTTTACAAAGATTTTATTTAAATCTATTATTTATTAACGATAACTTTAGATACAGTATCAATGCCTAAGCCCTTTACTTTAACCATATAAGTTCCGTTGATCATTCTGTCTGTTGAGATCGCTTTTTTAGCATCTGTTGAAATTTTATCTTCTGAGGAGATCATTTTTCCTGACATATCATAAATTTCAACACTTACTTTTCCAATGGTATTGCCTGGGAAGTTGATGTAGAATTCATTCTTAGCAGGATTCGGATAGATAGAGATCGTATTGTTTTTTACAGTTTTCACTTCATCTGTTGCCAATACACATTCTGCAGGTACTGAGAAATCCCCCACCTGATCATTGATATTGGTTTTTACTCCTGCCTGTGCATTAAGGCCTAAACCTCTTTTCGCAAAAGTCCTCCAGATCATACATTTGTCTTCTCCGTTTGTAGTTGCTACCTCAGCAGCTAATATTGCATTTCTGCCGTCAATAAATGTAGGGTTACAAGCCTGAAGTTTTAATGCGTTGGTTACTAACTGTAATACTCTTGCACTACCACTATTGGCATTAGCTGTTACATCAGAAGCATATCCGTATTTATTTACATACTGCCAGTGAAGATCCCACAACATAGTCGCCCATACAAATCCTATAGAGTGTACATCCGGTACAAGAACCCCATTCTGGTTTTGATATTCCATACCATTGGTATCTGCATAGGTATAATCATTGATTGTGAAATCCGGAGAATATTTTGCAGGTCTGATCCCACCACCTGAATTAGACTGACCGATAACATAAGTCCCGATACCTCTAGGCACTGTAGCATTATCACCTGCTTTATTTGTTAACATTAAGGCAAAGAAGTCTGACCAGCCTTCACCCATCTGTTCTTTACTGCTTGATGACTGCAAACACGTCCATCCGTTTCCTGTTAATCTGTTGGAAATACCATGCCCATATTCGTGGGTAACGATTCCGTTATCGAAACTACCATCAGGAGTAACTGCCATTGCAGGATCGTTTTTCAATGTCACATTAACAACAGTACCCGCTGTAAGCTGACTCTTAATATACTCACCTTCAGCATTATCAACTAAAACTGAAGGAATCGTGATTGTTCCATCTGTTCCTGCCATTCCTCCAACAGGGCCTGAAGTTGGGGCATTATAAATTATCGCTGCTACTGCTCCTGCCGTTTGAGCATTTTTAACTTTAGTTACAAAGTCACAGTTTCCTCTTTGCACTAAACCGATTTTCCCAGCTAACGTCCCTGCAGGTATTGCCGTACAACCATCTATTACAGAAGACTCTTTTACATCTGCCGTAACTCCTGTTGCATTGATAGGGCTTCCAAACTGAGCCGTACCTACAAGCGGTTGACGGGGAACTGCAGCCGCAGGTGCATTATAATAATATATTCTATTAAAACTTGTCCATAAATACATTTGCATTCTACCACTACCTCCATCCTGAGGAGTCGCAAAATTAGCATTATTCGTATCTGTTCCATCCTGTGCTTCTGCCTTTACATAATCATTTCCGGCACCTCCTAAACCAAAGTTAGTATTCTGGAAGTTTCTTGCTGTTTCCGTGAAACCGAATTTGTAAAATATATCATGCACTTTGTTGTTGATATAAAACAAATTGGTAATTGATGCACTCAGGTTATCCGCAGGTGAAGCATAAAGGTTGAAAGGAAAATTAAAGTTTCTGCTTGCGCCTCCATCCGGTGAAAAGCCTGGGGTATTTGTTGCATTCATATCTTCATATGCATATACATTGTTACCTCTCGTATAAGTATAATGATTTGTACCGTCATAATGCCATCCTTCAGGTGAAGAAGCCAACATCCACGGATTATTAACTACTGATCTGGCACCAAATGTAGCCGATTCAATAGGTAATGCAAATACATTATAAGAAGCATTATCAGGAACCAGAAAGGAAGCAGCCTGATTCTGAAACTCGTTAACGGGGCCTATAAAATTATTTTGTCCTAGTTGTGAATGATCATGTGAATACGCATCAGAATGGAAATTACATGATACATTAAGATCATTTTTAGTAATTATTTCCCCTGTATTTGCATTCACCAATACATCCCAAAGACTATGAGATTTTGGTTCCGGTAAAGTAACCTGGTAAGCCAGCTTCAGAGCTCCCTGATCTTCAACATATACTAATCTTTGCTTAGCTGCATGCCCGCTTTGTGGCTCTGCATCCTGATAACCAAGAATAGGATAAGATTTAATTTCTTCTTTTCCTATATTTTCAGCAATCTTCTGGATCGCTGCACTTTTACTAATTGTTGCATTGTTTGGTGTAGAAGAAGTATAATCCTTCAAAAAACCATCCACATAGTATACAATTTTATTATCCTTAACAAGCGCTGTTCCTACTGCATTATAAACAGGAAGCCCATTATAGGTTTGCTGAAACTTTACAACGTTTCCGCTCAATGATCTTGAAGCGTCTACATTATCAATAATAAAATTGGTAAGATCAGATTTTTTATATTCTCTGATTTTATTCTGAGAAATATAATCTTTAATAAGCCTTTCATTGTCCTGGGAATACAGGTTGGAAGACTGAAATACTGCGAATACAGCAAATAAAAGAGGTAGAGTTATCTTTTTCATATACATTAATAAAGCCGCTAATTTACAAATATTTAACAATCAAAGAATATTTTATTTAATTTATTTTAAAAAAAAACAAAACTTATATTATCTTATATGTTTTTAGTCACTTTTTAGGGATTATTACCATTTCTGATTTTCCCTTTTCATTTTATTACTTATAGTCATATATTATTAAAAAAGACTTATTATCAACAATAAAAAAAGAGGCTGTCTCAAAAGGGGCAGTCTTTTTTCTGTCTCAAAATTTGT
>NZ_AKJY01000093.1 GCF_000282115.1 Chryseobacterium populi
AATACTCCTTTTAAATATTCAGGCTGGATACTGGTGAAAAACAGGGAATAATACAGATTAAAATAAAGAATTAAAAGGATCGCTCATAATTAGAGTGATCCTTTTTTTTATGAATTTTACTTCAGAAGAAAATATTAAATATTGTCATTTTTATTGTGAAATTTAATATTTATTGAAAAATAACAACACCAAGTAGGAAATGAGTATATAATTAATATCATTTTAACTAATAAATGATTAAAAAACTATAAATTTGTATTACTAATAATTTAAACAGCTTTGTTTCAAATGAAAAAAACTCTACTCACTTATTTTTTTATCATTTTACTAAGTCTGCCTGGCACACTTTTATCCCAAACTTATCAACTTACAGGAAACCCGGTAAACACTACAGGTTGGGATCTGGTTTCAAGTGCGGCTGTCAATGGAGACTTTATACAACTCACCCCGGATCAGGGAGGCCAGTATGGGGCTATAAAACTAGCCAATCCTATCAATCTGAGATACTGCGACAAATGGAAAGTCGAATTTGACTTTAGAATTGACGGAAATGGTACCCCTCAATACGGAAGAGGAGACGGATTCACTTTCTGGTATCTGGCAAATCCGCCAACAGGATTTGTATCGGGAGGAGGGCTGGGAATTCCGGCTAATGCTTCGGGTCTTATGGTAGGCTTTGATATTTTCAACAATACCACTGAAGGACAAATGAGTAAGGTTCACCTTTTATATGGAACCAATAACTCTACCAACAACAATATAGAATTCAATAATACACCGGGAAGCACATTTCACTCACCGGATTTGAACCCTACCCAACCTTTTGTCGGGGCAACTTACAAGCATGTAGAAGTAAACGGAGAGACAGATCTTACCAACCCTACCAACTGGATCATTAAAGTAAGAATTGACGGTGTTCTGATTGTAGATCAATCTTTCGCTCCTTCAGGAGGCGCTATAGGAATGACGCAGGGATACTTCGGTTTCTCGGCAGCTACAGGAGGTGCTTCAGCAAGACACTCTATTAAAAATGCCAAAATATTTGTAGATAAAGTTCCTATTTTAACGAATACCGTAACTCCTTTTGTATGCGTAAATCCTGC
>NZ_AKJY01000094.1 GCF_000282115.1 Chryseobacterium populi
ATTTTTCCGCTTTTTTCTATAGTAATGTATAATTTCTTATATCGAACTCACGTTAAGTTAATTTCAAATATGATTATAAGGATATAAAAAAAGCAACCTCTTCCGAAGTTGCTTTTTATTTTGAAAATCCTGTAGATTATTTTCTTAAACCTAGTTCAGCAATAATTGCTCTGTATCTTGCGATATCTTTATTTTTAAGGTAATCTAGTAATCTTTTTCTTTTACCTACCAATTTTACCAAAGATCTTTCAGTTGCATAGTCTTTGTGATTACTCTTTAAATGAGCAGAAAGGTGGTTAATTCTAAAAGTGAAAAGTGCAACCTGTCCTTCAGCACTTCCTGTGTCTTGTGCAGATTTCCCGTGTTTTGAGAAAATTTCCTGCTTTTTTTCTGTTGTTAAGTACATTCCAATATTGTTTAATGATTATTATGTAACGGGTGCAAAAATACAACTATTTTCTTAGTTGGCAAAACATTATTGATTCCATATATCAAATTTGATAGAAAAAAATGTTAAAAATTTCTTAAATAATTTTATGTTATCCCGTTAAAAGACAGTAATTTTGCAAACGAATTACAAATGAGAAAAACATTATTTTTTACTACGGTTTTCACTTTTTTATTGATCGGTTTTACTTCGGTAAAAGCACAAAAGAATGCCTCTGAAGGCAAAATAAAAAAGATCCTCTACTTCAATCCTGAAGTAGAGCCTGATATTGAAGAAATCAAAGAACCCACCAACCATGCATTTTTCAGTACTGTTTCCGATAATCTGAGCAGGTACAAAAAAAATAAAATGCTTAGGGCTGAAGTTCAGATTCCTTTTGACAGTATCGATGCCAAAATCATTAATGATTATTGCACTTATAATGAAGCTGATTTTGCCATTGTTCCGAAGGTAAGATATTTCAAAGTGGGAATCGGAAAATATGTTTTCTCTAACCAGGTGGTGGTAAGCATGAAAATTTTTGATGCCGAAGGAAAACTTATTACAGAAACAGACTATGATACTTATCGCAAAAACATGCGTCTTTTAGGTTCTGCCGAAAATTCAATTAAAATTGCAACAAACGGTGCTATCAAAGGTATTTTAAAAAAACTGAGAAAAATTGAGCCTTCTTCTGAAGCAGGATTTTAACCGGTTTTGTTTTAAATTAAAACTACATCACTCCTATTTTCTATATATAATTATCTACAAAAAACATTTTAATTTGTTAAATTATCTAACATATTGTCATTTAACAGTGAATAATTAAAATATTTTCATTATCTTAGTTTAATATTAATCTGAAAGAAGTGAAAAAAACACACTTCAAGCTTAGTAAAGATAACTCAGGAGACAGAAATAATATCCTGAAGTTAAAAAATACCAACCTTCATTTTTTAAATTGATTTAGACACCCGTTCTTTTACGGGTGTTTTTTATTTGACGACCATTTTTCGAAAAGAAGAAAACTTTAATTAATCCTTAATTTTTCCGGTTCATTACGCTATCTTAAAAATTTGAATTATTTTTGCATATCCAAAAATTTCACGTTTTGAATTCCAGAGACGAACTTATCTTTAACCCTGCCGATATTGCCGAAACTCTTAGCGGACTTCCCGCTGATGAGAGGTTACTGGCATTTCTGAAGGTTCCGAAACAGTACAAAGCGGAAGTATTTTCTCATCTTGACCCTGATTTTCAGGAAGAAACGATCAGAAGTATCGGAAGTGATGAAGTTTCCGAAATCCTGAATGCAATGACTCCGGATGACAGAACTGCTTTATTTGAGGATTTTCCGGATGAGCTTATTAAATACTCTATCAATCACCTTAACCCGCAGGAAAGAAGAATTGCCTTAAAGCTTCTGGGCTATAATTCAGATTCGATAGCCCGTCTGATGACTCCTTATTACATCCAGATCCGTAAAGAATGGACGGTAAAAAGATGTCTGCAGCAGATAAAAAAAGTAGGAAAAAGGGTTGAAACAATGAATCATCTTTATGTGGTGGATGAAAGAAACCGCCTGATAGATGATATTGCTTTAGGCAGTTTATTATTAGCAGAAGAAGATACATTGATTTCTGAAATCACAGATAATCACTTTGTAGCCATCACAACCGTCACTTCAAAAGAAGATGCGGTAACTTATTTCGAAAAATACGATAGAACCGCACTCCCTATTATTACGGAAGCCGGAGTTTTGGTAGGAATTGTAACGATTGATGACATCCTCGACCAGATCGAACAGCAAAATACTGAAGATATTCAGAAATTCGGGGGGCTTGAAGCATTAGATGATCCTTATACCCAGACATCTCTTTTAGAAATGATCAAAAAGAGAGGAATGTGGCTGATCATCCTTTTCTTCTCTGAAATGCTTACGGCTTCAGCAATGGGATATTTTGAGGATGAGATTCAAAAAGCAGTAGTCCTGGCCTTATTTGTTCCTTTAATTATTTCCAGTGGTGGAAATTCCGGTTCTCAGGCTGCAACCCTGATCATCAGGGCAATGGCCCTTCAGGAAATCGGATTGAAAGACTGGTGGTATGTAATGAAAAAAGAGATTTTTACAGGTTTATGCCTTGGAGGAATTCTTGGCGCCATCGGCTTTTTAAGAATTATGATCTGGCACGAAGCCGGCTTCTTTAATTACGGAATGTATTGGCCTTTTGTAGGACTAAGTGTTGGGGTTTCCTTAGTACTGATTGTACTTTGGGGTACCCTTTCCGGATCAATGGTTCCTTTTATTCTTAAAAAGCTAAATTTAGACCCTGCAACATCTTCCGCACCTTTTGTCGCAACGTTGGTAGATGTTACCGGACTTATTATTTATTTTTCCGTGGCCGGGCTTTTCCTAACCGGGAAACTTTTGTAATTTTAGACAAAGTCTAATCATGAAAGTTATATCTCTTGTACCTTCTATTACGGAAGCATTATTTGATTTGGGGCTAACTGAACATGAAATCATCGGAAGAACCAAATTCTGTATCCACCCCAAAGAAAAAGTAAAAAACATCCCAGTTATCGGCGGAACAAAAAACCTGAATATTGAAAAGATCAGGAGCTTACAACCCAATCTCATTCTCGCCAATAAAGAGGAAAACATTAAAGAGCAGGTAGAAGCTTTAATGGAAGATTTCAAAGTAGTGGTGACTCATGTTGAAACCGTTGAAGACAATTATTATCTGCTTAAAAATCTGGGCAGTATGTTTAATCAGGAGGAAAAAGCACAACTTTTCAATCTCAAGATATATGAAATCCTGAATCAGGTTAAGGCTGAAACCAAAATAAAAGTCGCTTACCTGATCTGGAAAAATCCTTATATGACCATTGGTTCAGATACTTTTATTCATCACATCCTGGCTGAGATAGGATTTAAGAACAGTTTTAAAGATAAAACCCGTTATCCTGAGATACAGATTGGAGACCTTGCTGATACAGATGTTATTATGCTGTCTTCCGAGCCTTTTCCCTTTAAAGAAAAGCATATTGAGGAATTAAAAGAAATATATCCGAACAAAAAAATCATGATTGTGGATGGTGAGGCTTTTTCCTGGTACGGAACACATATTGCAAAGTGTGAAAATTATTTCAAGGAACTGCTTCGGGAGATCTATTCTTAGGAAGCGATGGCTTCGGGAGCGTCAGCCATCATTAAAATTTTAATCATAATTTTCAAAAAGACTATATCTCATTTTAAATACAAACGATAAGGTGGCTGAGCTCCCGAAGCCACCAATAAAAAACTCCGGTTTTATTAACCGGAGCCATTATTTTTAAACCTCAAAAACTGTGAAGAAAAAGTCTTCAGATGACACTCTTAATAACTACAAATTTACTTTTGGAACTTTTGTGGTTAGAAATTAAAATTTACAAAATTTTAGAAACCTCATTACAAAGCCACTCTAATAATTCGCGGTCCTCGGTTGTAAACGGGTCTATTTTATGGGAATCGATATCAATCTGGCCTACATTTTTCCCATCTTTAAAGATAGGAACTACGATTTCTGCTTTGGTATCAATTGAACAGCTCAGATAATTGCTTTCCTGATGAACGTCAGGAACTACAAATGTTTCATTGGAAACGGCAACCTGCCCGCAAATCCCTTTCCCATAAGGAATAATTGTATGATCTGTAGGTGCTCCTACGTAAGGGCCTAAGATCAGTTCTTCCTTATCTCCGTTTTTAAAATAGAAACCGGTCCAGTTGAAATAAGAAATTTCCTGGTCCAACAAATGGCAAACTTTCTGAAGTTTCTCTTCAGTATTATGTTTCGGACTTTCAAGAATGGAAGAAAGTCTTTTTTTTAATTCTGACATGGTGTTATATATTTTAAGAGAATTGTTTTAACGAAAATTCTTCTTTATATCCGAACATTCCGCGCTCTTTTATCATTTCTGCAACACCTTCTGGGACCTGATTTTCCCAGCCTTTGATATTGCATGCAATTTTTTTTAATATTTCCCTGGAGTAAATTTCCAAAAACTCCGGGTTATAGTTTTTAATATCTACAATACGGTTGTTAAGTTTAAAGTATTTATATAGTTCTTTAAGGTTTTCTTCTACTCTAAGGTTTGAAGAATCCAGCAATTCATGGGTTTCAGGATCTTTGTAAGGATACAGGTATACTCTCATCCCGTTGCGAAAGAATTTACCGAAAGCTTCAAGAATCCCACCTGATAAATCCTTATAATATTTCTCTTCAAATACCATCAGCAGGTTGTTTACTCCCATTGCTACACCAATATTTCCATTTGTGTAGGAAGAGAAATAATCAATCAGCCTGTAGTATTCTGAGAAATTTGAAATAATAACGGTGTATCCCAGCCGGCCCAGAATATCCACCCTGTCCATAAAATCCCTTTCATCAATATCTCCGTCTGCTCTGAGGTTTGAAATCGTAATTTCAATTAATACTTCGGTTTCTTCCTGGGTACAGATTGCATCTTTCAGAAACATATCCAGTCCGTTCCGGAGCATATCAATATTCACTTTCGTTACCGGCCTGAAGCTTCCTCTAACTGCAAAAATATTTCTCTTATACAGGATATCCGCAGGCAGCATGTTATTTCCTTCGGAATTAAAAATTACAGCATCTGTCATTCCGTTTTTCACCAACTGTAAAGACATTAGCCTGTTGTCTACGTAGGCAAAAGCCGGCCCGCTGAAATCAATCATATCAATTTCCAGGTTATCGGTCGCTACATCATCATAAAGAGATTCTATTAATCTTCTGGGGTTATCGTAATAAGTAAATGCCCCGAAAATAAGGTTTACCCCAAGATTTCCTAATGTTTCCTGCTGTAATGTAGCATCATTTTCCTTGAATTTAACGTGAATTACAATTTCATTATAATCTTCATTTTCACATACCTGAAAACGGATTCCCACCCAGCCATGGCCTTTTAATGTTTTGTCAAAATTAATGGTGGTAACTGTATTCGCATAGGAAAAAAATTTTCTGTTCGGATTATTTTCTCTGGAAATTCTTTCTTCAATCAGTGCTACTTCATAACGAAGCATTTTGCGAAGTCTGTTTTGGGTAACATATCTGTTTTTTACCTCTTTTCCGTAGATGGCATCACTAAAATCTTTGTCGTAAGCCGACATCGCCTTAGCAATTGTACCTGAAGCCCCTCCTGCTCTAAAAAAATGTCGAACAGTCTCCTGCCCTGCTCCAATTTCCGCGAAAGTACCATAAATAGTAGGATCTAGATTAATTGTTAATGCTTTTTGTTTAGGAGTTAGTTTCTGATACATTAGGACATTAAATTTTTTGTAAATTTACCAAAATTAATACCAACCTCAAAACAAAATGAAGTTGAAATTTTTAGGAACCGGAACTTCACAGGGTGTACCCGTTATTGGCTGTACTTGTGAAGTATGTACATCGGAAAATCCAAAAGACACACGCTTTCGCTCTTCTGTGATGATAACAACAGAAGAAAACAAAAAAATATTAATTGACTGCGGCCCGGATTTCAGGCAGCAGATGCTGTTAAACAACGAAACCACAGTAGACATCACCCTGATTACCCATGAACATAACGACCATGTTATTGGTCTCGATGATATGCGCCCGCTAATTTTTAAAAGCGGAAAAGATATGCCTTTATATTGCTATCACAGAGTCGGACAGGAAATAAAAAAACGTTTTGCCTATGCTTTCACCGATGTTAGGTATCCCGGTGCACCGGCTTTTGATCTCCATGAAATAGAAAATGTACCTTTTCATATTTTAGATACAGATATCACTCCTATCGAGGTGATTCATTACAAGATTACGGTTTTTGGATATAAATTTAAAAACCTTGCTTACATTACAGATGCCAATTTCATTTCAGATCCTGAAAAGGAAAAATTAAAAAACCTGGATGTTTTAATTCTCAACTGTATCCGTAAGTTTGATCCACATCCTGCGCATTTTATTCTTCCTGATGTGATTCAGCTGTATGAAGAACTAAAACCTAAAAAATTATTTTTAACCCACATCAGTCATCATCTGGGGTTGCATGATATTGAAGATAAGCAGCTTCCGGCCGGGATGCACCTTGCCTACGATGGTTTGGAAATAGAATTTTAAACAAAAGTTTACAAAAAGTTTTAAAAATCGTAAAAAAGTTTTTATATTTGCACACCAATTTAAAACATGCCCAGGTGGCGGAATTGGTAGACGCGCTGGTCTCAAACACCAGTTCTTAGGAGTACCGGTTCGATCCCGGTCCTGGGTACAAGACCGGAAAGAGGTGATAATTCACTTTCTTTCCGGTTTTTTTTCGTACCTAACTCATTGTTTATCTGGTATATATAAGAGAGCAAAACATTTGGTCGGGTGGTTCGATAATGATTTTTTGAAAATTGCAATTTTTCAGGAAATATCGAACCAATTATTTTACGTTTTACCTCGATATCCCCATCAGTATAGACTTTCGCAAGGTCTACTAGGTTCGATAATGCTTGGTCTAGTAGTTTTTGAAAATCTATTTTCTTATTATCCTTTCCTTTAGTTAATTTAGCTTCGAGCTTTTCAATTTGTCCTTTACAGCCGGTCCTAATTTCAAGATAATCTTCATCATCAATTACTTCCTCCATCAGTTTATTTCTTGCCTGTTTCAATTTACTGTTTAAACGATCTATTTCTAATAGAATTGCTTTCCTTTCTCTTTGGGGATTATTGATTAATTTTTCAAAATTTTGCCTCAACACTTTTTTCAAATAATTTTTTATAGATGCGCGCATTTCCAATGACTGCAATATTTCTAAAAATTTAGAATTAATAATCTCAGATTTGTAACGGTATGAACACGGGGATTGGCAATGATAGTAATAATATTTATTTCCAGAACGTCCCGTAGAGGCACTGCCTGTAATCAAATGACCACATTCCGGACACAGAAGGAAACCTCTTAATGGCAAATTATCGTCAGGCAGTACTTTTACATTAGGTCTGGCTGGATTCACATTTCCATCCATTATACATTGAACTTTTTCGAATAGTTCTTCACTGATCAAAGGTTCATGAATACTTTTAACAAAATGAGCCTCCTCTTCATTGAATTGCTCCACGTAAATTTTCCCGCAATATGCGGTATTGCGTAAACTTGCAAGAAAGGCACTTATCTTAACTGACTTTCCTTCTTTTCTGTTCATCATATCCATGATTTGGCTCGCTGAATAAACGCCTTTGGACATTTCATTGAATGCCCATTTCATATTGGAAGCTTCCGGTTCCTTCGGGATTACATACTTTTTCCCGTTCTCCGTTATTCTGTTAGCGTAGCCATAAGGTGCCCTTCCCATTAATCTGCCTTCTTTTTTAGCACGGCGCATTCCATAATAAGTATTCAGAGCGCGCCTGTCGTTTTCAACTTCCGGTGCAGCAAGATATATAGCCAGCATCATTTTATTTTCAGGAATTGAAAGATCTAAAGGTTGCTCAATAGCCTGCGGTTCAACGTTACTTTTCCTAAGTATGTTAATCATTTGATACGCATCGCCAGCGTTCCTGCTGAAGCGATCCCATTTTGTAAAAAGCAGCAGATCCGTTTTTGAGCTTTTTTTCTTTAGCGTATCCAGTAATTTAATCCACTCTGGCCTGATAAAAGTCTTGGCTGAGTAATCTTCATAGATGATTTGACCTACTTTAATGTTATTGTTTTCACAATAACGTTTTAATCGTTCCTCCTGATCTCTTTGCGAGTATCCCTTATCTGCCTGCTCATCAGTTGACACACGGATATATAAATCGGCTTTTTTCATATATAAATCTTAGAAAATATTATTGTTCTAAAAAACTCTTAATGGTAATTTTTAAGAGCATCGTCAGAAAGCTTAAAATATCTTTCGCCTCCTCAATGCTTAATTCAATTCCCTCCTCTTCTTTAAAAATCTTGATAATCTCCTCTATGGTAATGTTACTAATTTCAACTTTCTTCTCCATACCAATACTTTTTTAATAAAAGTATTGGACAACTGTTCTGAAATTAAACCCAGACACTTATGTGATGTATTTGGCTTTTAAATATAAATGTCTAACGCTTGAACATGTAAAATCAAACGAAACACTTAACATCAACCATTAGGCGGAAAAAATTTTTATTTATAAAAGATGTGGTTACGTTTAAATTTATTTTTTAGGTGCAACAAGAGAAAATTGATGCAAAGAAATTCATCATTCTTAGATTCAACTAAAATACAAATAAAATCAACATTGTTAATTTAAACATTCATTTCATATACAAAAACAGGTTATTGACTGCTATTACACGAAACATTTTCCATAATAAACCGGTAAAAAGGCAGCTAAGGTATTGTTGCCAGCCGTCTTGCTAATCCAACCAAAAGACTACGGCATAAACGGTTTCCTCCCTAAAGGTACCCTCCAATTATTCCGTTTCCTTTTGTTTTTTTTCATTGTCAACACTTCATATCTGCTTTCTTTTTTCCGGTTTTTCTTTTGAAAAATATTCAGCGAAGCCTGAAAGGCTTTTAAGAAATAGAACGGAGAAGAGATTGAAAAGGCTTTTGATCTAAAAAAGACGCATAACAGTTCAAAAATGTTTTAAATAAATGCTGTTTTAACTTAAGTACGGGAAACAAAAGGCTCTGCCGTACTCAGAGCAATAACAATGAAATATAATATCGTAAATGAGATCAAATTGATCTACACAAGAAAAGGAAATGCTGAAAAAAAAGTACTGAACTCCCAAGATGCTACAGATATTTTCAGGGAACATTTTGATGCAGATCAGATCGACTACAGAGAGTCATTTTACTCAATGTATATGAATCAGGCTAACAAGGTCTTAGGAATACAAAAAATATCAGAATCTGGAATTACCTCTTCTCTTGTTGACATCAGAATCATCATGCAGGGAGCTCTATTATGTAATGCCGTATCATTTATTATAGCCCATAACCATCCTTCCGGAAACCTTACACCTTCTCGCGAAGACATAGGCATCACACAAAAAATAAAGGAGGCTGCCCAACTATTAAATATTAACATGCTTGATCATTGTATAATAACTTCAACCGACTCCTTCTCTTTCTCCGATGAAGGTATTTTATAAGGGACTTAAATGTCTAAAAATAAGAATCCAGAGCCGGTTCCCGGTCTGGATTCTTGTGGCGTCGCGGAAAGATGCTTGCCCTTTAGGGAACAACCATCTTTCCGCAAATACTAAACAATGCTTCTCAAATTAGATGGTTTTATTTGAAGTGGAAATATATATTTGTAAGCTAAAGAAATAGTATTTATCCGTTTAGCTTTTTGTTGTTGAATTGAAATTCAATTTTATTCTCATTTCCAAAACTGTCTGATAGCCATACCGTAAATGATTGTGAAACTTCAGAGGTTGAAGTATAATACAATCTGAACTCTTTCTCATACAGAGGATAAATATCATTGGGAAAATAGGGTTGAGTGTTATAATACTGTAGCTTTCCTGTTCCCTCAAACTGAAAATATCGAAGATAATATTTGGTGTCAGCAAAATTACCTTCAGGAAGAATTTTGATACGAATCTCTACATACTCGTCTTTAGCTATGTCCTTGGGAACCGGCATAACCGACACCTTAAAAGGATAGTTCTGCTGAATTTCCAAATCATCTTTCTCACATGATTGTACAAATAGTCCGACTACAAATAGTAGCAAGAAACACTTTAATTGTATTTTAGCTGTATTAATTATATTTTTCATTTTTCATTATTTTTAGAAATTATATCTTATTCCTACCCCCAGCAGAGAGTGAAAATTAACCATTTGACTATTTTTCAAAAAGCGAAGTTGCCCGTTGACCAGGAAAACTAAATGCTTAGTCAGATAGCTTTCAATAGACAGCTTACCGTTCGTCCCATAAATAAAATTACCTGTAGAGTTAAGCTTTGATCCATCATACAACAATTCATCACCTCTATTAATCTGCTCATAACCAACAAGACCTCCAATTCCCAGATTAAAATTTACATTTCGCATGAAGTCTCCCCAAACATAAAAACTGTACCCACCACTAAGCAGGAAACTATCTATCGGGATATCGCAGCCTGTGTATTTATAATATTTTCTACCATATTCTGTCAGTCCAAAAAAGTAATTACCATTCTTCGAGTAAGAAACAAGCCCCGTACTAAACATATAATTTTGCTTTTCTGGAGATTTTGGAAATACCGAATAGGTAAATTCAATACCAATTTGCTTGGGAATCATCTGTTGAGCAAATATTTTGCTACCCATTATCATCGTTAAGATGACTGTTAAAAATATGTTGTGCATCTTACCCCGTTTTAATGGTTAAACTGTTTATCAATCTTGCATGAACAATATCTTCATTTTCAAGCTGTACTTTCAAATGCCTTCCCCCGTTCTTTTCCAGAATTTCAATCTCCAAAACCTGATCTTTTAAGAGCGTAAACTGATCAAGCATATAAATCCCTTTACTATCTGAATGATCAGCTATTATCCTTTCCGGGAAATAGGTACGAACCTGCTCTAAAATCTTATCCTGAACGACCGTTCGCTTTAAGTTCTTTTTATCGACAATTTTAAAATTGACCCATTCAATAGCATACCCCACATTACTTTGATTCTTAACCTGCAATGTGAAATAAAACTTGCTGTCATTAACGTGCAGCGCCCTGACTGAAAACTTAATTCCATAACTTTTCGAAGCAATATGCTTAATAGTTCTGTTGCTTTTCCTGTAAAGATTTTCCATAATAAGCCAGATGAGAGAAGTTGAGCTTCCTTTAAGATCTTCAAATAATACATCAGCATACTGTCGCTCCATACCTCTCTGAAGTTTTACTAAATCATAGCTGAGTATATCGGGATAAGAACTGTAGGATGCGTCAAAACTGTAAAATTTTCCATCTTCAGTAATGACCGAAAAATTAGTTTCTTCTTCAAAATCCCTGACGGCTGACTTAACCCGAAGAACGTTTCCTATAGGATCTGCCTTATTGGCAACCAAGAGATCACTTCCCAGGTCAACATATCGTATTGATGTAGGAAATATCAGATGGCTGGTTTTATTGTAGGTGACGTTAATCCGGAAAGGGTCCAATTTTGCCTGTTCCAAGGAAATATAAGTTGTCACAGAATCCTGCCCAAATGTCTTGCTTACTAATAGAAGTAATAGCATAATGAGAATATAATGACTCTTTTGTGTATTCATTTTTATTTTTTTTGATTAGTTATTTTTGGGTAAGAGGAAGACTTGATGGCCCGCTTTTACAGTTACTTTCAATTGTCTGACTCGCTTCTGAAAATAACCCGACAGTCCCTGTACTACTCCCCTGCTCAGATCAGCTGCAATCTGCTGCCCTGCTGATTGAGTCATCATAATATTAGTGCCTGAAGTCTGGCTCATATTAGCTACAATATCGCTTACCACATTCTGCTCCGCTGAATAAGGAACATACAATCCCATATGACCGTCAGTGTCATAAACATTGATTTCTACAGGATAGATATTACCTTGAGATTGAATGGAAGATATTTTTAACTGAAGCCTCTCTCCCTGAAATTTGCTTACTGCAATCAGTAAGCTCCCCGCTGGAATTTCAGCTCTTCCGACTTTCATCGCTTCTGAAAGCCTTATAGATAATGTACTTTCGTTGACCAAAGTCTTAGTTTCATAGACCACACCTCTTATTGCGTTTTTTGTTTGAACTGAGTTTTCTGAATCATTTTGACTGTCATAAAATCTATTCTGATTCAAACCTGCGATAAAAGCACTATCCGACTGGTCTCTGTATAATAAGGAAACAACATTGGAACGTACCGGTATTGCTGAAGTCAGTTTAACCTTCTTTTCCGTTGACTTTTCGACCTCCTCTTTTTCTGCTGGTTTTTCCTGCTTTGGCGTCGTTGGAAGATACTTAGCAGCCATTTGATACGATTTTTCCATGAGCTCTAACTGGTCGTTGATTCCCAGACCCGCAGGAACGGCATGATTTTGCATTGACTCATTCTTTAACCTTGAGATTTCTTTCCTTAGGTTATTGACCTCCTGATTATCCCGATTATAGAATGAGCTCAAGGTCTGTTGGGAATTGCGATAACTGTTCAGAGCATTCTGATCGGATTGCTGAAGTACACTTCTAGTGGATGTTGAAGAAGGTGGGTTGCTATTATAGTTTACTCCGTTCTGGTCATTCCAGTAATCTGATAAAGTTGTTATTGAATTTCTCTTTTCTTCATTCTTTTGCTCTAATAACTGCTGCTCATAAGCCTTTTGCTTATCAGACTGCAATTGACCGTCTTTTGCCTGTGGAATAGCTGCATTAAAGCCAGCCTCTTCAATAATGGTATGATCGGTTTTGGGCTTAAAGATGAGATAAAAGCAAGATGCACATACAGTAGCCATCAAAAAGTAGATGAAAGGTTTCTTTAATCTTTCCCATTGAGCCTTGGGATGATCATTCACTCCGTTAGAATTTTGGGAGAGATCATTTTCTGTCACTCTAATTTTCTCTGAATCTTTCATATTCTATTTTTTAGTGGATGAGTTTACTATTTCATTATGCTTCGATCCTTTTTCGATAGGTTTCTTAGAAATGCCGTCAATATGATTGATAGAAATGGTATTACTTCTTTGACCTGTAGAAATACAGATATTGACAATGACGATGACGGTTATCAAAACATAACCACCAAAGAAAACCTTGGTCAGGAATTTTTGTCGCTCTACAGGAAGAGATTTCCAGTGTGTATCAATCTTTACAACATAATTTTCGAGTGTATCTCTTAGTTTTTTCATATCGGTCTTATTAGCGTTCAACAGTTTCGACATCTCTATTTTCAAGCACGTTGAATTTTTCAATGATAAATCCCTGAGGATTGCTGTCAGACCGTACAGAATTAACCAATGAACAGTTGGTAATTAAATTCCTGATGGTAAGATTACTGGATCTGATAATGAATTGTCTTGCATAAGTTTTTACGTCATAAGGGTAACTATCAAAGTTGGCAACGACACTGTCTACCTCAACTCTCTGCTGGATATTACCTGAAATGATTCTGTTATAGTAACCTTTTTCCTGAAGGTCTTTATAGTAATTGAATGCGGATTGATCAGCCAAATTGAAAGCCCTTTTGACATTACTTTCAATAGCATTCTTGTCTGGGGCAATGGTGAAGAATAATTCGTGAAATCGTCTCACATGCTCTCTTGCTTCTACAGGTCTGTTGATCGACATATCCTGAGATAGCGCTACCATCAATGATTTGCCGTTATCCAGCACATAGATCTTTTGACGCTGCTCTTCGGCAAACTGATAGGATTTGAATACCACAATCCCTACAATTCCAAAACACAACACCGCAAAAACGAATGTAAACAAACGGATCTGTTTGAAGCTGCTCTCAATATTTCTTAATGTTTTAAATTCCATAGAACTGTATTTTTATTTTAATAATCTTCCCGAAATATTACCCGTCGCAGAACCTACTGCTGCTCCCGCAACATTACCTGATTTCGTAGCAGTTTGGTTTACATTACGCATAAAGTTGCCTGCCCCTCCTGCCTGAATCACCCAGCCAGTCACCGTTGGTACCGTAAAATAACCTATGATCCCAATTACCATATAGATGATGTATACCGTATTGGAGGTATCAGGAATAAAGGTGGGATCTGCGAGCATCTCGATATCCCGTTCTAAAATCAGAGTTTGCATTTTGGCAAGAATAGCACTGAATATATCAGCAACAGGAAGCCATAGGTAAACACTAACGTACCTGGTCAGCCACTGGGTTAAAGTTGTTTGGAAACCATCCCAGACGGAAATCGCAAATGCTATTGGTCCCAAGATTGAAAGCACTATCAGAAAGAATGTTCTGATGGTATCAATAACTAAGGCTGCCGATTGAAACAGAATTTCAAGAAATTCACGAAAACCATCTCTGATATCTTTCTTGATGGCAAACATTTCTCGTTCAAT
This sequence comes from Chryseobacterium populi, assembly GCF_000282115.1. Classification (GTDB taxonomy): domain Bacteria; phylum Bacteroidota; class Bacteroidia; order Flavobacteriales; family Weeksellaceae; genus Chryseobacterium; species Chryseobacterium populi. Next base: position 14,432 of record NZ_AKJY01000094.1, read on the forward strand.
ATACATTCCGGACATCGTGACCAGATCCGATGGTGACCATCCGAGCTCTTCCAGCTTCTTGTCAAATTCTTCGTTTGAAATAAGATAAGCCATCTCCGGATTCCTGAGCATCGCTTCTCGTTCTAAAAGATCCTTTTTCTGCTGCAGCTCGTTCATATCCAAGACCTGATTCTCCAGCATTGAATGGCTTCCCTGAACGATGGAACTCATTACCCCATTAAGACTTCCTAAAACCAATGTGGTAAAAAACATAATGCAGATGCCTATGGCAAAAGGTCTCAGCATGGGAAACAAATCAATCGATTCTGCACGGCTCAATGACTGCCAGACTTTTAGTGCTACATAGAATAAAGCGCCTAATCCGGCGACCCCTTTTGCCACAGCAGCCATATCAGCGCACATCGGCATCATTTCCTCATAAACGGAACGAAGTACTTCGTGTAAGTTGCTTGGTTCCATCTTACCAGTATTTTTGATTGGAGGTTCCGTAAAGATCCAGCACCCTTTTCGTGTTGTTCTGTTTTTTTGCTCTGAGATAACTGACCGAAATATTTTTATTGGTGTAGTATCTTACCAGATTATGATACGCTTTGACCTCTTTATAAACCCGGTCAACAACATCCATCCTTTCTTTATCATTCAGAGAAAGACCGTTAGAAGTGATGATCTCTTTGAGTTCTTTCAATAGCTCCGTGCTCTCCGTAAGAAGCGCAGAATAACCATTGGCAATGGAAGCTAATTCCTGAGCATTAAAATTGGGGTCATTCAGCATTTTACCGAAATTGTTGACATACATCTCAGAAACATCACCCACTAAAAGGACGGTCTGCTGAACCTTTCTGGCATCTTTGACCAGATTATTGATGGCTTTCAGCTGGTCATAATACTCTTTACCCTGTTCATATACTTTCTTAACTTCATTGAAGTTCTTAACAACGTTAGATACCGTTGAAGAAGTCTGTACAATTTCATTGGCTGAGTTCAAAATTCCCGAAGCCAGGTTTGCAGGGTCTGTTACGACAAATTGTGCTTTTGTATAGGTTACGGTAGCAAAGAATGCTACCATTAAGGTTTTAATGATTAAATTTTTCATTGTTGTACATTTTTAAATGATTGAATTGTCTTTTCTATTCGATTTGATTCTCTTAAGAGAAATCCTCTTGATGGCCTGTTCGACATTGCCGTCAAGTTCAGATGCAAGGTTCATCACCTCCATCTTTTCCGTTTCTTCTGTAGTATATGCCAGATATTCTTGTGTTGAAACTTCAGTGGCATAGACTGCAGAGTGCGTTCCACCCAGTCCAATCCAAACTTCCTTGTAAAGTCTTCGTGGATCATTATTCATATTGATAGAAAGTACCTGAGCTTTTTCTTTATCCGTTAATCCCAGCATTGCCTGAATATCATCGAACTTGTTCATGTACTTTCTTTGGTCAAGAAGAATCTTACAATCCGAATTATTAATGATACTTTCTTTCACAATCGGTGACTGAATGATATCATCGACTTCCTGAGTTACTACTATGGCTTCCCCAAAGAATTTCCTTACCGTTTTGAACAAATACTTGATGTATTCTGCCATCCCCTCCTTGGCAATGGCTTTCCAGGCTTCTTCGATGAGGATGAGTTTTCTGATTCCTTTAAGTCTTCGCATCTTATTGATAAAGACTTCCATAATGATAATGGTTACAATAGGAAATAGAATTTTATGATCTTTAATAGCATCGATTTCAAAGACAATAAAACGCTTGGATAATAAGTCCAGCTGCTTTTCTGAATTGAGCAGATAGTCATACTCTCCTCCTCTATAGTAAGGTTCCAGCACATTGAGAAAGTTGGCTATATCAAAGTCTTTTTCCCTGACTTTCTTTTGCTCCAGTACTTTCTGATAATCATCTTTGACGTACTCATAGAATCCATTGAAAGAAGGATGCTCGTCATTTGATTTAATCCTTTCGATATATCCGCTGACTGCATTGGAAAGGGCTACTTCCTCTGAACGGGTCGGTGGTTCGTCATCTCTTTTCCAAAGTGTCAGAATTAAGGTTTTTATACTCTCCCTTTTTTCAATGTCAAAGACACCGTCATCGGTATAGAATGGATTGAAAGCAATGGGATTATCCTCAGTATAGGTAAAATAAACACCATCCTCTCCTTTGGTCTTTCCCCTGATAAGTTCACACAATCCCTGGTAGGAATTTCCGGTATCTACAAGAAGGACATGCGCTCCCTGCTCATAATACTGTCGCACCATATGGTTGGTGAAGAATGATTTACCACTGCCCGATGGACCAAGGATAAACTTATTTCTATTGGTAATAATCCCCTGTTTCATCGGCAGATCTGAAATATCCAGATGAATCGGTTTTCCGGTCAAACGGTCAGCCATTTTGATCCCAAAAGGTGAAGGTGAATCCTGATAGTTGGTTTCCTCTGTAAAAAAACACACAGCAGGTTCGATGAATGTGTAGAAGCTTTCTTCACTCGGAAAATCTCCTGCATTACCGGGTATTCCAGCCCAATATAAAGTAGCGGTATCCGTGGTATTATGACGGGGTTTACATTCCATCAAGGCTAGCGCACTACCAGTATCATTTTTTAACTGCTTGAATTCAGCAGAATTGTCAGACCATGACATTACATTAAAATGAGCGCGGATAGATTGTAACCCGAAAGAATGTGCTTCATTCAAATACTTTTCTATCCATTCCTTATTGATCTGATTGGCTCTGCTGTATCTTGCTAAAGAGTGCATATTCCTTGCAGATTTTTCAAATTGGCGAAGATTCTCATCACTATTGTCGATGAACAGATATTGGTTATAAATGTGATTGCAACTGAGCAGAAGTCCCACCGGAGAAGCAAATGATAAAAGACAGTCGCTGCGATCGGTGCTTAATTTCTCATAACGACTGTGTGATGATACAGTGCCTGGTAAATCCTCAGTATCCGATAAGGTGTGCATACTAATCCGGTTGTTACCAATCCTCATTTCTTCCGACCCTAACTTGATATCCTGTAATGACGGATGGGTTTCACGGGATAATGTTAGATATTGCTCCAGTAATCCTGACCTCTCAGAAGTTCCTGATATCTCATTTTCTGTCATCCTTTCGAGATGGATATAACCACTGTCATTCATAATCCTTTCCAGCTGATCGACCGCTTCAAGAAATCGATTCATGACTTCTTTATCTTTAATCTCTTTCGGAATCAGTTTTCCTTTACAGAGTGATGAAAAGTTGCTCTGCATCCGCATTCTCCCCTTACTTGTTTTTGTGATGAACAAGTAGCAGTAATGATTTAAAAAGGGCCTCTCATTGAAATGCCTTTCAAATGATTTGGAAAGAAAACTTTGGTCTTCTTGTGACAAATCAGGATTGTAGTTTTCTTTCATAAACCAGTCCTGTTTGTGAACGATGGTGAAATCCGGGAGTGTTTTAATCGCTTTAAACCAAGCGGAATGCATGGCTTCATACTCAGCGGAAGCGACAGTAAACAGTTCGGGGAGTCTGACCTTAAAGCAAACCGTAACATCAGCGTCTTTTGAAATGATACAATCATTTTCAATCGCCAACAGTGGAAATTTACTTTCCAGAGTGGCTGCCTTGGAAGAATTTCTCATATGTTTGTTCTTTTACGGTTAATTTTCAGATACCGGTAAATACTCTTACGGCTGATGATATATTTCGGATGCTTTTTTTGAGCACTCATTTTCATCAGACCATGTTCCCCGTATTTTCCATTCAGTGCGAAAGTCTGCCAGATAAGAAGTCCACTGCTGATTCCTCCGAGAATTAAACACAGATTGGTATTGACGCCTGCCATATACATAACCATGACACAGATCAATATTCCTAAGAGTCCTCCACCGAAGATAAAGAGATATTGTGCTTTAAGTCCCTTGAACTCTACCGTCCTTCCTATTCCTTTATTGATATGATAGGTATTCATAGTCGTCATTTAAAGGAAGAATGAGCGAAGAATGGTTGCGGCAACAATTAAGAAGATACATGCTCCGAACCAGCTGGCAGCGGTTTTACTGGTGTCAGGATCACCACTGCTGAACTTGTTGTAAACCTTGACTCCTCCAATCAATCCTACTACTGCACCTATGGCGTAAATTAATTGAGTAGCCGGCTCAAAATAAGAGGTGACCATCTGTGTAGCTTCGTTAATTCCGGCTGAACCATTGCCTTGACCAAATACCGAATTAATTGTCACGAATGTTAAAACAGCATACAGCAATTTTTTTCTTTGTTTTTTCATAATGAATAGATTTTTTGATTATGAAACCCGCACTTTACGGGCTTGAAGACAAAGATGTCCGAGTCTAGGTACTCAGTAACAGGAATGGCATTGGATGGAATCTTTTGGCTGTTAAAGAACCGTGCGCCAGTCAGAATTCCTGTATAATTAATTGTAAATTTGTAAGGAATTTCAAAAAAGAGAAATCATGGATAAAAGGTTCACAGATATTATTGAGCTCATCAAACAGTCTCGTAACAATGCGATAAGAAAAGTCAATGAGGAACTCATCGATCTATACTGGAATATTGGTGAGTATATCAGCAAAAAGGTAGAGCTGAGTGAATGGGGACAATCTGTGGTTAAAGAACTTTCTCAGTTTATCCAGACTCATGAACCTGAACTAAAAGGTTTTTCGGATAAGAATCTTTGGAGAATGAAGCAGTTTTATGAGACTTACAAGGAATTTCCAAAAATCTCAACACTGTTGAGAGAAATCAGCTGGTCTCATAATCTGTCCATATTCTCCAGATGTAAATCAATCGAGGAAAGGGAATTTTATATCAAGTTGACCAAACAGGAAAATTATAGCTTCCGGGAGTTAGAGAGACAGATATCCAGCAGCCTTTTTGAAAGAACGATGATTGGAAATTCAAAACTCTCAACAGTGTTGAGAGAAACTAACGCTGATATAGTCAATACATTTAAAGACAGCTATGTATTTGACTTTTTAAATCTGCCTGAAACATTCAATGAAAATGATCTCCAAAAAGGTTTAATTGAGCAGATGAAAAATTTTATCCTGGAGTTAGGACGGGATTTTCTTTTTATCAGCGAAGAGTACAAAGTACAGGTCGGCAATTCTGATTTTTATATCGATCTTTTATTCTTCCACAGGGGGCTGCAATGCCTTGTCGCTTTCGAACTGAAAGCAGATAAATTCAAACCCGAACATCTGGGTCAGCTTAACTTTTATCTGGAAGCGCTGGACAGGGATGTTAAACGTCAGAACGAAAATCCAAGCATCGGCGTACTGCTTTGTAAAGACAAAGACAGCGAAGTAGTAGAATATGCGCTGAGTAGAAGTCTTTCTCCGACAATGGTTTCTGAATACAAAACGCAGCTTCCCGACAAAAAGGTTCTGCAGAAAAAACTGCATGAATTGTTTGATAACAGATCTTAGTTGAAACTTCTTAATAACAAAAGGGGAATTTGCCTAAACAAACTCCCCAATATCGAAACCTTCAACACCATCTTTGTAACTGGAAGATATGCCTTCAACATCATTCGAAATGCTCTGACTTAACAAATTTGAAATACGCTTCGAAGCCTCCCCCAACGAATTCTCTAAAAGATCAAAAAGCTCGGTCCCATGAATTTTTTGAATTATAGCAACTGCTTGCTGTTCTAAATCAGGTTCCAGCATTTTCCGCTGTAACAGCTGACCCACAGTACTCAATTCCTGAAAGGTAACCCCTGTAGCAAACCCACTTTCGATATTAGAGTCCTGATACTTCCAATCTTCTTCCTCTTTCCTCCAATTATCCTTGATTAGAATATCATCAAGATTTTTATTCTCGGTTACATCTTCAGCTTTCCCGTTCTTGGTTTCTGATTCAAAATTATCTTCTGCTAATGAAGTAAATTCAAGGTGGCTTTCAGTGGCTTCAACTGGCCAACCTTTTCTTTTTGTTTGCTTAATATCTCCCATTATCGGTGGAGAACTTTTCTTAGTATTACCCCTATCTTTCGCACGGACATTGACTGGGAATCTTCTGTCGAGAAGAATTAGAATGATAGCGATTAATAAACCTATAATGATTATTTTTTCCATAAAATGATATTAAAAAATGGGACGGTATTTTTTATTGAAATCATCAGTAATTTCCTTTTCAAACATTTCGAAATGATACGCCAGTATATTATCCAGATAAGCATACAGAGAAATCTGATCATCGGCAATGATTTGAATAATGCGTGAGAGGCGCTCGTGATATTCAGGACGGATATAGATACTTTTATCACCTCGCTTAGTCATTGTATGATGAGTAAGAAACTGCTCCGTATAGCTTATATCTGATGGTTTCTTAGTTTTCAACTTATTTTTTGTTACAGCTTTCTCCTTTTGGAGATCTGCATTTTGTACAGGAACTTCTTTCTTCGGATTTCCTGCCATAATGGACATCAGATATTCTTCATCGATACCGTTATCTTCATTGTTATTGTCCTGTTCCATACTTTTATAGTTTTACAATTCTTAAAAATTCTTCTACAAATTGATCCAACCTGCATTGAGCTAACAATTTAGGATCTGCAGGCAGTAAAGTCGATCGGAAAACAGTCTTTGTAATAGCCTCCCCTTCCTTTCTAAATCTTTTACTGTCTGTAATGCTTGTTTCCATAAGTGGCAGCCCTAAATCTGAAATCACTTTACTGTAGTTTTTGTAGAGCAACGTCCGTTCTCTTCCATCCACCTGATTCCAGAATAGATGTACAGCCCGAATTCCCGTTTGAGTTTCTTTCATTAATACATTGGTCAGAACATGGGTGAAACTTAACGTACTTTCCAGCACAACACGATCCGCAGTAATGGGTGAAAAAATATAATGGACTTTCGTCAAAGTTTTTAAAATCCCGGCGGTATTCACAGTTCCCGGTAGATCTAAAAATATAACATCAGGAATTGTTTCAGATCCTTCAACATAAGCATCTATATCCTCTAAAACCTGATCGGCTTTACTCTGGAAAATGGGATACGCTTTTTTATTAATACTCGTAAATTGTTTGTGAGCGATCTTTTTTAAAATCTCATTTTGCATCACCATTTTTAAATCCCGTTCTCTCATCTGGAGTAAACTGTACTGAGGAAAGTCACAGTCAAATACAGCGACCTGATACCCCATCCGGTAATGAAGGAGACTTGCCATAAGTGTGGTAAATGTACTTTTTCCTACCCCTCCTTTTTGAGTGGAAAATGCAATAATTGTGGGTTGGTTCTTTGTTTTCATTTTGCTTGATTTTGGTTATACATAATTGGGAAGAAAGACTGATTGACAGCCACTGGGCAATACATATATCAGGTTCCCTATACTGCTTTCAGTGCTACTGGACGGAATTCCCTAAAGCTGTATTGACTTCAATCAGTTCTGGCTGAATGCCATTCATCCTGCAATCCTGAAAAATTGCTTTCCTGAAGACTATCTTTCACAGAGACTATCTTGACGGCTGGAATTCCGGAAAGCTGGCATGCTGGATTTCCACTATTCAGGATTTCTATCAGATCTGCAGTCAGGAAATCCCGCCCTCAATCTGATACAAATGAATAGTATTTCTTTTTTAAAACATTTCTAATGGTCGTTTTTGGCTTTAAGTGACTGTCTTTGACTTTCTTTCTAATATTGTCCCTACAAATGATTGTGGTTTACTTTGTTTCAGAAGACTAAGGAGGTCTTGGGAAATTGAACTTTATGAACGCGATCAGTATTACATCTGCTTTATTACTGGAATTTCCTTTCACCCGAAAGGAGCAAGTTATGTTTTGAGTGCCTCATAAATTTTTTCGTGCCTCAAAACAACTTGCCCTGGCTGGGGCTTTAAAAACCACTCCAAAGTCGTGATTTTACTAATATTAAATTAAATGCGATGGACCTAAATAAAAAAAGCAAAGGCGGGCGTAAGCCCAAGCTTAATCCAAGTAAAAACAGGTATGTATTTAGACTTACGGATGAGGAAAATATAAAGTTTTTAAATTTATATAAGGCTTCCGGAATGAGTAACAAAGCGAAATTTATTACAACAATTTTATTTCAGAAAGAATTAAAAATTGTAAAAGTGGATATTTCAACAATGGATTATCATAGTCAACTCACTAAATTCTTCTACCAATTCCAGTCGATTGGAAACAATTATAATCAGATAGTAAAAATTTTATACCGAAATTTCACGGAGAAAAAAGCTTCTTTCTATCTCTTTAAACTGGAAAATCATACCAGAGAACTAGCTTTAATTTGTAAAAAGATTATAGAACTCACAAAAGAATTTGAGCAAAATCATATTCAAAAAACTTCTGAAAAATGATCGCTAAAATTGGAAAAGGTGAAAACCTATGGGGTGCGCTTACCTACAATCAACAGAAAGTAGACAACGAAAAAGGAACGGTTTTATTTACTAACAAGATTCCTGATTTGTGGGATGGACCTTATTCGGTTAAATTTTTTCATCAGTACTTTGAACCCTACTTGATTGCTAATAACAAAACTGAAAAACCCGTAAGGCATATCTCGCTTAATCCTGATCCCGAAGATAAGGTTAATGACAAAGATTATCGGGAAATGGCCCAGCAATATATGCAGGAAATGGGTTATGGAAATCAACCGTATGTTGTTTTTAAACATACTGATATTGACAGGGCTCATATTCATATTGTGACCACCTGTGTCCAGATCGATGGAAAGAAAATATCAGATCGATATGATCACTCCCGATCAATGGAGGTCTGCAGGAAATTGGAAAAACAATACAACTTAAAAATTGCTGGTGAGAATAGAAATTTAAATCAAAGCCCTATTTTTAAACCTGTAGATTATACTAAAGGGAATATCAAAACACAATTATCATCAGTAATAAGACACATGCCTCAAACCTACAGCTTTCAAAGTATAGGTGCATATAACGCTTTACTCTCTCAATTCAATATCTCCGTTGAAGAAATTAGCGGAGAGCTTCATGGTAAAATGAGAAAAGGAATGGTCTATTTTGCTACAGATAAAAATGGAAAAAAAATAAGTTCCCCTTTTAAATCATCCCTTTTTGGCAAACAAGCAGGGTTGGAAAATATTCAGGTCCTCATTGAGAAGTCAAAAATGAAAAATAATCCTTCAAAACTCATTCTTAAAAGAACTATAGAAACCGCTCTCAGCACAAGTAAATCGGAAGCTTCTTTTAAGACTCGACTTTTGGAACAGGGAATCGCTACGGTTATACGAAAGAATGATGAGGGAAGGATCTACGGAATCACATTTATAGATCATAACTCCAAATCTGTTTGGAATGGTTCACAGCTTAGTAAAGAGCTTTCAGCCAACGCATTCAACAAACTATGGAATGAGGTAGAAACAAAGCCTGAAACCAATTCATATAATAGTTCTAACAATAATATATCGCTTGAAAAATCTTCAGAACATTTCTTTAGCAATAACAGCTACGAAGTATTTGACGGATTTTTTAGCGGTTTATTATCTTCAGATACTAATGAGGATCAGGAGGAACAAATTTTTGAATCACAAATGAAAAAGAGACAAAGAAAAAGAAGAAAAAAATAATATTCTTTTTGCAAGATGCTGTCCTTATAACTATGTCCTAGGAGCCAAAGTCAGCCAATTGATGCTTGAAACGACGCATTTATAGTTGAGAATATGTAATCCTGTATTTATGCGTCTAAAATGTGATATGCAGGGTGAAGACGATTTAAGAGGGCTTGCCAAAATCATGGCATTTATGCGAGCTGTCAGTATTATTCTGGTACTAATGCATCTTTATTGGTTTTGCTATGGATTTTTTGTACAGCAACAATGGACACTGGAACTTATCAATAAGATACTTCATAATTTTAATAAGACTGCAGGGCTTTTCACTCATCCTATGTATTCTAAGCTCTTCACAGTTGTTTTGTTGGGTTTGAGTTGTCTTGGCACAAAAGGCGTAAAGAATGAGAAAATCACTTGGAAAAAAATTAGTATTGCTTTTTCTGTTGGTTTTGTACTGTTCTTTTTAAACTCAATTATTATACAACTTGATAGCAGCTTTACAGCCGTATTTTACATTATATCCACCGGCTCCGGATACATTTTCCTAATGCAGGCAGGAGTATGGATGAGCCGTTTACTGAAAACGAACTTAATGACCGATGTTTTTAACAATGAGAATGAAAGTTTTCAGCAGGAAACCCAATTAATCTATAATGAATACTCTGTTAACCTTCCTACACAGTTCTATTATCAAGGGAAGTGGCATCAAGGATGGATTAATGTGGTGAATCCTTTTCGTGCCACCATTGTCTTAGGAACTCCGGGTTCAGGAAAATCCTATGCTGTTGTCAACAACTATATCAAACAACATATCGAAAAAGGATTTTCCATGTACATCTATGATTTTAAATTCGATGATTTGTCTACTATTGCGTACAACCATCTTCTCAATCATTCTGATGCTTATACCGTAAAGCCGAAATTCTATCTCATCAACTTTGACGACCCCAGAAAAAGCCATCGATGTAATCCTTTAAACCCCGATTTTATGACGGATATATCGGATGCATATGAAGCGGCTTATACTATTATGTTAAACCTGAACAGAAGCTGGATACAAAAACAGGGCGATTTCTTTGTTGAGAGTCCTATCATACTGCTAGCTGCCATCATATGGTTTCTTAAGATATATAAGAACGGCAAATACTGCACTTTTCCACACGCTATTGAACTGTTGAACAAAAAATATGAAGAAGTCTTTACGATATTAACCTCTTACTCTGAATTAGAGAACTACCTATCTCCTTTTATGGATGCATGGCAAGGGGGTGCACAGGATCAGTTGCAGGGACAAATCGCTTCCGCAAAGATTCCTTTGTCAAGAATGATCTCCCCGCAATTATATTGGGTAATGACCGGAGACGATTTTTCTTTGGATATCAATAACCCCAATGAGCCTAAAATTCTGTGTGTTGGAAATAATCCTGATCGTCAGAATATTTATTCTGCTGCTCTTGGGCTGTACAATTCGAGAATTGTTAAGTTAATTAATAAAAAAGGACAGTTGAAGAGTTCAGTGATTATTGATGAGTTGCCTACCATTTATTTCAGAGGCCTGGATAATTTAATTGCTACTGCCAGAAGTAATAAAGTTTCCGTATGTCTCGGATTCCAGGATTTTTCTCAGTTGACAAGAGACTATGGAGATAAGGAAAGTAAAGTCATTCAGAATACGGTCGGCAATATTTTCAGCGGACAGGTGGTTGGGGAAACAGCAAAAAACTTATCTGACCGTTTTGGAAAAATACTGCAGAAAAGACAGAGTATATCCATCAATAGGAATGATACGTCAACCTCTATTTCTACCCAATTGGACAGTCTTATTCCTGCTTCGAAGATTTCTACCCTGACCCAGGGATTTTTTGTCGGTGCTGTATCTGATAACTTTGATGAAAGGATTCAGCAGAAGATTTTTCATTCCGAGATTGTCGTAGACAATGTTAAGCTTTCTGAAGAAATGAAAAGCTTTCAGAAGATACCGCAGATCCGATCCTTTATTGATGAAGACGGGAATGATTCTATGACCAGGCAGATTCAAGATAATTACAGAGAAATTAAGTCAGATATTCTAAATATCATCACAGATGAAATGGATCGAATAAAAAATGATCCTGATTTGCAACATTTATTGAAATCGGATTAAAGAATGAAACCTCAAATACCATACGATTTGAGGTTTCTATTTGTATTTATGTTACTCAGCATCACTGTTCATAAAATATTGATTCAAATTGTCACTCACCAATTGAAGGAATTTGGTTGGCCCCTGTTTTCGGTTACGGATTTCAAAGATGGTTTTATGAAAGTTACCTAAATCGCAATCCAATGACTTTTCTGTAAATTTTATGACTTCGCTTAACTCTATATTACCACCGTTAAAACAACGCATCTGGTAAAGTGCATAGATAAGCTCTATAAGACCGACCTTTGATCCCGACCAGCTCAAAGGAGAAAATACTTTTGTGGTAAAGGTATCATTCGAATTTTCAATTTGCTTTTTTAAATACTGATCAAACTGCTGATTGGAAATAAATCTGGCGATCATATGATCGTGGGATGTTGTAAAACTTGGATCATAATTATAAAATCCGGATGATAGCTTCATTTTTAGGTCGTAGGAATTGCGAACAAATATTTTATGATCAAGATAGGTTGCTTCCCGTTTATAGTAACTGTAAAATTCAGAATGCTCCAAATAAAAGTCTTTCAATTTTTCCTGTTCTGCTTCATAATATTTTTTTAAGGTCTTATTTCCGGCAGCCGGTTTATGAGATTCAATATCCAGTACTGCGGAATAATAAATAAATTTTGCAATAAACTGCGGTTTCAGTTTTTTAAAAAACAATACTTCTTCAGCAATATGATCAAAATGATGGTTGGAAACCAAAAGTTTTAATTTCCTTATCGACTCATCAATAATAAGTAATGCCTTTTCTGAAATTTTGATCAGATCATTTCCGTCAGCATTGACTTCGTTAATCTTTAGGTCCAGATCCTCCAATAACTTCGAAGTTCTTTTAAAAATAGTTTTTGTTACCATGTCCTTTTTTAAGGAATTTACAAAAATTACCTAAAGCACGACTTAATCAACTAATACCCAGTTCCTTTTTCCGATTCTTTATATAATCGGTAGGTCTGATCCCATTGATATCAAAGAACAGATTTGAAAAGTTCTGGCGTGCCGCTATACCGCATTCGTCAGCCAGAGCCTCGATGGTATAATTTAAATATTTACTGTTGGTATTAAGTAGGTTAGTGATATAATTAATTCTCAGTTCAGCCATGTATTTATTAAAATTCATCCCTTTTTGTTCATTGATGTAAACCGAAAGATAGTGGGAATTGGTTCCCAGCTTTAAAGCAATACTTTTCTGCGTAATTCCTTTCTTTTTGAAATGTTGCTCCTGCTCAAACTTCTGAAGTTTTTCTTTTATTTCTAAAGCCATTTCCGGGGTAAGAGAAGTCTTTCTTACAGGCAGCTCTATCATTTCTTCTCTTAAAATATCATTCATATTATATTTTCCTTCAGCAATTCTCTTTTGAAGAAGCTGATATTGTTTTTTTATCTTCTGATCTTTTCTGTGCCTCACAACCAAAAAACCAAGGACTACACTTCCCGATACAATCAAGATCTGGGCAATTACCATTTTTTTCCTGCTTGACTTCTCTATTTCTTCTTTTGCTTCAATCAGTGCTTGTCGGTCAAAATCCTTATGGAGTTTTGAAGACAAGTAAGGAAAATCTTTGCTGATCAAACTGTCAGCTTTTAAAAGCTGATTGGTATAATAAAGCTGTTTCTTGACATCCTTATCTTTATAATGATCGATAAGAGAGTGATAACTCTTATACACCTCTGGAAGTATAAAATCATGTTTATTGAAAATAGAGTCTATCTTTTCATAGCTTACCACCGCACTGTTGATATTATTCTGTGCTTCATAGGTTTTGCCCAGATAATAATATACCACAGAAGCCCAGGCAAAATCGTTTCTGTTGAGAATAGTGGGTAAAGATTTTTGTAAATGATCCTGAGCCCCGGCATAATCTTTTTTGTGGTACCGGGAAATTCCAAGGCATTTAAGAAAATAGCTTTTCTCCAAAGCAAAATCGCTATTATGATCGGTTAACCGATACCCCAACATACTTAAACTGTCACTCTTACTAAAATTGTTCAGATATCTTTTGAGCACGGTCAACTGATGTAAGCAGTTCAGATACGCTTTCTCATAGTTAAACCTTTCGTTTTCATGAAGGTTTTCATTTAACTTTGACCTGTAAAATGAAGTACATTCAAGAAAATGCTTCATGGCGTCATCATAATAGCCCAAATGACTTTTTACAATTCCTAAATGATAAAGGACTTTATACCTATGGTACTCATCTTTTGAGCCTTTTGAATACGTATAGGCTTTAATGTATTCATTTAAAGCCAGCTTAAATTTTTTTTGATAAAAATAATAGATGATTCCCTTGCTTAAATATTCTTTACTGATGTCATCTTGGCTTCCATGCTGCAAACTGACAGTAAGCGCACTGTCAGCATACTTCATCTTGTTTTTATAATCAAACTGTCTTGCATCTCTATACCCTTGAATCAGCTTTGAAAAATTATTTTCGTTTTTTGCTTTCTCAATGTACAGTTTTACATAGGGCATTGCATGAATGTCATCTATTGCCATTTTTTCATAAGGCTTTCTAATTTCACTGAAAGTTTTTTCCTCTTTCTTTTGTGAAAATAAAAATTGTGAAAAAACAGGAAATAAGATGAGAAAGCAATAAAACTTTTTCATAGACTGATATTTAAAACCTCACCATCTCAAAAATAAACATTTATGTTTTAAATAAATCAAATTTCAATGAATTAAATAACAGAAAGACAAAAACCCTGTAAAACATGCAAATACAGCCACTTGAACTCTGATATTCTCATGTATTAATTTTAAAATTGAGACGTAACAATTTTAAAATAGAGTCATATAACAGTTTTTTTTAGCTCATAAGCCGGATAATTTTGACATCAGAATTCTAATATAATCCGGCCGGGATAACCCAATTAAAATTATCAAAATGAAAAAGTTTATCCCATTTTTGAACATAATGATCGCAGCAGTTAGTCTACAAAACTGTACCCATCGAGATGAAGATATGATTTCAAATAGTGAATATATTAAAAAATCAGAGCCCACAATAAATGGCTTAGTAATGAAACAGGATTCTGCCAAATCTATTGATTTGATTGAAAATCCTAATCCTAAAGATCCTCCGGTGAGAGACGGAGATAATTGGCGGCTTACGAAGGATTAAAAACTACATATAAAACTATGATTCCTCATACCTCCATATCAGTTGTTACAGGCTTACCATGTCCAAAGAGTGGCATCTGGGAAAGTATGGGGAATTTCAAAACGACTATAACTCTTTTTAAAGGGGAACCAATGCCTGAATATTGCGGGTGGAAAATCAAATGGAGATTGGTACAGGTCTGTTAAACCCAATAATGACATGCCATGAAAAACATCCAAACTATTTTTATCAAAACTGTTTCCTGCTTTTTTATTCTATTGTTTGTTTATGCAAGTGTGAGTAAATTACTAGATTTTGAAAATTTTCAAGTGCAGATTGCTCAGTCTCCATTACTAAGTGCATATGCAGGGGGTATTTCTTATGCTGTTATTATTGTAGAATTAATTATTGTACTGTTATTAACTTTTCCAAGCAGGAGATTAATCGGATTATACTTATCAACTGCCTTAATGTCAGCATTTACGATCTATATATTTCTCATTCTAAATTACAGTGACTTTGTTCCTTGTTCCTGTGGAGGAATCTTGGAAAAAATGGGATGGACTGAACATCTGATTTTTAATATTCTGTGTGTAGTTATAGGAGGTCTATCTGTTCTCATCATGGGAAGAGCAAATCATAAGACTCACCGTAAAACGGCATTAATCTTAGGAATTTCCAATATTTTGAGTTGTATTCTTGTCATTGTTTTGTTTTTTAAGTCAGAATACATTATAAAACAGGAAAACAATTTTACAAGAAGGTTTCTGATGCATCCTATTTTAAAAGTAAAAAGTATGGATCTGGAGAACCATTCATTTTATTTTGCTGGTGCTAAAAATGAAGAGCTTTACTTAGCTAACCGAAGCCTCCCTCAAAATTTATTAGCAGTTGATTCACTTTTAAAGAAAGCTGTAAATACAAAGATTGATCTGGAACTCAGCAAATATCCATTTAAAAAAATAGAGATTAAAGTTAAAGATCACCATTATTATATCTATGATGGAAATGTACCCATCATATTAAAAGGTAAATTATGTAATACACAAAATAAAGTAATCAGTTCTAACGATGCATTCTTTGACCAGCTTGAAATTATTGACAGTAATAAAATTGCCATTCGCACCCTCTCATCTCAAACCAGGAATTTAACGCTGGGAACTATTTTAATCAATCACAATGGCAAAAATCAGGTGACACTGCATCCTGATTTACTTGAAAAGCAGTTGGATGGTTTTTTTGATTCCGACGGCTATCTTTCATCTGATCCTATAAGACCGACTGTCAACTATATCTACAGTTATAGAAACCAGTTTCTTGTCATGAACCATTCAATGCAACTTATTCACAGATGGAGAACTATTGATACGACTAAAATCGCACAGATTAAAGTAACATCGCTATCCAATGGAAAATCTAAAATGTCTAAACCTGCACTAAAAGTTAACGGGCATGCGATCGTATACAGAGGTCTGTTATTTAACCCTGCTCAATTAAGAGGAAGACATGAATCTTTAATCAGATGGAAGGAAAGCAAAGTTATTGACATCTATAATACCGAATCTCAGGAATATATTGGCAGCATGTACATCGACAATATTAAAAATAATACCATGTCAGATTTTAGAATTACCGATGAGCATTTGTACGCAATTATTGGAAATCAGCTGGTACAATATAAACTTACCCAGTCCCTGAAAAAACATTTTAAAAACGGGGAAGCCGAAAACCGTGTTTCAGAGTAGGCAGCAAATCAAATATTTTTTTATTATGAAAAAAATTCTTTTTCCTGTCATCCTAGTAGCACTGGGAACAGGGTCAGCTTTTGCCACCATGTTGGCAAAGAAGAGTACACGAGCTTTAG
The DNA here is from genome assembly GCF_000282115.1 of Chryseobacterium populi. Classification (GTDB taxonomy): domain Bacteria; phylum Bacteroidota; class Bacteroidia; order Flavobacteriales; family Weeksellaceae; genus Chryseobacterium; species Chryseobacterium populi. Next base: position 31,133 of record NZ_AKJY01000094.1, read on the forward strand.
AGCCTGCTTACAGAATTGTTAGCTTAGGTGGTGGTCAGTTCCAATGTGAGGATGCTGATCAGGAATGCAGCAATATCGTTTCCGGTGATGTCTGTGAATGGGCACTGGATACCAGCGTTGAACTGCATAGAATCGGTTCAGGCACGATGTGTGGAACACCACTTTATAAAATTCCTTAGTGCATTGTATAAAGTATTAATTAAATGAGGGACGCTATTCAGCGTCCCTTTTCATTTCTTTATCAATCCATCCTATATCTTTCCGGCTTTTCAGGTGATAGTCCCACCACTCTATGATTTTAGTATTAAGATCCCTGATGTCTTCGGAATTTTTCTTGAACGTGTGCTCCTGATCTACATACATCAGTGCCACCACCTTTTTTCTGTTTCTTAATAATCCCATATAAAAGCTCATGGTTTGCGTTGGCGGAATATTCGTGTCTTTCTTACCTGCCCAAAGCAATACAGGTGCGTTGACTTTCTCAATAAAATTGATGGGATTATTTTTATAATACAGATCCTTATCTTTTGAAAAAGGAACTCCCATTGAAAACTGCCCGGTTTCAAATCTTGAATAGTCTGCTATTTTAAACAGTTCATTAAATGAAAAGTAAGTATTCATAATATCACTAAGACTCGCTCCCGAGACATAGGCTGCGAACCTTTCTGAATGGGTAGCGATAAAGTTGGTCTCATAACCACCAAATGAGTGTCCTGTCAATCCCATGCGCCTGAAGTCAATATTTTCATTTTCCCGAATCGCATCTAATCCGGAATGAACACAATCAAGCGCCGAAATTCCCGGACCCCTGTTATCAGAAGTAATATCTGGCTGGAAAACCATATAACCGTTCTCAAGAAGCAGTCGAATATTGAATCCACTGGGTCCCCAGGCGGGATACAGGTATTTGTTGAACTCATCATGCTGAATACTGTATACCTGTACCACCAAAGGATATTTTTTTGTCCTGTCAAATTTAATGGGATAATATAGAACTCCTTTCAGGTCCTTACCCTCACTGTTGGTGTATGAAATAACATCCTGCTGCAGGTCTATCGCTTCTTTATCATGAAGGTTGGTTGTATAAAGTACCTTCTTTTGACCTGATGACTTGCTTTTGCTGTACAGCCGTGGAGACAGATTGTAGTTTTCTTCGATCGAATACATTAAATCATGCTTCGCCTTATATGAGAACATTTTGATTCTGTTGCTGGTGTACGGCAGTATTTGCTTGAGTTTACCTTTATAAAAAGAATAATATCCGGAATCATTATGATTTTCTCTCCTGATATGCAGCATCAACGGTTGAGACATTTCAATAGTTCGTCGTGTTATCTTAAAAGATTCCATCTGATGAATCATTTTTCCACTGTATTCATGAAAGCTGATTTTGCTGTTCTCTTGTTTGAATCCTGTTTTTAATACACCTGTTTCCAGATGATAATTGATCACTCGGTCTCCTGCTGTAAAGAGCAAACTGCCATCCGGCATAAAGATAGGATAGTTTAGTATTCCATTATAATCGATTATTTTTGTCTGCTCTAACAGATGATCGTAGACCATCCATTGATTCTTATACATCAAAAATCCAATGGTGTAACGACCATCCTTTCCTATCACCATTTCTGAAGCATTCTCAAAAACAAGTTCAGATTTGTTTTCTAAAAGGTCATATCGATATACATTCAGGCTTCTGAATCCGCGGTAATCATTATCCTCTCTGGCATTATACGTCCAAAAATAACGTGGATGGTCTGTCGCTACATAAACCTGCATTGATTTGGCAGGGATAGAATGAACTTTATTATTTTTAACATTCCATACCATATACTGATGCTCAATCAGCCCTTGGTCTTTATTGCGCAGATATTTGTCTCCTCCATACCATATTTCAAGTTTTCCACTTTTCTCGGGGAGGTTCCTGACGGAAATATCAATCAAAAAAGTTTCAGAATGACCTGCTTCAGTTAATTTCATGTTTTGGGCATCTCCCAGACTGATCCGGTTGTTATGAAACAGCTGCCCGTCTGATATTCTTAATAATCTTACCCTGATCTTTCCATTGGGATCTATTTTTTCTTTTACAACAATAAATCTCTCTGATTCTAAAAGATCCATCGCAACAATGTTAGTTGCAGTGGAATAAAGCAATTTCATAGTGCTTCCATTCCATTTCAATATTTTATGAGACACTCCCATTTCAGTAAGAATATAGACCTGTCCCTGCTGCGTAATAGTATAGTTCAATGTTCCTGGCTCATGGTGAAGCAGTTTTCCTTTGGTATTATAGATTTTCAGGTTTTTATCAGTACCCAGTATGACATATTGCTTCAGGGTTTCATTGACACTGCATCGCTGTACACTATCATAAATTTCTCTTTTTTTGGATTTCAGCTCAATTAATTCAGCCCTGCCCGGTCCTGAAGCAAAGACCGTATAATTGTTCAGAAAACTGATGCTGCTCTTTTTTAAAATGGTATCGGATGGAATGACTGCCGATTGGCGGTCAAACACAAGAACAGAATCAGAATTATTCGCGTACATTTTAGTCACCAAAACGAATCGCTGATCATCAGATACCTTCATCTGACCTATCATCGTTGAGAATCGCGACATCCACTGGTCCAATTCCTTAATCGACCTCTGTGCATTAAAGCAATGCAGAGAAAACAGCAGAATAATTAAACAATATACTCTCATTAATACCCTAAATTTTGAGGATTCAGATGGGGATTGAGCAGCAGTTCCTGTTGCGGAAGAGGCCATACTTTATGTTGATCTTTCCAGTTGGGTTTGGTCTGCTGTAGTTCATTAAGCTTTCCTGCTCTTTTCAAATCGAGAAATCGATGTCCCATTTCTGTAAAAAACTCTTTCCTGTTTTCATTAAGGATTTCCTCAAGAAGCTGCTGTTGTGTAACAGAACTGCCTAGCAATGGCTGTCCTGCCCTTTGTTTGATCGGGTTAATAAACGGTAGGGCCTCTGACATTTTATTTTGTTGAGCCAGAGCCTCTGCCAACAGTAAATAGGCCTCTTCCAGTCTGAAGACAATGGAATTTTCTGTGGAGTTGGAAGACCTTGCTTTGTATTTTTCCGCTCTGTAACAGGTGTTGCCCCCAACTGTAACAGATCCCATCCAATATTGCTTCCGAAGATCATTCTGAAACGAGCTGACCAGAGATGTGGAAAGTGCCATGGAAGTAGGAGCAGCATTGACAAAATAGTAAATCGTTGCTTCCTTTACCGCATCCCCATTGTTCTTAGGCTTGAGCTGCCAGATAATATGGCTGCCGTTTTTAAGAAAGACCTTGGTGATATCATTTTGAAACTGATACAACGGACTCTGAACAACTGTTTTCAAGGTGGCTTCTGCCTCACTCCATTTCAGCTGCTGCATCTGAACTTTGCCCAGAAGAAGCTGGGCTGCTTTTTTATTAATATAGATGCGTTCATTATTTTGGTATGTATCAGAAAGTAGTTCAATAGCTTCCTTCACATCAGATTCAATTCTCATCAGCACTCCTGCAGAAGGTGTTTTTGAAATGCTCTGATTGATCATATAATTGGTTGTCACAGGAAAAGGAATATCTCCATAAACCTGCTGAACATAGAAAAAGAGCAAAGAGCGAATAACCAGGGTCTCCCCTTTTATCCTTGCTTTATCAGCTGCCGGAATATGATCTGCTCCTTCCAGCCCTTCGAGTATGGAATTGCTGATATATATTTTCTGATACGCAGCATTCCAGAACGAACTGACAAACTGATTGGAATCAATCTGAGTATTATTGGCTAGTTCAGGCAGCCCATTAGTGGCATTGACTGCATAGTACGTAAGGTCATCCGTATAAAGACCCAAAAGCTTTCCACTTTGATCACCTGTAACAGGTGATGATTCCCACAATCCGGCATACAATCCAGATAATACGGCGTTGGCAGTCTGAGTATCACTGAAGACGGTCTCTGACAACATCTGATTGTCAGGCAACTCTACTTCCAGCATTTTTTCACACGATATGGCGGTACTCATCAGATAGATGAGTGCAGCCA
>NZ_AKJY01000095.1 GCF_000282115.1 Chryseobacterium populi
AAACTACAAATTTTGAGACAGAAAAAAGACTGCCCCTTTTGAGACAGCCTCTTTTTCTATATTATGATGTTCTAATCTTTTTTCTTCTTCTTTTTCTTGTCTTTTCCCTTTTTATCTTTCTTAGGATTATTCAGGATTTCATTGGCAATTTCCAGTTTAGGAGCTTTTGATTTAACGGGATTCATATCAAGATGATTGAAGTAATCTTTTAAATCTTCCTTTGAAATTAATTTTTCGTTAAATAGAAGTTCAAAAATTTCTTTCCCTGAATCATTGAAAAAATGATGTAAAAGCTCTTTTAATAAGAATTTTTTATAACCCTCTAAAGGAACCAATACTTTGTATTTAAATATCCTGCCTTCTTTTTGGGTGGAAAGATAGCCTTTTTCGACAAGTATTTTCAAATAAGTGGAGACCGTATTCTGATGCGGTTTCGGCTCAGGATGCTGTTCCATAATATCCTTTAAATAAAAGGAATCCAACTTCCAGAATAGCTTCATTAAATTCTCTTCGGCCGCAGTGAGATGATTTATTTTCATATAATATTCTTAATGTTGAAATTGTATATTGCAATAAAGATAAAGAAAAGATACCAGAAATGCTATTCCGGCCCCCATAAATACTTCTTTTACAGTATGCCTTTTTAATATAACTCTTGTAACTCCCACTAAAATAGCAATTCCCAACCAGATAAATCCCATTTTCCAGTTTAATGCAAAAAACAAAGCAGCCACAAAAACATTAAAGGCGGTATGCATGGAACTTTTAATAAATAAATTACTGATCTGTAACGCAAAAAGGAGAATTAAAATAAACAGCATGACAAAATCAATATACCCGTTTCTGATATAGTTGTAAGTAATATAAATGATAACACAAGCTGCTATAAATATATACAGCGTCTTTCTCTGGCTACGGTTGGAAACATCCATATTGGTATATCTTCCGGTCTTTACATTCCATATGAGCCATATGATAACAGGAAGTATGATCATTAATAATATGGGAAGAAAATAGAATAGGGAATCCTTTAACGAATATTCCTGTACACTCATGTAGACAAAAAATATAAATAAAGAGACCAGTGGGTTAAAAAAGTCAGAGATAACTTTTGAGATTTTATTGATTAAGAATGGCTGTTTTTCTTCCATGAATAAGTTTAAAAATCAAATATAACACTATATGTAAAAAAACAATTGGTATGTATACAATAAAAACAAAGTTTTTTTTATAATTTTGCTCAACTATTTCATAATAAATAAGCAAGAGCTAACACATGAAAGAATTTTCTAAAGAGGTATACCTGAAGTGGTATGAAGATATGACAATGTGGAGAAGGTTTGAAGACAAATGCCGTTCTCTTTATCTAAAACAAAAAATCAGAGGTTTTTTACATTTGTATAATGGTCAGGAAGCGATACCTGCGGGTTTCACTCATGCAATGGATTTAACAAAAGACAGTATGATCACTGCTTACAGATGTCATATCCATCCCATGGCAATGGGAGTAGATCCTAAAAGAATCATGGCGGAACTTTGTGGTAAAGCTACAGGTACATCAGGAGGTATGGGTGGATCTATGCATATTTTCAGCAAAGAGCACCGTTTCTATGGAGGACACGGTATTGTAGGAGGTCAGATTCCTTTAGGTGCCGGTATTGCTTTTGCAGATAAATATTTTGACAGAAAAGCGGTAAATATCTGTTTCTTCGGAGACGGAGCAGCCAGACAGGGATCATTGCATGAAACATTTAACATGGCAATGAACTGGAAATTACCTGTTGTATTTGTTGTAGAAAACAACCAGTATGCAATGGGAACTTCTGTAAAAAGAACAGCTAATCATGAAGATATCTATAAATTAGGATTAGGATACGAAATGCCTTGTCTTGCTGTAGATGCAATGGATCCTGAAAAAGTAGCGGAAGCAGCTTATGAAGCTATTGAAAGAGCAAGAAGGGGAGACGGGCCTACTTTCATCGAAGCAAGAACTTACCGTTACAGAGGTCACTCAATGTCTGATGCTGAACCGTACAGATCGAAAGAAGAAGTAGCGCTTCATAAAAATGATGACCCTATTGAATTGATTAAGCACAGAATTTTAACAAACAATTGGGCTACAGAAGGAGAATTGGAAGCGATCGACAATAAATCAAGAGATTTCGTTGAAGAATGTATCGAATTCATGGAGAACTCTCCGTATCCGGATGCTGAAAAAGTTTATGAGTATGTATATGCTCAGGAAAACTATCCGTTTATAGACAAATTAGAAAACTAAAAATAATATGAGATAATGTAGTGATGTGCTAATTAGTTAATTAACATGTTCCTTTTCATTATCAAATTATCAATTAACTCATTATCATATTAAATAAATTATGGCAGAAGTAATTACAATGCCCCGTCTTTCCGATACTATGACAGAAGGAAAAGTGGCGAAATGGCATAAAAAAGTAGGCGATAAAGTAAAAGAAGGAGATATTTTAGCTGAAATTGAAACAGATAAAGCTGTTCAGGATTTCGAATCTGAAGTAGAAGGAACTCTTTTATACGTAGGTGTAGAAGAAGGTGCTGCTGCTGCTGTAGACTCAGTTTTAGCAATTATTGGTAATGAAGGAGAAGATATTTCCGGATTAACAGGCGGAAGTGCTCCTGCTGCAGGAAGCTCTGAAGAGAAAAAATCTGAGGAAGAATCTAAAACAGAAAATAACGGAACAAGCGTAGAACAGACTACGGCAGAAGTTCCGGCTGGAGTAGAAGTGATTACAATGCCAAGACTTTCTGATACAATGACGGAAGGAAAAGTAGCAAAATGGCATAAAAATGTTGGCGATACAGTGAAAGAAGGAGATCTTCTTGCTGAAATCGAAACAGATAAAGCAGTTCAGGATTTCGAATCTGAATTTAATGGGGTATTATTGAAGCAGGGTGTTGAAGAAGGTGGTGCTGCTCCCGTTGATACAGTATTAGCGATCATAGGCCCTGCGGGAACTGATGTTTCCGGAGTAGGTGCTGCAAAACCAGCTGCTCAGTCTGCAGAAAAACCGGCTGAACAAAAAGCAGAAGCTAAAACTGAAGAAAAATCTGCTGCTCCGGCTGCAAGTTCTTCATCTTCTGACAGAGTGGCAATCTCTCCGTTAGCTAAGAAAATGGCTCAGGATAAAGGTGTTGATATCAATGGCATCCACGGTTCAGGGGAAAACGGAAGAATCGTTAAAAAAGATATTGAAAACTATCAGCCGTCTCAGGCAGCTTCTGGCACATCTGCTCCGGCAGCAAGTGCAGCAGCTCAGGTTGCTGTGAGCTTTGTTCAAGGTCAGGATACAGAAACTCCAAATTCTCAGGTAAGAAATATTATTGCAAAACGTCTTGCTGAAAGTAAATTCTCCGCTCCGCATTACTACCTGATGGTAGAAATCAATATGGATAAAGCAATTGAAGCAAGAAAAGAAATCAATTCTTTACCTGATACTAAAATTTCTTTCAATGATATGATTATTAAAGCGACTGCTGTTGCTTTAAGAAAACATCCGCAAGTAAATTCAAGCTGGGCCGGAGATAAGATCATCCACAGAGGAAATATCAATGTTGGGGTAGCTGTTGCAATTCCTGACGGATTGGTAGTTCCTGTTCTTAAGAATACAGATCAGATGAATTATACCCAGATTTCTGCTGCAGTAAAAGATATGGCTTCAAGAGCGAAGTCCAAAGGTCTTAAAGCAAACGAAATGGAAGGGTCTACATTCTCCATCTCAAACCTTGGAATGTTCGGAATTGAAACCTTTACAAGTATCATCAACCAACCCAACTCTGCAATCCTTTCTGTAGGAGCAATTATTGAAAAGCCTATCGTTAAAGACGGTCAGATTGTAGTTGGAAACATCATGAAGCTTTCATTGGCTTGTGATCACAGAGTGGTAGACGGTGCTACAGGAGCCCAGTTCTTACAAACATTGAAAACATATCTGGAAAGTCCTTTAACTTTGTTATTGTAATTTTCTAAGTTTTTGAAATACAAAAGAATGCTTCTCAGTTTGAGGAGCATTTTTTGTTTGTATTAAATTAAAATAAATGTAAAACATCAATATTTTTTTGTTTAAATAATCTGAGATGTAAGATTTCCTTTGTTTTTTTATTCCGTAGAGATCTAAGTATAGTGTCAGAAAATAGTAAGAAGGTTCAAGTTTAGACCCTTATGGAATGACAGACTGAAATGGATCGTTAAAAATTGATAAACCAAGATGATTCACCATTCACAATTCACTTAAAACTATTCAATATTTAAAATCTATTTACTATTTTTGAATCATGATTAAAGCAAGGAATATCCATAAATCTTATGGGAATTTAGAAGTATTAAAAGGAGTTGATATTCATATCAAAACGGGTGAGGTTGTTTCTATCGTAGGAGAATCGGGAGCAGGAAAATCTACCCTTCTGCAGATCCTGGGAACACTGGATTCACCAACTAACTCTAAAAATCATGATACTGAAATCACCATTGCCGGCGAATCATTTATTAATATGAATGATAAGCAGCTTTCCAAGTTCAGAAACCAGAATATCGGTTTCGTATTTCAGTTCCATCAATTGCTTCCTGAATTCACCGCTATGGAAAATGTGCTGCTTCCGACGAAAATTGCTAAAGCTAATGAGAAAGAGGCCATAGAAAAAGCATATGCGCTTTTTGAAGATCTTAAAATTGAACAGAGACTTCATCATAAACCCAATCAGTTATCCGGAGGAGAAGCCCAAAGGGTAGCGGTCGCCAGGGCTCTTATCAATTCCCCTAAAATTATATTTGCAGATGAGCCTACAGGTAATCTGGATTCAAAGAATGCAGATGATTTACACAGGTTGTTTTTTGATTTAAGAGATAAATATGACCAGACATTTGTCATTGTAACGCATAACCCTAATCTTGCTGAAATTACAGACCGCAAATTGATAATGAAAGATGGGATGATTATTGAATAAACACAACTTTGATGATAAAAAAAATTACTTTCTCTTTTTTGTTCCTGGTTCTTTTTTGTGGTCTGAAATCACAAAATTCCTCAATTTTACCGGAATCCAGAATTACCGAGGTCAAAAATTTTCTGAAAGGGAAAGATTATAATCAAAACCTGGCAGTTTTTATCAATTTTAAAATTCATTCCGGAAATTACCGCTACTTTGTCTATGATCTGAAAAACGATAAGATATTGCAGAAAGCAATTGTCTCTCATGGTTCAGGATCTGTATCAAAAAATTCAGACAAACTTGCATTCAGCAATACAGAGGGATCTTACCAGTCTTCTTTAGGAAAATTTGAGATCCGGGAAAGTTATATAGGGAAATTCGGGAAATCTTACCGTTTAAACGGACTGGATATCACCAATAACAATGCTATGCAGAGGGCTATTATCCTTCATTCTTACAGCTGTATTCCGGATAAAGAATCTCAAAATCCGGCTTGCTTAAGCTTAGGTTGTCCGATGCTTTCTTTGAATGCCTTTAATCAGACAGCCAGGTATATCGATCGATCTCAAAAACCGATTATTTTGTACGCTTTCTATTAAAAATTCATATCTTTTAGCCTTTAACTCATAATTCAAAATTCATGTCTATAAAGTTTCTTGCCAAAGATGACAGACCCAGGGAAAAATTTTTATTGAAAGGTAAGAATTCACTTTCTGATTCTGAGCTTTTAGCAATTGTAATGGGAAGTGGTAGCAAAGAAGAATCTGCTTTAGAGCTGGCAAGAAGGATTTTAGCTTCTGTGGATCATAACTGGAACCAGCTGAGCCTTCTCTCAATAAAAGAATTAATGAAATTTAAAGGAGTAGGGAAAGTAAAAGCCCTCTCTATCGCGACAGCCCTGGAAATAGGACGGAGAAGGACCGGACAGGATATTCCTGAGAAAGTTGTGATTTCAAACAGTAATGATGCCTACAAAATACTTGAAAGTCAGTTGTCTGATCTGAGAACAGAAGAATTCTGGGGAATTTTTATGAACCAGAGTAATAAAGTTATTCTTATTTCTCAACTTACCCAAGGTGGAATCAGCCAGTCTATCGTTGATATCCGTATTTTATTTAAAACTGCTCTGGATCACTTTGCAACAGGGATCATTATTGCTCATAATCATCCTTCAGGAAGCCTTAAACCGAGCCGTGAGGACATGTCTGTTACCCAAAGAATTAAAGAAGCAGGTAAGCTGATGAACATTCAGCTTTTAGACCATTTGATTATAACACAGAACTCATACCTGAGTTTTTCGGATGAAGGATTAATATGATCAGGAGATTACAATATAACGAGATTGACTTTAAAAAATATACGGAATGCCTGGAAAAGTCTGAACAGAGAAAATATTCGGCATCCAGAACTTTTTTAGATGTTACTTCCAATAAACACTGGGAATTATTGGTTTATAATGATTATGAAGCAGTAATGCCGGTTCCCTATGTGAAAAAATATGGTTTTAAAATCGTTCACAGCCCAATGTTGTGTCAGCAGTTGGGTATATTTTCAGAAAAAGAAGATGCAGGGATCAATGAAATTTTTTTAGAATTTCTGCAAAAAAATTACCTGATAAGAATTTACAAGTTTAATGATGTGAATCAATTTCAGTCATCTTTACCACAAAGAAAGAATTTTCTTATTTCCCCTGATTCCTATGAAAAAGTATCAGCGAAATATTCACCGAAAAGAAAACGAAAGCTGAGACTTGATGAAGAGGTTATTAAAAGCTCAGATATAAAAAACATCACTTTCAGTGAAGCTAAAGGTTTTATAGAAGCTAATATTCTGGGAGCTGATAAAGATGAGGATATTAAAGGCTTCATTAATATTTTTGAAAAGTTTTATGAACTTAAGGCCCTTGAATTTTTAGCATTTTATTACCAAAATACCATAATCAATCTTATTGTCACTTACAATGATAGTCGAACAGTAGCTTTATTGGGCACATTCAACGATAAAGAATATGTGAAAATTTCCGGAGCTTCAGTGCTTATCGATCGTATTATACAAGAAAATATAGAAACAAAAATCTTTGATTTTGAAGGTGGAGAATTACCGAATATTGAAGAGTTTTTCAGGGGCTTCCGTCCGGAGCTGAAACCTTATGCTGTCCTGGAAAATCCTATGAAAATCCTGGCTCAGAACTTTGTGCGGTTTTTTATAAAAGGGAAAATTTACTCATTAAGATAACTTTTGAATATTATTGTTTAGATTAATTCTAATTAGAATATTATTTCATAAATTTATAAAGTCATTTATCAATGTAATCAAGCTATGCTAAAGCAAATCCGTAATTACAAATTGCCTTATATGGTTTATAATTTTTTTAACAGGAAAAAGTTAAAACACAACATTCCGCTGTATAAAAAATTTGGAATCAATAAAAATTATTTTTCAAGTATTTCAAGTAAAGATTTCTCACATCTTTCTGATACAGAAAGAGTTATAGATGAAAATAAGCTTATCCATACAGCTTTTTATAAAAATTTATCCGAAGAAAACAAAGAAAGTGTTATCAACTACAATAATAACGGGTATCTGGTTTTAAAAAACTATCTGGATAATGATACGGTAGATAAAATCAACAGTGAAATTCATAAATTAATGACAGACGGAACTTTAAAATTCCGTTACAATGGAAAACTGATGTTCGCCATTCACTATTCCGAAATCATTAAAAACATCGGGAATGATAAAAATCTGCTGGAATTTCTTTCTGTATTGCTGGACGGACAGGCCAAACTTTTCCAGAGTATTAATTTTATCAATGGCAGTCAGCAAAAAACACATTCCGACAGTATTCATATGACCACTTATCCTTTAGGCGGGCTTTTAGGCGTTTGGATTGCCCTGGAAGATGTGGATGAAAACAATGGAGCCCTTCATTACATTCCGGGAAGCCATAAGCTGCCTTATTTTTTAAATTCAGATTACGACAATGAAGGAGATGCTTTAAGAATAGGCAGGAAAAGTTACAAAGCATACGAGGAATTCCTTGAGAATAAAGTAAAAGAGCTGGGACTGAAAAAGGAAATTTTTAAAGCTGTAAAAGGAGACCTTTTAGTCTGGCATGCCAATATCCTGCATGGCGGAGAGCCGCATCTTGATAAAAGCAGGACAAGAAAAAGCCTCGTATACCATTTCTTTGATGAAAACAGCGTTTGTTATCATGAAGTTACCCAAAGACCTGCTCTTTTTGAGCTGTAAAAATAAAAAGCTGCGAAAATTTCCGTAGCTTTCCTGTTTATTCTTTATCAGCAAATAAAACATCACCTTCTTTCTGCTTTATTTTCAACTGAAAAGGCTCTAAGTCCCGGCTCAGGTTTTTTGAATCATAAGGAGAATGTATTTCAATAATTATATTTTCAATATGCTGAAGCCATGAGTTATTTTTGCTGAGCAGGTCGGCTTCTGCACCTTCAATATCGATTTTCAGTAAATCCATCCGCTGCAGATGATTATTTTTCATAAATGTTTCAACTGACAATGCTTGTACGGGTATTCCCGATTCAGATACTTTCTGGTTGTAAGACAGTTCCTGCGTGCCAAAATTCACGGATCCGTCTTCAAAATGAGCGGCTGCATGGAAACAGGCAATATTTTTAAAAGAAGCAGTATTGGCTTTCAGAAGTTGGAAATTCTCCGGAGAAGCTTCTACGGAATATATTTTTGCATTGGGGTATTTCAACGCAAAATAAATTGATGTCAGCCCGATATGTGCTCCGAAATCTACAATGACTTCAGGATTCTTTTTTAAAAGTTTCAGATGCTTGTCGTACGTTTTTTTCCAGAATATTTCATAAAAAATATCAATATCACCCTTAAATGTCCTTAAATAAATATCAAAATTTCTTTTTGCTTTTCTAAACCGATACACGAAAGTTTCGGTATTGCTGAAGTCAAGTCTGTTTTTTTTAAACTTCGAGCTGTACCTTTTTGTGTTGACAATAAATGCCGTAAAGGTTGTAAGGTTGCTACTTATTTTCGAGCTGAAAGACAGCTTTGAGATATAGTTTTTTAAAGACATTATTTTCTTGCGCAGATTAATACTGCAAATTAAGAGTATTTATATGGAAAAGCCCGGTTTTCGGAAAAAAATAAAAATTAAAACTTCAAAAATGCATAGTAAATAGCAAATTATTAGTAATTTTGCACATCGAATTATGACTAGTTTTTCAGGATATTTACCCTATGCTTTTGCATTAATAATTGCGATTCCTTTTTTGGTTTTGCTGAGACAGTTTGTACATGCCTATATTAAGCTTAAGAATCAGGAAATAAACCTTCTTTCCGTAAAATCCAATTCTGAAAATAAAACCCATTCATACGAAAGGATGACCCTTTTTCTGGAAAGAATAAAGCCTTCAAACCTAATTCTGAGATTTGACAAAAACCTGGCTGCTCACGAATTTATTTTCCTGACTGAAAAAACAATCAATGAAGAATTTGAATATAATTCTTCCCAACAGCTTTATTTAACAAAAAATTCATGGAAAAATATTGTTGATTCCAAGAATGCCGTTATAGATTTGCTTCATACGACATATGAAAGCTTTAACAACAGCCCGGAGCTGGACGAATTTAAAACGGTTTTCATCATGAATTACATGAATGGAGAAGATTATATCGCTGTAACGATAGAAGACCTGAGAAGAGAAATTTTAATAATAGCTTAATTAAAAATAAAAATAAATAATGATTCCAAATTTTAAAGCACATCCGTGGCATGGAATTTCTGCAGGAGAAGATGCGCCAAATGTTGTCAATGTATTTGTGGAAATCGTTCCTTCAGATACTATTAAATATGAAGTGGATAAAGAAACTGGATATTTAAAGGTAGACAGACCTCAGAAATTCTCAAATATTATTCCCGCACTATACGGATTTGTTCCGAGAACATATTGCCATAATGAAGTGATGAAGCTTGCTATAGAAAGAGGTGCAGATGATGTTACAATGGGAGATCATGACCCGTTGGATATCTGTGTTTTAAGTTCACATAATATTCACTCGGGAGGAATGCTGATGGAAGCTATTCCAATCGGTGGCTTCAAAATGATTGATGGTGGTGAGGCTGATGATAAAATCGTTGCTGTAATGGTAGGTGATCATGCTTTCGGACATTTCAGAGACATTACAGAATTACCTGAAGCAGAAGTAAAAAGATTGATGCACTACTTTTTAACCTATAAAAACTTACCGGACGAACCTGCAAAATGCAGAATCCAGGAAGTTTACGGAGTTGAACATGCTAAAAAAGTGATCAAGGCAGCACAGAAAGATTACGCAGAAAAATTCGGGGGATAAAACTCTTCCATGAATGATAAATAAAGGATAAATGAGATTTCATTTATCCTTTTTTGTTTGGAATAAGCGATGATTGATGAAGAGTGATTTTACAGGGTTATATTTTTTTTAATATTTTGATGAGAATTATTTATTATATTTAGTTCTCTATTATCAAAAAAATATTAAACTATGGACCTATTTGTGTTAGTACCAATTTTTGGGGTTGTAGCTTTATTGTATACCTTTTTACAAAGTAACTGGGTAAATAAGCAGAACGCCGGAAATGAAAAAATGAAAACGATCAGCGGACACATTGCTGACGGTGCAATGGCTTTTCTAAAGGCCGAGTACAAGGTTTTAGCCTATTTTGTAATTATTGTAGCCATTTTGCTGGCAGTGATGGGAATGAGTAATTCAAATTCGCACTGGAGTATAGGAATTGCTTTTGCTGTAGGAGCTGTATTTTCAGCATTGGCCGGCTTTATAGGAATGAAAATTGCCACGAAAGCCAATGTAAGAACTGCCGAAGCAGCAAGGACATCCCTTTCAAAAGCGTTGAAAGTTTCCTTTACAGGTGGTACCGTAATGGGAATGGGAGTTGCCGGATTAGCGGTTTTAGGATTAGGAACACTTTTTATTGTTCTGAAACAGATTTTTGCTCCCGATGCGACGGTAGATTCCCACGAAATGGAAAGAACGATCGAGATTCTGACAGGATTTTCTCTTGGGGCCGAATCTATTGCCTTATTTGCAAGAGTAGGAGGTGGTATTTATACAAAAGCAGCTGACGTAGGAGCAGATCTTGTAGGAAAAGTAGAAGCGGGAATTCCTGAGGATGATCCAAGAAACCCGGCTACGATTGCTGATAATGTAGGAGATAATGTAGGAGATGTGGCAGGAATGGGCGCCGACCTTTTCGGATCTTATGTAGCAACTGTTTTAGCAACCATGGTTTTAGGACGGGAAACAGTGTCTGTAGACTCATACGGTGGGTTTGCACCCATTCTTTTACCGATGCTTATTGCAGGAACAGGAATTATTTTTTCAATTATAGGAACTTTATTTGTCAGAATTAATGATAATGAAGGGAGCTCGACTTCAAGTGTTCAGAATGCTTTAAACCTTGGAAACTGGGGAAGTATCGTGATCACTGCAATAGCCTCTTATTTTCTGGTAACTTATATTCTCCCGGATAAAATGGTTTTAAGAGGCCATGAATTCACTAAAATGGGTGTTTTCGGGGCCATTATGGTCGGATTGGTTGTAGGTACCTTAATGAGTATTATTACAGAATATTATACAGCGATGGGAAAAAGACCGGTTTCAAGCATTGTGAGACAGTCTTCTACAGGCCATGCAACAAATATTATCGGCGGCCTTGCCGTTGGAATGGAATCTACTTTGCTTCCGATTATTGTTTTAGCAGGAGGAATTTACGGATCATACCTTTGTGCCGGGTTGTATGGTGTAGCGATTGCGGCAGCAGGAATGATGGCGACCACAGCCATGCAGCTTGCCATTGATGCTTTCGGGCCGATTGCAGATAATGCCGGTGGAATTGCCGAAATGAGTGAGCTTCCGAAAGAAGTTCGTGAAAAAACAGATATCCTGGATGCAGTAGGAAATACAACGGCAGCTACCGGAAAAGGATTTGCCATTGCATCTGCTGCTTTAACTGCTCTAGCATTATTTGCCGCTTTCGTGGGTATTGCAGGTATTGACGGTATTGATATTTACAGAGCCGATGTATTAGCCGGCCTGTTCGTAGGAGGAATGATCCCGTTTATCTTCTCATCTTTAGCGATTACCGCTGTAGGACAGGCCGCGATGGCAATGGTAGAGGAAGTAAGACGGCAGTTCCGTGAAATCCCGGGAATTTTAGAAGGAAAAGCAGAGCCGGAATATGAAAAATGTGTGGCTATTTCTACTGATGCATCCATAAAAAAAATGATGTTGCCGGGAGCTATTGCCATTATTTCACCACTTTTGATCGGATTTATCTTCGGACCGGAAGTATTGGGAGGATTTTTAGCAGGAGCAACGGTAAGCGGTGTTTTAATGGGAATGTTCCAGAATAACGCCGGCGGAGCCTGGGATAACGCTAAAAAATCTTTTGAAAAAGGAGTAGACATCAACGGAAAAACTTATTATAAAGGATCTGAACCTCATAAAGCATCGGTAACAGGTGATACAGTGGGAGATCCGTTTAAAGATACCTCAGGACCGTCAATGAACATTCTGATTAAGCTGATGTCAATTGTTTCATTGGTCATTGCGCCTACCCTGGCTACTTTACACAAAGATAAAATCGATGCCAACCGAAAAACTAAAATTGAAAGCCTTACAGGAATGACCGGGATTCATTCGGAAAGCGAAAATATGCCTGTAACTGAGCCTTCATCAACAGAAGAAATTAAAGGCCATTTAAATGAAACAGGTGATTTCGTATATGAAACCGGAACAATCAAGGAAATCAAGCTGAACGGAGGAAAAATAATCACTCTTGGTGAAGGAAGCCAGCTGTACCGTTTGCTTAATGGAGTTAAAGAAAAAAGCCCGGCCATTTTAAATCCGGATAACTGGTATACCATCGAAAATCTTTATTTTGAAACCGGTTCAAGTGATTTAAAAGCAGGCTCTGAAGCAGAACTGAATAATCTTGCTGAAATTTTAAATGCTTATCCCGGCTTAAAAATCAAATTAGGCGGTTATACCGATAATACGGGAAATCAGGAAAGCAACCAGAAGCTGTCGAATTTAAGAGCACAGACTGCAAAACTAAAACTATTGGAAATGGGAATTTCTGCAGACAGGATTGAAGCTGAAGGTTATGGTTCTCAACATCCGGTATGTGAAGCCAATGATACGGATGAATGTAAAGCTAAAAACAGAAGAATTGATGTAAGAGTTCTTTCTTTATAAAATCTTAAGCAATATAATATTATTACAGCACTGCTGAAAGGCGGTGCTTTTTTGTTGGAGTAAGTTGAAAAGATACAAAGGATTTAACAGCAAGTAGAAAGAAATATATGCACAATCAATTCTATCGCAGATAAAATTCCTTGCATCTTAAACAAGAGTCAATAAAATAATTTGCGTTTTTTGCGGTTAACCTATACAACCTATAGATTTTTTCTCAAATGCTCCAATGCCTGTATAATCACTTCATCTTTCTTGGAAAAGCTAAACCGCACATAATCAGAATCCTGTTTCGAATTATAAAATGCGGAAAGCGGAAGACAAGCCACCTTTTTTTCAATCGTGAGCCACCTTGAAAACTCTACATCCGTCATTGTTTTGGAAACATTCCGAAAATTAACAACCTGGAAAACACTTCCCTGAGATTTTTGTTCGGTTTGTAATGGGGTATCAGCGATAAGCTTATTGAAAATATCCCTTTTATGCTGCATTAATTTCTGATTTTCAGAAGAATCAAACACTTCAAGGTATTTTGCCACAGCATATTGGGCAGGAGCATTGGCGCTATAGGAAATATACTGCTGATGACATCTGAATTTAGGGGTCAGTTCCTCGGAAGTTAGCAGATAACTTACCTTCCAGCCTGTAGAATGAAACATTTTTCCGAAAGAGAAGATACAGAATGTTCTCTTTTTTAATTCAGGATGGATGAAAGAGCTGTAATGTTGTATACCATCATAACAGTAGGTGTCATAAATCTCTTCCGAAATCAGATAAATTTCACGGTTTTTTATTAATTCATACAGTTGATTCCAATCTGACTGATCCCATATTTTTCCAGTTGGGTTTTGCGGAGAATTCACAATAATGGCTTTAGTTTTTTCTGAAATGCAATTTTGAAGTTTTTCCCAGTTTATCACAAAATCATTGTCAAGATCATAATACACAGGAATGCCGCCATTAAGAAATACAGAAGGCCCGTAGGTATAATAAGATGGCTGAATGATGATAACTTCATCTCCTTGGTTTAAAATGCATTTAAGGGAAGTATATAAAGCAAAGGTTGCGCAAGGAACAATCGTTATTTCATTTTCTTTCAGTGAAATTTTGTTTTCTCTTTTTAAGTTGAATTTAATAATATTTTCGATCAGCAGAGGGTTTCCTGCAATGGGTTCATAATTGTGGTGAATAGCGTCTGCAGATTCTTTAAGAAAGTATTTTAAACGTTCATCAATGGCAAAATCAGGAAGGCCTAATGAAAGGTCAAAACTGTTGTTCCTCGAAGCAAGCTCAGACATTTCAGTAAAAAAAGAGTAATGATTGAATCCGTAAATATTTTCCATTCTTTTTACAATTATATCAAATATAAGAAAAATTAGAATCCATTACAGATTAAATAAAATTTGTTATTTTTAAAGAAATAATTTTATAATGAGAAAAATACTTATTCCACTATTTTCTGTTGCGTTATTGACAAGCTGTGGAACTGCTAAAGTGGCCAACGACGGGAAAAGCGCTACGGATTCATCGCCAAAAATTTCTTCTAAAGCTGAAAAAGCATTTCAGGCGGCTTATCAGACTATTAGCGCGGAAGATTTAAAGAAAAATCTATATGTAATTGCTTCTGATGAAATGGGAGGAAGAGATACCGGCAGCCCGGGACAGAAAAAAGCAGGAGAGTATATGATTAATTTTTATAAAGACTTAGGAATCTCTTATCCTAAAGCTCTTGGTTCTTACTATCAGAAAGTCCCGGCTGATTTTATGAAGAAAAGAGGCGGTGGTAATCTTCCGGATTCGGAAAATATACTAGCTTTCATAGAAGGAAGTGAAAAGCCTGAGGAAATAATTGTAGTATCCGCCCATTATGATCACGTAGGTACAAGAAACGGAGTTGTTTATAACGGTGCAGATGACGATGGCAGCGGAACAGTGGGTGTAATGGAGATTGCAAAAGCTTTCCAGGCTGCTAAAAAAGCTGGGAACGGACCTAAAAGATCAATCCTGTTCCTTCATGTAACCGGAGAAGAGCATGGCTTATTCGGATCTGAATTCTATACGGATAATCCGGTGTTTCCGTTAGCCAATACTGTGGTTGACCTTAACATCGATATGATCGGTCGTGATGATCCTGAAAACAGAGGAAAACAATATGTATATGTAATTGGTTCAGAAATGTTAAGCTCACAATTGAAAGTAATCAATGAAGCTGCCAATAAGAAAACCAATAATCTGGAATTAAACTATAAATACGATGATCCCGCAGATCCTCAAAGATTATATTACAGATCAGACCACTATAATTTTGCAAAAAATAATGTTCCGGTAGCATTTTTCTTTGACGGAATTCATGAAGATTATCACAAACCGACTGATGATGTTGAAAAAATCGATTATGCTTTGTTACAGAAAAGAACACAATTGGTTTTTACAACTGCATGGGATATTGCTAACAGCCCGGAAAGAATTGTCGTTGATAAGAAATAATTTGCAAAATTAATTCACTGAAATAAATTAGTACCTTTAGATTATAAAAAATAAGTAAGCCTGTAAGAATAATATCTTATAGGCTTTTATTAAAACTTTAATTGAATGATATGATAATCCGTGAAGCTAAAAAAGAAGATATTCTGCAAATACAGTTGGTGAGAAATTCCGTAAAAGAAAATATGCTTTCTGATCCTTCTTTGGTTACCGACCGGGATTGTGAAGAATTTTTATTTGAAAGGGGAAAGGGCTGGGTTTGCGAAATTGATCACCGGATAGCAGGATTCTCAATTGTTGATCTTAAAGAAAATAATATCTGGGCTTTATTTTTACATCCTGATTTTGAAAAACAGGGGATCGGAAGGAAGCTGCACGATAATATGCTTGACTGGTATTTTAGCCAGACGAAGGATACGGTATGGCTCGGAACGGCACCCGGTACAAGAGCGGAAACCTTTTACAGAAAATCTGGCTGGATCGAAACCGGAACTCATGGGAAAGGAGAAATTAAATTTGAAATGCAGTATATTCACTGGAAAAACAGATAAAAATGAAACAGAATGTAAAATCATTGAGACCTTTTATAGGCGCTGAAAACTTTGAGATCAGCAGAAAATTCTACGCTGACCTGGGATTTGAAGAAATTATTTTAGAATATAATTTATCACTGTTCAAAAAACAGGAAATAGGATTCTACCTTCAGGATGCTTATGTGAAAGACTGGATTGACAATACGATGCTTTTCATGGAAGTTGAGAATGTGGAAGATTTCTGGCAGGAGCTTTTATCTTTAAATCTTCCTGAAAAATACGGAAAAGTAAAACTTAGCCCTGTCAGAACACTGGATTGGGGAAAAGAATGCTTCGTGCATGATCCGTCCGGAATTTTATGGCATTTTGGTGAGTTTTTTAATAAATAGGCCGACAATGATTTACGCTTTTGATACGTACTATTACGATGATCATGCTAATACGGTCTGTATTGCTTTTGAAGACTGGAATTCTGAAAAAGAAACTGAAATTTTTAACGAAAAAACAGAAATTACATTCGAATATCAAAGCGGGGAATTTTATAAAAGAGAATTGCCCTGTATTCTGAGTTTATTGGAAAAAATACAGCTTAAAGACGGTGACAGCATTATAATCGACGGATATGTAACCCTGGATAACGATGGCAAAATTGGTTTAGGTGGTTATCTTTATGAAGTTTTAGGGCAAAAATATCCTGTGATCGGGATTGCAAAAAATGAATTTTCATCCCCGGATTCCCAAAGGAGAAGCATCTGCAGGGGAGAAAGCAAAACACCTTTATTTCTTACTGCAAAAGGAATTGATGTAGATATCCTGATCCCGGAAATAAAACAGATGCATGGTCTGTACAGAATTCCGACACTCTTAAAAAAACTGGATCAGCTCACAAGAACATAATCCGCGATTTTTTGATTATTTTTCAAAAAAACATCAAAATATTTTTTTAATTAAAAAAAATTAATACATTTGTCTCATCAAAAATCAAAAATGAATAAAACGTTCAACAATATTATTACTGTCATTCTTGTCATTATCGGATCTCCGGTGATGAGCAGTGGCATTGTTGAAAGTTAGCAAAAATATATTTCAAATAAATGAAGCCATTCTCATCTGAGGATGGCTTTTTTTATTGTGTTAACCGAAAAATCTTATAAAGACAAGTATGTACTACAACGAAAAAAGTATTCTTTACTACGACGGAAAGTTTTTAAAAGCAACAAAAGCTTCCACGGATCTCTACGGACAGTCTCTTCATTATGGTTATGCTGTGTTTGAAGGAATTAAAGCCTATAAAACCACAAACGGAACAAAAATTTTCAAAGCGGAAGAACATTATGACCGGTTAGGAAGATCGGCTGAACTGATGATGATGCCTTTTGATCATACTACTCCGGAAATGATTGAGATCACTTATGAACTTTTAGAAATGAATAATTTAAGCAATGCTTATATCAGGCCGCTTGTGATCTGTTCACCCAATATGGCTCTTTCAAAAGGTTTGAAAAGCTTTTTAGTTATAGAAGCATGGAACTGGGATAACGGCTATTTATCTGAGGGATTGAGAGTAATGACGTCTTCGTTTGAGCGGCCTAATCCTAAAGCATTTAAGATAGAAGCTAAAGTCAGCGGGCATTATGTAAATTCTATTCTGGCATCACAGGAAGCGAAGGAGAAAGGTTTTAACGAGGCATTACTTTTAGATGAATGCGGGAATGTTGCGGAAAGTTCCGGAGCTAATGTTTTTTATGAAAAAGATTCAAAACTGTATACTCCTGAAAAAGGAAGTATCCTACCGGGAATCACAAGAGCTGCGGTTTTTGAGATATGTGATCAGTTAGGGATTAAATATGAAGAAAAACGATTCAAGCCCGAAGAAATGAAAGGTGCTGATGCTGCATTTTTTTGTGGTACTGCTGCAGAAATAGTGGCTCTGGAATCTCTGGATAAAGTTCCTTTTCAACTGGAATGGAAGAAAAGCACTTCTGCGTTGGTACAGAAAGCTTACAGGCATCTTGTTTTAAATGAAGATTATACCTACCTGAAAAACCAGTTGCAATATGTGTAAGCCCCTTAATAAATACTCAAGAACACTTACCCAGGATCCTACACAGCCTGCAACACAGGCCATGTTTTATGGAATAGGCTTTCAGAAAGAAGATTTTGAAAAAGCCCAGATCGGAGTGGTGAGCATGGGTTATGACGGAAACACCTGCAATATGCATCTGAATGACCTTGCCCAGCTTGTGAAGAGGGGAGTGACCGAGCAAAACCTGGTAGGACTGATGTTTCATACGATAGGAATCAGTGACGGGATGACGAATGGTACTGATGGAATGCGATACTCACTGGTGAGCCGGGATATTATTGCCGACAGTATTGAAGCAGTATGTGCCGGGCAGTATTATGATGGTTTGATTACCGTACCCGGATGTGATAAAAATATGCCTGGGTCATTAATGGCGATGGCCAGGTTGAACCGTCCATCTATCATGGTATATGGCGGAAGTATAGAGGCCGGCCACTACAAAGGAAATGATCTCAATATTGTTTCTGCTTTTGAAGCATTGGGAAATAAAATTGCAGGAAATCTTTCAGATGAAGATTATGAAGGAATTATAAAAAATTCCTGCCCGAGTGCCGGAGCCTGTGGCGGAATGTATACTGCGAATACCATGGCATCCGCTATTGAAGCATTGGGAATGAGCTTACCGTACTCATCATCTTATCCTGCATTAAGCAGAGAAAAGAAAGAAGAATGTCTGTTTGCCGGGCATTACATAAAAATATTGCTGGAAAAAGATATTAAACCTTCTGATATCATGACTCCAAAGGCCTTCGAAAATGCATTAAGGATTATTATGGTCCTGGGGGGAAGTACAAATGCAGTTCTTCACTTTATAGCCATAGCAAAAAGTATAGGCCATCATTTAAGCCTTGATGATTTTCAGAGAATAAGTGATACGACCCCTTTGTTGGCAGACCTGAAGCCAAGCGGAAAATACCTGATGAAAGATCTTCACAAGGTTGGAGGTGTTCCTGCGGTGATGAAATACATGCTTGATCTGGGTCTTCTTCACGGGGACTGCCTTACGGTGACCGGAAAAACAATGGCTGAAAACCTTATGAACATCACTTCGATCATAGACAGGGAACAGGACGTTATCAGAAATGTCAATGATCCTATTAAAAAGACAGGACACATCAGAATTATGTACGGAAACCTTGCTGAAAAAGGATGTGTAGCAAAAATTACAGGAAAAGAAGGAAGCTTTTTTAAAGGCAAAGCAATTGTTTTTGATGGTGAAAAAGAGTTTATCAAAGGCATAGAAGATAAAATGATCAGTGATGGTGATGTGGTGGTAATCAAAAATGAAGGTCCAAAAGGAGCTCCCGGAATGCCGGAAATGTTAAAGCCCACCTCCGCATTAATGGGCTCGGGACTGGGGAAAAATGTTGCCTTAATTACCGATGGCCGTTTTTCCGGGGGAACTCATGGCTTTGTAGTAGGACATATTACGCCTGAAGCTTTTGAAGGCGGATTGATAGGGCTGGTAAAAAATAACGATATCATTGAAATTGATGCTGAAAAAAACACCATCAACCTAATGATCACAGAAGATGAGCTGAAAGAAAGAAAATCAGGATTTAAAAAACCTGATTATAAAGTGAAGAGCGGTGTTTTATATAAATATGCAAAACTCGTATCAGATGCTTCTCAGGGATGTATAACAGATTTTTAAATTAAAAAGAATGAAGCCAGCATTAAATACAGTAAAAGAAAATAAGCCTGTTTTCCGGACAAAAAAGTTGAAAGGAGCAGAAGTGATCCTGGAAATTTTTAAAGAAGAAAATGTAAATACGGTATTCGGATATCCGGGAGGAGCCGTTATCCCGATTTATGATGCATTGTACGATTATAAGGATGTTTTGCAACATATTTTGGTAAGACATGAGCAAGGGGCTATTCATGCAGCGCAGGGATTTTCAAGATCTTCCGAAAAAATAGGCGTTGTTATTGCCACCAGTGGCCCGGGAGCAACCAATCTTATCACAGGTCTTGCAGATGCCATGATTGACAGTACGCCTCTGGTATGTATTACCGGGCAGGTATATGCCTCACTTTTGGGATCTGATGCTTTTCAGGAAGTGGATATTATAAATGTTACAGCTCCTGTTACAAAATGGAATTGCCAGGTCACAGATGCGGAAGATATTCCAAAGATACTGGCAAAAGCATTTTATATTGCAAAATCCGGCCGGCCGGGGCCTGTTTTAATTGATATTACTAAAAACGCACAGCTTCAGGAAATTGATTTTTCAGGTTACGAAGCTTGCGTGTCAATACGCTCATATCAACCTAAGCCTGATATCAGAAAGGAATATATAGAACGGGCTTCAACGCTTATTAATAATGCTAAAAAGCCATTTCTGATATTCGGGCAGGGCGTCATTATCGGAAATGCTGAAGAAGAACTGAAAAAACTGGTTGAAAAAACAGGAATTCCTGCTGCGTCTACAGCACTTGGACTAGGAGCTCTTTCTACAGAACATCCGTTATATGTCGGTATGTTGGGGATGCATGGCCATTATGCTCCCAATAAATTAACCAATGAGTGTGATGTATTGATTGCAGTAGGAATGCGTTTTGACGACCGTGTTACAGGAAAGCTTGATCAGTATGCTAAACAGGCAAAAGTGATACACTTTGATATTGATCTTGCAGAAATTGATAAAAATGTAAAAGCGGATGTCCCCGTTTTAGGAGATTGTAAAGAAACACTTTCACTCTTAATCCCAATGCTGGATAAGAATGCTCATGATAATTGGCTGGAACAGTTTAAAAAGCTTCAGTATGAAGAGCATGAAGAAGTTATTGAGAAAGAGCTTAATCCCATAACGGATGAACTCACAATGGCCGAGGTGCTTAAATACCTGAATGAGATTACGGATGGTGAATATATCATCTGCACTGATGTAGGACAACATCAGATGATTTCCTGCAGGTATGCAGAATTTAAAGCATCAAAAAGAAATATAACCTCAGGCGGGTTGGGTACAATGGGTTTTGGCTTGCCTGCTGCGATCGGTGCAAAAATGGCTAACCCGGATAAGCATGTCATCTGTATTGCGGGAGATGGGGGATTCCAGATGAATATCCAGGAGCTGGGAACGATTGCCCAGTTCAACATCGGGGTCAAAATGATCATCCTCAATAATTCCTTTCTGGGAATGGTTCGCCAATGGCAGGAACTTTTTCATGACAAGCGGTACTCTTTTGTAGAGATTACAAGCCCTGATTTTCCTGCTGTTTCCGAAGCGTATGGCATCAAAGCAAAACATGTAACAGACAGAGCGTTTTTAAAGACTTCACTCGAAGAAATGCTCAGCACGGAAGGATCTTACCTCCTTGAAATAATGGTAGGGCGGGAAAATAATGTTTTTCCCATGGTTCCCCAGGGATGCAGCATCAGTGAAATCCGTTTAAAATAAAAATCATTAAAATGAATAAACAAGAATACACCATAAGCGTTTTTACCGAAAATCAGGTGGGGTTGCTTACAAAAATAGCCATGGTTTTTTCCAGAAGAGGGATCAATATTGACAGTCTGAATGTATCTCCTACAGAGATTGAGAGCATTTCAAGATTTACGATTGTAGTGAATATTGAGGAAGAAACCGTGAGAAAAGTATCAAGGCAGATTCAGAAATTGGTGGAAGTCATTAAAGTTTACTATAACACCAATGAAGAAATTGTCTGGCAGGAGTTGGCCCTTTTTAAGCTGGAGACCAATGTTGTTTCAGAAAAATTTTATGTAGAAAGGATATTGAGGCGCTATGGAGCTACGATTGTCAGTATAAGAAATGATTATACGGTATTTACCATTGTCGGGCATCATGAAGAAATAGGCAGTTTTCAGGAACTTCTCGAGCCACACGGTCTTATAGAGTTTATAAGAAGCGGAAGAGTAGCGGTGATCAAATCAAACGGAGCTTTTCATAAAAAATTAGGAATCCTTGAAAAAACAGCTTATCAATAATTTGGATAAGCACATATTCAGTATATAAAATAGCCTTTAAAAAGGTTGAAAAACATTAACAATTAAATACAAAATTATGGCATTAATTAAATTTGCAGGAGTAGAAGAAAACGTAATAACAAGAGATGAATTTCCGGTTGAAAAAGCCAGGGAAGTTCTGAAAGATGAAACTGTTGCAGTATTGGGATACGGTATCCAGGGGCCGGGACAAGCCCTTAATCTTAAAGATAACGGAATTAATGTAATTGTGGGGCAGCGTAAAAATTCTAAAAGCTGGGATAAGGCAGTACAGGATGGATTTGTTCCCGGTGAAACCTTATTTGAACTGGAAGAAGCAGCGCAAAAAGGAAGTATTCTTTGTTATTTATTAAGCGATGCTGCACAGATCGAATTCTGGCCGGTATTGGAAAAACAGCTTACTCCGGGAAAAACACTATATTTTTCACATGGTTTCGGGATCACTTACAACCATCAGACGAATATTGTACCGCCTAAAGATATAGACGTAGTCTTAGTGGCCCCCAAAGGTTCGGGAACTTCTCTAAGAAGGCTATTTGTTGAAGGGAAGGGGCTTAACAGCAGCTATGCAATCCATCAGGATGCAACAGGAAAGGCTAAGGATAAAGTAACTGCATTAGGGATTGCCGTAGGAAGCGGATACCTGTTTGAAACCAATTTTAAAAAAGAAGTTTACAGTGATCTGGTAGGTGAGAGGGGAACTTTAATGGGTGCGATACAGGGGCTTTTTGCCGCTCAGTTTGAAGTTTTAAGAGCCCAGGGGCATTCCCCTTCGGAAGCATTCAATGAGACAGTGGAAGAATTAACCCAGTCTTTAATGCCTCTTGTTGCTGAAAACGGGATGGACTGGATGTATGCCAATTGCTCTACAACAGCGCAGAGAGGTGCATTAGATTGGTGGAAGAAATTTTATGATGCTACAAAACCCGTATTTGAAGAATTATACGGAAGCGTAAAAGAGGGCAATGAATCACAGAAGTCTATTTCCAGCAACAGTAAAGAAGACTATAGAGAAGGATTGAACAGGGAACTTGAAGAATTGAGAAACAGTGAATTGTGGCAAGCCGGGAAAGTAGTACGGTCGCTGCGTCCGGACAGAGCTTATGAATATGAAAAATAGAACCCTGAATTTTCCATCACTGGATTCGGTGAAAAGCGCCCGGAAGACCCTGGAAAATATTATTAATAGAACACCATTACAAAAAAGCCTGAGACTTTCAGACCAGTTTTCTGCGGATATATTCCTTAAAAGAGAGGATATGCAGCCTGTGCGTTCCTATAAAATAAGAGGAGCTTATAATAAGATCTATAATCTGCATGCAAAAGAAGAGCTGAAAAATGGGATTGTATGTGCCAGTGCAGGAAATCATGCACAGGGAGTTGCATTTGCCTGCAATAAGCTCAAAATTCCGGGAACTGTTTTTATGCCGGTTACAACACCGGAACAAAAACTGGAACAGGTGGCTATGTTTGGCGGAAGCTTCATTGAAATACAACTCACCGGTGATACTTTTGACGATTCAAAAAAATCGGCGATGCAGTACAGCGAAGATTCCGGAGCAGCTTTTATTCACCCGTTTGATGACATTCAGATTATTGAAGGCCAGGCCACTTTAGCAGTGGAAATCATAGAACAGGCAGAAGAAAAAATTGACTTTATTTTTGTGCCCTTAGGAGGTGGCGGACTGGCAGCCGGCATAGTAACCGTTTTTTCAGTCCTGTCTCCCGAAACGAAGATCATCGTTGTAGAACCCAAAGGTGCAGCTTCAATGAAAGCCTCTATCGAAGCAGGAATCAACACGCAGTTGGCTCATATTAATAAATTTGTAGACGGAGCAGCTGTTCAGAAAGTCGGTGACCTTAGTTTTGAGATTTGCAAAGATTATATTTACGACTGTATTGCCGTAGATGAAGGGAAGGTCTGTGAAACGTTATTGGAACTCTACAACAAAGATGCAATGGTTCTGGAACCCGCCGGAGCTTTGGCTATTGCGGCACTGGACCAGTATAAAGATAGAATATCCGGAAAAAATATAGTCTGTATAGCCAGCGGAAGTAATAATGATATTACAAGGACAGAAGAAATAAAAGAACGGGCAATGCTTTATAAAGGATTGAAACACTATTTTATTGTCAGGTTTCCGCAGCGTCCGGGAGCACTTAAAGAGTTTGTACTGAATGTTCTGGGAAAGTCAGATGATATCACTTTTTTTGAATATACCAAAAGAAATTCCCGTGAAACAGCTTCTGCCATTGTAGGAATAGAAGTCGCTTCTTATGCCGATTTTAAAGGGCTTTCAGAAAGGATGAAAGAATCAGGTTATTATGAATCTTATCTCAATGATTCTCCAGATATGATGAATATTTTAATTTAATCAATAAATACTAAAGCCACTTTTACAGGTGGCTTTAAAAATTCTAAAAAATTAGGAGATAAATTTTCTTATCGATAGGATTATTATATTTTCCGAGGATTTCTATGATATAATTATTCATATCCTTATATGAATTGTCTTTTTTACCACTAAAATTATAGTCAAATTCATCACCATAACTATTTACTAATTTAATGTTTTGAGTCGCCGGATCTTTTAAAAAAGTTGAAATATAGGTTTCAATCTTTTTCTTTTTTAACTGAATAAATTTACTTGTCTGAAAAGAATTAATAAAACTTTTAGATGTAACTTTAGTAATTTCAATCATTTCGAAACTGTAATCACCATCTTCGGAATATATCTTCAAAATTAAGCCGGGAAGACCTGAAAATTTATATAATCCGTTTGTAATTGGAATTTCAGGCGCAAATAAAGCAATCCATTTTCTTCCATCTAATTCTATTTTTGCTTCTTGTACTTTGTAACCACTAAAATCCGAAATTTTATTACTTATATTCCAATCTACTTTTAACGGCTCATTAAAGACAAAATATAAATTATTAAAGTTTCCATAATAATTATATTTTTTATCCTCTTGAATAATCGTAAACCTTAAATATGGAGTTTGATCCCCTTTTAAAGTATTTATTGAATCTTTTTCATTAATAAAGTTATAAAAAATGCTTTTAGATTTAGACAATATTTCTAAACGCATATATTCTGTTTTATAATCGGATTTTTCTTTAATAGGGCGGAAATTTACTTTATAGAGGATCTGATAATTCTGAGAAAAGCCAAAAAACATTCCAGAAAATAAGAATGTAAAAAGAAGTAAATTATTAAGTTTTAAATTAAGTATCAATTGTGGAATTTTTCTTTTAAAATTTTTTCGTAAACTTCTGCTTTAGGATCTTTTCTGTGATTTAAATAATTATATAATCCTTTAAAATAAAATGCCTGACAACTTTTACTTAGAAATTGATTGACAGAATCATCCTCAGATTTTTCAACAATATCATATTTAGGTAAGAAGAGATTGAGTTCTTTTTTATGCTTGGCATATCTTCGCATTATATCATATTGCTCATATCTGCTACATGAGAAATCATTTACCTCTTTTTTTATATACTTATTGAAATAATATAGCATAATCTCTTTTTCTGTATTTCCCAAATTTTCATTGTCAACATTTGTAAGAACAGAGAATAACCAGAAGTTGATTGTATATTTTTCAATCTTTTTATATAAATAATCTTCTTTTTCTAAGGGAGGAGTATTTAGTTTTGCTATTTTTTTGAGAACGTTGTCTAATGTGATTTCTGACGTTTTGAGCATCCCATTCACATCATTTTTTTGATAATTTTTTTGATAATTTCCCATTTGAATAAATAAATCAGATACAAGACTTTTGAAAATATAATGATGAAGGCTGTCTTTATCTCCCTTGAAATAAATATTATTTTGATTATTTTCTATTATTAAGGACTCTTGTGGGTTTAAGAAAAGAGGGATATTTATTTTTAAATCTTTATTCTTGTTTTGAATTATGTCAATATTTGTTATTTCATTTTTTTCTTGAATTGTTTTCTTTTCATAACTTCCAATTTCAATTTGTTTTTTTAAAAAAATAACTTCAATTGGAAAATCATTTTTATTTTCAATGGTAATCTTTTGAGCAGAATAAAAACTAGAAAATAGGAGAATAATTAATATTCTCCCAATTTTTATTTTTTTCTTATATTTTTTTAATTGCATATATAAATTTCAGAAATTTTTCTAAATTGATTATTTTATGCATCCTGGCTCACCTCTGTAACAGGCACAAGTATTGAAACATTGTGCTGCACTATCTGAAGGTATATCAATTGGAGGGAGTCCTTGATTGGGGCTTGAAGGGGTGCTTCCGTGACAATGACAATTGTTTTCTCTAAATAGTCCTCCTGTAATACTTTTTAGATCAATCCGGGTTAGTTTTTTTAAGTTTTTCATAATAATAAATGGCTAAATTTAGTTTGGTAAATATATAATAAATCAATCAATAGAGAAAAAAAGTTATTATGTTAATTAGTGTAAAATTATATATAGTTTTTTTGTTTTAATTATATCAACTAAATATTTGATTTACAGTTTTTATTCATTTTTTTTCATCTTGGAAATAAATTAACGATAAACTGATAAATATCATTAGGTTTATTATTTTTATTAAGTCTAAATAAATATAAATTTGTATCACCAAAAACAAACACATATCTAATCATATCCATATCAATTTTTGTTTTTTTCAAACCGGTGAGGTCATATCTTACCGGTTTTTCATTGATGATAACAGCGATTATAAAGATAGGTTAAAAAAGTATTTTATTGTGAATTTGTGGAATAGTCTTTATAACTTGCCGTACCAAATTAATGCTTACTATGAAAAAACTACTGCTGACCCTTTTACTTTTAATAGAAATCAATATCTATTCACAGGATAAAATAAAAGATAATTTTACTGTAAAAGTAAGAGAAGAAGAAGGAGATCTGAATAACGACGGTCTCACAGATAAAATTATGGTAAGCATGGATACTGCAGCTTCTGTTGTGCCCTTAAAACTAGAAATCTTCTTTGGTCAGCAAGATGGAAAACTGAAACCTATTTTATCTTCAACCAATATCATTGAACCTCAATATCCTTCCGGGAAAAATGGAAAGCATACAGTGAATCAGATTTCCAATTTCTCTGTTGAGGATGGAAACCTCATTATGATATCCGATATAAAGGACGGGCAATCTCAGCATACCTTCAGATTTAAAAACGGAAGATTTGAACTGATTCACTTCTCAAAAACTTTCTGGGATGGTAAAAACACAACCAAAGAAACAGATTTTAATCTTCTGACCGGAACCAAAACTGAAGAAACTAAAATTTTAGGTTCGGAAAAACCGGTGAAGAAAACCAAAAGCACAATGAAGGTTCAGGCTCTGCCCGAGCTACAGAATTTCAAAAAATTCGGAAAAGAATTTCAATGATCTTACACTTTTAAATGCACTAAAGAACTACTTTCAGGCTGATAAAAATATCCGATTCTCCCGGATTCCGTTTTGGCTACATCTTTATCCGCTTTGGCAACTACTTCCTTTTTGCTAATGCTGACCTTTGTCCTGTAATTTTAAATACATCAAAAAAATGAAAACAATTTTTATAACAGGTGCATCTGCAGGATTAGGAAAAGCTACTGCAAAATTATTTCAAAACAGAGGTTGGAACGTAATCGCTACAATGAGAAACCCTGAATCTGAAACCGAACTGGACCAGTTGGAAAACATAACCTTACTTCCATTGGATGTAACCAATCCGGCGCAGATTCAGTCTACTGTAAAAAAAGCACTTGAGCTCAGCAATATTGATCTGGTTTTCAATAATGCGGGATACGGACTGATCGGTCCTTTGGAAGCATTGACGGATGATCAGATTGTAAAACAGTTAAACACCAACTTATTAGGGGTTATCCGTGTGACCCAGGCTTTTATCCCTTATTTCAGAGAAAGAAGAAACGGGATGTTTATTACGACCACTTCTATTGGCGGGCTGATTGCGTTCCCTTTAGGATCCACTTATCATGCAACAAAATGGGCATTGGAAGGATGGAGCGAAAGTCTTGCTTTTGAACTCAATACTTTCGGAGTAAATATCAAAACAGTTTCTCCGGGCGGAATTAAAACAGATTTTATAAGCCGTTCTTTAGATATGGGAACACAACCGGAATATGAACCAATGATCAATACAATGTTTTCAAATACCGAAAGTATGATGGAAGGGGCTTCAACACCGGAACTTATTGCTGAGGTAGTATATGAAGCAGCTACAGACGGCAAAAAACAATTAAGATATGTTGCCGGAGCAGATGCAAAAGCATTGTATGCACAACGTCTTGAGCTTGGTGATGAGATGTTCAGAGAACAATTGGGAAAACAGTTTATTTAAAAGAGTTAAGAATTATGAGTTATGAGTTAAGATTCACGGTGTGAAATAAACCTACAACTTCTGATTGACTTTAAACTCATAACTCAAAACTCATAACTAATTTTCATATTTTTATATCATGGAAAAGAAAGACAGCGCCCCTTTAAAGATTTCATCCATATCGGAGCTTCATAATCTGCTAAGGCTTCCGAAGCCTCTTCATCCGCTCATCAGCCTTGTAGATAATACCAAAATGAGTGTTAACAAAGATATGCTTAAACGGAATTTTATTCTCGATTTTTATAAGATCTCATACAAGTTTTCTGAGAACGGTAAAATGGGATATGGGCAGGGCTATTATGATTTTAATGAGGGCGGAATGATGTTTACAGCTCCCAATCAGATATTATCTACTGACGAAGAAGCCGAATATCACGGATACACACTTTTGATTCATCCCGATTTTATAAGGAATTACCCATTGGTGAAGAGCATTAAAAAATATGGATTTTTCTCTTATGATACGAATGAAGCATTACATCTGTCAGACAAAGAGAAAACCCTTATTGTAGGGCTATTGGCAAATATCCAGGGAGAATTGGAAACTGCAATTGATGAGATCAGCCAGGATGTTGTTATTTCTTATGTTGAAGTGCTGCTGAATTACAGCAACCGGTTTTACAAACGCCAGTTTATCACCCGGAAAACGGTGAACAGTAATCTGCTTTCTAAAATGGAATCTCTGCTGGAAGATTATTTCAATAAGCAGGAGGCTTTAAACAACGGCCTTCCTACTGTAGAATTTCTGGCTTCAGAACTGAATCTGTCACCGCATTATCTAAGTGATATGCTCCGTAATCTCACAGGCCAAAATGCCCAACAACATATTCATGAAAAGCTTATTGAAAAGGCAAAAGAATATCTTACAACTACTAATTATTCTGTAGCGGAGATCGCTTATTATCTTGGGTTTGAACATTCACAGTCTTTCAATAAATTATTCAAAAAGAAAATGAATGTAACCCCTTTGAGCTACAAGCAGTCTTTTAATTAACAGGTTTATAAGTGGTCTGTAATAAATTTGACCCTGTTTTCAACGGATTCTAAAGGAACATCTATGAGCCTGTATCCATACCCGGAATAGGTTTTCTTCATGATATCAAAAGTATTTAATGCCTCTTCCCAGGTTTGTTTTCTCTCATCATCAGTAGTATAGATTTCAGGCCAGGGAGGAAGTATGAATACTTTTTGATTATACCGGAGGTTTTGGGCAATATCCTTCATCTCATCAGAGATTTTTAAACTCATCATATCTGCATAACAAAATGAATCTAAGATTCCTCTATCGAAAAAAACGGTATCTGTAGTGGAAAAAAAGGATTTAAAACTTTCTACGGCGGCATTGATCATAAGTGAGGTATACAATTCCCTGTTTTTCCAGGGAAGCCCTTCACCGTTATTTCTTACCTGTTCCTGAATAATTTCCCGGGCATTTTCCGGTACAGTTGTATATCCCTTCTTTTTCAGTTCATTAAGAACGGTTGTTTTTCCGACACCGGGACCGCCGGTGATAACATAAAAATTGGAATGATGACTATGCTTTTGCATTGAGCTTAAATTATTGAAAAGAATTTTTCATCTTCCTGTAATCCCCTTCACTGAAAGATGAAACTTTAATACTAAAACGGATTAATTTGTCTTTTTTCTTTGAATGTACCTCTATGATAATGAAATCTGAAAATAAAAGCCGGTCTCTTTTTAAAGTGCGTAGCATATTGACAGGATATTCAACCATCGGAAATACAATGCCTTTTTTTAAAGGATGATAGCGTTTAACGGAAAAAATAGCCCCCGAATTCTCAAATTGAAAGATCCTCAGATTCATAAGCCGGATGATGATGTACACACCCAATGCAAGGGAGAAAGAAAATAGTGGCCATCTGAAATTTTCATTAATGAAGAATTTCAGGATAAAACCGGCTATGGTCAGAAAAATATCCAATATTAATATTCCTAAGAATATATTCATTTTGCGGATAATTTTATCTTTATTGCTTATAATCATGACATTATACTATATAATTAAATTATATTAGTTGTTTTGTAAAAATATAATTATTATTTTAAATACAAACTGGAAATAGTATGTATAATTTGTATATATTTCAATTTCCATTCCTTGGGTTTAGGCGGGTTTAGATCTGCCCGCAGAAAAGGGATATATCATCATGAGAATGTATCTTTCAGATATAAATGAATAATGAATGTGAAACGACAGGGTTAATTTCCGTATTTCTTTACCCTGATTTTCTTTTCTTTTACTTTGATCATAAATGGTTCAACATTTATTATTTTTCCTGCCTCAACTTTAAAGCCGGAAGTGGTGCGTTCGCTGTAGGTATTGGCTGATAATGAATTTTCGTTAAGCTCGATCTTATAATTCCCCGATTCCAGGAAAGAAACGAATTCACCGTTATCATCAGTGACAATACGTTTTAAGAACAGATCGTCTTTATAAATATTAAAAATAATTCCCCCGGTTTTAGGACTGAATTCCAGAGCTGTTTTGGCATCAAAATCATAAATGACTTTCCCCTGGGCTGTCCCGTTTTGATGGAGAGGGATTTCTAAGAAACAGGAGTGCTTTTGAACTTCAAATTCAGCTTCATCATAATACCATCCCTGCTGGATCACCTGTTTTAAAATAAATTTTCCGAAAGGAACCGATTTATAAATAATATTCCCTTCCTTATTGGTTTTAAAAGAAATATTATTGAGCATGATCAGGTAGTTTTCTGCTTCTTTATCCCCATCATCATATACATTATTGTTGTTATGGTCATAAAATACCAGGGCTTTTATATCTCCTTTCTTTCCCGGGTTCAGGGTATTGGGTTCGAGGTTTAAGGTGACTCCTGCTTCAACGGTAAAAAGATTGTTGCTGAAATTGTTTGAAGAATAATTAAACCACGAAGAATTCAGATAAATCCCGTAACGTTTTTTTGAATATTTCAGGTTAATAAACCCGGAAGGAGACTTTCCATACAATACATCATCCGTATAAGATAATCCCGAAGTTAGATTTATCTTCTTGTCAAAAAAGTTTTTATTAACAAAAGCTGAAACGGAAAGCTTTTTATAGGCTGTATTTTTATTAAGCATCCTGGAAAAGGCATATTCAGAAAGAAAATAGCTTCCGTATTGATAAATGGAAGTTAAATTAAACCATTTGTAATTATAGCTTCCGGTGATTTTCATCTGATATTGAGAACCGTCAATATCCGGATAATTTACTAAACCTGTTTCTATTCCTATGATTGATGAATGCTTTTTATCAGGGCTGGACTAGGTTATATATTCCGTGAGTCTCTGTGCCTTCAGCTGTTTAGCCTCCTGATTCCCCGGGACAATGAAAAAGTTATTATAGGTGTTGGAGTTTTCTTCCTGGTACTGATAACCGATACCCAACCCGAAATTACTTTTTTTAGGAAAATTAATTCCCGTATCAAATCTTATACTGTTTGATTTCAGGTCATTATTGTAAAAATAAAACTTAGGGGAGAAGTTAGAGATAACAACGTTGGTATATACATAATAATCTTTGAAGATATGGGTAGAAAAATTCTGCTGTATCTGTAATATTCCTCTCCGGTTTCCGGGATAATAATCTGTGCTGTAAAAATAATCTCCATTCAGGCTGATCTTACTGATCATCCCGGAATATTGAGATTCCAGTGCTAATGAAGGCTTTGTAACATTGTTATTTTCATAGAAGCTGAGTCCTCCGTATATTCTGGTATTCACTCTCCAGTCTTTATTGAATGAATACTGCATATCTGTTCCCAGCAAATTGTGCTTTGCCTTATCATAAGGATCATTTCTGAAAATATATGTCCCTGAAATGGTACGGGAAGCATTTTGAGCACCAAGCGTACCTTTAGCATAAAAACCGTAGCCGTATTTTAAAAATGAGTTTCTTTCGATCAGGCTAAAAGTCTGGTCAACAAAGCCTACTTCCACCTTTTTATCTTTATCGGAAGAAGTAAAAGCATATTCTGCGCCCCGCCCGAAAAGAGATAATTCTAAAAGTTTATTGATATTTCCCAGCGTAAATTCGCTGTTCTCGCGGTGATAAGAAATATAGGTATTATTCACAACAGGGTCACTTTGATTATTCATCGTGTAAATATTTCCCCTGATTGAAACATACCCTGAAGGTAAATTAAACCCTCCTGATCCTGCCAGCTGATACAGATCAAGATTTTCACCCACATGCCTGTAGCTTGCTGTAATGCTGTTTTTGGATAAATTTGAAAAAGGATTGAATTGGATATCCTGATAGTACTGGGTAGAGGCGGTATTCTGAACGGAAACCGAGG
>NZ_AKJY01000096.1 GCF_000282115.1 Chryseobacterium populi
TAAGACACGAGCGAGACGCTCGCGCCCAATGTCATTAAGTTAAGCAATTGTCATAACGCATCTTTTTGATTTTTAGATACTTTTGGTTTTATTCGATTTCGATATTTCCCAATATCTCTTTTATTGGAGCGATTGGGTCTTATCGGAACAAGATGATTTTTAAAGAGTTCTTTTAACTCTTCTATAACCTCCTTTATATTTTGTTCTTTGAGAAACATACTTATTATTCTGTTTTTCATAAAGCCATAAGATAAGTTAGTGTTGATTTTGTAATTGTATTTTTTGTTTATGTTATTTTCCTTTATTTCTTCAGCTAAATCCCCTACAATAAGTGTTTGCACATTACTGACAAATAAAGTCGCAAAGAAATCTTGTAGTATGCTTTGATGTGAATATCCTGAGAAATGTTCAATTTTTAGTTTGTTTTTAAACTCATCATAAAAAGTCTCAACCTTCCATCGTCTGAAATATAACTCTTTAAAAAAAAGTGGAGTATATTTTTGACTTTCCAGTAATGA
>NZ_AKJY01000097.1 GCF_000282115.1 Chryseobacterium populi
TTTAAGGCCTCCAGAAGCTCCAGACTTTTCCGTTGAAGACCGCCAGTAGTTTTGCCGTAGTATCATATGCCATGGTCCCTGGGGCAGGGTTGATGATATTAAGGTGCGGGCTTGCTACTTTAGGCAGGATCATGGCTTTGTTATTGTCTTCCAGAACCAGGATTCCCGGTGTGGAGGTCACTGTGCCTATACTTGTTTTTGCAGAAGCATTTTCATTGGCTGAATCCTGAATCAGGCTTCCGTCAATATTGGTCAGCGGATCAATTGTTGTCCCGGTTGTATCTACTGAAAGGTCTTTCCATCCTGTAGCATATTTTACCTTTACCTTATGATCGGAGAGGTCATAGATCATCGTTCCGTCGACAGCCCCTGCGGTGGAAGCTGCGGAAGTCGTCCAGGGAAGGATCAGCCCCTTATTGGCCGTCTCAAATTCCATAGATACGGACGTATTGGTGACAGATGTTTTTCCTATTGCCACCTGTGCCTGAACGGAATATGACAATGAGATAATGAGGAGTGATAATATATTTTTCATCTTATAAGTAGTATTAATTTAGTTAATTGGGACATCCCTGGGTATTGAAGCATTTCCAGGATGTTCCGTCGTAAATGCTCAGGCAGTCTAAAGTAATGTCATACACCATCATACCTTCTACAGGGATCAATGCATTTTTTTGAGCAGTGGTTAATTTATTAGGAACAAAGCCTTTGGTTTTGGATTCCAGGGCCACCCAGCCTCCTTTTCTTACCATAGGCCAGTTACCATTCTGTGAGCCTGCCCTTCCTAATGATGTAATCCCATATTGTGTATCCAGAGCTGTTCCCGATGTAATGGCAGGTCGATAGCAGAAAGAACACGCATTGACTGTCGCATCAGCAGCAGAACCGATTCCCTGTCCTTGGTCTCCGCCGATATCAGCATTTCCTCCTGAGTTCACAAGGTTCGGAACTCCTGTGGCATTTATTCCTCCATTAGCTGAAATATTAATACTGCCATCTGCATTCA
>NZ_AKJY01000098.1 GCF_000282115.1 Chryseobacterium populi
GACACTATCCCGTAAAGTGTGTAAGTTAAAAAGCTAGGCTTGGATTTTATAATCTGAGCCTTTTTTCAAAAATAAGCATAAATTGGTTGAGTACAATACCCCAATTATGGATAGGCATCGTCCATTTTTTAGTAGCTTCTTTTAGTGCAAGATACACTGATTTCATTACGGCATCATCCGTAGGAAACGACATTTTGTTTTTGGTGTATTTTCTGATTTTCCCGTTGAGATTTTCAATTAAATTTGTGGTATAAATGATTTTTCGGATCTCAAGAGGAAATTCAAAAAATACAGTGAGTTCATCCCAATTGTTTCGCCAGGACCCAATTGCATAAGAATATTTGCTTTCCCATTTCCCTGCAAAATCACCCAGAGCGGCTTCAGCCGCCTGTTTTGTTGGCGCCGTGTAAATATGCTTCATATCGGCAGAGAATTCTTTTCTGTCTTTCCAAACCACATATTTGCAGGCATTTCTGATTTGATGGACCACACAAATTTGGGTTTGAGATTCAGGAAAGACAGAACGGATAGTCTGGGTAAATCCGTTTAAATTATCGGTGGCGGTGATGAGAATATCTTCTACACCACGAGCTTTTAAATCTGTGAGAACACTCATCCAAAAAGCTGAGCTTTCATTTTTTCCAAGCCACATTCCCAAGACTTCCTTTTTCCCGTCACGATTTAATCCAACAGCCAGATAAATGGTTTTATTGATGACTTTGGAGCTTTCCCTTACCTTGAAGGCAATGCCATCCATCCAAACAATGAGATATAAATCTTCAAGCGGGCGATTCTGCCAGCTCACCACTTCACTGGCAACTGCATGGGTTATTCGTGATATGGTGGAAGTAGAAACCTCAAAATTATACATCTCTTTAATTTGTTCTTCAATATCACTTACACTCATTCCCTTAGCATAAAATGAGATGATAATATTCTCCAAACCATCGATGATATTGTGTCTCTTTGGAACTAATGCAGGTTCAAAACTGCCTTCTCTATCTCTAGGAACTTTAATTTCAGATTCACCAAATGAGGATTTTATCTTCTTGGTTCCGTGTCCGTTTCGGTAATTTCCAGTAGTGGATTTCTGATGCTTCTCGTTATCCAAATGAGTATCTAATTCTGCATCAAGCATATGTTCTACAGCTCGTTTATGCATTTCTTTGAAGAATGATGTCAAATCTTCTCCATTCTTGAAGGACTTGTAAAAATCCTTATTGTTTAATAAATCTTCTTTGTCGATCATAACTATGTAATGATTAAAAATAATAAAAAGTTATTTCCGTAAAATTTTTTGAGC
>NZ_AKJY01000099.1 GCF_000282115.1 Chryseobacterium populi
AAAAAAAAAAGTTCATAATATTAGCTCCGTTCATTCATGAAAAGCAGGAAGTAAAACTCCCCGAAGTACCAAAACAACAGCCTGAAGAAGAAAAGCCGGAACTACAAACAGCAGTATCAATCGACATTCCGCGGGAAACTGTAATACAAAAAACCTCTAAGCCATTATCCAGACAAGGAGCATCTTCGGGTTTCAGTATTAATTCTTTCCTGAATAAAGAAGAAAAAGAAGAAGTAGCTGAAACCGTTGTTACAAAAACAGAAAATCTTCCGCAACAACATTTCACCGATACTGATTTACAGATGGAATGGAATTTGTTCCTGAAACAAACTCAATCCAGAGATGTTATTATTTATAATGCCATTAAGGTGTTTAAAATGATAAAGGCGGATGAAAATATCATCAGGGTTTCATATCCTTCCGATTCTGCAAAAGTGGAATTTGATAAAATAAGTGGCGATTTTTTTAATCATTTCAAAAGAAAAGTGCATAATTATGCCATTGAAATTGAGTATGAAAAAGACCTGCAAAGCCTTAAAATAGAGGTGGTTACCAAGAAGAAGATATTTGAAAGGTTCATAGAGAAAAATCCTTTACTGAAAGATCTTGATGATTTAATGAAGTTTGATTTGACATAATTTTATATATTTGTCAAATATTTGTTCAGAAAATATGTTTCTGACAAATACCAATTATTAACTGAAAAGCTGAAAACAGACAATTTACACGATAAAG
Organism: Chryseobacterium populi; assembly: GCF_000282115.1. Taxonomy (GTDB): domain Bacteria; phylum Bacteroidota; class Bacteroidia; order Flavobacteriales; family Weeksellaceae; genus Chryseobacterium; species Chryseobacterium populi. The sequence goes on from NZ_AKJY01000099.1 coordinate 736, forward strand.
TGGAAAAATTATTGATTACATATCTGTCTTATTTCACACCTGCTAATTACTTTAGCAGTTATTTTAGTTTTTCAGCTACCTATTACAGAAATTTTAGAAGCTATTATCGATTTTATTGGTATTGCTAATTAAATTTCTTTCTCAAAAAATACAGGAATAACAGATGCTCTCTCAAAGTTCCTGATCCCATTAAAAATTTTAAACGGCATTTTTTGAAAAGATTTATAAAGTAACTTTATAAGGGAAGAGCTGTTGGTATATCATTTTAAAAAGAACAAAAAAATATAAAATAAATTAACAAAATGAATTTAAAAGAATTAAAGAACGAGTGGATTAATGAATTTTCACAACCGTTAATGATCGCGGGGCCATGTAGTGCAGAAAGTGAGGCTCAGATGCTTGAAACTGCAAAAAGAATAAAAGAAACCAATGCACAGGTGCCTATCTTCCGTGCAGGAATCTGGAAGCCGCGTACAAAACCGAACGGATTTGAAGGAGTAGGAGTGATCGGTTTAAACTGGCTGAAGAAAGTAAAAGAAGAATATGGTTTTAAAACAGCTACGGAAGTTGCCAATGCCCACCATGTTTTTGCAGCATTAGAAGCAGATGTTGATATCCTTTGGATCGGGGCACGTTCTACAGTAAACCCTTTTACCGTCCAGGAAATTGCAATGGCTTTGAGGGGGACTGATAAACCGGTTTTTGTGAAAAACCCGGTAAATCCTGACTTAGCTTTATGGATTGGTGCTTTGGAAAGGCTTTTAGGACAGGATATTAAAAATTTAGGAGTGATCCACAGGGGATTTTCCACTTACCAGAAAACAAAATACAGAAACAATCCGAACTGGCAGATTGCATTGGATTTCAAAAGCCAGTTTCCCAATATCCCAATGTTAATCGACCCTTCTCATATTTGCGGAAACAGAACCGGATTGGCAGATGTTACCCAGGAAGCAATGAACGTCGGCTACCAGGGAGTGATCATAGAAACACACTCTAATCCTGATGAAGCATGGAGTGACGCTTCCCAGCAGATTACACCGGAAGTTCTGGCTGAGTTAATAGGGAATCTGAAAATCAGAAATTCAGGATTGGCAGGTTTCGATGGGGAAATGGGAAGACACAGGACTTTAATTTCTGATATTGATTTCCAGTTGATCGAACTTCTCTCCCAAAGAATGAAGATTTCGGAGAAAATTGGTAAGCTTAAAAAAGAAAATGATATTGCTATCTTCCAGCCTGAACGTTGGAAAGTAATTACTGAATACGCAACTCAAAAAGCCAAGGAAACAGGAATGTCCCAGGATTTTATTGAAAAAGTTTTCAAAGCAATTCACGAGGAATCTATTGAAGTGCAGAATAGTATTATGATCGACAGGATTTAGAAAGTAACAGGTTGCAAGTACTAAAATAGTCAGGGACTAGGAAGTAGGTAAGGTTTAACGTAAAATTTAAACGATATCCTAAATCCTAAGCCCTGATTTCTATCGGCTAATTCCTTATATTTGTACCCTAAATAGGTATGAAAGGAAAAATCATTAAATCTACAGGAAGCTGGTATCAGGTTTTGGAACTCGAAACCAATACCATTTACGAAGCCCGGATACGTGGTAAATTCAAGCTCATTAAAACCAGGCTTACCAATCCGCTTGCTGTAGGAGATTTTGTTGAATTTCAATTGGAACAGGATAATATTGCATGGATTACGAAAATAGAATCCCGTAAGAATTACCTGATCAGAAAGTCTGTAAACCTTTCAAAAGAGGCTCATATTATTGCATCCAATATAGACCTGGCCTGTTTCATTTTCACTCTCAAACATCCCGAAACATCACTTGGTTTTCTCGACAGGTTTCTGGCATGCTGTGAAGCCTATAATATTACCCCGTTAATCCTTTTCAATAAAATAGATGTTTTAAATGATGAAGAAATAGAGCTTGTAAAAGACATCGAGTTTCTTTATCAGGAAATAGGATATGACACTTTGGAAATTTCATCTTATTCCCGGCTTAATTTAGAAGAATTACAAGATTTGCTGAAAGACAAGACCTCTGTATTTTTCGGACATTCGGGTTGTGGGAAATCTACCTTGGTTAATGCCCTGCAACCTGGATTAAACCTGAAAACTTCTGAAATATCGGATACTCATTTAAAGGGAAAACATACCACTACTTTTGCCCAGATGCACTTCTGGGATTTTGGTGGGAATGTAATTGATACCCCGGGAGTAAGGGAGTTTGCTATGATTGATATTGAAAAAGAAGAAGTACAGCATTATTTTCCGGAGATTTTCAAGAAAAGAGAAGAATGTAAATTCCACAACTGTCTTCATATCAACGAACCGAAATGTGCTGTTATTGATGCCCTCGAAAAAGGGGAAATCCAGCATTCAAGATACTCAACTTACATCAAGCTGATGGATGAGGCGGAAGAAGCTGCCCAAAAATAAATTTCCTGATTACTTTCTGAAAATATTTTTCTGTGATATTAAAATTGACATATTATATATATTGATATCTATAGGCTTTTATTTCCTGTCACAATGACTCACTCATGTCATATCCCTTTTTAAAGGCTCCTGCGTTAATTGAATTCCTCAGTTAATGATCACATTTAATTTTTGTAATAGTTGGATTTTTAGAATCAAAAGTATCTTTGGCTGTAACCGTGCCATAATTGTATTATTAGAAAGCCGTAAAAGTGAAAAAGTTGACAGAAAAAATCTATATGGAAGACAATTAATCTTATAAAATGGCGCATTAATTTTTTTTCAATTTTTTTCAGGCATCTAAAGGTATTGATTTAAATTTTAATATTTGATATTAAAATGACTTATTTATTGTTAATTTGATAATATATAAAGATTATTAGCTATAAAAAAACCCAGCCGAAGCTGGGTAAAAACTAATAACCATGAAAACTCAAATTAAACATGAGAATCGCAATAGAATAAACAATTACTGTGCCAAAGATTGGTTCACACTTTCTTAATAAAAGTTATTTTTATGTTAAAAAAAAATTAAAATTAAAATGAAAGATATTTTTTGTAATTTTGCAGCATTAAAAAAATATACATTTATGTCTAATATTACATTCACTATGATTAAGCCTGATGCCGTTGCTGATGGACATATCGGTGCTATTTTGGGTAAAATTTCAGAAGGAGGTTTTAAAATTAAAGCTTTAAAATTGACTCAGCTTACTGTAGCTGATGCCAAAAAATTCTACGAAGTACATGCTGAAAGACCATTTTATGGTGAATTGGTAGAATTTATGAGCTCAGGGCCAATTGTTGCTGCTGTTTTAGAAAAAGAAAATGCAGTTGAAGACTTCAGAACATTAATCGGAGCTACAAATCCTGCAGAAGCAGCGGAAGGTACCATCAGAAAAATGTTTGCAAGAAGTATAGGAGAGAATGCTGTTCACGGTTCAGATTCTGATGAGAATGCTCTTATTGAAGCTACATTTCACTTTTCAGGAAGAGAGATTTTTTAAGCTAGAAAATCTTAAAAATAACAAGTCCGGAGAATTTTCTCCGGACTTTTCGTTTTTATGTAATTTATTTGTGATTTAATTGTCATATTGATAAAATAATAAGTTTAAAAATGCTATTGCATTCTTTTTTTATAAATTAACGTGAGTTCGATTTAAGCCGCAATTAATCTATCTTGATCAATGATGTCAG
>NZ_AKJY01000100.1 GCF_000282115.1 Chryseobacterium populi
ATGAAAGCCTATAAAGACAAAGACGGGCAGGTTTTCCTTTTCAGGCCTGAAAAGAATTTTGAACGTATCAATAAGTCTGCAAAACGTCTTGCAATGCCTGAGGTAACGGAAGAAATGTTTTTGGATGGTTTAAAAGCATTAGTGGATATCGATAGAAACTGGATTCCTCAGGGAGAAGGAATGTCTTTATATATCAGACCGTTGATCTTTGCTACGGAAGAAGCTTTAAAAGCAAGAGTAGCTGAAAAATATATGTTTGCTATTGTGGCAACTCCTGCAAAAAGCTATTATACAGAGCCTGTTTCTGTAAAAATTTCAGATCATTATTCAAGAGCGGCTAACGGTGGTGTAGGCTCTGCTAAGGCTGCCGGAAACTATGCGGCTTCTTTCTACCCGACTCAGCTGGCAATCGAAGAAGGCTACGATCAGATCATCTGGACGGATGATGCTACTCATGAACTTTTTGAAGAAAGCGGTACCATGAATGTTTTCGTGAGAATCAACGATACTATTTATACGCCACCGACTTCTGAAAAAATCCTGGACGGGGTTACCAGAGACAGCTTCCTTCAGTTGGCTAAGAAAAGAGGTATTGAAGTAAAAGTAGAGCCGATTCCGGTAAAAACTGTTATTGATGCTCAGAGAAATGGAAGTTTAAAAGAAGTTTGGGGGGTAGGAACTGCAGTGGTAACTACTGTTTTCCAGGCATTAGGCTATAACAATGAGAAATTGGCATTACCTAAATTGTCTGATGAAGAAAGCTATGCTGTACTTCTTAAAAATGATCTTGTAAATATTCAGACCAATCTTTCTGAAGATTCATTCGGATGGAGAGTACTGGTAGAGAAAAACGTTCTTGAAACAGCTTAAATCTCTACAACAGATAATTATATAAAGCCAGGATATTCTTGGCTTTTTTTATTTTTTATATCCTGTGAAATGTGTATTTTCGCAAAAGTTTATGAAAAAAATACTCTTCATATCGGTATTGGGGCTGTTGAGCTGCAATAGGAATAATCAGGCTCATCCGCCTATTGGTGGGGTTTTAAGTCAGAATGACCTTGATGTTTCCAAGAACAGGATGAAAAACCTGAATGCCCAGGAAAGAATGCACATCCAGGAATGGATTGATGGACAGCCTGTAAAATATTATCCTACCAGGCTTAATTACTGGGTAAATACCGAAGGTTTTGACCTGAGAGAAAAGAGGCCGGACAACTCGCTGATCTCTTACTCTTATGAATTGTATGATTTTGACCAGACCAAAATCTATGATGAACCGATTGAAAGAAAAGATGCTAAATTCGGGCACTTTGATGAATTAAAGGCGGTAGAAAATGCTTTGCGTTTTATACATGATGGTGAGGAAGTTACGATTTTGGTTCCATCTGCTCTGGCATACGGAACGTATGGCGACGAGAAAAAAATAGATAACGACATCCCTTTAATCATAAAATTAAAAGCTCAATAAATGAAATTGTTTAACAAGAATATAATTCTGGCAGCGGCAAGTGTTTCGCTGATGAGTTGTACACCAATTTATAAAAAAATGAACGTAGACAAAGAAACTTACGAAGGTCTTAAAGACGGACTCTATGCTAATCTTCAAACTTCCAAAGGAAATCTTATTGTAAAGTTTGAAGACAAAAAATCGCCTGTTACTGTGGCTAACTTTGTTGGTCTTGCAGAAGGGAAAATTGATAACAAAGCTAAGGCTAAAGGAGTTCCTTTTTATAACGGAACGATTTTCCATAGAGTGATTAAAGATTTCATGATCCAGGGTGGTGATCCTCAGGGAACAGGAATGGGAGATCCAGGATACAAATTCGAGGACGAAAGAAACGACCTTAAACATACAGGTAAAGGTATTTTATCAATGGCAAACTCAGGGCCTAATTCAAACGGTTCCCAGTTTTTCATCACTGAAGTAGCAACCCCTTGGCTAGACGGAAAACACACCATCTTCGGAGAAGTGGTAAAAGGTAACGATGTAATTGATGCCATTGCAAACGTAGAGAAAGGAGCTCAGGACAAGCCTAAAACTGATGTGGTATTGGAAAAAGTGGCCGTTTTCAGTAAAGGTGATGAGTACAAAAATTATGATGCTGCAAAGGCCTTCAACGAAGGAAAATCTAAAATTGCTGAAAACAACAAAGCTTTTTTAGCGAAAGAAGAGGCTGAGAGAAAGAAAAAAGAAGAAGAATTTAAAGCAAACCAGCTGAAAATGGTTGAAGATTTAAAGGCAGGAATGCAGAAAACAGAATCCGGATTATACTACAAGATCACTAAAACTACAGGCGGAAAAGCCCCAAAAGCAGGTGATAACGTATCTGTACACTATGCCGGTAAATTGGTAGACGGAACTGAATTCGATTCTTCATTCAAAAGAAATGAGCCTATCGAAATTCCGATCGGAATGGGAAGAGTGATCAAAGGATGGGATGAAGGAATCCTATTATTAAAAGAAAGTGAAACTGCTACATTATTGATTCCGCCGGCAATGGCTTACGGAGAAAGAGGTGCAGGAGGAGTGATCCCGCCAAACGCATGGTTGATATTCGACGTTGAGCTTGTAAAAGTGCAGTAATCGAAACTTTATAAAAAACTGAAAAGCCGTCCGAAAGGATGGCTTTTATTAATCTATAACCCAATTATCACGATGAAACCCAAATTACTTATATTCTTATTCGTACTGCTTTCCGGGGTATCTTTCGGCCAGGCTAAAGCAAACACCGATGTGCAAGCGATAAAAAAATCATTTACTTATTTTACCAGCAGCATCAAAAATAAAAAGACAGATGAAGCCGTGAACTGCATGTATCCTAAATTCTTCACTATAGTACAGAAAGACCAGATGAAGCAGATCCTGGAAATGACCTACAACAACCCGTTTATGAAAGTCGACCTCCTGAATATGCAGTTTGGAACGGTTGAAAAGCCGGAATTGATTAATGGAGAGTATTTTTCTGTTTTTAATTATTTGTTTAACCTGAAATGCAATGTCGGTGCAATGAATGACGAGATGAAAAAGAAGGTCAGCAGTGTCCTGGAATCAAGGTATGGTAAAAAGAATGTGAAATATCTGGACAATGAAGGCGCCTATCTGATTAATGCCTATATGAAAGCCGGTGCCATTTCCACAGACAGAAAATACTGGAAATTTGTTATCCTTGAAAAGCAATACAAACCGGAATTGGTGAAGATTTTGCCACAGAAAATTCTTGACAAATTTTAGATATTTAGATTATAATTTTAAAGCCATCCGGAAAGGTGGCTTTTTTGTTTTTTATAGTCAAGTGATTGAAAATTCCGTAGAAATACGATTTTCCGTAAGGTATAATAATTATATATTTATATTTTCGAAACAAATAATGTTAACAGACATTGAACATTTAATTGATTAAGGAGAATTAAATTTTTCTTTTGACCAAATCAACTAAAATAACCATATAATGAAAAGAGTATTTTTAAAAAAGCCAATAGAAAAACTTCTTACTAAGCTTAAAAAATTAGAAGGGGTCTCAGATGTTGTTAAAAAAAGAAATAAATATTATGTGGATGGAAACTTATTACTTACTGTTACAAAAAATGAGCTGATTTATTCCAAATTTAGGTTTAGACCAAATAATATTGATAAGGTTTTAGAAGTTAAACATTTAGATTCAGTAAGAATTTTTATAAATCATGATACATTAAATATTTTAAATATAAATATTTTAAATCCTCCAAATAATGTTAATAAGATTTACAGTGTATTTAAAGAAATTGAAGAAATTTCTATTAGAAATATAACTATTGGAGATAGTAATAGGATTGAGAATGAAAATTTATATATAAATCTTGAAACATATAATAATATAATTAAGATTGATAATGAAGAAAGTGTTGAAAAATCACAAAAAGTATTTAATAGATTCATCCCCTTTTTAAAATCTGAGTTTAATTTTTTGACAGATAAAATCAATTCAAATAGAGATTATAACCTGTTGCTTAAAGAAATTATAGCTAGTGGTGAGATAGACCAAGAGGATTTAGTTTCATTATCTGATCAATTGGAAAGTGGATCTAAAAATCAAGTTGTTATTGAGAAGCAGATAAATAAGCAAACAAAATGGCTAATAGATACAATTGATGATATCCTTCAAAAAGATAATATCTCTATATCTGATGCAAAAGTCATCGGAAATAAAGAATTTGGGTTTTTAAAAACATCGATTACTGGCCCGGAGCATTTAATGGAAAAAATACTTAGTGAATATGGTCAGTATTGTTTGTTTGGAGTACCTGCATTATTAAATACAAATAAATATGTACAAAGAAAAGGAAGATCAAGATCACAGTTTGATTTAATTCTTATTAATCATTTAGGAGATGTCGAAGTGGTTGAATTAAAACGCCCGGATAAATATTTATTTAAATATGGAGGAGGTAGGGGAAAGTTTTATCCATCCGAAGATCTAGCAATAGCAATAGCCCAAACGGAAAGATATATCACAAACTTTCATAAAGATAATGATCCGGAATATAAAATTGATAATAAGACATTAAGAGAGTTTTTAAATGATAAAATTGGAGATACATTACACATAGAAACAATAAGGCCTAAGGGGTTGATAATTATGGGATCATGGAAAAACTTATGTCCGGATTATGAAAAACTCGATGAAAAAATAAAGAAAAAAATAAAAAAAGATGACTATGTAAATGATAGTTTACAAGCTTATAAAGAATTAACACATTCATTAAAAAATATTACAATCCTTACATATTCAGAGTTGTTGGAAAATGCAAGAACAAGATTAGAACTGGATTCTCAAAAATAAAGGTAATTTTCCTATTTTAGCTTAAAATAAATCCATGAAGAAAATCTCAATTCTGTTTTTCATTTTTTGTGTCGTTTTGGCTTCTGCGCAGGGGAAAAAATTCTTTGAAGGCGGGGAAGTGCAGCTTAAAAATCCGGTTGAAAAGATCAATTTAAACTTTACGAGTGATCTGCCTTTTGTAAAGGTAAGCATCAACGGAAAAACCTATAATTTTCTTTTTGATTCCGGGGCGCCGACGGTGATATCCAATGGAATCTATACAGAGCTGAATCTTGAGAAAAAACATAAAAGCAAAGTAAAAGATTCACAGAAAAACAAGCAGGAGCAGATTTTCACCCAACTGCCGGAAATGATGGTTGACAACGTTGTTTTTAAAAACATCGGGGTGATGGTAATGGATCTTACTATTTCCGAATTGGGCTGCTTTAAAATTGATGGAATTCTCGGGGCCAACCAGATGGCAAAGCTGTTCTGGAGGGTCAATTATTCCGAAAACTCTTTAGAAGCTACTACAGATTTAGCCAATTTTGATACAAGCGGGTATAAAATGGTCATTCCGTTTGAAACAAAGCCACAAAAAACACCGGTGGTAGAAACCAAAATTTTAGACAGGAATGTGAGCCTGAGTTTTGATACAGGATTCACAGGAAGACTGAAAGTTTCAGAAAACAACTACGATCCCAAAAAAGTAAAGCAGGCTGTTGAAACATACGGAACCAATGCGGTAGGAGCATTCGGGGCAGGGAAGCCGGAGGTTGGCTATATTTTCCGGACAGATAAGCTGTCTATAGGCAACGAAAGCTTTACCAATGAAATGGTAATGACCGGAAATTCAAACCTGATCGGAAATGACTTCTTCAAAGATTATATTTTCATCATGGATTGGAAGAATAATAAAATGTACATGAAACGCATTATCAACGAGCCTTCAAAATTCGAATCTTTTGGCTTCGGATACCGTTTCATCGATGCAAAACCTATGGTTTCACTGGTATTCCAGGGCGGAAACCTTCCGCTGACGATTGGAGATTCTATCATCAGCATCAATGGGGTAAACCTTGAGAATTTAGATAAAGAAAGTGCCTGCCACTATTTTATCAACAGGCTGGAAAGAGGTTTGCAGACCGTGGATGTAACGGTAAAAAGAAACGGGAAGCTCCTGGACTTTAAGCTCGATAAAAAAGAATATCTGCAGACAGATATTTAAGCCTACCCATTTCGTTTTATTGTAACAGTTTTTCTCCATCGGAATGATAGAGAAAATGATCCCCTATGCCATTTATTTACCCATATACAATTATCCGGATATAGACTACAGCTACTTAATAAGGTGGCTACAGGGAGTCTGTAAGTACCTGATCCCGGTACGGAAGCGTCTCTATACACTTATATAAGTGGCTTAGGATAGTCATGCAAGTGGTTTCAGGTATTTCCGGACCGGGTATAGGTGGTTTTTAACCGTCTACACCCCCTTACCTAAGGGGGTGTAGACACTTGCATAAGTATCCCCGGACACTGTGTAACCGCCTATGGATACTTAGGGTAGTGTTTTCGGG
>NZ_AKJY01000101.1 GCF_000282115.1 Chryseobacterium populi
TTTCCGCTTTTTTCTATAGTAATGTATAATTTCTTATATCGAACTCACGTTAATTAATATGTAAGAATGAAAAAATTATCGACTCTTTTACTTTTTTCTGCTGCATGCTATAGTATACATGCTCAGAGTTTTATCCAGGCTTATCAAAACAGAGCCAATCAGGTTATACAGGCCAATATTACTGCAAACCTGCAGGAATTCGGAAATCTAGGGGTAAAAACCACAGGCTCCGTAGCCAATACCAATGCTCTTAACTGGATCAAGAATAAATATTTATCTTATGGCTATACGGCAAGCCAGATGGAAGAAGATCCTTTCACAGTAGGAAATCTGAATTCTAAAAACCTGATTATCACTAAAACAGGAACCCTTTACCCCAATAAATATGTGATTATCTGCGGGCATTATGATACGATTAATGGCCCGGGAGTAAGTGACAACGGAAGCGGAACCTCTATTATTTTAGAAGCTGCCAGAATCCTGAAAGATATCCCGACTGAATATTCTATCAGGTTTATCCATTTTTCGGGAGAAGAACAGGGATTGTATGGGAGTGATCATTATGCCAACAATGTAGTTTTCAAAAACGGTGTCCGTCAATTTGATATAAGACTGGTATTCAATATAGATCAGGTAGGCGGTAAATTATCAAATCCGAGCAATTCGATCAAATGTGAAAGCGACCAATCGGGTCAGTCGGGAAACAATGCCGAATCATTGGCTTTTACCCAGCAACTTGCAACCTGCACTACACTGTATTCCCCTTTGCAAACTGTAATGTCTAATGCCTATTCATCAGATTATGTACCTTTTGAAGAAAACGGAGAGATTATTACCGGTTTCTATGAAACTCCGCAAAGCCACAATGAACATACGGTTAATGATACTTTTGCCAATGTAGACCCTACCTATGTTTTTAATGCGGGGAAAGCTGCTGTTGGAGCGCTTCAGCATTTCGCAGTGGCCAGTACAAGTATATTGGGAGTAAAAGAAGTTACAGCAAATTCATTGGAATCTGTAAAGATCTACCCGAATCCTGCTAAAAATGAAATTAATATTGAGCTTCCCTATGGCATAAAAAATTTCACTTCCGAGATCACAGATATGGATGGCCGTTTGTTATTAAATACTGAAAACCAAGCTAAAATAAATATTTCAGGCTTTACAAGCGGAACGTATTTGTGTACCGTGAAAACAGGAGATAACAGTATCACCAGAAAAATTATTGTAGAAAAATAATCTGTACCATCATATTAAATTTAAATCCTAGGTTAGTGACTTAGGATTTTTTATTATATTTACGATAAAATTACATAATATGAAAAAGATTACTACTATTCTTTTTAGTTCATTATTAATTTACTCTGTAAAAGCACAAACTTTTATTCAGGCTTATCAGGACAGAGCGAACCTGGTGACCCAGACCAATATCACGACCAACTTGCAGCAGTTTGCAAATTTAGGGATCAAAACCACGGGATCTGTAAATAATGCCAATACCTTAGCATGGATTAAAAATAAATATTTATCATACGGATATGCAGCAAGCCAGATTGTAGAGGATCCTTTTACATTTGGAAGCACAAGCTCAAAAAATCTGGTCATTACCAAAAAAGGAACTCTTTATCCTAATAAATATGTCATTGTTTGCGGGCATTTTGACACGATCTACGGTCCCGGAGTTAATGATAACGGAAGCGGAACTTCCATTATTTTAGAGGCTGCCAGAATCCTGAAAGACGTGCCAACAGAATACTCTGTTAAATTCATCCATTTTTCCGGTGAAGAACAGGGATTGAGAGGAAGTACCCATTATGCAAATAATGTAGCTTACCAAGGGAATACCCGTATCCTTGACATCAAATTAGTCCTTAACCTGGATCAGGTAGGCGGTAAGATGGGAAATAACAATAATACGGTTTACTGTGACAAAGACATGGGCGGTAATCCAAGCAATGCAACTGCTTCAGCGGCTGCGGTACAAGAACTGGTAACGTGTACACAACTTTACTCAACCCTTCAGACTGCTATTGATCCTGCAGAAGATACAGACTATATGCCTTTTGAAGCCAAAGGTGAAGTGATTACAGGATATTTTGAAAGGATCAGAAGTAATTATCCTCATACTTCAAATGATACTTTTGCCAATACAGACCCCGTTTATATATTTAAAATCGGGAAAGCCACTGTAGGTGCTATCCAACATTTTGCCGTAGCTACAATAGCACCATTAGCAATTCTGGGGGCCGATGAAACCATTTTAAATTCATTAGAATCTGTAAAAATGTATCCCAATCCTGCAAAAGATATTCTCTCAATAGAATTACCCGGGACTGTAAAAAAATTCACTTTTGAAATTACCGATGTGCTTGGACGGTCATTACTGAAATCAGAAAATCAAACCAGAATTAATGTTTCCGGAATACCGAAAGGCAGCTATATTGCGATGATAAAGGCCGGAGATCATACCGCTGTAAGAAAAATAATGATTGAAAAATAAATAATTGTACTGTCATTTTTAAAACCTCGTAAAAAACGAGGTTTTTTATTTTGTAAAAGGATAACTTTAATTTTTAACTTCTATTTTTTAATATCTCCTCAATATCTTCCAGAGTAAAGCCTTTAGCCTTAAGTAAAATTAAAAAGTGATACATCAGATCTGCTGCTTCATTTTTAAATAGTTCATCATTCTGGTCTTTAGCTTCAATCACCAGTTCTACAGCTTCTTCGCCTACTTTCTGAGCCATTTTATTAATTCCTTTTTGATACAGAGAATAGGTATAAGAACCTTCCCTTTTTTCATCAATTCTTTTTGAAACGGTATCTTCCAGTTCGTATAAAAATCCTTTGGAATCTTTTTCACCAAAACAGCTGAAACTTCCGGTATGACATACGATATTTTCAGGAACTGCTTTAATCAGAATTGTATCCTGGTCACAATCTATATCAATACTTTTTACGGTCAGAAAATTTCCGGATTCTTCACCTTTTGTCCAAAGTCTGCCTTTTGAACGACTGAAAAAAGTGACCACGCCTTCCCTTTTTGTTTTTTCAAATGCTTCTTCATTCATATATCCAAGCATTAAAACCTGCAAAGTTCTGCTGTCCTGAATAATTACAGGGACAAGGCTGTTCGTTTTATTAAAGTTGATCATTGTCTTATATCAATTTTTTGAGATTGTAATTCTTTTTTTAAATCCCGGATAGATACTTCCCCGAAATGGAAAATACTTGCTGCCAAAGCTCCGGTAACATCAGTTTTCTGGAAAACCTCCTTAAAGTCATTGATCTTCCCGGCTCCACCTGAAGCAATAACAGGAATATTCACACTTTCGGAAACTGAACGGGTAATTCTCACATCAAAACCGGCTTTTGTCCCGTCACCATCCATTGAGGTCAAAAGAATCTCCCCGGCGCCGGATGATTCTACTCTTTTTGCCCAATCAATCGTTTTTAGCTCTGTGATCTCTCTTCCGCCTTTAATATGTACCCAATCTGAATGATTGATAAACCGCGTATCAATAGCTACCACAATACACTGGCTTCCAAATTCTTTAGCCAGGTCATTAATCAGCTGTGGGTTTTTCACAGCTGAAGAATTTATACTTATTTTATCAGCTCCTGCTTCCAATAATTTCCGGACATCATCAACGGCGGAAATGCCACCGCCAACTGTAAAAGGAATGCTTAATTCTTTGGCAATATCCTGAACAAGTTCAATGAAGGTTTTTCTTTTTTCAATGGTTGCCGTAATATCGAGAAATACCAGCTCATCAGCACCTTCAAGTTCATACTTTATAGCCAAATCTATCGGGTTTCCGGCATTTCTTAATCCTTCAAAATTGACACCTTTTACCGTTGTCCCATCTTTAATATCCAGACATGGAATAATTCTTTTCTTAAGCATTTTCAATGAAATTCTGCAGTTCTTTTAATGATATTTTTCCTTCATAAATTGCTTTTCCGATGATCGTTCCGGAGCATCCGGTTTCTTTCATCGCATACACATCTTCCATCCCGGAAATCCCTCCGCTTGCTGTTAAGCTGATTGGGGTTTTGCTGATAATTTCTTTGTACAGGGTTGTAGAAGGGCCCTGCAGCATTCCGTCTTTTGAAATATCCGTACAGATGGTGTTTACAATTCCCAACTGCTGGTATTGAAGGATAAAGTCAATAATATCAAGGTCACTTTCCTCCTGCCATCCCGATGTTTTTATTTTCCTGTTTTCACAATCTGCTCCGAGAATGATCTTTTCAGCTCCATACTCTTCAATAATACCTTTGCAAAATTCAGGATCCTGAACGGCAATGCTTCCGATCGTAATCTGTCTGGCCCCTGAATTGAAAGCCGTTTCAATATCATTTCTGCTTTTTAATCCGCCTCCGAAATCAATCTGCAATGAGGTTTCTTTAACGATAGCTTCCAGAACTTTCTGATTGATAATATGCTTTGATTTTGCCCCGTCTAAGTCTACGAGGTGAAGGAACCGAATGCCATAAGCTTCAAATTCTTTCGCCACTTCAACCGGGTTTTCATTATATATTTTTTTTGTCGTATAATCTCCTTTGGAAAGCCGTACGCACTTTCCGTCAATGATATCAATAGCAGGAATTATTTTCATAATGAGAGTTGTAAAAATTGGGTGAGTATTTTATTTCCTGTTTTTCCTGATTTTTCAGGGTGAAATTGGGTGGCATAAAAATTATCTTTTTGTAAAGAGGCACTAAAAGGCAGAATATAATCACAAACAGAAGTCGTATAATCTGATAATTCACAATAATAGCTGTGGACAAAGTAAAAATCACTGCTTTCATCAATTCCCGATAAAAAGTGAGATTTTAAATCTTTAACAGTATTCCAGCCCATATGCGGAACAATATCCCGGGCCGGAAATCTTTTAACCTGAATATCAAATATTCCCATTCCTGTGGTGTTTCCCTCTTCGTTATCTTGGCACATCAGCTGCATTCCCAGACAAATTCCTAAAACAGGCTGCTTTAATGTTGGAATCAACAGATCAAGTCCTTTTTCCTTTAATAATTTCATGGTTGAAGAAGCTTCTCCAACGCCCGGGAAAATAACTTTATCGGCATTTCTGATCAATTCAAAATCGTCAGTTACAACAGATTCTGTATTCATCCGGTTTAAGGCATTCTGTACAGAATTTACATTTCCGCCGTTGTATTTTATAATGGCAATCATGTTATAAGCTTCCTTTGGTTGAGGGTAAACTGAAACTCTTATCGGTCTGGTTAACTGCCATTTTCAGAGCTTTCGCAAATGCTTTGAAAATAGATTCAATTTTGTGGTGTTCATTATCCCCTTCTACTTTAATATTCAGGTTAGACTGTGAAGAATCTGTAAATGATTTAAAAAAATGAAAGAACATTTCAGTCGGCACATCACCTATTTTCTCCCTTTTAAAATCTGCATCCCAAACCAGCCACGGTCTTCCACCAAAATCAACTGCTACCTGAGCCAGACAATCATCCATAGGCAGCAGAAAGCCATATCTTTCAATCCCTTTTTTGCTACCCAATGCTTTAAGAAAAGCCTGTCCGAAGACTATTCCGGTATCTTCAACCGTGTGATGCTCATCCACCTGCAAATCACCATTGACTTTGATTTTTAAATCTAAGTTTCCGTGTTTGGAAATCTGTTCCAGCATATGGTCAAAAAAGTATAATCCTGTAGAAATCTCCGAATCACCCTTCCCGTCAAGATTAATTTCAATTTCAATTTCCGTTTCATTAGTTTTTCTTGATACTTTGGATTTTCTTGGAATCTGTTTTAAAAATGAATAGATATCTGTCCATTTTTTTGTTGTCAGTTCAGCCTTTTCATTTGGAACATCATGAATGAAAATAGCCTTTGAGCCCAGATTCTGTGCCAGCTGAATATCTGTAACCCGGTCTCCGATGACATAGGAATTTTCTAAATCATAGTTTCCATAGATGTATTTTCCCAACATTCCTGTTCCTGGCTTTCTGGTTGGCAGGTTTTCATATTCAAAGCTTTTATCAATTAAAATATCAGAAAAAATAATTCCTTCATTTTCAAAAGCTTGCATCATTTTTTCATGCGGCTTTATAAAATCTTCATAGGGAAAGCTTTCTGTTCCCATGCCATCCTGATTAGTAATCATCACCAATTCATAATCCAGTTCTTTTGTAATTTTTGAAAGACTTTGAAAAACGCCCGGATAAAATTCCAGCTTTTCAAGAGAATCAACCTGAAAATCTTCCGACGGTTCTATAATTAAAGTTCCGTCACGGTCTATAAATAATACTTTTTTCATGATTAAATATTTTTCAGAATATTAATTAACTGAGTATTTTCATTTCTGTTTCCAATGTTAATACGGATACAATCCGGAATGGCCGGACTTCTTTTATTGGTCAGTATTTCAGCTTTCAATAATGTCTGATATACTCTTTCCACTTCTTTAAACTCAACCAGGAAGAAATTGGCATCTGTAGGGAATACTTTTTTTATACATCCGACAGTCTGGAACTTTTTTGCTAACCAGGCTTTTTCTATCCGGATATTTTCCAGGTTTTCTTCAAATTCCGTTGAATTTTCAATGCTTTTCAGGATTAATTCCTGGCTTAAAGAGTTTACGTTATAAGGTGCCTTTACCGTATTGATAAAACGGATGATTTCTGCAGATGCATAGGCAATTCCTACCCTGGCTCCTGCTTTTCCCCATGCTTTTGAAAAAGTCTGAAGCACAATAAGATTGGGATACTGATCAAGCAGGCCAAGAGATGATTTTTTATCTGAAAATTCAATATAGGCTTCATCCACAACTACAATTCCATTAAAATTCTGAAGATAAAATTCAATATCATCAACACTGTTTCCTGTTGGATTATTGGGAGAACACAGGAAAAATACTTTCGGCTGAGCTTCATTAATTGATTTAGTAAAATTTTCTTTAATGATCCCGAAATTTTCATCCAGATTGAGCTTAATGACCTCATTTTGATTGATCGATGCATAAAAAGCATACATCGCAAAAGAAGGATTCATCATCATAATGGCATCTTTTTTAGGCTCACAGAATATCTTGATAATTAATTCGATAAGCTCATCACTTCCATTTCCTACAGCGATCTGATCAGGAGAAACATTTTTAAGCCATGCCAGCCTGCCTTTAAGCTTTTTCTGTGTTGAATCCGGATAACGGTTGAATTCCCCGAACGGACTTTCATTGGCATCCATTAAAACAGGAGCATTAAATTCATTATGATCCCTGAAGCTGATATAAGGCTGTAATTCTAAAATATTTTTTCTGACGAATTGATTGATTGTTAATGTTTTCATTTTATTTATTTTTTTAATCGAATTGAAACAGCATTTTTATGAGCTGATAATCCCTCGGCTTCAGCCATGATTTCTATGGTTTTTCCTAAATTTTTCAGTCCCTGTTTTGACAGGTATTGAAAAGTAATTTTCTTGACATAGCTGTCCAAAGAAACGCCGCTGTAGTTTTTTGCAAAACCATTCGTAGGAAGCGTGTGATTGGTTCCGCTTGCATAATCTCCTGCGCTTTCACAGGCATAATTTCCAAGGAAAACCGAACCTGCATTCCGTATTGAAGGGATATACTTTTCAAAATCTTTTACAGCCAGAATAAGGTGTTCCGGAGCATATACATTACTGAAGTCAACGGCTTCTTCAAGTGTTTTGACAATCATAAAATGGCTGTTATCCAATGACTGTTGTGCCATTCCGTTCCTTGGAAGCTTTTTTATCTGCTGATTGATTTCTTCAATGGTTTCTTCCATTATTTTCAGGTCTGTAGAAATGAAAATCACCTGACTGTCACTTCCGTGTTCTGCCTGGGAGAGAAGATCTGCAGCACAAAATTCAGGAACGGCTTTTTCATCGGCAATCACTAAAACTTCACTTGGTCCTGCAGGCATATCAATCGCAACGCCATAATTTTGTGCATATTCTTTTGCGGCAACAACATATTGATTTCCCGGTCCGAAAATTTTGTAAACATTGGGAATACTCTCCGTACCTAATGTCATTGCAGCCACAGCCTGGGCCCCGCCGGCTTTGAATATCCTGGTCACCCCACAAAGCTGTGCAGCATAAAGAATCGCCGGATTTATATTACCTTTTTTATCCGGTGGTGTGCAAAGAATAATTTCACTGCATCCGGCAAGCTGCGCAGGAATGGCAAGCATCAAAACCGTTGAAAATAATGGGGCTGTTCCTCCCGGTATATAAATCCCTACCTTTTCAATACCCCGATTTTCACGCCAGCAAATAACTTCTTGAGTAGTTTCTATTTTCTGAATTCCAGCCTGTTGTGAGGTGTGAAATTGGGTGATATTTTCTTTAGCTTTCTGAATAGCAGCTTTTAATTCATCACTGACCGAATTTCCGGCTTCATCAATTTCATTTTGTGAAACAATAACCGTATTCAGCTCAGCAGAATCAAATTTCTGACTGTAAGTGAGTAAAGCTTCATCACCGTTTTTTTCCACTTCTTTAAAAATTTCAGCAATGATTTCCGAAACTTTTTCTTTTTTGAGAATGGGACGTTTTACCAATTCCGCCCACTTATTTTTTTGAGGATATCTGTGTATAAACATATCAAATGACCATTTTATCGATTGGAATTATTAAAATATCCTGGGCTCCTTTTTCTTTCAGTTCATCTATCACATCCCAGAACCGCTCTTCATCAATAACAGAATGAATGCTGCTCCAGCCTTTTTCAGCCAAAGGAATTACAGTAGGACTTTTCAGCACAGGTAATATCCCGGATATATCCGAAATTTTTTCATTCGGGACATTCATGAGGATATATTTAGATTTTTTTGCTTTTAAAACAGCTTTCACCCGGAACAGGAATTTTTTAAGAATGATTTCTTTTTCTCCGTTTAAATTCTGGTTTTTCGCCAGCACTGCTTCAGAGGTAAGTAATGTGAGCGTTTCTCTCAATCCGTTTTTAAATAAAGTGCTTCCTGAGCTTACAATATCACAGATACCATCTGCCAGCCCAATATTAGGAGCGATTTCTACAGACCCGGAGATCACGTGGATATCGGCTGATACATTATTTTTTGATAAGAATCTCTGAAGGGTATTCGGGTAAGATGTGGCTATCTTTTTTCCCTGGAAATAATCCAGTTGGTCGGTTTCAATATCTTTGGGAACGGCGAGAGAAACACGGCATTTTGAAAATCCGAGTTTCTGGATGATCTCAATCTGTTTTTGTTTTTCTATCAAAAGATTTTCCCCAACAATGGCGATGTCTACTACTCCATCTTCCAGATATTGCGGAATATCCGAATTTCGAAGGTACATGATTTCGACAGGAAAATTCTCCACCGAAACCTTAAGCTGATCTTTCCCGTTGTTGACGAAAATTCCGCAGTCTTTCAGAAGCTGTAGAGAATCTTCGTACAGTCGCCCGCTTTTCTGAATTGCAATTTTTAGTTTACTCATTTTTGTCTTTGTTGAGCCTGAGTAAATAAAAACTGTTTAATTATAAATTTCTTTGGAATAATTTAGAAACAAAAAAAACCGTCTGTTTACTCAGACGGTTTTAATTATTTTGATCTTAACATAGTACATATCAGTCAATTCCGTCTTAGCAGAGATGATGATAATAATGATGTACTGTTAAAAAATTCGGTTTCATTTGTTGAAAATTGTGGTACAAATGTAGGATTTATTTTTAAACTGCAACTATATTTCTACAAAATTTTTTGATAAAGATTCATGAGATCACTGGCAATCTGCTCATCATTAAACTTCTGAACAAACTCAAAGCTCTTATCAGCACGGCGTTTTCTTTCCGATTCATTGTTCCATAAAAATTTTATCTTCGATCGAATATCGAGATCATTTTCCGGATTAATGTACACTGAATCCTTTCCACCGGCTTCAGGAAGACAGCTTGTGTTGCTTGTAATGGTCACTGTTTTTGAGAAAAGCGCTTCTATCACAGGAATTCCGAAGCCTTCAAAGAAACTCGGATAAACAAAAATATCGGCAGATTTATAGATTACTGCAAGCTCATCCATTGAAACACCTTCAAGAAAAGAGATCTGTTTTTCTATTTTATTTTTACGGATATAAGCTTCTACTTTCCTGTAGTATTTAGTCTTTTTTCCAATAATGACTAAGGGAATATCTGTTCCGGTAATGGCTTTCACAATATTTAAAAGATTCTTACGGGCTTCAATGGTTCCGACATTCAGGATGAACCTTTCCGGGAGGTTAAATTTTTCTTTGGTCTGATGAATAAATTCTTCGGATTGCTGTTCTTTAAAGGCTTGATGACAACCTTGATAAATCACTTCAATTTTATCTTCAGGAACTTTTAAATAATGGATAATATCCCTTTTCGTCTGTTCAGAAATCGCAATAATTTTATCGGCAATCTGTACTGCTTTTCTGAATTTCCATAAATGTATTTTCCTGTCGAAAAAAGAATAATACTGCGGATACCTCACAAAGATCAGATCATGAATCGTTACCACTTTCTTGATAGGTGTTTTATTCCATTTTAAGGGCAGTTCACCTGATAATCCGTGAAAGATATCAGCCTTTTGTTTCTGGGCATCTTTTCCCATTTTAAACTGGCGGGACATATTTCCCTTTGATGTGGCTACAAAGTGAACATTCTGCTTTTGCAGAGTATCAAATCCCCGTTCAGATTTATTTTTATTGAATAAAATATATTCATTCTGAGGAAAATATTCCGAGAGTATCCTCACCAGGTCTCTTGAATAATTGCCCAATCCCGATGTATTATGGAAAAAACGCTTGGCGTCGAAAGCAATTTTCATGATTCTATCCTTTTTTGAAATTCCTGGAAAGTCCCGAACGTATAATTTTTATTTTTTAGCCAGCCTATAAATTTATCAAACCTTTCCACCATTTCTTTTCCGGAATTCTTTACTGTGAAACCGGGTAGTTTAAAGGCTTCATCTTTGATTTCTGCAAATTCCCACGGATGAAAATAAATATTCAGGTAATTATCCTTTTTCAAGGTATCTGAAGCTAATTTTTTATAGAAAGACAAAGGAAAGTTATGAAAGCTCAGCCAAAATAACGGAATTCTGAAATTGGGTGAAACAGATGCCGGGATCTGCATTACATTGTCTTTCCAGAAGTAAATTCTCGACACTTTCAGATTATTATATCTTCCCGGTAAAAACGTCGGGTTGATGGATGAATTGTAAGAATAACCTGCTTTTTCAACTGCTTTTTCATCTACAGGCATCATTCTCGGCATTCTTAAACCTGTTACTTCAGTAGAAAATAATTCTTCCAGCTTTTCTCTGGATTCTTTTAAATGTTTTTCTTCAAATTCGGAATGGAACCAGGTATGAGATGCCAGTTCATGGCCTTCACTTATTAATCGTCCGATTAAATGCTTACTGTTTTCCGCAAAAACAACTGTTGAAAAAAAAGTAGCTTTAGCCTGATGTTTTTTAAGAATATCCAGTATTCTTTCCAATCCGGTCTGTGAAATTGAAATCTGCTTTTCAAAAGGAATTTCTCCTTTATATTCTAATGGCATATCAAATTCTTCAATGTCAAAACTTAATAAAACCATTTTAAAACTTTTTATTTTTTATAATATAATTAGGTCTGGATTTCACCTGCTTGAAAATTTTCCCTAAATAAATTCCGATAATTCCCAGGATAATTAATTGTAAACCGCCGAAAAATACAATAGTCATAATTAAAGATGCCCAACCTGAGATCTCTGTTTTGGCAACAAAAGCATAAATTACATATAACCCATACCCTATAACTGAAATTCCTGAAAACAGAAACCCGAGATAAGCCGCTATATACAAAGGCTTTACACTAAAGGCCGTAATCCCTGTGAATGCAAATGTGATCATTTTTTTGAGATTATAGCTGCTTTCGCCTGCCAGTCTTTCGCAAGCGGTAAAATCTATTCCGGTTTGTTTAAAGCCCATCCAGCTTGTTAAGCCCCTCAGGAATAAATCATCTTCATTAAAGTTTCTCATCACTTCCACCGCATTGGCATCCAGCAATCTGAAATCGGATCCACCTCCTTTTGTAAGGTTCACATCTGAAAGATTTGACAGGATTTTATAAAAGAAGTCGGAGGTTTTTCTTTTAAACAAAGAGATTTCTTTGGGATAAGTTCTGATAGTATACACTACGTCATAACCCTCTTCCCATTTTCTGATCAGTTCCGGAATGAGCTCCGGCGGGTGCTGAAGATCTCCATCCATAGAAATTACTGCATTTCCGTGGGCATGGTCCATTCCGGCTTTTACTGCAGGCTGGTGTCCGAAATTCCTTGAAAATTCAATATATTTTACTTCATTATACTGCTCTGATAATTCTTCAAGCTTTTGCTGGGTATTATCTCTGCTGCCGTCATTTACAAATATAATTTCAAAATCATAGTTGCTTAATCCTGAAAATACTTCTTTTATTTTCTGATGAATCATGGCAACGTTTCCTTCTTCGTTATAGGCGGGAATTACAATAGAAATTTTCTTCATATTATGAGTTCAGACTATAATTTTTCTCGAAATCTTTAGTTAAAAGTTCATAAATTACTCTCAACCAGACTACAATGCAAGGTACAGCTTTTAATGAATATTTTTTGATATAATTTTCTTTAACAAATTTTGGAAATAAATCTGATGTGGAAAAACAAGTGAAAATAATTACAAAAACAAGCAGCCCAATGATGAAAGGCGTTCTTTCTTTCTGAAGAAAAAACCAGATCATAACTCCCACGACTGCAATAATATAGGTGGGCGATTCTGAACTTGAGCTGAACAATACCAGAAACAGTAATGTAGAAGCCAGAATCATCAGCTGAAATGCATAATGCTTATATTGTTTGATTCTGATGTATGGCAGCGCAAACAAAGGCAATCCAGCTGCTAAAAACACCAGGTTTGAAATGGAAGCATCTCCTAAAATCCTTCTGAAAAATCCCATTAATGAAATATCCTGCATATTTCCCAACACCTGGTTTTCATTATTTTTTTCGATGATCGACTGAGCCCAGTCTGCATAGCTTTGTACTACAAACTGAGGACTTGAATAAGCCATCGGTATTACAAAAAATAAAGCAGCAATCACTACTCCTGAAAGAATGAATTTAGTTTTGTTTTTAATGAAGAAAAACTGCGTCAGTCCTACAATTCCGTAGATTTTCACAAAAATTCCGATCAGGATTGCCGTAACGGATTTTACTTCTTTTTTTTCATAAATATAAGCTGCAGATAATAATAACAGACCTGTTAAAGCCACATTAAACTGTAAGCTCAAAGCCGCTGTAATATATTCCTGAAGGCAAAATAACCCGAAAAGCGCTTTTTTTGAGTCAGAAAACGGCAGTTTATAAATTGCGTAAACAAAAATAAAAGTATTGACCAGATTCCATAAAGATATTCCGAGCCAATCAGGCATTACCGCAAACGGAGCAATCAGCAGGCTGAAAAATATTCCGTAATGATTCAGGTCAAAATACAGGTCGGGATAATGGATAAATAAATTTTTCCGGTTTACCGTATTAAAAAAAACATTTTTAAAAATCAGATAATTATTTATTGCATAATCGCCTCTCAGGTATTTGGAAATCGCGGTTGTGACCGATATAATAAGATAAACCCCAAATATATATTTAGGGTTTAATATTATTTTAAGAAATTTTTCTTTCAAAATTGAGTAGTTTTAGTTTAAAAATAAATCTTAAACAGCTACATTGTTGTCTCTTAATGCATCATTAAGTGACGTTTTCTTGTCTGTGGATTCCTTTCTTGTACCGATAATCAGCGCACAAGGAACCTGATATTCTCCTGCAGGGTACTGCTTTGTATAACTTCCCGGGATTACGACTGAACGGGCAGGGACCCTTCCTTTAATTTCAACCGGCTGATCTCCCGTTACGTCAATAATTTTTGTTGAAGCCGTTAACACTACATTGGCACCTAATACTGCTTCTTTTTCTACGTGTACTCCTTCTACAACGATACATCTTGATCCGATGAAACAGTCATCTTCAATGATTACCGGGGCAGCCTGTAACGGTTCCAGAACACCACCGATCCCAACACCACCACTCAGGTGAACGTTTTTACCGATCTGTGCACAGCTTCCTACTGTAGCCCATGTATCCACCATTGTTCCTGAATCTACGTAAGCACCAATATTTACGTAAGAAGGCATCATAATTACCCCAGAAGCTACAAAAGCTCCTTCTCTTGCAATCGCATGCGGTACAACTCGCACTCCTTTTTCAGCATAGTTTTTCTTTAAAGGAATTTTATCGTGAAATTCAAACGGTCCTACTTCAATAGTTTCCATTTTCTGAATCGGGAAATACATTACTACAGCTTTTTTCACCCACTCATTTACCTGCCATCCGTTTTCTGTAGGTTCAGCAACACGAAGTTTTCCTGCATCCAATAGAGAAATAACTTCTCTTATTGCCTTCTGGCTGTCTTCATTTTGCAATAAATCTCTATGATCCCAAATGTTTTCAATAGTTTGTTGTAACGACATGTTTCTAATTTAAATTAATTTGAATAATTATACATGCCAAATATACAAAAAAGTTCAGCAAAACCTTTTTCCACAAGTGCTGTTTGCAGAAAATCATGAAACCAAAAAGATTGATCAGGAATTTAACTTAACCTTAATGTTGCAAAAGCATTTTCAGATAATTAAGTTATTTAAAGTTGAGTAAAGAAAAGATCTGGTAAATGTACTTTTCCCAAAAAAACAAAACTGAAACACTTTATTTGAATTGATTCAGTAAGTATCAGTATTACAGCACTCTTTGTGCGTGCAGATAGGCTTTATTCCAGTATTTTTCGTTTAATGAAGAGATCATTACACCTTTTGATGTGGAAGCATGAATAAATTTAATTTCCCCATCACTGCCGATATCATGAACGATCCCGACATGGGAAACCCTGCTTCCACCAGCTGTTGCAAAGAATAGTAAATCTCCGGGCTTTACTTCAGTAATGTCAATTTTCTTTCCCGCTTCTGCCTGGTCTGAAGATCTTCTGGGAAGCTGCTTATTATTTTCCTCAAATACTTTTACGGTAAATCCGGAACAATCGAAACCTGAGGAGGTATTTCCCCCGAATTTATAAGGAGTTCCGATGTATTTTTCGGCATCCTTCAGAATACTGTTGATAGAACTGGGAATTTTCCCGCTGAAATCAGAATCAAGTTTTCTTAGGTTCTCAGATTTAGCCACTGCTTTTGTACCGGTGTTCTTTTTTGTTGAAACGCTTTTGGCACTTCCACATGAAACAGCCAGTAAAGTTGCAATCAGTAAAACAGATAAGTGTTTTATTTTCGGTTTTATTTCCAATAATTCTAGTTTCATATCCCTCTGATTTTTTGCTACAATATCAATTGATTAATCAAATATACGCTTTATATTTTAATTATAGTATAACTATACTATAACTATATAATAAATATATGTTAAAATTTGGCAATTAATTAATTATCATTATATTTGAATTCAATTTTTGAACAAATGGCAACATATGAAAGCTTAATTACCATCAAAGGTTCTGTCGGGGACCTTGTTTTTTATAATCTGAACGGAAAAAATGTAGTTCGGAAAAAAAGCGGGTTTAATAAGAATGCCTTTAAAAAAAGTCCGTCTTATGAAAAAGTGAGACAGAACAGTTCTGAGTTTGGCCACTGTTCCAAAACAGGAAAGCTCATCAGACAGGTCCTCAGTGCTTATATTAAAGAATCTGAAGATCCTCTGCTCTACCAGAAGTTTGCAAAGCTGATGACGGAAATAAAAGACCTGGACATAGTATCTGAAAAAGGAAAACGAACCGTAAAAAATGGGATTGCAACAGAAAGAGGAAACCTGTTACTTAAGCAGTTTCAGTTTGGGAAAAAGCCTAATCTGGAAAATGAAGCAGCTGTTTCATTAGCATTATGGGATAATACCCTTCATCTCGGGAAGAATGATCAGGGTGACGAGATCATCATCACCAGTATTAAAATCGATTTTGAGCAGTATGTAACGGAAAATTTTGAAGAGAAATTTTTTTTACAGCAACAAACAGATATCACTTTCCAGAAACATTTTACAGATGATGATCTTGTGCTTTATTTTGCAGCTGTTAAGAGTAATGGGAAAATTTTAAAGATGGGGTTTGTATAGAATTTGGATTTTTATAAAATGAAACAAAAAATGGCAATATGTAAATAAATAGAAAAGGCTACCAATGGCAGCCTTTTCTTATATCATAAATATATATGTTATTTATCTTTTTCACCTGACCAAGTCCCTGATCTTGTAGGTGTAGGAACAGCATTAGACCAGTTCCCGTTACCTTTTTTATCTGTGTTAAGAGTTCCTCTGAATTCACCGTCTGCAGGTAAGCCTAAAGAAGCGTTCAGTTCTCCAGAATCATCTAAAAATCCTGAAATATTGTAATTCTCGTCATTCATATCAGAATGCATTGTACCGGTTACTTTTCCGTCAGTGGCCACTACGATGTTCCAAACTCCTTTATCACTTCCTTCATATGTCCCGGACCACGTTCCGATGTAATCATAAATAGTCTCATCATCCGAGCTGCAACCAATTAATAAAAATGTTGTCAATAAGAGTAAAAAAAGTTTCTTCATAGTTTTATAAATAATCAAATTTGTGGAAAAATATATAAATCATTGTGTGATTTGCATTTTTTTCAAAAGACTTTTTTGAATGTGGCAAATATATAATTTTAATTTAATTTTTGCACTTTTTGTGCATTTATTTTATAAAAAATCTTTGGAGAACAGAGGATTTTTTGCCCAGGTTTTTTCTTGTAAGACCAAAATATAATTGTATTTTTAGATGAATTACAATATAAATAATATGGATTATTTGCAAATTATAAAATCGGTATCTGAGCTTAGAAATATTAAGCGTTATTATATTTATCAGAATATCATAAGTGTGATTTGATTTTTAAAACATATACTAAGTAATGTTTACATGAATATGTAAGCAATTTTTTTAGTTTGGATGAGAATTTTTGTACAGGAATTTATACGAAAATAATATTCCTTTCTCCCTAACTTTGTTGTAATAGATTGGGAAGCCACAGCAGGTAACATTATGTATGAGTAACGGACATTATTTCCGTGCTTAAATATTTAGTTTTTGTACAAATTTTGTGCAAATAAAAAAGAGTTGTAGTTTTTCACTACAACTCTTTGATTATCAAGTGGAGAATACGGGGATCGAACCCGTCACCTTTAGACTGCCAGTCTAACGCTCTAGCCAGATGAGCTAATTCCCCCTTCCTGCACTGCTTTTATTCTCAAAGCGGTTACAAAAGTAAGTATTTATAGCACATATACAAACATTTTATTAAAATTTTATTTAGCAGGATATTTGATTTGCCATATAATAATCATTTTCGGAACATACTTTTAAATGGAAAAAACAAAACAACTGTCTAATTATCAAACTTTTACTAAATAAATTATGTTAAAATTAACTTGAATAAGATGATTTTTTATTCTTCAATTGCAAAACCCGCTGTAAAAATGACTGATTCGCAATTTTTTCTTCTGCTTCGTCAATCGCTTTCAGTAAGTGGTTTTCGTTATCGGCAATTTCTCCCAATACTGTTCTGACCAGTTCCCAGACCGGTTTCATTTTTTCAATCAGTTCAAGTCCTTTCGGGGCAAGCTCTATTAAACGTTTACGCTCATCCTGTTTATCTTTTTTCGAGACAATTATTTTCTGCTTTTCAAGCTCTTTGAGTAAGCTTATGGTGGATGGATGCGTATATCCTATTTCATTTGCAATTTCTACGACACTGAGTACTTTCTTATGATGTAATGTAAAGATTACAGGAAACCATTTTGGTTCAAAATCGATACCGAATGCTTTATAGATCAATGCCCCATCTTTACGTAATTGTTCACTTAACCTTTGTAATCTTGTTGATATGGCAAGAATTCCGGATTCATTGATAACATTCATGAGTTAGCTTTTAAATTAAGAAAACAAAAAACATTATCAGCACTCATCACAGGAAATTTTACAGGAAGCGACTCTTTAGCAATGATCCCGAAGTGATTCCGTTCATAGAACCGTAGTGCTGCTTTCAGAACTGAGATCGTTCCTAAATAAACTTCGTCAATCCTGTTCTCATGACAATATGCAATCAGGATCTCCAATAGTTTCTGGGCAATATTATATTCCTTCCCCCTGAATTCTTTTTTCACAAACATCTTCCTGATTGCTGCTGCTTTTTCATCAAATTTAACCAGAGCTATCGTACCAACAAGCTCACCGTTAATAAAAGCTCCCCAGAAATTTCCGCCGGCATTAAGATAAAACTCTTCTATCTTCAGAAGATCCGGCTGGTCTTCTATCGTAATCGGAATATTAAACTCTTTCTGCTGTATATTCAGGATCAGATCGATTATTGGTTCTGAATAAGTATTGTTTACCGGATGTATTTCTAACATAGCAATTTATTTAAGTACAAAACTACGTAGTTAACTACATATATACAAACAAAAATCAGAAAATTATTTTAAGTTTAAAATCAATCCAAACAAAAAGCGCATGTCAGTTACTAACATGCGCTTTTAATTTATTTATCGAATGGTTATTGCCATCCGCCTCCTAAAGCTTGATAAAGATCTATCGCTGCTTTCATTTTGCTGTATTCGGCATTGGAAATATTCAGTTCTGCATTCAATGAATTCACGCTTGCATTCAATACTTCAAGATAATTGGCCATACCGTAGTTAACAAGTTCCTGGGAATATTCAACTGAATTTTTGTAAGCACTCAATTCTTTCTGCTTCAAATCTATATAAGAGTCCTGAACAGAGAAAACCCTGATCGCATCCGAAACTTCTTTCCCTGCAGTAAGAACGGTTTTTCTAAAATTAAGGTAAGCTGTTTCCTGATTGGCAAGACTTACTTCATAATTGGTTTTAATTGTTCTTTTATTCAGAATCGGTTGAGCCAATCCTCCAACAACACTTGCAAATAATGAATTTACACTGAATAAATGATCAATATCCAGAGATTGAATTCCACCATTTCCTGTAATTTTCAGTGTAGGATAAAATTGAGCTTTCGCAGAATTTGTCAATTCAAAAGCATTCATCAGGTTATACTCTGCTCTCATTACATCAGGGCGATTGGCTAATAACTGAGCCGGATAACCCAATTTTAAATCGATCGGAATATTCTGGCTTTCCAGCGTTGACCTTTCAATGGAATGAGATGGCTCTCCCATCAATAAGCTCATGGTGTTTTCCAGCAACTGAATCTGGGTATCAATATCGATCAACAGAGATCTGGCATTAAAAACCAAAGCTTCACTTTGCTGAACAGCAACTTCAGTCACCGTTCCCGATTCTTTTAATGCTTTCGTTGTTTCCAGGTTCTTCTCACGAACTCCAATGGTTTCTGTAATAATTCTCTTCTGGGCATCATACGTTAACAATTGATAGTATGCTGAAGCAATAGAAGCAACCAAATCGCTTTTTACTGCTTTGTGAGCTGCAACAGTACCTAAATAAGTGGCCAGCTGAGCTTTTTCCTGAGCTTTTAATTTTCCCCAGAGATCAGCCTCCCATCCTATGCTTGCAGTAATATCAAGCTGATTGATGTAGCGTCTTTGCCCGAATAGCTGTCCGGTTTGTGTATTTAAAGACTGAGTCTGGAAAGTATATCCCGAACCGACAGTTACTGTCGGTTCATAGGCAGCTTTACTCTGCTTTAAATAAGCTTCCGCAGAGGTAATGCTCTGCAGGGCAATCCTTATATCCAGGTTATTCTCCAAAGCTTTGGAAATATGTCCCTGCAATATAGGATCTGTAAAAATTGCTTTCCATGAAATGTTGGCAACATTTGTACTGTCTGAAGGAAGCATATCTGTTCGGAAAAGCTTTTCGTCTACTACGTTTTTCGGTCTTTCATATTCTTTTCTTGCCATACAAGATGAAACGGCTGCAAGAATTGCGACTGAAAAAGTTATTCCTTTTATGATGTTTAATAAACTCTTCATTATGAATGATTAGAAGTTAGAAATCAGAAGCCAGAAGCCAGATTAACAATGAGTGAAGGTTTGCTATCTAACTTCCGGTATCTTAATTTTTAATTTTATTCTGCTAAGTTGATGTCTTCTTTTTTAATAGGTTTGATCTTTTCCTGCAATGTTTCAAAAATCACATACAATACAGGGATTACAAAAAGACCTAAAATAGTACCTATCAACAGCCCGATTGCTGCTCCTGTTGCGATGGATCTGTTACCTACAGCACCAATTCCACTTGCCAAAACCAACGGCAAAAGACCAAAGATAAAGGCAAAAGATGTCATCAGGATGGGTCTTAACCTTGCTTTTGCAGCATTGATCGCAGACATGACAATACTTTCGCCATGATGCCTTCTCTGTACGGCAAATTCTACAATCAAAATGGCATTTTTAGCTAATAATCCCACCAACATAATCAGGGCGATCTGAAAGTAAATATTATTTTCCAAGCCCATAATTTTTTGCCCGAAATAAGCTCCCATCACTCCTAGCGGAAGTGAAATCACCACAATTAAAGGAAGGATATAACTTTCGTACTGAGCGGAAAGGATAAAGTAAACGAAGATCAAGCTTAATGCAAAGATCAATACCGTCTGAGATCCTGAATTTAGTTCTTCTCTCGTCAAACCGGTAAACTCAACATCATAATTCTGATTCAAGCTTTCTTTAGCCACCTGCTGTACAGCAGTAATTGCATCCCCGGAACTGTATCCCTGAGCATTACCACCGGTAATTTTAACAGAAGTAAAAAGGTTATAACGGCTTACAGATTGTGGCCCGTAGGCTTTATTAAGGGTGACAAACTGTGAGATCGGAGACATCACACCTGAACCTGTTTTCACATAGAGTTCATTAAGATTATCAATATTTTTCCTTGCATCAGGAAGTGCCTGTACCATTACCCTGAACTGCTTTCCGTATTTTGTAAAGTCAGCGGTGTAAATACCACCGATATATCCCTGCATCGTACTCAGGATATCATTTACGGAAACTCCCAGTTGCTTAGCTAAAGGAACATTGATCTGCATTTCATACTGCGGATATTTTGTATTGAATGAGGTTTGGGCAAACTCAATTTCCGGTCTTTCCATTAATTTACCAAGGAATTCGTTCGTCTTATTATCCAGATCGGCATATTCTCCTCCTGATTTATCCAGAAGCACCATTTCAAAACCTGCACTGTTCCCAAAGCCAGGTACACTTGGCGGCTGGAAGAATACGATTTTAGCATCAGGTACCTTTCCTGAAATTCCGAATAGTTTTTTGGTGATATCTTCGGAAGTCTGTCCGTCTTTTTTCCTTTCATCGAACGGTTTTAGCTTAATGAAAGCAAGACCGTTGTTACTTCCGTTTCCGGATAAGAATCCCCTACCTGTTGAAATGGTTACGTTTTGTACTCCCGGAACTTTCATCGCATTAGCCTGAAGGGTTTTCAAAGCATTGTATGTTCTTTCCATAGAAGCACCCGGAGGCAGCTGTACATCGGTAAAGATAATACCTCGGTCTTCTGTAGGTACGAAACCTTTTTTCATGGAAACACTTGCCCAGTATAAAATTCCACCTGTAACGGCAAATATGATCAGGGTAACCCATTTATGTCTCAACAGGAATACAAATCCTCTTCCGTAACGTTCAGTCGCTGTTTTAAAAGCAATATTAAATTTGTAGAAAAATTTCTGCATGAAATTCATGCTCTGGTATTTTTCATGATGCTCGGCATGAGGCTTCAGGAATAATGAACATAAAACAGGACTTAGCGTTAACGCATTAATCGCAGAAATGATAATTGCTACGATCAACGTAATCCCGAACTGCTGATAGAAAACCCCGGTAGGACCTGTGATAAAAGTTACCGGAATAAATACAGACGCCATGACCAGTGTAATTGAGATAATTGCTCCTGTAATCTCACCCATTGCTTCTACGGTAGCCTTTTTTGCATCAGCGATACCATGTTCCATCTTGGCGTGAACGGCCTCGACGACGACAATCGCGTCATCCACCACAATACCGATCGCAAGAACAAGGGCAAATAATGTCAATAAGTTTAATGAATATCCGAATAAATTCAGGAAGAAAAACGCACCCACAATAGAAACCGGTACCGCGATAGCCGGAATCAGTGTAGACCTGAAATCCTGAAGGAAAATATATACTACAATAAATACAAGGATGAAGGCTTCAATTAAGGTATGAACCACTTTATCAATGGAAGCTTCCAGGAATTCATTCGTATCAAAGTTAAATGTATATTTTACACCCTGGGGAAAACTTCCTTCGGCAGATTTAAGATAAGCTTTGATATTTTTAATGATCTCCTGTGCATTGGAACCCGGTGTCTGGAAAATTCCCATACTGATAGAAGGATTGTTTCCGTTTTCCCCAACTCCTGTATAGGATTGTCCTGCCAGTTCAACTTTAGCCACATCTTTCAGCATCAGGTTTTGCCCATCGCTCAGAGATTTGATAATAATGTTGTCATATTGGCTTTTATCATTGAACTTACCTACATATTTAATAATATATTCAAAAGAGCTACCGCTGTTTTGTCCGATAGAACCGGCGGCGGCTTCTCTACTCTGCTCGTTGATGGCATTGGTAACATCTGTAGGAGTTACTCCGTATGCTGCCATTTTTGCAGGGTCCAACCAGATTCTCATGGAGTAATTTTTACCTCCGAAAACATTGGCATCCCCTACACCATTAATCCTTTTAAGATTCGGAATAATATTGATATTCAAAAAGTTCTGCAGGTATACATCATCCAGGTCTTTGTTTTCAGAATAAAATGACATATACATCAGGGCACTTGTCTGCTGCTTCTGGGTAACTACCCCTGAACGGGTAACTTCACTGGGAAGTAACGGTGTAGCTCTGGTTACACGGTTCTGAACGTTTACCGCTGCAATATCCGGATCTATTCCCTGTTTAAAGAATACCTGAATATTGGCAGAACCGTCATTTCCAGCGGATGAAGTAATATAATCCATTCCTTCCACCCCGTTGATCTGTTCTTCCAAAGGAACTACCACACTCTTCATTACGGTTTCGGCATTGGCTCCGGTATAGTTAGCAGTAACACTTACCGTGGGAGGCGCAATGTCCGGATACTGGGTAACCGGCAATGAAATAAGTCCCAAAACACCGAGAATAACAATTAAAATTGATATTACAGTGGATAAAACCGGTCTGTTAATAAAGTTCTTTATCATTTTAGAATTTCGGTTTTATAGATTGAACCAGGCTATCCATTTTTACAGGCTTCGGTTTAACGGCTGTTCCGGATTTTAATCCGCCGATTCCCGCTGCTATTACTGTTTCGCCTTTGTTTACTCCTGATTTTAATAATGCCATATTGTCAATTCTTTCAATTACATCTACCACTACATTTTTAGCCGTATCTTTTTCCACTTTATATACGTAAACAATACCCTGCTGTTCGTAAGTTGCACTTTCAGGAATTACCAAAACATTATCATAAGCTTTCGGTAATCTGATCGTACCACTGTTTCCGTTGCTCAATAATTTCTGGGCATTGGAGAATCCCACTCTGAACTGAATTGTTCCTGTAGTAGGATCAATCTGTCCTGTAATGGCTTCAATTCTACCTTTTTCAGGGTATAGGCTTCCGTTTGCCAATTGTAAATCAACCATCGGAAGGTTCTTAATTTTCTCCGGAAGTGTAGCACCGGCAGATTTTTCAAGGAAATCAAAATATTCTTTTTCATTCATTGAAAAGTAAGCGAAAACCTGGGAAGTATCTGAAATAGTAGTTAATGGCGTTTGGTCAGTCGGGCCAACCAAACTTCCGACTTTTAAAGGAAGTTTTCCGACAACTCCTGAAATGGGCGCACGGATAATGGAATATTCGATATTGGCTTCCACTCCTTTATAATTGGCTGATGCCTGTTGTTTTGCAGCAATAGCCTGCTGTAGCTGAGCCTGTGCCTGAGCCAGGTTAGCCTGTGCAGTCTGCAGCTGAACATTACTGATAATGTTTTTGGCTACAAGAGGCTTCAGTTTATTTACTTCTACCTGTGCAGCATTTACAGAGGCCTGAGCCGCCGTTATATTAGACTGGGCTGCACCGATTCCTGCTTTTGCAGCTGCGGCATTTTCATTCAAGATGTTAGTTTCAAGACGGAATAAAGGCTGTCCCTTAGTAACATACTGCCCTTCATCTACTAAAAGCTGTGTGATATACCCCTGAATTTTTGCGCGCACATCATTGTTTATCCTACCTTGTATATTGGCAGGAAAGGTCTGATACCCTACAATATTCTTTTGCTCTACCGATACTACAGGATAAGGCTTTGCACCATCCTGTTTCGGAGCTTCTTTTTTGCAGGCAGTAAGAGAAAGTGCCGCAACAGAGAGTATTATTAGTTTATTTGTCATTTTATAGTTTATTAAGAGATTCCTGAATATTTTTTATGTTTTTGTTTAAAAGAACTTTATAAGCTTCTATCCTTTCATTGTAGCCATCATCTTTTACTTTTTTAAAAGTGTTTAAATCATCGAGTAGTTTTAATTCGTCTTGCATTTTCTGAACTATTTTTTCAAATCTTATTTTTTTATATTCATCATTGATGAAGAAATAACGTTTCCGCTCATCCATTTTACTGTGGTCTACTATAAGCTGTGCATTTAATAATAATGAAATACTCGTAGAAACGGAACTTTTACTTGCAGAAAGCACTTCAACAAACTCATCAAAAGTAATCCCCACTTTTTCATAATCAAAAAGGAGATAAGCATAAATTTTTGAAGCTAAAGGAGGAATATTGAAAACGGTACCGTAGAATCTTACAGCATCCTGAAAAATTTTTTCATCAACTTCTATACTTTGGTGCATAATATAAAAATTTGAACAAAAGTAGAAATTAGTTCAGAACTAAACGAACAAAGATGATAGAGTTTATAAATATACGCTGTTTTAAAAATTCAATGGAAAGCGATTTAACTTTTTGCTCAAATTATAATCTTCTCAAATGCTTTTCTGACTCCGCCGGCCAAAACCACTTCACCGCAGTAAGAATATCCTTTGCTTTCAAGGATTTTCAGCATGGCAATATTATCATAGTTGGTATCCACTTTGATGCTCTGGATTCCTTTCGATTTTGTAAACTCTTCTATAAGGTCAAAAAGTTTCTTTACTAATCCCCGGCCTGCAAATTTTTCATCCACGGCAACCCTGTGAACCACAACAAACTCGCCATTGCTCAGCCATTCACCTTCTATTGTACTGTAAGCAGGCTCATCATTTAAAATTAAAGCAGCAAATACCGCCACTTCATCATCTACTGTAAGCACATATCCAAAACCTTTTGCAATATCACTTTCTACGGTATTCATGTTGGGATATCCGTTCTGCCATTGAGTGCTGCCATCTTTTCTTCTTCTTTCGATAGACTGTTGTATAATTTCCCAGATGATATTCCGGTCTTCAATTTCGGCTTTCCTTAATTTAATTTCTGCTGAATCCATGTTTTCTTCTCAAATTAAAAAACCGAAAACTAATTAAAAAATTAATTTTCGGTTCGAAGTAGTAAAATTTAAAATTATGAAATTTTTTTATTGATTTTCACTTTGTTGAAGATAAGCATCGATCACTTCAAAAGCTCTCTTCTCGTCGTTCAAATCTACCATAACTTTCAGACCTGTTGCCGTTGGCGTAGTTGTAAAAGTCAGATAATTATTTTCAACGTTGTTTGTAATTTGGGCATCATCTAATTTAGACTTGATCAATTGAATTTCTGAAGGATTATCACTTTCAAAAACTGATACTCGCGTACTTCTTTCCATATTTTATCCTTTTTGAATATCTAAATATAGATTTTTTTTTCCAAAATTACAAATCCTGAGTTTTAAATTTTGTTAATAGTGTTTTCAATTTTGTCTAAAGCAAGCTGAATTTCTTCTTTTGAAACATTCAGGTGCGGTCTGAAACGAAGTGACTGATCACCGCATCCAAGGATAATGAGACCATCGTTAAAAAGCTCATTTCTTACATAATCCCTTTGCTCTCCCGATGGCAAATCTATCGCACACATCAACCCTCTTCCTCTTGCATTGGAAATTTTGTCAGGATATTTCTGAGCCAGGTTTTGTAAACCATTTAATAAATATTCTCCGACAACCCTGGCATTCTCCACCAGGTTTTCTTTTTCGATAATTTCCATCACCAATTGGAAACGGAGCATATCAATAAAGTTTCCTCCAAAGGTAGAATTAATCCTTGAGCTTTCTCTGAAAACATTATTCGGAATTTCATCGAATTTCTCTTTATTGGCTAAAACACCGCAAACCTGAGTTTTTTTTCCGAAAGAAATAATATCAGGTTTTGCACTGAAATGTTGGAAAGCCCACATTTTTCCTGTGATTCCTATTCCGGTCTGCACTTCATCAAAGATCAGCAATATTTCATTCTGATCACAAACTTTTCTTAATTCAACAAAAAACTCATCTCTGAAATGATTGTCTCCACCTTCAGCCTGGATGGGTTCAATGATGATACAGGCCACTTTATCAGGATTTGAAAGGATAGCTTCTTCAATGTGCAGTAAAGCCATTCTTTCGTTTTTAATCGTTTCTTCTAAATTTCCTTCTGTAATGGGGAAATTCAGCTTCGGATTAAGGATTCTCGGCCATTCAAACATTGGGAAATATTGATATTTTCTCGGATCTGAAGTGTTTGTTAAGCTTAAAGTATAACCACTTCTTCCATGGAATGCCTGTCTGAAATGAATACAGATTCCGGCTTCAGTCTGAAGTTCTTTTTCAAAATTCTTACGGGTTTTCCAGTCGAAGCATGCTTTCATCGCATTCTCAACCCCCAGAGTTCCGCCTTCGATAAAAAAGGCATATTGCAATTCTTCAGGAATAACCACTCTTTCAAAAACCTCCAGAAAATGGGCATATTCTTCTGAATATACGTCTGCCAGTGTTGGCTTATTGACAGCCATTTTGCCTAGCCAAGCAGATTTTTCAACAATATAAGGGTGATTGTACCCTACAGATCCGGATCCGAACATTGAAAACATGTCTAAAAATTCTCTGTCAGTAAGCTTATCGTAAAGCCATGAACCATGAGATTTTTCAATATCCATTACGAAATCGAAACCGTCTGCGAGAACGTGTTTTCCTATTGTTTCTTTTACCTTATTTGCCTGTATATCTAATGTGTGTTCCATATTTTTGTGATTGAAAGATTAAAGACTGAAAAATCAAGAGATTCAATTTTCCAATCTTTAATTGAGTTAAATGTTTAGTTTTAAAGATCAAATTTAATTCCCTGTGCTAAAGGAAGATTGGTTGTATAATTGATAGTATTCGTTTGTCTTCTCATATAATACTTCCAGACATCCGAGCCTGATTCTCTTCCGCCACCGGTTTCTTTTTCTCCTCCGAAAGCGCCACCGATTTCAGCTCCTGAAGTTCCGATGTTTACATTGGCAATTCCACAATCTGAGCCTGCATGAGAAAGGAATAATTCAGCTTCTCTTAGGTTTTGTGTCATGATCGCAGACGATAATCCCTGAGGTACATCATTCTGGATTGCGATCGCTTCATCCAATGTTTTGTATTTGATCAGATATAGAATGGGTGCAAAAGTCTCATGCTGAACAATCTCATATGAATTTTTCACTTCGGCAATACATGGCTTTACGTAGCATCCGGACTCATAGTCTTTGCCACTTAAAGTCCCCCCTTCCACGATGAATTTTCCACCTTCTTTTTTACATTTTTTGATAGCCTCTTCATATTGGTTTACGGCATCGGTATCAATAAGCGGTCCTACATGATTGTTTTCATCCAGCGGGTTTCCGATTTTTAACTGTCCATACGCTTTTACCAGTCTTGTTTTTACTTCATTATAAACACTTTCATGAATGATCAGTCTTCTGGTAGAAGTACATCTCTGCCCTGCTGTTCCTACTGCTCCGAAAACAGCACCGATGATAGACATATCAATATCCGCATCTTTAGAAATGATGATGGCATTGTTTCCTCCTAATTCAAGGATTGATTTTCCGAATCTTTCAGCTACTTTGGAAGAAACCATTCTTCCGACTCTTGTAGAACCCGTGAAAGAAACCAAAGAAACACGTTTATCATCTACTAACTTCTGCCCGATCTCATGGTCGGAAACCAATACACTTGAGATTCCCTCTGAAAGATTATTGTCTTTTAGCACTTCAGCCATGATATTCTGACATGCAATGGCACAAAGTGGTGTTTTTTCTGATGGTTTCCAGATGGTAACGTTACCACAGATCCATGATAAAGCTGTATTCCATGCCCAAACGGCAACAGGAAAGTTAAATGCTGTGATGATTCCAACAATTCCAAGCGGATGGTATTGTTCATACATTCTGTGCCCTGGTCTTTCAGAATGCATCGTGTAGCCATGAAGCTGCCTTGAAAGTCCTACAGCAAAGTCGCAGATATCGATCATTTCCTGAACCTCTCCTAAACCTTCCTGCAATGATTTGCCCATTTCATAAGAAACAAGCTTTCCTAAATCATCTTTATATTCTCTTAATTTTAATCCTAGCTGTCTTACCAGTTCTCCTCTTTTGGGAGCAGGAATCAATCTGAATTCCTGAAATGCTTTCTGAGCAGATTCAATTACCTTGTCATAATCACTTTCCCCGGAAGTCTTAATCTTAGCGATCAATTTTCCATCTACGGGAGAAAAACTTTCTATGGTTTTTCCTGAAGCAAAATACTTCCCACCTGTAGAGGTTCCTTTATTTTCATTCTTAATACCCAGATTTTTGAGGCTTTTTTCAATCCCAAAATCCTTTACTTTTTTAGACATAAATGTTACTTTTCGTTTATGCTAAAGATAAAAATATTATGTGAATCCCAAAATTTTAATTTTTAAGTTTGTTTTTTATTTGGACTAATTATAAACATGCTTATCTTTGTACTAGTAATTTTTTTAATTTCAGAAATGGAAAATCCACAGGAAAATAATTCAAAGTTTAAAAAATGGTTTAAACGTGTCGGCTGGGCCGGATTTGCTTTTTTTACCATTAAAGGTTTAATTTGGCTTGTTATATTCTACTTCGGGGCAGATACGCTTCAAAGTTGTATTAAATAAAAAAGCAGAGAATTTCCTCTGCTTTCTTTTTTGGACAAGGTTTAACTGAATTATTTTTTCGTCTCCTTCCTTCTTCTTATTATTAAAAATCTTTTGAACTTGTTATCTCAATTATATTGTTTTTATTTTTTAATATTAACAAAACAATAGAGCCAACCGGTTACAAAACTATCTTTTTACATCTTTCCATATAAAGCTATTCATTCTTTTTTCTTCCCGATTCCACCAGTTTTTGATGCAACAAATATTCGATCTGACCGTTCACACTTCTGAATTCATCATTTGCCCATTTCTCCAGAAGCTTATACGTACTTTCATCTATTCTTATAACGAAGGATTTTTTGCCTTTATTCTCAGGTGATCTTGGAGTTTTTTCAGATTTCATTTTCTTGATTTTTAATAATTTATTTTAGCAGGAAGCTTAAAAGTCTTTCACCGCAATAAATTTTTTCATTAATTCCCCGTTGTACATTTTTGAATCCTGGTATTTCGGAAATCAGTGAAACGCCTTTGTTTATCCTGGTTTAAAGAAGTTAAATCAATTCTTCGTCTTTCTTTGCGCTTATAATCACAAGGCTAAATAAGTTTTTTTTGAATAAAACAATTTTTAATAAAGATAAACAAGGCATTTTGTTTAAAAAAGTAAAACAAAAAAACACATCTAATTAATTATCAGTTAATTAATTTTTATTTCAAAATATACAACTGATTATTAACTTTTGTTTTAAATTTCAGGTCTTAGTTGTAGAGTGTCCCTGCATTTAGAATCGGGGTAGCCGCTTTTTCCCCGCAAAGCACCACCATTAAATTGCTTACCATTGCCGCTTTTCTTTCATCATCCAGCTC
Source organism: Chryseobacterium populi (assembly GCF_000282115.1). GTDB lineage: Bacteria > Bacteroidota > Bacteroidia > Flavobacteriales > Weeksellaceae > Chryseobacterium > Chryseobacterium populi. Next base: position 30,038 of record NZ_AKJY01000101.1, read on the forward strand.
AACGATATTTTCTTCAGATAGTTTTTTCAAAGCCAGATCAACCATTCCTACAGCACCTTCCACAATTTTTGTTCTTGCCGCAACAATGGCCGTAGCCTGTTGTCTCTGAAGCATTGCTCCTGCAATTTCGGATGCATAGGCAAGGTGTGAAATTCTCGCCTCCTGAATAACAATTCCTGCTTTTGAAAGACGGTCGGTAAGTTCCTGCTCCAAAATAGAGTTGATCTTATCTCCACCTTCCCTTAAGGTAATCGGAGCATGGTCATCTTCTAAATTGTCATACGGAAAGCTCATTGCCAGATGACGTACCGCAGCTTCACTCTGCATTTTTACAAAATCCGAATAACGCTCTACATCAAAAGCAGCCTTATAGGTATCTCCTACTTTCCAAACGATTACCACTGCAATTTCTATAGGATTCCCCATTTTATCATTCACCTTCAAAGTCTGTCCCTGTAAGTTTTCAGAACGGAGCGAAATTTTTTGTGAAGAATATAAAGGATTGATAAAAAACAGTCCGTTATCTTTTACTGTTCCTACATACTTTCCAAAGAAGTTTAATACTCTTGAATGATTAGGCTGAATAATCATCAATCCCTTCAGGAAAAAAAACGATGATAAAAAGCAAATCAAGGCTAATACAACGAAAGTGATATTTTGATCTACTCCATTTATAAATAAATAAACTGAGGCTGCAAACAGGATTAAACAAATAACCAGTGTAATGTAGCCGGACATAGGCTTTAAGATTTTTTCCATAGATATAAAGTTTTATGTGATATTATTTTGATATCATAAAGATATGTATATTTTTTAAAGCGGCAATTTTTTAATAGGATTATTTCTTAATTAACTTGACAATAAAAAATCCCGGAAAATAACTCCCGGGATTTGTTTTTTTATAAGGTATCGCATTTATTTTTTATTCAGTTGCTTAAACTTAAAGTAAGAAACAGCTGACAAAGCAATCATAGTTGAAATTCCGATGTACACCCAAGCCGGAACCGGAACCGGATCTCCTGCTGCGTAAGAGTGAAGTCCGCTTAAGTAATAGTTTACTCCGAAATACGTCATTACCATTGAACAGAAAGCAAACATGGTTGCCACATGGAACGCCCATCTGCTTCTCAATCCCGGAACCAGTCTCATGTGCAAAACAAAAGCATAAACCATAATGGAAATAAAAGCCCATGTTTCTTTCGGGTCCCAGCTCCAGTATCTTCCCCATGATTCATTAGCCCAGATCCCACCAAGGAAGTTTCCTACGGTTAATGCGAAAAGCCCGATGGTAAGAGACATTTCAGAAACGATCGCCAATTCTTTTAAAGTAGTATCGTGGTGTAATTTATAAGCCGGCTTATTTGAGATAATAAAGAACACCAATGAAATAACTGCAATAATCATCGATAAGGCAAAGAAACCGTAACTTGATGTGATGATGGCAACGTGTACGATCAGCCAGTATGATTTTAATACCGGAACCAATGGCGTAATCTGAGGATCAAGAGCTGAACCTCCGTGTGCAAATCCCATCATGATAACAGCCACCATAAATCCTGCCGCAGGAATTAATGCATTTGCATTTCTGTATAACAATAACCCGGCAGAAATCCCTACCCATGAGATGAAAATAATAGCTTCATAACCATTACTCCAAGGGGCATGGCCTGAAATATACCATCTTGCCACCAATCCAAGGAAATGAAATAGATATCCTACCAATCCTAAAACGATAATAACTTTAATGGTTTTATTTAAAATTTTGTTGGGTTTGAACAATTCAACAAAACCTAAGATCAATAATAGCCCACCGATTATGGTATAGAAAATTAATAATTTGAAATTGATATTCACTTTATTCATGAAAACTTCCAAATCAACTTTAGATTTTGACGGTACTACGCTTTTCCCCCATTTCTGCTGATAATCTGAAAGCTTCACCAGCTCAGCATCCGCTTTGCTCCAGTCTCCCGATTTCTGAGCTGCCAAAGCCTCGGCAAAATAAGGCCCCATAACCTGCTGAGACTCCATGTCCGGTTCAAACTTCTGATCCAGCCATGAATGCCATGTGTGGTTGGCATCATTTTTTACAGGTACAATTCTCATAAACTGGCCACTGAAAAACTCATTAAAGATCTGAACTCTTTCGTTTACAGAAATAATTTCTTTATCATAATTGGTCTGTTCAGACGGTTTCTTACGGAAAGCTATATTGTAATCATGTTCCAAGATATACGTAAGGTTTCCATTTGCATCAGCCGGAAAAAGGTTCATTAATGAAGTATATCCTTCATCATTCGCCTTGGTCTTCTTCATGAGTTCATCTCCGCCTTTAGTTCCTACTTTAATAATCGGAACCATCGTCCAGCTTGGTGTATCTGTATTAATAGATAAGAACCATTGGTTGGCTGAAAGAGATTTTCCGTCGGTTCCTTTAAACTCATCTTTTTTGTATAACTTTCTTAAAACATCAAGAGCTTCAGTATTGATCGGAACAATTCTTCCCTCAAAATTCTGTACCAGAAGATACCCGAATTTATCTGCATGCTCTTTGCTTATTTTATTTCTGCCAATAATTTCATCTGCAGAAATCATTCTCATTTTAGTCAGTGGCTGAGCCAGAGAATTCTGTTGCGGTGCCGCCTGAGGTTGGGTTTGCGTTGTTCCCATTTCCGGAGCTGCATCATGGGTATGCCCATCTCCTTCTACATGAATGTGTTCCCGGCTTCCGTCTGTTGTTCCATGTGTTTCGATTTTCTGAGCGCTTAATCCTAAGCTTAAAAGCAATAAAACAACCGTTGCCGTTTTCTTTTTGCTAACGTTGGTAAGCAATTTATTCAGCTTCCAGAAGTGAGTTCCTTTCCAGAAGAAAATAAAGAACATTCCTCCAAACAGCAATGTATACCCTATGTAAGAGATCAGAGTTCCCCAATAATCATGGTTTACAGAAAGTACGGTCCCCATTCTGTCCGGATCAAAACTGGCCTGGAAGAAACGGTATCCACCGTGATTAAGAACATTATTCATATAAATTTTATAAGGCGTTTCTTTTCCGCCGTCAATTATTTTCACATGGCTCTCATAAGCGCTTGGAGATGAACTTCCCGGGTATGTTTCCATCACAAAATCGTCCAGCTTTAATGCAAAAGGTGTATTGTAAACTTTAGGACCAAATCCCACCATAATATTCAATCCATCCATCGTTACCTGTTTGTAGGCATTCGGATTTCCTTTTTCTACAGATAAGTCTACCAGTTGCTTTGTTTTTGGCCCCTGAATTTCAACAGTCAGCATGTCTGGAACAGCCTGGTCTTTCTTTCTGTCACCTTCAAAAGCCAATAGTTTTCCTTTTTTAAGACCTTCAGGTACCACTAGCTTCAGTTCGTTGATACTGTATAAACTTCTCAAAACCAAAGGCTGGAATTCATCTTTTTTAGTATTTCCTGTTGCCTGTGTAGCCATCGTCATAAAACTTGCATCTACAGGTGTTTTAATCAATAATTTTCCACCTTCATTTTTAAACTCAACAGCTCCTTCAATTGCTCTGTTGAAAGTCACCAGTGTTCCGTTGATCGATTTTGTTTCACCCGGCTTGATATAAATATTCTGTCTTCCGGTTTGTCCTGTTGATACCAGATGCAAGTATTCAGCACCATTGGCATCAGCAATTAAGCTGTCTTTTTTTCTCTGAACATATTCTTTTGCCACAACCTTTACTTCTTTCCCATGAAAATCATAAGTGGCATTAAAATCTTTATGCAAAGGTGACATCAGGTAAGGAACATCCTGATAATTAAGAACATCACCCTTTTCTTCAATCTGAATCTTAAAGAAGTTCTTATCTGTTACAATTTCATTGGAAGTTTCCCCTTCCCTGATATGCATTGTTCCTTCAAAGCTGATGTATCTTGTAATAGCACCACCGATGAAGATAAAAACAAAGGCAAGGTGAAAAACCAAAACCGGCCATTTTTCTCTTTTCCAGAGTCTATATCTTCCGATATTTCCGATGAAATTCAGAATAAGCAAAAACATGATTAATTCAAACCATTTTGCTTCATAAATTAATGCTTTAGCTGTAGGTGTTCCGTAATCGTTTTCTAAAAACGTTGCATAAGCCATTGCAAATGCGAATATCAGCAATAATACAGCCATTGTTCTGGTTGAGATAAGAATATCTTGGAGCTTCTTCATATTTTTTTACTTGACATGCAAAAATAAGGATGATTAAGTAAAGGGTCGATAAAAAAAGCTGTTTTTTGTCATTTTGAAGCCCGGAACCGTTATTTTGAAACATTCTTAATAATAAGAAAAACAATGCAGAAAAAACAATTTTTAAAAGCAGGAAAAAACAGATTTATAATGCCTATCTGCCTGATTGAGACCGTCTATTCAAATTTGATAAAAAATGACACCAAAAATCACTTTTCCAATGATATCTTTTTTCTGATTTTACTCAAAAATTCATGAGAAATCCCAAGATATGAAGCCACCTGCTGTTGGGTGAGACGTTGCTCCAGATGAGGGTATTTTTCTAAGAACTCAAGATAGCGTTTATCAGCTGTTTTATGCATTAATGACAAAATTCTTCTTTGAAGTGCAACAGATGACTGCTGATTCATGATCCTGAAAAGCTTCTCTGTCTGAGGTATCGTCTGATACAACCGTTCTTTTTCTGTCTTTGAAATCATCAATACCCCGCTGTCTTCCAGAGCTTCAATATTTAATATGCTCGGTACATGATGAATAAAGCTGTCAAGGTCTGTAATCCACCATTCTTTAGTTGCAAAATACAAAATCTGCTCAAAGCCGTCTTCCGTTAAAAAATAGACCTTAAAACATCCATCAATTACAAAACCTTCAAAAAAACAATATTCACCTTTCCTTAAAACAACCTCTTTCTTTTTAAAAGTTTTCAATTCAAAAGGTTCAGAGAAATCTTGAAATTCTTCTTTGGAAAGATGAATATATTTGTTGATGTATTGATGAAGCAAAGTGAGCATAAAGCTGTTTTAGTTACCATAAAGATACCGATAACTTTCAGTATCTTTATTTATTTAAACTTATTTTATGTTTATAAAATTATCGGTATTGACAATATCAGCATAAAGGTTTCCTAAAGCCGAAATTCCTGCCAGAAATGATCTTTGAACTTCTGATGCTTTTACAATCTGGCCGTTCAGTTCTCTGTCTCTGGTTGCTGTTGCATCTCCGACGATGGTATTCCTGAAACCAAAATCAAATGCAGCCCTGGTTGTAGATTCTACACAAACGTCTGTCATCATTCCTGTAATAACAAGATTTTTGATCCCTTTTACCTGTAAATATTCCAAAAGATCTGTTTCCCTGAAACTATTGGGATAATACTTTACAATTATTTTTTCATCTTTTTGAGGTTTCACTGAAGAATTGATTTCGGCTCCTTCAGTATCCGGCAGGAAGAAAGTTGCGCCTTCATTGGTTGCAATATGCCTGATGTGAATGACCGGAAGATTATTCCTTCTGAAATATTCCAAAACCTTTCGGGCTTTTTCACCTGCCTCCTCTGCTCCTGTCAAAGTCATATTTCCACCTTTGAAATAATCATTTTGTACATCGATAATTAATAATGCTGTGTTTTCCATGTTTTTCTTTTTCTGTGCGTTAACCGGTGATAATGAAATTAAAGTAAGACATACTGTCAAAATACATTTGAATACATTTTTCATTTTTTTGTAAAATTTTATATGACAAAATTAGGCACATGAAAAATCCTGACATTTGAACTAGTTCAAAAAAATAATATAAAAAATATTTTTCATCAGATAAAGATAAAGGGTGATAGATTTGCTCTCTAAATTAAAGAACTTCGGCTGAATATAAATCATTCATTACAAACTCATTCAGAAACAGAATGAAGGATAAATTATTAATAAACAAAATGAATTTTCAAAAAAATAAGTATAAATTACCATTTCTTTTTGAGTAAAAAAGATTCTTTTAATGTTGAAAAAACATTAAATTTGCCCACATTGATATTATGGATAAAAAGACACAAACCAAACAGCAGGAATCGTCTGAAAAAGGCAAAATCTTATCGAAACCCCGTATTTTTTTCGGGCTTATATTTATACTTTTTTCTGTAGTTCTTACCTTTTCGTTTATATCCTATCTGGCGAACTGGAAAGCAGATCAGAGTCAGGCCGGAACGATGCTTGACAAAGGGATAAAATCCTCAAATATTTTTGGAAAACTAGGCGACTGGTTGGGGAATCTTTTCATTTTTGAAAGCATAGGAGTTGCTTCTTTTATCATTGCATTTCTTTTTCTTGTTTTCGGAACCCTGATTCTGAAGAAAAAGACGTTTAAGCCCTGGAAAACCGTAGGACATTCATTATTCTTCATCTGCTGGCTTCCCGTTTTATTTGGAGCCATCACCAAGGGACAGGGTGTTTTAGGCGGTGTATACGGATACCAGATCATGGATTATCTTAATGCCATTATCGGAGCCGTTGGTCTCTGGGTGGTATTGGCAGCAAGTATCCTTTTATATTTCATTTTAGAATTCAATCTGCGTCCGAGCTCAATTAAAAACAAATTGAATGAGATCAATGAAAACACCATCGGGAAAGTAAAATCAATGATGCCTAGCTCTGATGAGAATTTCGAAGCCGATGAGGAGCTGGAAGAAGAAAGTAAAGAAAACGGGTCCAAGATTACGGTAACTGAAATAGTGGATACACCTGCAAAACCACAGGAACCTGTAAGTGTTCCTAAAGGTTTCCCTGAAGTTCCTGTTTCTACCAGCCTGGAAACAATTTCTACCCCTAACCAGACTTCATTTGATGATGAAAAAAATGCATCTCAATCGCTTAACCTGAATCTTAATACCAAACCAGGCATTCCGGTTTCAACCCCTGAGCAGGCTTTTGATATTAAACCTTCCCCAACAGCCCAGGAAAATATTAAATTCAATGTTGAGGTTGCTCCAGTAGTTGATATATTGGATGATTCTGACAGAAAATCCCAGGAACTGGTAGAAAAGCACGGTCTTTACGATCATAAACTCGATCTTCCCAATTTCCATATGCCTCCTGTTGATTTATTAAAAGATTACGGAAGTGAGGAAATATCTATTAACAAAGAAGAGTTAGAAGAAAATAAGAATAAGATCGTAGGCCTTTTAAAGAATTTCAACGTTGGAATTGCTGAAATCAAAGCTACGATCGGACCGACCGTTACCTTATACGAAATTGTACCGGAAGCCGGAATACGTGTGGCCGCCATTAAAAAGCTGCAGGATGATATCGCCCTGAACCTTTCTGCATTGGGAATAAGGATCATCGCACCAATGCCTGGAAAAGGAACCATCGGGATTGAAGTTCCGAGAAAAAACCCTACCATGGTTTCCATGCGTTCTGTGATTGCTTCACAAAAATTCCAGAATACGGATATGGATCTGCCTGTTGTTTTCGGAAAAACCATTTCCAATGAGATCTTCATGGCCGATTTATCAAAAATGCCGCACTTATTGATGGCCGGTGCTACAGGACAAGGAAAGTCGGTGGGTATTAATGCCATTCTTACTTCTCTTCTTTACAAAAAACATCCGAGCGAACTGAAATTCGTCATGGTAGACCCCAAAAAGGTTGAGCTCTCATTATACTCAAAAATTGAAAGACATTATCTTGCCAAGCTTCCGGATGTAGATGAAGCCATTATTACAGATACCAATAAAGTAATCAATACACTGAATTCTCTTTGTATCGAGATGGATACAAGATATGACCTTCTTAAAAATGCTTTCTGTAAAAATTTAAAGGAATACAACAAAAAATTCACGGAAAGAAAATTAAATCCGGAAAACGGACATCGTTATTTACCTTACATCGTTTTGGTGGTTGATGAGTTTGCAGATTTAATTATGACTGCAGGAAAAGAGGTTGAATTACCTATCGCAAGATTAGCCCAATTGGCAAGAGCAGTAGGAATTCACCTTATTGTCGCAACACAAAGGCCTTCCGTAAATGTGATCACAGGGATGATTAAAGCCAATTTCCCGGCAAGGGCAGCTTTCAGGGTGATTTCAAGTGTAGATTCCAGAACGATTCTGGATTCTACGGGAGCTGATCAGCTGATCGGGAAAGGTGATATGCTTTATTTTAACGGAAATGAAATTTTAAGGCTTCAGTGTGCTTTTGTAGATACTCCTGAAGTAGAAAGAATTGCTGAATTTATCGGTGAACAGAAAGGATATGCGTCAGCATTTTTACTTCCGGAATATGTTTCTGAAGATTCTACAAGTACGGTAGGAGCATTTGACCCGAATGAAAAAGATGCCCTGTTTGAAGAAGCGGCAAGAATCATTGTTTCTACCCAGCAGGGATCAACTTCCATGCTTCAGAGACAATTGAAGCTGGGATATAACAGAGCCGGAAGAATTATGGATCAATTGGAGGCAAGCGGTATTGTTGGCGGATTTAATGGCGCTAAAGCCAGAGAGGTTCTGATCAGCGACCTTCATTCTTTGGAACAGTTTTTGGAAGACCTGCGTAGTTAAAAGGAAATTCAACGTGAATTTAACTTTTGAAAGTGAAGAATGTCTAATGTTTACAGGTTATTATAAAAGTAAAAAAATGAAAAAAATTATTTCAAAAATTATATTAGGTGGTTTTGTTATCGGAGCAGTAGGTTTAGCCAATGCTCAGAAAATTGATGCAAAAGCAAAAAAGATCCTCGATGATATTACAGCCAACTATAATTCTAAAAAGAACTCATATTTCAAGTTTTCTTTCGGAAGTGGTACAAATGAGCTTGTGGATAAAACAGAACCCGGAATTTATTATTCTGCAGGAGACAAATATAAGTTGAAAATAATGGGCACAGAACAGATTTTTGACGGAAATAAAATCTACAACATCAACGCTGAAGACATGGAAGTAACCATTGCAAAACCTAATGGCAGCAGCTCGATGTTCTCTCCTATCAATTATCTTTCTACTTATAGAAATGATTATAATGTAACTTATAATGGTAAGAAAAAAGTAAATGGCATTAATGCTGATTTTATCAAACTTACCCCAATCAAAGCAAATGGGATAAAATATGTTTATCTTTTTGTAGACTCTGTAAAAAAGCAGATGGTAAAACTGGAACAGCACGGAAATAATAAAGATGTTGCCGTAATTGCCATTAAGGAATACAAAGAAAACCAGGAACTGGATCCGAATATGTTTGCATTTGATAAGAATAAATATAAGAATTACGTAATTACAGAATTATAAAAGTGATTAAATCAGAAGCAAATCTCACGTTTTATGATTTTCCATTTTTACATAATGATAAAAAAATAATAAAATATAAAGTCACAAAGAAAACTTTGTGGCTTTTTGATTAATTTTGGCGAATGTTAAAAATACTAGACCGATATATCATAAAGACCTTCTTTGGGCCATTTTTCTTTATATTCAGTGTATTGTTTTTCATATTTATTGTAAACATTATCTGGGTTCAGTTAGGGCAGTTTATGGGAAAAGGATTAAACTACTGGCAAATCATTAAGCTCCTGTTCTATCTGGGAGTAAGTGTTATCAGTATGGTACTTCCTCTTACCATCCTTCTGGCAAGTATTATGTCTTTCGGTGAATTTGGAGAGCGGTATGAGCTAGCAGCCATGAAAGCTGCAGGAATTTCGCTCACCAGAGTAATGGTTCCCCTCCTGGGAGTTACTGCGATATTATCGATTATGCTGTATTTCTTTTCAAATAATATCATTCCCGATTTCCAGAGGAAAGCCAAGAATATGCTCTTTAATATTGCCCAGACAAAGCCGGCCCTGAATTTCACACCCGGCCAGTTTATTGATCAGATTCCGGGATATATGGTGAAATTTGATCAGATTTACGGAGCTAATGACGAAAATATTGATGGTGTTTTTGTTCATAAAAAAGCAACGAGCTACGATAACCAAAGAACCATTGTTGCGAAAAAAGGAAAATTCGTTCAGGCTGTAAACAAAAATTATTTAAAGCTTGTTCTTTATGATGGATATGTTTACGAAGATAATTTTGCCGGAAAAGGTGAAAATGTTCGTTTAAAACAACCCGATCAGGCAATTAAATTTGATTCTCTGACTTTGCATTTTGATGTGAGTGACCTTATTAATAAAGCTATTGAAGAAGAACAGATTACGGATGATTACCGTTTCCAGACGTATAACCAGTTGAATAAAACGATCGACATCAATAAAAAAGAAAACGACAAGTTTTTCACAACGGTTACTTCAGATGTTCTGAACCAAACCAATTCTGTTGTAAGCTATATGGATAAAAACAATAAGTCCAAAACACCTGCAAAGCTTCAGATGAAACTTGATACCGTAAAAACGGATAAAAAAATGGAAATAGTCTATAATGCCTATAACCGTTTAGATAATTTAAAGTCTATGCTCGACGGAAAAACCAATGATTTTAAGCCTAATATAAAATATTTCAGTAAGGTGGTCATTTACCAGCAAAGGATACTCTCCTATTCGTTTACCTGTATTATTTTCTTTCTAATCGGGGCCAGCTTAGGGTCTATTATCAGGAAAGGAGGTATGGGAGTTCCTGTAATTATCGCTATCGTTATTTTCATCATCTTCTATGTGATTAATGTAGGAATGGAAAATATGGCATGGTCCGGAAAGTTAAATCCTTACCTCGCGGCCTGGCTTCCTAATATGATTCTTTTTCCTTTTGGAGTAATTATGACTTATAAAGCACTTACAGATTCACAATTGTTTGACGCCGAGAAATATAAAGCTTTCTTAAAACCGATCACAAAGCGGTTTAGCAAGAACAAAGAACATAAAAGATATCAGTAATAAAAAGATCCGGAAATTCCGGATCTTTTTTTGTTTTTAATTTTTAAATTTACGAAGGTCTATAAGTTATAAATGAGGACTGATAAATACTCAACAAAATATTTAAACAGTAATTTCCCAATCTCTTAATCTTATGAAAACTTCCTTATTCCTTCTAAGCCTAGTTTTTATTACTTCCTGTAAAAATGAAACGAATAAAACCGTTGATCAGAATTCTGCTGCTGCAGATACACTGACTTTCGGACCCACAAAGGCCTCTTCTGTGAAAGAAAATAAAATACTGACCGTAGAGGATATAAAAAAGGAATACGGTATTCTTAACGGTGAACTCAGCAAAGGAAAACTCGATTCCCTGAGTTTTAAATATGAGTGTGACGAGAGATCAGGAGAAGTTACTTTTTATTCCGATAAAGAAGGCCTGAAAATTATAAAGCATTTTTATGCGGAATACAGTCATTTTTCTTCCGTTGAAAATTATTTTATTAAAAACGAGACTCCCTTTTTCATTTTAAAAGAAGATACATCCTGGAGCTTCGACGACGGTACTCCGGAAAAACCGGAAACAAAAGATGATATTATTGAGCAACGCATTTATTTACAAAATGGCAAAGCGATAAAATGCCTCGAGAAAAACTACATGGTAAAGTCCAGTGGCTCCAGTCCTGATCCCGGTAAAATCCTTAATAAAGAGATACAGTGTTCCGGTGAGGAGTTATTGAAAACGTATGGGTTGCTGTTGAAGAGTAAGGAGAAAAGAGGTGAGATCAAATGCCTGTAGAAAACATTATTTAAATGTCAGCTATTCTTTTCCAGAAATAATTACGTAAAAAAAGAGACCATCAAAAAACAGTCTCTTTTATATTTTCTTCAGTGCCTGAAAATTATACTTTCATAATTTCAGCATCTTTTATTTTAAGATGATCGTCACAAAGCTTCACATATTTATCAGTAAGCGCCTGAATATCTTCTTCCACTCCTTTTATGACATCTTCAGAAACTCCTTCCAGCTTTTTAAGTTCTTTCAAACCTTCCTGTCTCGCATTTCTTACAACGATTTTGGTTTGTTCAGTTTCACTCTTAGCCTGTTTTGCCAGTTCTTTTCTTCTTTCCTCTGTTAAAGGCGGTACATTAAGGATAATGTTTTCCCCGTTATTAGAAGGTGCAAAACCTAAATTAGAGTTAATAATAGCTTTTTCTATCGCATTAATAGCTGTCTTGTCCCAGGGCTGGATAGAGATGGTCATTGCATCCGGAACAGAAACATTGGCAACCTGGTTGATAGGAGTCGGCGCTCCGTAATATTCAACCATAACATCCTGCACCATAGATGTAGAAGCACGTCCCGCTCTGATTCTTTGAAATGCATGATCCAAATGTTTTATAGCCGCGTCCATGTCCTGCTTTACAGTTTCTACTATAAGATCTAATTCTTCCATTATATATTTAAAATTTGATAGGTTACACATTAATTATAAATGATGATCAATAATTGGTAAATGATGAATAATAAGCAATGGGTAATTGTACAAATCCCTGTTGCCTATGTGATTACAAATCAACTAAAGTACCCACATTCTCCCCTTCTACAATTTTCACTAAGTTCCCGTCCTTATTCATATCAAATACGATGATCGGTAATTTATTTTCGTGGCTTAAGGTAAATGCCGTCATATCCATCACTTTAAGGTTCTTTTCAAAAACTTCATCAAAAGATAAAGAATTATATTTTACAGCACCTGCATTCTTTTCAGGATCACTGTCATAAATACCGTCTACTCTTGTGCCTTTCAGAATAACATCCGCTCCTATTTCAATTGCTCTTAAGGTAGCAGCTGTGTCAGTAGTGAAATACGGGTTTCCTGTTCCGGCCCCGAAAATAACCACTCTTCCTTTTTCAAGGTGTCTTACTGCTCGTCTCTTGATAAAAGGTTCAGCTACTTTATCCATTTCAATGGCAGACTGAAGCCTTGTTTTAATTCCTGCATCTTCCAATGCACCCTGAAGAGCCATTCCGTTGATAACAGTGGCCAGCATCCCCATATAATCTCCCTGCACCCTGTCCATTCCTTTCGCAGCACCTGCTACACCACGGAAAATATTTCCTCCTCCAATTACAATGGCAACCTCACAACCTTTATCTACTACTTTTCTTATTTCAGCTGCATATTCCTGTAGCCTTTCATTATCAATACCATATTGTCTGTTCCCCATTAAGGCTTCACCACTAAGTTTTAGAAGGATTCTTTTATATTTCATCTTTAATTTTTAATAATTTTTTTAATAGGGTTGGTTTCCCTGAAATTTGACTTTGCAAATATAATCATTAAAAATATTGGAAAAAGAAAAATATTAAGTGTAAATAATGTTTGAAATATTTTGATACGTACGAAAAAGGATTATTTTTGCATTAATTATAAATTGAATTGAAGAAAATTGTCATTCTTTCATTATTTCTGTCAGGAATTGTTTCTTATGCACAAATGGGAACAAATGTTTATCCGTTCTTAAACATCCCGGTATCTGCCAGACAGGCTGCATTGGGCGGAGATGCAATTACTATAAGAGATTATGATGTTTCCTTTGCTATTGCAAACCCGGCTCTACTCAATAAAGATTCAGACAAACAGCTTTCCGTTAACGGTGCTGCTTACCTTGCAGACTCAAAATACGGAACGATAGCTTTTGCCAAAGACTTTGACAACGGCCATATGGCTACCATCAATGCACGGTATATGAGCTATGGCGATATTCCGAGGACTGATGAAAGTGGTTTTGAAAACGGCCAGTTCAATGCTTCGGATGTTGCCGTCGGAGCAGGATATGCCTATCAGTTTGAAGAAGACTGGACAATTGGTGGAGGAGTCAATTTTATCACATCAAAAATCGACACCTATACTTCATCCGCAATCTCAGGAACTGCGGGAATTACTTACCATAATAAAAAAAGCAAAGAAGTAGCGTCATTGGTCTTAAGAAACTTCGGCTATCAGTTTAAATCTTTCAACGGAACAAGAGAAAACCTTCCATTCCGGGTAGATTTGGGATATACGAGGATATTAAAGGCTATTCCGCTCGCCATTACCATTACAGCCCATGATCTGCAGCAGTTTGATATTTCCTCGGAATACAACGTCAATGGTCAGGAAGTGAATGTTGGCAGAAAAATTCTGGATCACTTTTCTATCGGTGCCGAATTGTTCCCTGAGAAAAACTTTAATATCAGACTGGGATACAATGCAAAAAGAGGAAATGAGCTTGCCGTAGCAGACCAGAGAAACTTTTCGGGGCTTTCCGGAGGGTTTGGAATTAAAATTTCAAAATTCCGAATTGATTATGCCCATGTAAGATACCATAACTCTTCCAATGTCAATCAAATAGGCATTTCTATGGACCTTAGCAGCCACAGGGGAGAATAATTTTTTCACTAATTAACTTTCATTATTCTTGGTTTTTTAAAAAAAATCTTGAAATTTGCGGTATGAAAAAACCTGTAATCGCTATCGACGGGTACTCGTCTACTGGAAAAAGTTCAATATCTAAAGTCATTGCCGATAAGCTTGACCTTATTCATCTGGATACAGGTGCTTTATACAGAGGAGTTACATGGTTTGCCCTTCAGCATTGCGCAGATGAGAACGGTTCAATCAATCTTGATCAGCTTTTTTCCTCTTTAGGCCAGATTGAACTGGAGTTTAAGAATGATGAAGGAGAATTGGTTCTTTACCTTAATCATGCGGATATTTCAAAACAAATCCGTTCCAATGAAGTTTCTGATAATGTAAGCCTGGTAGCCAAACAGAAAGAAGTAAGAGACTTTTTGCTACAATCCCAACGCAGCCTGGCAGAAAAAGGCGGAATTATTATGGATGGACGTGACATAGGGACAGTAGTTCTGCCAAATGCTGACTTTAAGTTTTTCCTCACGGCAAGCATTGACGAAAGAACTAAAAGAAGATACAATGAGCTCCTGAGCCTGGGGATTGAAGCAGATGAGCAACAGGTAAAAGAAAATCTTATTGAGCGTGACAAGATCGACAGCGAAAGGGAAATTGCCCCTTTAAAAAAAGCAGATGACGCCATTGTCATTGATAATACCCACCTTACCAAAAAGGAAACCATCGAAGTGATGCTGTCTTATATTGTTAAGATTTAACATTTTTTAATAGGACACACACCTTATTTGGTATGTTAATTGTAATCTTTTGTAGAGTAAAAACTAATATTATTAACTATTAAAAAAAACGAAAAATGTCTAGAAAAAACAATACAGCAGGTATATTAGCAGGACTTCTTGCAGGTGCAGCAGCAGGTGTAATCTTAGGTATGCTTTATGCTCCCGAAGAAGGAAAAGAAACCAGAAAAAAAATAAAGGATAAAGCTAACGATCTTAAAGATCAGGCTAAAAATAAATACGGAGAAGTTTCAGAAAGAGTAAAAGATCAATATGGAAACATTTCTTCCACTTTCAAGGAAACGGCAAGCAATGTAGCTCATACTGTAAAAGACGGATATGATAAATATAAAGATCAGATCGTTTCTAAAACTACAGATGTTGTAAGAGATGTGGAAACAGAATTAAATGATCTTAAAAAATAATAATTTCAATTAATTTTTAAATTATAGAAGGGACTTTGCGCATTAAAGTTCCTTTTTTTGTAACTTTATAAAAAAACAGATGATAGAGACTATTAAAGAATATGCATCTAAAAGAATAGATCTGCTTAAAATAGAAGCTACTGAAAAGTCATCACTTTCTGCAGGAATTATTACCTACCTTATCATATTGCTCGTTGCTTTTGCCTTTTTTATTATCCTATTTAATTTCGGGATAGCATTCCTTATTGGCAGGGCTTTAAATGATACCTCATATGGTTTTCTGATTGTTGCAGCATTTTACCTGCTGATTATGTTTTTTGTCATTGCGTTCAAAAAAAGAATTGTAAATTCTGTAGCAGATCAGGTTATTAAATTTTTAAATCATTAAACCATGGGAAGAAACTACGAAAGTTTGGAAGAACTAAGGAGAAAGAAAAAATTACTGAAATCTGAAATCGGTGATCTGGAAAATCTTCTTACTTTTAAAAATACCAAAGAAAGCCTGAGTGCTTTTACCAATGGTTTAACAGATCAGTACCTGCAGGAAAAGGTAGATGAAGACGGTGATGAAAGAGTGGTTTTGAGAAAAGATGTCATTGCAAAACAGCTTACCTCTGAAGTTAAAGATATTCTGATCAGTAAAAACACGGCAATGGGAATTGCAAGTTCAGCATTCAGCGGCAATGCTTTAGACAGTATTATCAGATTAGGTGCTACTGCATTGGTTGGAAATTATGCAAAAAAAAATATGCGCAGCTCCAACTGGAAGAAAAAAATACTCGGTGCAGCCATGATCTACCTTGCTCCTATTGCACTCAAGTTTATCAGGAAAAAGCTTGAAAGCTATCAAAAGAATAAAAGCGTTTCCAGTATGGAACAATTGATATAGAAGCTAAAAAATCAGAGGCCGGAAATTAGTTTAAACCATTGTATAATCAGGTTTCAGCTGATTTCCGGCCTCTTTTTTATTTGGAAAACAGCTGGCCAAGAATAATTCCTGCCGCCATTGATACATTCAGGCTTTCTGTAGATTGGGAATTTCCGAATCTTGGTATGCTTATGCTTTTATAAAGTAATTCCTCCGTTTCCGGCCTCATTCCGTTTCCTTCGTTTCCTAAAATTAAATTCATCTTCTGAGGCTTTTCAAAACGATAAATATTTTCCCCTTCCATATCAGTTCCGATATTGACATTCTGTGTCCCCGAAAGATATTCCACAAGATTACAATACACCATATTCACTCTTGTAAAAGATCCCATACTTGCCTGAATCACTTTAGGATTATAAAAATCAACCGTGTCTTCACTACAGATGATCTGCTCGATTCCGAACCAGTCGGCAAGCCTGATGATGGTTCCTAAATTTCCGGGGTCCTGAATTCCATCAAGTACTAATTGAATATCCAGGTCTTCCGATTTTTCCTCCGGATTAAGATAACATATAGCCACGGAATCTTTAGGAGTTTTAAGGAAACTGATTTTTTTCAACTCATTATCAGAGATATGAGTAACCGAAATATCCTTACGGTCCAATTTTTGCG
This sequence comes from Chryseobacterium populi, assembly GCF_000282115.1. GTDB lineage: Bacteria > Bacteroidota > Bacteroidia > Flavobacteriales > Weeksellaceae > Chryseobacterium > Chryseobacterium populi. Next base: position 47,017 of record NZ_AKJY01000101.1, read on the forward strand.
GATCGGTAGATAAAATTTCTTTAATTTTAAATTTAGAATTGAAAAGTTCACAAATGATTTTATTACCTTCAACCAAAAACAAATTGTATTTTTGTCTGAACTTCTTTTTATCTAAAGACTGTAAAATTTTTATTGTATGAGCTGTAAGCATTATAAGAATTCTCCTCAAAAATATTATAAAATTATATCATTTGCAACATTTGTTGGTCTCCTTTATGCTTGTAGTACCACTAAAAAGGTTCCGGATGGTCAATATCTGCTTACAGAAAATAAATTTGAGTTCGAAGATAAAAAACAGGCTTTTGACAGTGAATTAAAGGGTTATGTTCAGCAAAAACCCAATAAAAAGCAGTTTCTTTTTATGCCGTTAAGTTTGTGGCTGTATAATGCCGCCAACCCTAAATACGACACCATCCTTAATGAATACATGACCTATCCGAGGGAAATGAGGACCCAAAAGCTGAGAGACTCCCTTTTTATTAAATATAATATGAAAAGCAGTGTAGGAAAAAGCCTGCTTTTAGACAGGTTATATCACAACTGGGGTTCTCCGCCTGTTATCCTGGATGAAACAAAAGTTGAAAAAGGTGCCGAATCAATTGAAAAAAGACTCACCTATAGAGGCTATTGGGATTCAGAAGTTAAATTTAAAACCAAGCTGGATTCTGCAGCAAAAAAAGCAGCTGTAACGTATTACATCACCCATAATGATCCTACTTATATCAAGGAATATTACTATAACATTCCCGATCTGGTAGTTAAAAATATCTATCAGCAGAAAATCCATGAAACACATGTAAGGGCCGGGCAGGTACTTGACCAGACTGTTCTTGAAAAAGAAGTAAACAGGATCAATGATCTGATGAGGGATTACGGATATTATAAATTTAATAATTTCAATGATGAGATTTATTTCGTAGCCGATTCCCTGAAAAGCAGAAAACAGGTTCCCCTTACCCTTGAAATCCATAAAGACTCTCTTAACAAGGCTTATAAAGTGGCTACGATAGGTAATATAGACGTTGCCATTGTTGACGAAGCCAGCGATTTCCCTAAAAATACAACCAAAGACAGCCTGAGAGGTATACGTTTTCATAAAATGAATAATCAGTATAAAACATCATCAATATGGAGATCCATTATTGTAGGCCATAAACAGGTTTATGATCAGAAAAAACTGGATCTTACCAAAAGGAATATCCTGTCGATGAATAATTTCAGTATTTTGAAAGCTAAGGATTCTTTGCGGCGAGGTGGCGGAATGGCTCCAAATGACAGTATTATTGATGTTTTATATCTATTAAAGCCCCTTCCGAAATATGAGTTAAAAGTAGGAACTGACGTCAATTATTCCCAGCTTTTAAATCTTGGGGTTTCACCTTCCGTGGATCTTACCACAAGAAATGTCTTTAAAGGTGCAGAAAACCTTTCAACAAGCCTTTCCGGAACATTCGGCTCTATAAGAAGTACAAAAGATATCAGTAAAAGAATCCTGGCCTATGAAATATCTGCCCAGGCTTCCCTTAACTTCCCAAGATTATTGCTTCCTTTTAATTATTACAAACTGATTCCGAAACGATACAGCCCTACTTCGTCTATCGTTCTGGGAGCAGCAATACAGAATAATATAGGCTTGGGAAGAATAAACTTCAATACAGGGTTGAATTATCTTGCTACAGTAAATGACAAGGTATCACACAGGCTGACATTGTTTAATACACAGCTGAGTTTAACTAAAAATAAGGATGCTTACTATGATTATTTTGTCAATGACAATATCATAAGAAAAGAGGTTTTTGAAAGCTACTTTGCTTATAACCCTTCAGCCGGACAGGCGTTCAATTCCGGGCAGACAACCATTGACCAGGTTTCACAGCAGATTGTTGAGGATATGGGATATGTATCTACTCTTGATCAATCCGGAGCCAATCGTCTCGTTGCATTTTTGGGGACATTGGTTAATAAAGACAGACAAACGCAGGATGTCCTTATTTCTTCCATGATCTATAACTTTGTTTATAATGAAATCGGAAAAAAAGATTACCCAAATTCTTTCTATTTTAACGGAAAAGTAGAGCTGGCAGGTAATATTTTAAGCATCTTTAACCAGCGAAGGGATGATGGCGGGGTTATTACGAGCCCGCAGAGAACTATCTTCGGAGTTCCTTATGCACAGTTTGTAAAGTTTGACTTTGATGTAAGAAAATATTTTAAGTTCAACGGAAACCAGACCCTGGTTCTTCGTCAGTTTGTAGGAGTGGGAATACCTTACGGAAACTCTACTTCCATGCCGGTGATCAGGTCTTATTTCAACGGTGGTTCAAATGATATCAGGGCCTGGGTAGCATTCGGAGGCCTTGGTCCCGCTGATTCTCAGGTTGATGAAAGAGTTCGTACCTATATGACCGATAATTTAAAACTGACTACCAATATTGAATACCGTGTTCCGTTTAATGATATGTATGAAGGGGCCATTTTCACAGATATCGGTAATACCTGGAGTCTCCGTAATTATAACGACGGATACGGAGATGAGTTTAAATTCAATAAGTTTCTGGGTCAGGTGGGTATCGGTAGCGGATTCGGATTAAGGGTAAATGTAGCCTATATTACCTTAAGGCTTGATTTTGCCTATAAAATTTATGATCCTAATAAACCTGATGGTGACCGATGGAGATTTAAGGATTTCCAGCCTTTCAAACCTACCCTGAATATTGCTTTCGGATATCCTTTCTAATCCGGGGAAATTCCCAAAAGAAAATAAACTACAGCAATCACTCTGGCAAGTACTTCTCTGGTTTGATTTCTGTAGAAGCTTTCAGGCTTTGTCACATCCTGCGCATCAAAACCTAAAGCATTCATATTATTATTTCTGGCAAAGAATAAAGCCCGGAGATTATGAAACCCTTGTGAAACAATGATCACATTGTTTTCTTTGTAAACATCTTTACACCGGAGGATGCTTTTATAAGTATTAAATCCTTTCGGGTCTTCAACAATGATTTCTTCAGGAACCCCTTCCTGGTAGATCAGATAGTTTTTCATAGCCGCAGGTTCATTGTAACCCTTACTTTTTTCACCGCTTACAATGATCTTTCTGATTTTCCCGTGGTGATAAAGCAATGCCACCGCATCCATTCTTTTTGTAAAATACGGGTTCGACGCTCCGGATCTCATTTTAGGGGAAGTCCCCAATACCAAGGCAACCTCCCGGGGCGGAATCTTTGATATTTTAGTATATGTTCTTCCGTTGGTCAAACCAAAAACCCAGGCATTAGCCAGGCATATCAACAGAATACCAATTTCTGCTGATGAAATAATAAGACGGTATATGTTTTTTACAATTCTCAAATAAGATCAAAGTTAAGCTTTATTTTCCTTGTTTTTGCAATAGACATACAAGCCAGTATTTTCCCCTGCTGCTCTTCTTTCTCTGTAAGATACTCATTTTCCAGCAATTCAACTTCCCCCTCTTCCAGAAGACATTCACAACTTCCACAAATCCCGGATTTACAGGAATAAGGAACAGGAAAATTCTGAACCAACAGCTGTTGGAGAATTTTTTCTTTATTGTTCGGAAACTCCGTATGATAGTCTTTTCCAAACATGGTAAATTCCACCTTTACCCCTTCAATTAAAGGAAATTCTTTTTCTATAGGATAAATGTCGTCATTATATTCTTCAAAAAGCTCAAAATGGATGTTTTTTTTCGGAATTCCGTGATGATAGCAGGCATTGGCAAGTGTTTTAATCATCTCCCCTTTTCCACAGATCAGGACTTCATCTACCGCGTCCCAGATCGTAGATTCTTCATCCGTATCATCCAGGTGCAGGACCTGATTAATAATTAAATGGAGTTTTTTTTCATCCAATCTGCCGTAAAAAAACTGATCAGCTGTTTTTTCCTGAGAAAAGAAATAAAAGATCTGTAACCTGTCGCCACATGTTCTGGCAAGGTTATCAAGCAAATCCCTGTAGATTAATTCCTCAGAATTTTTATTTCCGAAGAATAAGAACAGCCTGGTTCTCGGCTCATTGTGAAGAATATTCTTAAAATGACTTAATATAGGGGTAATTCCTATTCCGGCTGCAAAGCCAATGATCGTCCTGAATTCACTTGGCTTTGAAACCAACGTAAACCTTCCGGAAGGTTCACTTACCAATAATTCATCACCAACATTATAATTTTTAAATAATTGAAAAGTTGCTCCTTCCTGAGAAGTAACCCTTATTCCCAGACCTATTTTTTTTTCGTACGGAGCTGAAGTCATCGAATAATCATTAATGACATCTATCCCGTGAGATTGAAATTTTACACTTACAAATTGACCGGCATCAAACTTAAAATTCTCCTTCAAATTCTCAGGAATCTCAAATTCCAGAGAAAAAGTATTTTTGGTCAGTTCTTCCTTTTTCGCTATTTTTAGCCAATGAAACTGCGTCAGTTTCCCTTTATAGATTTGTTGTTCCATACTTCAATTCAAAAATAGATAAAAAAATAATTATGAAGAAGATAATTTTATCCACGCTTGTCCTGATTGCACTCTCCGCCTGCAAAAAAGAAAGCCAGAAAACAGATGATACCACTACTCCTACAGATTCAGCTTCTGTAACGGAAAATCAGGGTCTTGAAAATACAGCTTATTTTTCTCCGGAAGTTTCCCCGGAAAACGTAGGTAAATATCTTGCAACAAAAAATGACACTTTATATGTTACCAACTTTTTTGCAACCTGGTGCGGGCCTTGCATAAGAGAAATTCCTCATTTTAAGAAAAAAATAGAAGAATTAAAAGGAAAACCGGTAAAATTCACTTTCATTAATCTGGATGATCAGTCGGAATGGAATAATTCAGTGAAAAAATTCGCTGATGAAAATAACCTGGCTAAGAATATTATTTTAGTAGATGGAAAAAAGCTGGATCAGAATTTCTTTGCTTCCAATTTTAAACAGTGGGATGGCGGTTCAATTCCTTTTACCTATATGAGAAAAGGAGATAAAACCGAAGAATTTTTAGGAATGATGACCGAAGAAGAATTAGATAAAAAACTTAATTCTCTTTTAAAATAAAATTTACAGAATTCTTTCAGAATAATGTTAAATCAATTTAAAATCCTGTGTTTATTATTTTTAATCGCCATTATCATTACCGCGATTATTAATCTGAATACAGGATTTTTAAGCTTAAATATTCAGGATTTCTTTTATGATTCTGTCAATACCCAAATTGCTGAAATCCGTGTTAACAGGGTATTGGTAATGCTCTTAGCAGGAATTTCGATTCCTACGTCAGGATTCCTGATGCAGGAATATTTTCAGAATCCATTGGCCGGACCTGATATTTTAGGAATTACTTCGGTGGCAAGTTTATCAGTCGCATTTTATATTTTCTTTTCGCATAACATTCTACTTCCTGAATTTTTACAAAACAGCTTTCTAAGTTTATCTGCAATTGCGGGAAGTTTGCTTTTGATGTTGATTTTATTATCAATGTCTAATAAGTTTCAGGATAAATCTTACCTTATCATTTTCGGGTTTCTTATCTCTGCATTTGCAGGAGCTATTGTTTCCCTGCTTCAGTTTTACGCCGAAAATCAAAGCCTGAAAAACTATATTCTGTGGTCTTTCGGAGCCAACAATATGGTGACTGGAAATCAGGTTAAAGTTTTATCCATTCTCGTTTTAATCGGATTATTTATCTGTTTCAAGACCATAAAGCCCCTGATAGGAAATTCTTTAGGAAGCTCATATGCTCAAAGCCTCGGTGTGAATTTAAAACAGCTGAAACTTCTGATCATTGTAGCTTCTTCCCTTCTTTCAGCATCTGTTACCGCTTTTCTTGGGCCTATTTTATTTATTGGGATTATTGTTCCGCATTTTTGCAGACTGATCTATAATCCTGCAAAACTGTGGCAGCAATGGATATTAAATATGTTTTTAGGAATGCTGATTATGCTGCTGTTTTCAATTATAGCGGAAAAAACCCAGATCCCTTTGAATGTGATAAGTTCTATATTTGGAATTCCTGTGATTTTGATGATGCTTTTGAAACAGAATAAAGTGTAATAGTAATGTATAAAACAAACAGTCAATTCAAATTTAATGCGGATCAAGAAAATAACTCATAATATTTGAGAATAATTTTATAACTTTCTTCAGTAAGTAAAAAGGGAAAACACTCATAATGTGTCACTCTGGAGTAATCTAAACCAACTTTGCAAAGATGCTTTCAGCACGACGATCTACTAAACGCGACTTATCTAACGATAAACGAAATAATGAACATTAGAATAACACAAAAACAATTAATTACTGCACACATCATTTTGTTTGTAATAAGTTTTGCATTTCTGGAGTATTCAAAAATGTTTCGAATGAATCAGAAATTACATTGGGTTTATTCCTGGGGGCATAATTGGTGGATTATGTTTGCGTTACCTACAGCATTCCTGGGCTCACTTATTTTAGGCGGGTACACTTTACGGAAAGTCAAAAAAAATAAATTCCTATATTTATTTTTAAATTTTTTACCTGTCCTCTTATTTCTAATACTTTTCTTTTTTTAAATATGCACCTACAAATCAAACAGGCTAATATCGGCTACAATACAACATTAATTTCCAATACCAATGCAAATTTGAATCTTGGTGATGTATGTCTGCTGATTGGGAATAACGGTGTAGGGAAAACAACTTTAATCAAATCTATCCTCCATCAGATTCCTTTACTGAACGGAGAAATTTTAATTAATCATATCAATGTAAAAAATCTTTCCGTTAAAGAAATTGCTGAAAATATTGCCGTCGTTTTCTCAAAGTCAGTTGTACCGCATAATTATACGGTGGAAGATCTTATTTCATTAGGAAAGTACATTTACTACCCTTATTATTTTGAATTAAAAAAGGAAGACAAGCACGAAGTTTCGACAATAATTCAGGAACTGAAGCTAGAACAATACCAAAGCACCCTTCTCAAAAACCTTTCGGATGGAAATCTTCAGAAAGCATTTATTGGAAGGGCTTTAACCCAAAATTCCCCTATCATCATCCTTGATGAGCCAACCACCCACCTGGATGAAAAAAATAAAATTATCATCCTAAAAACACTTAGGAAACTTGCAAAGGAACAGAACAAACTGATCCTTTTTTCCTCTCACGACTGGCGTTTAGCGAAGGAATTTGCCGATAAAATATGGTATGTAAAAGATAACTGTCTTTATCCGGGAATTGTTGAGGATGTTCTCCTGCAACATGAGGAACTCACCAATACTTCTTTATTTCAGGTTAATGGAAAATTTGTTGCCCCTAAAATTTCAGCACCTGCCATTCAAAAAGAAATGCTGTATTCTTTACTTCAGAAAAACTTTCAAAAAGACTTTTCTTCTTTCAGTTTCGAGTTTCAGGATAGCTTTTGGGTTATTTCGTATCAGGATTCAAAATACCGCTGTGAATCTTTCGAAGAAATAATCAATTCTATCAAAAACATTCACTAATACAGGATTTTCTTTAATTATTTCACATACTATGCATGCATAGTATTATGCTTATCATACAATTTAATCTACTTAATATCAGGTTATTAACAATAATTTAACGTTAATAAATACTATGCATGCATAATATTTACTAAATTTGATACAAACCATTTCAAAAAAAATAATGGATAATAATAAGGATAAAATAGAAAACGTAGATTTAATTTTAAAGCAGACCTGGTTGGCTGTTTCTAAAATGTACACAGAACTTGCCCAGGAACATGATTCTACGGCTGTTCAGGCCCTTACTCTCCTTAAAATAGACCCGAAAGAAGGAACAAGAAGTACCAATCTGGGACCTAAAATGGCCATTGAGCCTACTTCTTTAACGAGAATCATCAAGCTTCTGGAAGATAACGGCTATATCTATAAGGAAAAGACCACAACAGATAAAAGAGAAGTCATTATCAAGCTTACAGATAAGGGACTAAATTCACGAAACCTTTCAAAAGAAGTGGTTGTCAACTTTAATAAGAAAGTCATGGAAAAAATTGCTCCTGAAAAAATGGAGACTTTTAAAGAAGTGATGAATGAGGTCATGAAAATTGCCAACGAATTATTAAATAACAGAAAATAAATTATAATGAAACCATATGGTTTACATATGACCTTATTAATAATAAAAATTTACATATGAAAAGAAGAATCAAACACGTAACAGTTCTTGGTTCAGGAATTATGGGAAGCGGTATAGCAGCACATTTCGCCAATATAGGCGTTGAAGTATTGCTTTTGGATATCGTTCCTTTTGAATTGACTGAAGCTGAACAGAAAAAAGGTTTGACCAAAGATGATAAAGCAGTAAGAAACAGAATTGCTGCCGAAAACTTTGAAAAACTGAAAAAAGCAAGCCCCGCTCTACTCTACTCACCTAAATTTGCAGACAGGATTAAGGTAGGAAATTTTGATGATGATTTACAGAAAATCAAAAATACAGACTGGATCATTGAAGTGGTTGTAGAAAGACTTGACATCAAAAAATCAGTTTATGAAAAAATCGAACAGTTCAGAAAACCGGGAACATTAATTTCTTCAAATACTTCCGGGATTCCTATTCATTTATTAACGGAAGGAAGAAGCGATGATTTTAAACATTATTTTGCAGGAACCCATTTCTTTAATCCTGTAAGATATCTTCCTCTTTTAGAAATCATCCCTACCCATGATACTTCTCCCGAAATTGTAGACTTCTATATGAATTACGGAGCCAAGTTCTTAGGTAAAACTACTGTTTTAGCAAAAGATACTCCTGCATTTATTGCCAACAGAATCGGGGTTTTCTCTATGATGGATTTACTTCACAATGTTCAGAAATTAGGTTTGACAGTCTCTGAAGTGGATAAATTGACAGGTCCTGTAATCGGACGACCGAAATCTGCGACATTCAGGACAGCCGATGTTGTAGGTCTCGATACCCTGGTAATGGTAGCCAACGGCGTTCGCCAAAGCGGTGCTGAAGCCAACAACTTCAATGATGTTTTTGCTCTCCCTGACTATATCCAGAAAATGATGGATAATAAATGGTTAGGTTCTAAAACCGAGCAAGGTTTCTATAAAAAAGTGAAAAATGCAGAAGGAAAGTCTGAAATTCACGGATTAAACCTTGATACATTAGAATATGAGCTTCAGGGGAAATCTTCTTTCCCAACTTTAGAATTGACAAAAAATATAGACAAGCCGATTGACAGATTCAAAGTGCTGATCGGAGGAAAAGATAAAGCCGGAGAGCTTTACAGAAAATCTCTGGGTGCATTATTCGCTTACGTTTCTCATAAAGTTCCTGAAATCTCTGAGGAGGTTTATAAAATTGATGATGCCATGAGAGCCGGTTTCGGATGGGAAAACGGACCGTTTGAAATCTGGGATGCCGTTGGAGTGGCAAAAGGGATCGAACTGGCAAAAGATGCTGGATACGAAGTGTCAGACTGGGCAAAATCCCTAGCTGAAAAAGGAGAAACTTTCTACAAGGTAAATGATGAAGGCCAAAGCATCTATTATGACAAAAATACAGGGAACTATAACAATATTCCGGGTCAGGATGCCTTTATTATTTTAGATAACATCAGAAAAAATAAAACACTCTGGAGCAATTCCGGAGCTGCCATTGAAGATTTAGGAGACGGGATTATCAACTTTGAGATTCGTTCTAAAATGAACTCTCTTGGTGGCGAAGTCCTTGACGGATTAAACAGAGCCATCGATTTGGCTGAAAAAGAATATGATGGTTTGGTAATCGGAAATCAGGGTACAAATTTCTCTGTCGGAGCAAACCTTGCCATGATCTTAATGATGGCTATCGAGCAGGATTGGGATGACCTGAATATGGCTATTGCTTATTTCCAGAAATCGATGATGAGAGTTCGTTACTCCTCTATTCCTGTAGTCGTAGCTCCTCACGGCATGACCCTTGGTGGTGGTTGCGAAATGACCATGCACGCAGACAGAGTGGTTGCTGCTGCAGAAACTTATATCGGACTTGTAGAAACCGGAGTCGGTGTAATTCCTGGCGGTGGCGGAACTAAAGAACTGACATTAAGAACTTCCAGAGAATTCCATAGTGATGATGTGAAAAACAACAGGCTTCGTGAAGCTTTCATGAATATTGCTATGGGAAAAGTAGCTACATCAGCCTATGAAGCTTACGATATGGGAATCCTTGAAAAAGGAAAAGACATTGTTTCAGTAAGCAAAAACAGACAGATTGCAGAAGCTAAAAAAGTAGCAAAATTACTGGCAGAACAAGGTTACACACAACCGATCGAGCAGAAAGTAAAAGTCTTAGGAAAAGATGCATTAGGAATGTTCTATGTAGGGACAGACCAGATGCTGACCGGAAACTTCATCTCCGAGCACGACAAGAAAATTGCCGATAAGTTGGCCAATGTAATGGTCGGCGGAAATCTTTCTGAACCAACCGTTGTGACAGAACAATACCTTCTGAACCTTGAAAGAGAAACATTCCTACAACTTTGTGGTGAGAGAAAAACTTTAGAGAGAATACAGTATATGTTACAAAACGGAAAACCTTTGAGAAATTAATAAAGGAAGCTCCGTAGGAGCAAACTGTTAATAGTTAATAGCAGAAATTTTTATTGAGCCTCGTAGAGGCGACCTGATAATATACAACCACGTTAGTTTTTTATGGCAAACACATATACACAAATTTATATACAAATTGTTTTCGCTGTCAAAGGAAGACAAAACCTGATTTCGAAAGAAAACAGAGAAGAATTGCATAAATTTATTACAGGTATTGTTTCCAATAGAAATCAAAAATTATTCGCGGTTTTTGCAATGCCTGATCATGTGCATATTCTTGTAAGTATGGGGCCAACAATTACAGTTTCGGATCTGGTTAGAGATATTAAAGCAGCTTCATCAAAATTTATTAATGAAAAAGGATGGATAAATGAAAAATTCAATTGGCAGGAAGGATACGGGGCTTTTTCCTATTCTAAAAGCAATATAGATTCCGTTGTAAAATATATCTTAAATCAAGAAGAACATCATAAAAAGAAAACATTCAAAGAAGAGTATTTAGATTTTATGTCAAAATTTGAAATCGAATATGATCCGAAATATTTATTTGAATGGATTGAAAATTAACAGGTCGCTCCTACGGAGCTCCGCAATTAACAAAAATCAAAGCTATGAACAGTTTATCTCTATGAGGAAAAAACTCTCAAATAATTTTAATTAAACAAAAAATATGAAAACAGCATATATAGTTAAGGGTTTCAGAACTGCCGTTGGAAAAGCTCCAAAAGGAAGTTTAAGATTTACAAGACCCGACGTAATGGCGGCTACAGTTATTGAAAAATTAATGGCTGAGCTTCCGCAATTGGATAAAAACAGAATTGACGACCTTATCGTAGGAAACGCAATGCCGGAAGCTGAACAGGGCTTAAATGTAGCCCGTTTGATTTCTTTAATGGGATTAAACACAGATAAAGTTCCCGGAGTTACTGTCAACAGATATTGTGCATCCGGAAGTGAGGCGATTGCCATTGCATCTGCAAAAATTCAGGCCGGAATGGCTGATTGCATCATTGCAGGAGGAACAGAGTCTATGTCTTATATTCCGATGGGTGGTTATAAACCCGTTCCGGAAACAGATATTGCAAAAACAAACCCGGATTATTACTGGGGAATGGGCTATACTGCAGAAGAAGTGGCCAAACAATATAACATTACAAGAGAAGAACAGGACCAGTTTGCTTTTGAATCTCATATGAAAGCTTTAAAAGCTAATCAGGAAGGGAAATTTGCCAGCCAGATCGTTCCGATTCCTGTAGAATATAATTTTCTGGATGAAAACCAGAAAATACAGACTAAAAAATTTGATTTTTCAGTGGATGAAGGTCCGAGAGCGGATACTTCTTTACAGGGTTTAGCTAAACTGAGGCCTGTTTTCGCCAATGGAGGAAGCGTAACAGCCGGAAACTCTTCTCAGATGAGTGATGGTGCCGCTTTCGTTATCGTAATGAGCGAAGAAATGGTGAAAGAATTAGGACTTGAACCGCAGGCAAGACTGGTAGCATATGCAGCAGCCGGACTTGAACCGAGAATCATGGGAATGGGACCGATTTATGCAATTCCAAAGGCTCTTAAACAGGCAGGTTTAGAATTAAAAGATATTGAACTGATCGAATTGAATGAAGCATTTGCCTCTCAATCTGTTGCCATCAAAAAAGAGTTAGGTTTAAATCCTGATATTTTGAATGTAAATGGAGGTGCTATCGCATTAGGCCACCCACTGGGATGTACCGGAACAAAATTAACGGTTCAGCTTCTTGATGAAATGAGGAAACGCGGAAACAAGTACGGAATGGTTTCCATGTGTGTAGGTACGGGACAGGGAGCAGCTTCGATATTTGAACTTTTATAATTGTACAATGTCGGTTGTACCAAATAAACTATTTGACAGCATATAAAGAATTAACAATACATTGTACATCATACTTTTTACAAAAAAAACAAAATAATATATGGCTACATTAAAAGGCGGCGAGTTCTTGGTAAAAGAAATTCCTGCAAATGAAATTTTCAGTATTGAGGAACTGAATGAGGAACAAAAGATGCTTCGTGATTCTGCAAAGGAATTTATCGACAGAGAGGTGGTTCCGCAAAAAGAGCGTTTTGAAAAGAAAGATTATGCATTCACTGAAGAGACTATGCGTAAACTGGGAGAAATGGGAATGCTGGGAATTGCAGTTCCTGAAGAATACGGAGGTTTGGGAATGGGATTCGTAACCACAATGCTGGCTTGCGATTATATTTCCGGGGTGACAGGTTCATTGGCCACAGCCTATGGAGCTCACACAGGAATCGGAACCCTTCCTATCGTTCTTTACGGTACTGAAGAACAAAAGAAAAAATATCTTCCGGATCTGGCTACAGGAACAAAATTCGGAGCTTATTGTCTTACAGAGCCGGATGCAGGTTCTGATGCCAACTCAGGAAAAACAAGAGCTAAACTTTCCGAAGACGGAAAACATTATATCATCAACGGCCAGAAGATGTGGATTTCCAACGCAGGCTTTGCAGATACATTCACATTATTCGCTAAAATAGATGATGATAAAAATATTACAGGCTTTGTAATCAACCGTTCCGAGCTTGAAAATCCGGGAAGCTTAACTTTCGGAGAAGAGGAACACAAATTGGGAATCCGTGCTTCTTCTACCCGTCAGGTTTTCTTTAACGATATGAAAATCCCTGTTGAAAATCTTTTGGGAGAAAGAAATAACGGATTTAAAATCGCTTTAAATGCATTAAACGTTGGCCGTATTAAATTGGCTGCTGCTTGTCTGGATGCACAGAGAAGAATTACCAACCATTCGATCCAGTATTCTAACGAAAGAAAACAGTTTGGAGTTTCAATTTCAACATTCGGGGCCATCAGAAAGAAACTTGCTGAAATGGCAACCGGAGTTTTTGTAAGTGAATCAGGATCTTACAGAGCTGCTAAAAATATTGAAGATAAGGTGAATGAATTGGTTGCCGGAGGGCTCGATCATCAGGCAGCAGAATTGAAAGGTGTTGAAGAATTTGCAGTGGAATGTTCTATTCTTAAAGTATTTGTTTCCGATCTTGCCCAGCATACAGCTGATGAAGGAATTCAGGTATACGGTGGAATGGGATTCTCTGAAGAAACACCAATGGAAGCGGCATGGAGAGATTCAAGAATTTCAAGAATCTATGAAGGAACCAATGAAATCAACAGGTTATTGTCTGTAGGAATGCTGATTAAAAGAGCAATGAAAGGTGAATTAGACCTTTTATCTCCGGCAATGGCGATCAGTAAAGAGCTGATGGGAATCCCTTCATTTGATGTTCCTGATTATTCTGCATTCATGAGTGAAGAAAAAGCAATTATCGCAAATCTTAAGAAAGTGTTCTTAATGGTTTCAGGAGCTGCACTTCAGAAATATATGACGGATATTGAAAAGCAACAGCATTTATTGCTGAATGCTTCAGAAATCCTTAACCAGATCTACATGGCGGAATCTGCTATCCTGAGAGCTGAAAAACACTTCTCTCCCGGTTCTGTGGAAGCTGCAATGGCTCAGCTAAATCTTTACAAAGCTGTTGAAAAAATCACGGTAGCCGCTAAAGAAGGGATCATTTCTTTCGCAGAAGGTGATGAGCAGAGAATGATGCTTTCAGGATTAAGAAGGTTCACAAAATATACCAATCACCCTAATGTAGTGGCGCTGACTGAAAAAATAGCAGCTCATTATATTGAAAAAGGAGCATATTAGTCTTTTAAAACATATATTTGATTTTAGAGAACGTCTCATTCTTTGAGGCGTTTTCTTTGTAAATTACCCCGGAAAACCGCTTCCGGAGCTTCTGTATCAGCTGAAACAATTTCTTAACATACATATGAAAATAAAATCGGTTTAAATGCATCAGAGTTTTGAAGCATTTTTTATTTTTGTAATCTATTTTCTGAGAAAATGACAAAAGAAGAATTACTACATAAAGCAATTAAAATTGCAGATAAAGCACATAAAGGCCAGACAGACAAATACCATGCTCCTTATATTGCCCATGTTATGCGTGTGATGGAATACGGTAAGACCATAGATGAAAAAATTGTAGGAGTTTTACACGACGTTGTAGAAGATCATCCTGCAGAGTTCAGCCTGGAATATTTAAGAACTGAAGGTTTCCCTGAATATATTCTATTTGCTGTGAGCTGCCTTACCAAATTTGATCCGGAAGAAGACTATGATGATTTTGTAAGAAGGACCGAAAGATCTCCGTTGGCTGTAGCCGTAAAACTGAATGACCTTCGTGACAATATGGATCTGAGAAGGGTAAACCGCGAGCTTACTCCCAAAGACATTAAAAGATTTAATAAATACCTTAAAGCCTATCATTACCTGATAGAAAAATATTAATAAAACAAATGACTGATAACCTACCTAAAATCTCATCAGCTTACAAAACTAAGCTGACATCTGCTATTATATCTGTTTCAATATTTTTCCTGCTCTATTTTGTCTTAATCCTTGTCTCTCTCCTGCTGATTTTCTTATTAGGCTACGGAGCGATCAAGATTTTAATGATTAAATTAGGATATTTTAGCTTTATTGCTGCAATCGGCCTGTTCAGCATCGGTATTTTTGTATTTATTTTTTTAGTGAAATTTATTTTCTCCAAAAATCATTACAGCACAAGGCATCTGATAGAAATCACACCTAAACATCAACCCGAACTGTTCGCGATTATTGACGAAATTGTTTCAGAAACAAAAGTACAGAAACCGAAAAAAGTATTTCTTTCCCCTGACGTTAATGCAAGTGTAAGCTACAATTCCGTATTCTGGAGCATGTTTCTGCCCGTAAAGAAAAACCTTACGATCGGAATGGGCCTGATCAATTCTACAAGTGTTGGTGAACTGAAAAGTATTTTAGCCCATGAATTCGGACATTTTTCACAACGAAGCATGAAAGTCGGCGGCTACGTTAGTCAGGCTGAGAAAATTATCTTTGAAACCGTTTACAATAATAAAGATTATGAAAACTTTATATTAAACGGTACCGGGTATGCAGCATTTAAATTCTTCGGAATGATCTCAGTGGGTTTTATTAATGTATTTCAATATATTTTAAAGAGTGTTTCCAATTTTTTATTCAAAAACCATGCATCTCTGCAAAGGGAAATGGAATATCACGCCGATGCCATTGCCACCTTTATTACCAATCCTAAGGAACAGGCCTCTTCCCTTCTGAGATTAGAATTAAGCGATGCTGCATTCAACTACTCTTTTAATTTCTATATCAGTAGTGAACAAAAGTACCTGCCGGAAAACCTTTATAAAAACCAGGCTGCATTAATGAAAATTTTTAGCGAAAGAAATAATCATCCTTATGAAAATGGCCTGCCTAAAGTAGATGTAGAAGATTTAAAACGTTACAATAAAACCAAGATTGAAATTGAAGATCAATGGTCTTCTCATCCGGAAGTAGCCAAAAGAGTGGAGATGATCTGGAAAAACACAACTCAAAACTGTCCGGAAAATCATGAACTTGCTAAAAACATCATTCGCGGATTTGATGAGATATGTAAATCTTTAACAAGCAAATACCTTACTTTACACAGCATTAAAAATGTGGGTGAAGTTATTGAGGATAACGACAAATTCCTGGCACTTTATAATGAAAAATATCCATATTATGAGATGGACAGCAAATTTAATGGCTATTACGAAAGGCATAATCCGATCCTCGAAAATGTGGAATCTTTAATCAACAAGTCTGATTCTCACGGATTAGCTGACTGTTTCAGTGATAAAAAAGTGTCATTGGTCTATGAAAAAGTAGGTATTGAAAACGATCTGCTAACGTTAAATCAGCTTGTAGCCAACCCTAAAGTACTGAAAACATTTAAGTACAATGGAAAACTGTATAAAGGAAATGAAGCTGAAATTTTACTTCCGAGGGTCACAAAAGAGCTTGAAACAGTAAAAGCTGAACTAGAGGAAAATGATCAGGAGATATTTCAGTATTTCTACAATAAAGCAGATGATCAGAATAAAGAAATCCTCCTTAATAAATACAAAAAAATTGCTGTAATAGACCGTGAATACGATGAGTTTAATCAATCGATCAATCAGTTTATCACTCACCTGCAATTCATGACTGTTCAGCTGCCTTTTGAGGAAATCAGAAAACACAGGGCAACACTGCTGAGCCAGGAAAAACCTTTTAAACAAAAATTAAATGAATTTATAGAAACTTCCGGCTATAAAGACTTATTATCAGAAGAGCATAAAAATCAGCTGAAGCCTTTTATTAATTCGGAATATATCTATTTTAATAATGACCGTTACCTTCAGACAGAAGTGGATTCCGTATTTTCTTTGGTCAATGAATACCAGGTTATTCTTAATAAAACGTATACCGATTTCAAACTGGAATTATTGGATTTTCAGGCGGGTTTAGATAAAGCATCTTAATCCGCTCCCGGGAAATCGTAGGTTTTGGTATGATGACCTGTCCCGTCGATATTGATGTTTAAAGCCAAATAAATGAAATGCAGATTCTTGTTGCCTGTAGCCTCAAATTCCCTTTGCCATAAATATCCGGAAACAATCCCGAAATAATCATCGATCTGATAACCGAAGCCTCCATACACCCTGTTTCTTGCAAACGTAGGTTTCATAGGACTTACAAAGAATACTTCATCGTAGGCATTCGCGAAAACAGTTCCTTTTTTTACTTCTTTTGCATTTAACGGAACACTTACATTGAGACGGTAACGGTAACGCATTCTCTGGGAGCTTTTATCAGTTTTAGGCTCATAAAACCAGCTCTTTTCTATACGGAAACGGTTTTCAAATTTTACAATGCCTTTCTTAATATCGATAATGTCCTGAAGCCAGACCCTGAACTCTTCCCTGCTTAAGCTATGCTCTTTGTAATTGACATATCTTCCGAGACCTACAAAAGGTTTATGGTTTTTCGTAAGATTATATCCCAGTCCTCCTTTGATCTCATAATAATCGGGATAGGTGTATTCTTCATTCCCTCTCAGCTGCCCTTCTGCATAAACGAAAAATTTCGGATGAAACTTATAGGTGAGGGTCACTGCATTGAAGCTGGAAATATGTTCCTGTGCTTTAAAAAATGTAGCACTTAAAAGTAAACCGAGACCTAAAAACAGTTTCATTTAAAAAATTTTTGCAAAAATATAATATTTAACAGTCCGGTAATATTAAGTTTACTTAATATTAACATTATAAGAAAAACCTATATGAAACCATCTGTTAGGCATCTGAACTCCAAAAGTTTCCGTATATTTCGTATTGGTAACATTGGTAATTAAAGCGTAAACAGAAAAATCTTTTTTAACGAAACTTAATTTTTCATCCAGTAAATTATAGCTGCCCAGATTTACTCTTTCGTTATACCTGTATACCAGTTCATTAGTAAAATACTTTAAAAATCCGGTTTCCAGTTTGGCGACTACCTGATGTTTTAAGTTGTCCAGAACATACCTTGAAACAAATTCATTCAATTGATTAAATTGGGTATCGAGATAAGTATATCCTGCTGAATATTTCAACCAGCTTAGTACTCTGTGATTCAATTCAAATTCAAATCCTTTAGTATCTATTTCTCCTACATTCTGAGCATACCAGACGGGATCCTCAAGAGACTTTTTCACCCAGTCAATGGAATTGTTGGAATTCTTCATAAATCCACTGATTTTGGCCAATAATTCTTTATTCTGGTACTGGTATCCGATCTCGGTAGAAACTGCATTTTCAGGAATCAGGTCCGGGTTTCCCTGTTCTGTTTTACTTACATAATACAAATCTGTAAAAGTGGGAACTCTGTGAACTCTTGCGATATTTCCATACACTTTATGATTTGGATCAAAATTATACCCTACATCCAATCCCGGATAAAAGAAATTCCCTTCTTTGGAATAATTGGCCCATGAAATTCCGGGTGTAATATTCAGTTTTTTATCCAGTAAGGAAAAATGATGTTCAAAGAAAACCTGCGATACAAAACGGTTCCTGTTCCCTAAATTATTACTTGCCAGCAACTCTTTTCTAAGTTCAACTCCTACGCCGGTTGTACCTAATCTCCACTGATAGCTTGAATTTACTTCTCCACCTGCATTATTTCCGATATGCATATTCCTGTAAATTTCCGGCTTTTCACGGTTGAATAAATACATATCCTGCCCTCTTCTCCAGTAAATATTGGAATTCAGCTTTAATTTCCCGAAGGTCTGCTGATGCGCCAAACTTATAACAGAAGCCTGTGTTTCCTCATACTGTTCTGTAGCTTTTGGAGAAGAATAGAACCCATTGGCCCCGAATTTCTTTTCTGAAAAACCGGCCTGTAAACGGATATCTCCGTCTTTTATATTCAATTTACCCTGGTAAAATACATTCCTGATTTCATAATCCGTATTATGCATATAGCCTTGTGAAGTCGCGGAATTAGCCTGAAGAGAGTTTGAAAATTGGTCGTTTCCCAACTGGGCATTGAATCCGAAGCCATATGTTTCATAATCACCACCTTCAGCACTTATTTTCACCCTTTTCCCGGGATTGGTTTTCGTGATCACGTTGATTACCCCTGCGTAAGCATTCTGCCCGAATCTTCTCGCTGCCGGCCCTTTTACAATCTCAATTCTTTCCACTTCATCAAGATCTACAGGAAGGTTTAAAGAATTATGCCCTGTTTGGGAGTCATTCATTCTGATCCCGTTTAAAAGAAGCAATACCTGCTCAAAAGAACTTCCCCTGAAACCTATATCACTCTGTACTCCGTTGGCCCCCCGCCTTCTGATATCCATTCCGGGAACCTGCTGTAAAATTTCGTCGATACTTTTCGCCGGCGAATTGGCAATGTCTTCCTTTGTAATGACTGTAATATTCTGATTGGCATTTTTGTAAGGCGTAGCAATAAATTTACCCTGAACCTCAATGACATCAATATCCGCAGTCTTTTCCTGAGCCTGAACCACCAGTATGGTTCCAAGAAAAACAGCAGTTCCCAGCTTTTTTATCATGTTCTTTCGTTTAGATTTTAAGATTTCTTTAAGATGGTCCAAAAATAGAGGTCTTAAGTAAGACTGGCAATGATTGTTGTCATAAAAAAGATGCAGGTAAAACTGCATCTTTTTTTGAGGGTAATTTTTATCTTTTTCTCATTAAATGTGTAACAAGATCTCTGAATAATTTTCTCATTTTCTTTATTACATATTTAGATGTACAATTTTAAAAAATTTCAAAATACAAAACAATAGTAAAACGAAAAAATCTAACAAAAATCACAAAAACTTGCAAAAAAGATGCCATAAAAGAAATATTACAATCTTTTAACAACCTCAATTGGGAAATTTTCCGCTATGAAAAGGATCTGGATAAGTTAAGAACATACAATAACAACTTATAAACCAATTAATTAATTTATCCGCTCTGTCATTTCTTACAATAGACTTAATGAGCATACAATAAATTTCTTAGTTTTTTATGGTCTAAAAATATTAACAGTTATTTATATAGAATTTTTAAATAGAAACCTCTATAATATAATTAAAAAAATCCGTCAAAAATTCGTAATTTCGTGAGTCTTAATTTTACTATGGCTTCAATTACAGAAATAGATATAAAGAAACAGGTTTTTGTTAAAAATGCACACCTTAACAACCTGAAACACATCGATGTATTAATCCCGAAAAATAAGCTGATTGTCATCACAGGAGTATCCGGGAGCGGAAAGTCATCCCTCGCTTTTGATACTATTTATGCTGAGGGACAAAGAAGATATGTAGAAAGTCTGAGCTCTTATGCCCGCCAGTTTTTAGGGAAACTTGAAAAACCGAAAGTAGATGATATTAAGGGGCTTGCCCCTTCCATTGCGATTCAGCAGAAGGTAATTTCTTCAAATCCGCGATCCACAGTGGGAACGTCGACGGAAATTTATGATTATCTGAAACTTTTATTTGCACGGATTGGAAAAACCTATTCTCCGGTATCAGGTGAAGAAGTGAAAAAAGATTCGGTTTCTGATGTTGTAGATTACATCAAAGCATCAAAAAAAGAAATTTCTTTCCTCTTGACAGCACCGTTGGATTATGATCCTGTCAACTTTAACGAAACCCTGAATGTTCTTAAGCTGGCAGGTTTTACCAGACTTGAAATCAATGGAAATGTTGCAGGAATTGAAGACCTGGAAAGCTTCGGATTTACCCCTGAAAAAGGAATGACCATCAATCTTGTGATCGACCGTTTTTCTTACGAAGAAGATGAGAGTTTCCTTCAGAGGCTGGCAGATTCAATTCAAATGGCTTTTTATGAAGGCCGTGGATATTGTACCCTTAAAAATGCAGATACGGGAGAAGCTAAAGAATTTTCAAATAAATTTGAACTGGACGGAATTGAATTCCTTGAACCTAATGTTCATTTTTTCAGCTTTAACAATCCTTATGGAGCCTGCCCTACCTGTGAAGGCTACGGAAAAGTGATCGGAATTGATGAAGATCTTGTCATTCCGAATAAAACCCTGTCTGTTTACGAAGATGCCGTGGTTTCATGGCGGGGAGAAAGCATGAGCGAATGGAAAAAAGATTTCATTAAAAAAGCTGGTGATTTTCCTATTCATAAGCCTTATCATCAGCTATCCAAAGAACAGAAAAACTATTTATGGAAAGGTGACGGTAAAAACAGCTTCCCATCCATTAATAATTTCTTCAAAATGCTTGAGGAAAACTTATATAAAATCCAGTATCGTGTGATGCTTTCCCGCTACAGAGGAAAAACCCTTTGCCCTACTTGTGAAGGACTTCGTTTACGTGAGGAAACTACATGGGTGAAAATTGACGGACACAATATCCAGTCTATGATTGAGCTTCCGCTTGATGAACTTTTCCCGTTAATGAACGGGTTAAAGCTTTCAGAACATGACCGGGAAGTTGCTAAAAGGCTATTGTATGAAATCACTACCCGGCTTGAGTTTTTACTGAAGGTAGGTTTAGGATATTTAACGTTAAACCGAACTTCAAATACGCTTTCCGGCGGTGAAAGCCAGAGAATCAACCTGGCAACCAGTTTGGGAAGTTCATTAGTAGGTTCTATCTATATTCTGGATGAGCCATCAATAGGTTTACACTCCAGAGATACTGAAAACCTGATTGAAGTTTTAAAAAATCTTCGTGACCTTGGAAATACCGTCATTGTTGTTGAACATGATGAAGATGTAATGAAAGCTGCAGATTATATTATTGATATTGGTCCGGAAGCCGGATATCTTGGCGGTGAACTGGTTTTTGCAGGGGATTACAAAGAACTGAAAAATGCAGATACGCTTACTTCTAAATATCTGACCGGAAGACTGGAAATTGAAGTTCCGGCAAAGCGGAGGAAAGCTAAAGAATGGATTCACATTAAAGGAGCCCGTCAGAATAATCTTAAAAATATAGATGTAGATGTCCCGCTTGAAAACCTGGTTGTTATTTCAGGAGTTTCAGGAAGTGGAAAATCTACTTTGATGAAAGAAATCCTGACCAACGATATCCAGATTCAGTTGGGAATGGGCGGAAAAAAAGGCGATTATGATGCGGTGGAATTTCCTAAAAAGCTGATCAAGAACATCGAATTGATCGACCAGAATCCTATCGGAAAATCTTCGCGCTCAAATCCTGTTACTTACCTTAAAGCATATGACGATATAAGAGATTTATTTGCCAAGCAGAAGATCTCAAAAATGATGGGCTATAAGCCTAAGCATTTCTCATTCAACGTAGATGGCGGAAGATGTGATGAATGTAAAGGCGAAGGAGTAATCAATGTTTCAATGCAGTTTATGGCTGATATAGAACTTGAATGTGAAGTATGCAAAGGAACCCGTTTTAAAAACGAAATCCTTGAGGTGAAATTCGATGAGAAAAATATTTCCGACATTCTTCATATGACGGTTGATGAATCCTTGGCGTTTTTTAAAGATAATAATGAAGAAAAGATTGTTACAAAATTAAAGCCTCTGCAGGAAGTGGGGCTTGGATATTTACAGTTGGGGCAAAGTTCCTCTACCCTTTCAGGTGGTGAAGCTCAGCGTGTGAAACTGGCTTCATTTCTTGTAAAAGGAGTTACTACAGATAAAACCCTATTTATTTTTGATGAGCCTTCTACAGGGCTACACTTCCATGATATCCAAAAACTACTGAAGTCGCTTCAGGCACTGATTGACCTGGGACATTCTGTGATCGTTATTGAACACCAGCCGGATATTATCAAATCTGCTGACTACATTATTGATATTGGCCCCGAAGCCGGAAAACACGGTGGTGAGGTCGTTTTTACTGGAACTCCCGAAGAACTGGCAAAGAATAAAAAATCTCATACAGCCAGATATATTAAAGAAAAGCTGGAAAACTAAATATAAACAGAGAGTCAAAATTGACTCTCTGTTCTTTTTAATAAAGCAATTAATTTTATCGCAATGCAAGACAAAGACTTTAGAAAATATGTCTATTGAAAGTAAAACAAGGCCGCTTCGATTATTTTTGAAATACAGTGGTAAAATTTGTATTACTTACTAAGTTTACACCATTGTTTAACTGTTAACTAAACATTTAATGCATTCTTTGTTTAACCTTTCGTTTTATAATAAAATTCATCATTGGGTTAATCGAATTTATTATACAAAAATGGGCTTTTCCCGATGTAGGTTTCATCATCGATCTGTAGAGCTAAAAATTCAGCCAGATCTGTAACACTGATATTTTCTCCTTTACAGTCTTTAAGATCTGCTTCCGTATTAAAATTTTCATTGGTAAGATTAATTAAAGGAAGCCGTACTAAGGTCCAGTCCAGATTGCTTTTAGTCAGAAGCTCATATTCTCTTTGCTTGTCAGAAGTTGTTTCAGGGTAATTCTGATGCATCCAGTCAGTGGCTATTTTCACTTTAACATTTTTAGAATCAAATGGAGTATTCACGCTTAATCCTGTGGTTACAATATACCTTTTTATTCCATTCAGATTCATTGCCTTGATGATATTTCCGGTTGCATCGCTGAATATAGATTTTTCGTCTTCCGGTTGTCCTAAAGTACTCATGACAAGCGCACAGCCTGTAACCAGACTGTTGATCGAATTATAATCTCTGGCATCTCCTTCTATCACTTCAATCAGTGGATTCTTATCCGTAAAATTTTCAGGGTTTCTTAATAATAATCTGATCGGATAGTTTTTATTCAGAAGGTTTTGAACAAGATATCTTCCTGATTTTCCTGTTCCGCCGATAACGGCAATTGTATTTGTTTTCATAATGTTCTCTTTATAATTGTGAAATCAGCCGAGATTTTTCAGCTTAAAATAATAGCTAATCTTCTGGGTTCATGAATTTTGAACCTTAGATTTCAGGCTATAGAATGATGCCTGAGTTGGGGATACTATTTATAAAGAGATTTTAATGGTGTAAATGTAAACATTATTTAAAAGCTGAACAAGAATATAAAAACAGGATTCATATCTTATTGTTTATGAGCAATATAATTGTATTATATTTGTTGGTACCACAAAAGTAAATCACTACGATTCGATTAGACACCAACAGATTCACTTTATTTTAACCCAACCTAAATTTAAATAATATGAAACCATTTACCGTAAACATTTCTGAAGAAGTTATCAGTGATCTTAAAAACCGTATTCAAAGTACACGATGGCCCGGAGAGCCTGAAGGTTCTGACTGGCATTTCGGAACCAGTGAAAAATACCTGAAAAACCTGACCGATTACTGGTTGAATGAATATGACTGGAAAAAATATGAAGAACAATTGAATCAGTATCCTCAATACCTGGCTGATGTGGATGGAATTCAGATTCATTTCCAGCATATAAAAGGAAAAGGAAAAAGTTCTAAACCATTGATTTTAACCCATGGCTGGCCGGATAGTTTTTACCGTTTTCATAAAATTATCCACCTTCTTACTGATGGGGACCAGAGTTTTGACCTGATTATCCCTTCTATTCCGGGGTTTGGTTTTTCCGGTAAAGCTGCTGTGAGCAGTGAGGCTGTTGCCGATTTATGGGTTACATTAATGACTGAAACTTTAGGCTATAAAAAATTTTATGCGGCCGGTGGTGATGTTGGTATGAGCGTTACCAAAGCTCTGGCTTCAAAATATCCGGACATTGTAGAAGCTGTTCATTTTACAGATATTGGTTATCCTATGGGACAGGAAGACCCGAACAGCATGACCGAAGAAGAGAAAAACTTTGCACAGTTTGTACAGCAATGGTGGTATTCTGAAGGAGCCTATGCAATGATTCATTCTACAAAACCACAGTCTTTAGCGTATGCACTCAATGATTCACCGGTTGGATTAGCTGCCTGGATTCTGAGTTTTGGAAATGCCGGTGCTCCTCCTGAATTAATTGAAGAAGCTTTCGGTGGAAAAGATGAATTGCTGACTAATATTATGATTTATTGGGTCACACAAACCATAAGCTCGTCGATGAGAATGTATAAAATGGATGCGATTGCTCAATGGGGCGGCTCTCAACCTTTGCAAAAAACCAGTGTTCCTGCCGGACTTGCCGTATTTCCACGCGAAGCTCAGTTCCCACGTGAATGGGCAGAGCGCTTTGTGAATGTCGTCAGTTTTAAAAAAATGGAATCGGGAGGCCACTTTGCAGCACTGGAAGTACCTCAGATTTTCGCGGATGAACTGCTGTCTTTCTTTTATTCTCTGGAATAAAAACAGCATAAAGAAGGCAGGTTAATTTCAAGCTACGGACTTATCCACAAAAAAATGTGGATAACTTGTGAATTTTAACATTTAATTGATGTTTTGTATTAAAATTATTCCTACATTTACTATGTAATAAAACTGAAATGAAATCGTTTTTTGCTTTTTTCAGCTTTGAAATTGCAATTAAATTTGAAATAAAAATTTAAGCACAGCATTGTCGGCTGTGCTTTTTTGTTGTTGTCTAATTAAAAAAATGAGATGTTTTTATCTACTGAATCCGCTTCTAAAGAGCGGATTCTTTTATTGACAGCATTTCAAAATAAAATTTTGAACCATTAAGATATTTAAGATCAACTAAGGTTATATCATTCTCATTTTCAAACTCGATGATTTCTGAAAATCAAACTGTTCTTACCACTCATTGGTCCTTAATGATTCAATAATTCAAACAATTTCACCCCCATTGTATTTCAAAAATAAGCGAAGCGGCTTTGTTTATCTTAAAAATCCAATAAGCTTACTAATTCTTTGTATACCCTTGCGTTAAAATTCAATTCCATTTTTGACATACTACTATTCTCTTTCAAATTTTTTCAAAGTTCCGTTTTGATTCAATTCAATGGAATAACGCTCCCTGCTTCCGTTAATACTTGCCGGAGACCATCGCAGATTATTATCCCAGACTGAAATATAAATACCGGTAATGGGTTCTGCCCCTTCAATCTGCTTTATTTTCTCATTATAAACAGATGCTGCTTTAGCCACATTTGTAAAGCTTATTTTCTGTAAAGAAATCAGTCTGCTCCGGATATTGTCTTTTACTGATAATTGTTCCGGATCAGACCAGGTTTCATTCTCGTATACATAATTATCTATATATTCAGGATTTTGGGGATGCTGTAGCATGACCCTGATTTTTCCTTCATTATAAAAATGGATGGAAGAGTAAATAAAAATTTCTTTTCCTAAATACTGAGGAAGCTTTTTTAAGGCCTCCTCAGCTCTGTTTAATTTCTTTTCATTGGTTAGAAAATCAGTGTTTTTACCCTCTATATATTGAACGTGTGCTTTGGTGTGCTTTTCAAGGACGGTTTCAACTAAGCGTTGAGCATCTTCTATTTGCCGCTCTACGGCTGCATCATATGGAACCGGATCTGGTATTTGCTGTTTTTCGACAGCTATGGTATCAACCTTGGGTTGAAAGGTATCTTTAATGCTTTTTGAAACCTGCTCACAGCCGGTAAAAAGAAAAAAGCAGATCATTATAGCAACTGGTTTTTTCATGATATTCAACTTATTTTTTCCAGATCAGATGCAAAGGCAATACGATCCGGATTTTCTTTTAGATAAAAAATATCGACGGTTTTCTGCTGTACACTATTCAGATCAAGCAGGTTTACAATCTTCTTGATCTCTGCTCTTCTGATGCGGTTTTGATCATCTGTATATTCCAGTTTAAACAGAATCATCGGCTGCTCATTGATATAAGTTCCTGTTTGATTGGCACTGATCAGTTTTGCAGTGGTTTTTATTCCTTTAAACTTAATAAGTTCTGCTTCACCTTTTTTACCTCCTCCGATTTTACTGAGAAGCAAGGATAGCCCGCCACGGTAAAATAAAAGTACAGCCGGACAAATCAATAAAGGATGCCAGAAAAAAATAAAACGCCAGCCCATTCCTGCATTTTCTGTCTGGTAAGCATAAACATAATAGCCAAAAATAAGAACGGCAAGCGCTGACCAGCCTAAGCAGATAAGAAAGATCACAGGTATATTTATTCTGGCTTCAGTTCCTGCAAAAACAAAATAAGGTGTTTTTTTCATTTCCTTATCAATAAGGAGATCAACTTTTTTTCCGGCCTCAAACCGACGTTGCTGTGGTTTTGAATCATTGACACTTGCTTTTTGTATGATTTCTGTATCTACCAGGTTCTTAAATGAAAGCTTAAGCTCATAGGTATCATATTTACTACCTTCTTTTGATATTTTTACAGCATCTATAATTTCTGCTTTTCGTGGAACTCCGCTTTTATTCAGGTACTCAATATTTCTTTTTCCGATAAAATTGGATATGATCCATTTTCGGAAATAGCCAATCAGAAGAATAATCCATAAAATAACGGATAAGGCTAAAATTCCCAGAGCAAACCATGGATTTGTATCTGCAAGTTGGGGCGGATCACTGCTTTTAATGCTGTAATACAAAATCATTGGGAACGGAATTGCAAAAAACAGCATATAAAGTCCCCAGAATATCCCAAAACCTCGGCTCATAATTTTATATTTAAAATGTTATTGAGTATTGATAAACTTATAGATAGGATTTAAAACGTACTCTATATATTCAGCTTCTCTGGCCTGGCTCTTTTTCCCGTTATTAAAAGTATCACTGATAGGATAATTTAAGTAGTCTGAAAACGGAACAATACAAAATATCAGAACAGATAATAAACCGAATATCTTTACTTTAGGCATATACCCGAAATAAGGTTTTATGGTCAGCTCCGAGGATGTAATTCTCAGTTGGTATTGATGTGTTTCTGTACTCATAGTATAGTTACCTATTTATTTTTCCTCAGGATTCATAATTTCGCTTACCTCATTGATTGCGTTCTGTGCTTTTCTTGAACTGAACATCCCAACTACGATGGGAACTCTTTTTTCCTTACCGTTCTGATTGAATATAAAAAACCCGGTGCTGTCCATCGTGATAAAAAGATACTTCCCCACAAGCACATAAAACTGTACAAATTCATCAAAACGGTAAACCACTTCTCCGTTCAGCATATTGTTTTTATAAGTCACTGTTTTAGCATCCGGATCAATGATTAATTTCCTGGTTGTTTTCTACAGATTCACCAGTGCAAAGAATACAAATAATATGGCAGCCCAAAGCCCGATTTTTTTTCAGGAGGAATAATATAATACTGGGCCGCACCTATCATCAGACAGGCAACTGACCGTATAACAGCCGTAGACATCCTGGTTTTTAAATGAAACTCACCACCTTCCTGCATAAAATACCTGTAATCTTTCATTTTTGTATTTTAATTAAATATCAGCCGATAAAAGCAAATTTATCTTCAAACATTTTTCCAAATAACGGAACAGGTTTTTCGGCGCCATTGGCTGCATTAATGATTCCCAATACCCAGAATACAAGGATTAAAAGTCCTGCCATTCCTAAAAAAGCCAGTGCAGGTGTTATAGAAATCAGAATTCTTATAATGATATTAAAAGCAATGCTCACAATCATCAGTCCTAACGATTGTCTTAAATGATATTTAAGCAGGGAATCCGCTTTCTCTTTTCCTGAAAAATAAGCGATCAGCCAACCTATAAGAGTGATATAGGAGATGATGGATAAATTTTTGTTGTTCATACTTTTGGTATATAAGGTTTTCCAGCAATATTGCTGTTACAAAGATTCGGGTATATACGGGCTTATCCAAATCCTACCCTTCTACAAAGCATCTACCACGACCTGAAAAAGTGTCTACAATATGACTACAGAAATCAAACAAAACTGGTTTTCAATATTTTACATTTAAGCACAAACCATTATATTTATTAACTTTTATATGGGTTTTTAACAATTTGTATTAATTTTAGGTATATGAAATTTGTATTCTGTAAATTGTTTATATACATCAGTATTACTGTGGGTATCAGCCTTTTTGCTCAAAGTATGCGTACTGACAGCCTTCAATCGGTGATCAATAACCCTGGCCTATCCGAAAAAAATAAGCCGGAATTATTAAACCGGCTTGCAGAAGCCTATAGAATCGATAGAAATTATACTGCCGCAGAGAATAAGGCGAGACAAAGTGCCCGTATTGCTTTACAATATAAAAATTATGTTGAAGCTGCCAAAGCTTATACCTTACTCACTGTTATCAAAGCAAATAATCAGCAGTTATCAGCCTTAAAGCAGACAAGTGATTCAGCATTGGTACTTGCTCAACAAGCTAAAAGTCCTGTAGCAATGGCCTACGGGTATTATGCCCAGGCATTTTTGTATAAGACCCTGGATGATCCGGAGAAAAGAATAAAATTTTGCCAGTTGGGATTAAAAGAACAGGAGAATTCACCCGATCCTTATATTGCAGCTAAGTTATATTATCAGCTGTATGCTGCCCATTCAGACTGGAATAATATAAAGCAGGTCAACAGCTATGCCCGTAAAGCCACTCAAAATGCTTTAAAGACCAAAGATTATAACCTGCTCAGTAATTGTTATGCTGCATTATCAGTAGCCCATGAATACAATTATAATGCTTCCCGGGAAAAAAAAGAGCTCGACAGTGTTTTGTTTTATCTGCAAAAAGCCGAAACCCTTTATCTTAAATATCCGAAACAGGTAGCAAAATATACCCATGCCATCACCTGCATCAACATAGCCAATGTTTATTTAAAATATTTTCCGGATACCGATAAAACGGCAGAATCAAAGGCTGTTTATTATGCCCAATCAGCAGGAAATATATTAAAGAACGTTCCCAATACCCAGGAAGTTACCGCCAGCAGCCTCGGTATATTAAGTGAATATGCTTCCAGAAAAGGAAATACTGCTTTGGCAGAAACCTATTTATTAGAAGCATATAACCTGATGAAAACCGGCGAACATCCCTATTATTATACATTAATTAATGTAGTGGAATCATTATCCCGTTTTTATAAAGGACAGGGAAATTTTAAAAAAGCTCTTGAATTCCAGGAGGAAGTTACCCAATACAGCAATAAGAATTTTAATCAAAAACAGGCCCTGAGTGCCCAGAAATTGGAAATACAATTTGAAACCGAAAAAAAAAACAATGAAGTCCGGATTTTAAAAGAAAGAGAAGAAAGCCGCAAGTTACAAAGCTATTTATACGCGTGTATTGCCATTGCGTCTTTACTGGGACTTCTTTTTATGTTTCGTTCTTATCATTTTAAGTTACGCCTCTCATTACAACGTGAAAAGCAGCTTGAGCTGGAAAAACAGGAATCCGGGATGCAGATCAGGCTGGAAAAAGAAGAACAGGCCAGATTAAAAG
This sequence comes from Chryseobacterium populi, assembly GCF_000282115.1. Classification (GTDB taxonomy): domain Bacteria; phylum Bacteroidota; class Bacteroidia; order Flavobacteriales; family Weeksellaceae; genus Chryseobacterium; species Chryseobacterium populi. Next base: position 77,317 of record NZ_AKJY01000101.1, read on the forward strand.
CTGAACAACAGTTACTAGAAGCACAACAACAGCAATTACAGAAAGAAGCCATGGCCAATGTACTTCAGCTGGAACATAAAAACCGTATGCTGCATACTATAAAAGATAAACTTGCAGATGATAATTCCCTGAATATGCAGAAAATTGTCAGGGAAGAAATGGTGCTCGATAATGATTTTGAAGATGCCAAATTAAGAATTCAACAGATCTACCCTGAGTTTTTCAACCTTATCAATGAAAAGGCACAAAAGAAACTTACTCTTCTCGACATGAAGCTTTGCGCTTATCTCTATCTGAAAATGGATACCCGGCAGATTTCACAACTGCTGCATATTGAACCCAAGAGTGTACGGATGAGCCGGTACCGGATCAAGCAGAAATTAGGACTTGATAAAGACGAAGATCTGAATCTTTTCCTGCAACAACTGGGAAGCTGAACTATCATCCTACCTTCTATTCGTTAAAGTTTCATAATAGATTATTTTATTTCGTTCTTCTTCTTTATTTTTAAGATCAAATTAGACCATGAAAAAAATTGTATTCAGCATCTCTGCTCTGGTTGGCGGATTCTTTGCACAAGCTCAATTACAAAACCCAGGTTTTGAACAGACAGATAATAACTTTCCTGTAGAATGGAGCAATAAAATGAATGATTTGTATGAAATGAATGCAGACAACGGCGTTAAGCATTCAGGTTCCTATTCATTAAAAATATCAGATAAACAAGGTAATGCAAAAGGGTTACAAACCTTTTCACAGAAAGTTCCCGTTCCCGGAAAAGGTTTAAGAAAAGTGGAAATAAGCGCTTATATCAAATCAGAGGATACCCGGGGAAACATTGCACTCTGGACCCAGGTGCGTGATAAAGCCCAGAATATGGTAGATTTTGCAAATTCTGATACGCAAAAACGTAAAGTAATTCCCAATGGAGACTGGAAAAAATATTCTCTGGAATTTATGCTGGATGATCAGGCCGATTACTTTGTGTTGGGAGGTTTCCTGTCCGGAAACGGAAAAGTATGGTTTGATGATTTTAGCATTTCAGAAATTCCTTTTCCGGAAAATCCGGCCTCTAAAACTGCATTCAAATATATAGATCAGTTTAAAAATATTGTCAAGAAAAATTCGATTTTCAAAGATAAAATAGACTGGAATATCCTGGAATCCAATCTGAAAAAAATATCAAATGGTATGGAAACCGTAAAAGATACAGGCCCTGCCATTCAATATGTAATGAAAACTCTGAGTAATGCAGGAGATAATCATTCTTTCATTGATAATAAGGAATATGCTGAAGAGAAAAAAAGCATGAAAAATCCGCTGTATGAGCCATCTTCTAAATTACTGGATCAGAATATAGGCTATATTATGGTTCCTGCATTTTCTTCCCTGAATAAAGAAGTAGGCAGTTCTTTTGCTGAAAAAATCCAGAAGATGATTCAAAAACTGGATTCTGAAAATACAATTAAAGGCTGGATTGTAGACCTGAGAACCAACACCGGTGGAAATATGTATCCTATGATTACAGGTTTAGGACCTTTAACAGGCGAAGGTATTCTCGGTTATTTTACAAAAGACGGAAAAAATAAGACAGCGTGGAAATACAAGAATGGAAAAATGTATAATATTGAGGTTTCCAATCCTTATACCCTTAAAATTCCGGATCAGAAAATTGCTGTTTTAATAGGTCCCAGCACGGCAAGCAGTGGTGAGGCGACTACTTTGTCATTTGTAGGGAAGACAAATATCAAAACCTTCGGACAACCCTCTGCAGGGCTTACCAGTGCTAATCAGGCCTATCAGCTTAGCGATGGTAGATCCCTTTATTTAGCTATTTCCTATGAAATGGACAGAACCGGAAAAGAATATAAAGGAAAAATACAGCCTGATTATATAATAGAGCCGTCGGAAAATACCAATTTCGATGCGGAAATTCAGGCAGCCACTCAATGGATTCTGAAATAAAATAAAAAGATTTTAATTTCAATCAAAATCTTTTTTAATTTAAATTATTTGTATTTTTAAAATTCAAATGGCCTCATAGTTCAATGGATAGAATAAAAGTTTCCTAAACTTTAGATCCAGGTTCGATCCCTGGTGGGGCTACAAACCCTATATTATTATTTAGTAATATAGGGTTTGTATTTTTACTCTTTCCATTTGCAATCCCACTCGATACATTATTCACAGAGTTCTGAACCTGAACTATTTCTGCAATAAATAACAAAAATTGATTTGTTCTCTAACTAATCAAAATTATCACGATTAAAGGATTTATTATTGTTAATATAATATTCTGTTATTATAAAATACAAAACATTCCAATATTTTCGATTCCGATAAACATAAACTATTAACCTATGCAAAAACTCTGCGGAAGTGCCTTATTCTTATGCACTATCTTAAATATGTCTGCCCAGGAAGTGGTATGGCAAAAAGACATTAAATCCTCTACCCAGGATTTCCTGAGCCAGGTAACCACAACAATCGATCAGCAGTATTTAATTACAGGAAGTTCAATTCAGGCAGGTACTCTTCGGGAGCCTCAGGGTACGGGTGATTCTTCTATCAACTCTAAATCTTCAGCTAACAACCAGAACAACGGCTACGATTTTCATCTGGTGAAACTTGACCAGCAGGGTGAACAGGTTTGGGAAAAATATTTCTCAGGAAAAAATCATGATTTTTTGTCAGCTACGGTGGCTACCCAGGAAGGAGGTTTTCTTTTGGCAGGAACTTCATATTCCGGAAAAGGACTGGACAAAAAAGAAGATTCCAAGGGCGGATCTGATCTATG
>NZ_AKJY01000102.1 GCF_000282115.1 Chryseobacterium populi
CCGGGACAGCCGATTGGATCATTTTTCTTATTGGGACCTACAGGAACCGGGAAAACCGAATTGGCCAAATCAATGGCTGAATTGCTGTTCAACGATGAAAAAGCAATGGTACGTTTCGATATGTCCGAATTTAAGGAAGAGCATTCGGCGGCATTACTATACGGAGCGCCTCCGGGATATGTGGGATACGAAGAAGGAGGGATGCTGGTCAATAAAATCAGGCAACAGCCTTATACCGTTGTGTTATTTGATGAAATTGAAAAAGCGCATCATTCCGTTTTTGATGTATTCCTGCAGATTATGGATGAAGGAAAAGTTCATGACAAGCTTGGAAAAGAAGGTGATTTCAGCAATGCCCTGATTTTGTTCACATCCAATATCGGAAGTGAGGAAATTGTAAAACAGTTTGAAGAGGGCAATGTTCCCGCATCATCCTCATTGATGCAGATCATGTCCAATTCGGGAAGATTCAGACCAGAATTTTTGGCCAGGATTACAGAAATTATCCCATTTGCACCGATCACAGAATCGATTGCAGAAAGGATCTTTAATATTCAGTTGAAATCACTTCATACCTCATTAACAAGATTGGGAATGACTTTATCAATAAGTGCTGAAGCTGTGAAAAATCTTGCTTTGGGAGGTTTCAGCAGCAAATACGGGGCAAGACAGATTTCCGGCGTGATCAGGGCACAGTTGGCAAGGCCAATCTCAAAAATGATCGTAAGGGAAGAAGTGAAAACCGGACAGACCATGCATGTAGATTGGAATAATGAAGAAGAAAAATTAACATGGAAAGTTGAATAAATTTTAATAAAAAAGCTCATTTTCTTGGAATGTGTTTATTTTATTAATTTTATGCTTAGAATAATTGAATGATTAAATACTTAAAATGAAAATCAATTTCAAAAATATTTTAACAGTATTACTCTTGGCTTCTGCCCATTGTGTTAGTGCACAGTTTCTCTCTGCATCGGATACCTCTGAAAATAGTGTGAAACGGTACCGAAATATTATCGGTTCCAATAAAGTGGTAGTTGATTTTATCGAGTACTCGCTGGTACAAAAAGGATTGCCGAGACATTTAAGAAATCTGGCCCTTATAGAATCAGGCTTTGACAGAAGGCAGGTTTCGGGAGCCGGAGCAGCAGGTGTTTGGCAGTTTATGACAGCTCATGCTAATCAATATGGGCTTTCTGAGCAGAGCCGGTCAGATTTGTACAGAAGTACAAAAACTGCAATGATTTCTTTAACCCAACTGTATAAAAAATACAACAACTGGGTGACGGTAGTCGCTGCATACAACTGTGGAGAAGGAAATATAGCCAAAGCCATGGATGCGGCAGGATCTTCACAGTACCACATTTTCTGCAAATATTTACCGGCAGAAACCATTAATCATGTTAAAAAATATCTGAATGCCTGTTATGCAACAGGAGAATTGGAAAGTGTATTAAGTAACTATAATTCTTCACGAATGAACACTGTTTTCTTTGTGAACGGCGGTAGTAAAACAGATAATGACCCATTGGAGCAGACAGACATTAATGCAGGGTTTAATCTGGATATCGTTGCAGACGAATTGAAAGTGGATATGGATAAGCTTTTATCCTGGAATCCCGGAATTACAGAAGAACTTCAGACAAAAGGCGAAAGTACATTGCGTTTACCCACCGATCTTATGCCCGATTTTTTACTGAGAAAAAACAAAATACTTTCCCGGTCAATAAAAGCGGGAGCTACAGCAAATACCAAATAATAATCATCTAAAAAGAGGTAACATGAAGACAGAATCACAAGATATAATAAAAAATCCTTCTTTCCGTCCGTCCCAGAATGCCGACGGCGTATCTGAGAGCCACCATACCGGGATCAACCGGCTGGTCAAACTATCGTTGGTGATAGAAGGTAAAGTCATTAAGTACTACAAACATTTCCGTCTTAAGCAGAGTTCCCGTCGCCACCATGAATTTACCCTTACCCTGGCGCATGATACCCTTGGGGACCGGCAGACGCATACCCTTGAAGAAGCCAATAAATTCCTGGGAAAACGTTTAACGGCAGTTATCTCGTATAAAGATATAGATAACAGTCCTGAAAGGACATTCGTAGGAGTGATCACAGGAGTAGGTTTCAGCCAGGAAAAAATGAGTTTGGGAAATATCGTATTATCAGGGTACAGCCCTACCATATTACTGGACGGAGCACCCCATATCCAGAGCTTTGGAGGCGGTCAGCCCGTGAATATGGGAATCATCGCCAATGAAGTGATCAAACAGGGAATCGATTCCGGGCGTTTCGATGTCCGGGTTGATACCAACGACTATTCCCAGATCATCTACAGCAGCCAGTATGATGAAACCCATTACAACTACCTGGCACGAATGGCAGAATCCTATGGCGAACAGTTCTATTATGATGGTGAAGTTCTTCATTTCGGAAAACTTCCCCCACAGAACAAGCCTATAAAACTGACCTATGGGAGCAATGCGAACGATGTAAAAGTAGAACTGAAAGCGGTACATACCAAACCCCGTTTTTATGGTTACAACAGCAGTAAGAACGAAAAGCTTACTTCCGGAGAAACCCCGATACAGCATGTAAGTGACCTTGCGAAAACCGCTTATTCCCATAACGAAAAGATCTATAAAACCCCGGCTTTGCAGGTTGCCCCCATCAAGGCCACAACTCATCTCGATGTCGAATACTCTCAGAAAAGCAGTTCAGGCAGTGAAGCGGTGAATGTATTCTCGCTGTCCGGCAATACCACAGTACCTTTCCTTCATCCCGGTTGTGTGGTCGACGTTCAGATGCGTAAACCCGATACCAATGAAACCAGTTACTTTACCAGGATTATGGTAACGGAAACGACCCATGAGATTGATACGATCGGTCATTACCAGGGAAGCTTTGAAGGCATTGCCTCCGATACCGGCTTTTTACCCAAACCGGATTTTACGACTCCCAAAGCAGAGCCCCAGCTGGCCACTGTAATTTCCAATGCCGATCCTGAAGGCCAGGGCAGGGTTCAGGTAAGGTTCGACTGGCAGAATAATGATACGACCCATTTTATCCGTATGATGAGTCCCGATGCAGGAGGTACCGATCAGATCACTCAGAACAGGGGTTATGTTGCCATTCCCGAAGTAGGGGACCAGGTGATGGTTAACTTTGTGCACAGTCATCCTGACAGACCCTTTGTGATGGGAGGAATGTTCCATGGTGGAGTAGGTTTGGGAGGCGGATCAGATAACCGTGTTAAATCAATTCAGACCCGGAGTGGTCACAGAGTAGTTTTCACAGAAGATGAAAGCATCATCATCACTGATAAATCCGGGAATGAGATCCATCTGGATACCACAGGAAGCAATATCAATATCACAGCGCCGGAAACGATAAATATTACTGCAAAAAATATGAATATTAATATTGCTGAAAATATCACTACGACAGCAGGAATGAATATCTCAGAAACAGCAGGAATGAATAAAAATACCAGTGTGGGTATGCTTAATATGCTGAATGTAGGAACCAATTTTATTACCAATGTTATTGGAAAAATGGTGGAAACGATTCAGGGAAATAAGGAGTCTCATACAGAAAAAGACCGAATCAGAGTCAGTAACGGGAAAATAACATCACAAAGTACCGGGACTTTCGAACAGCATTCTGATAAAGAAGTACAAAACAATTCCGGAGAGAAATCTAAAAATTATTAGAAATGGGTAAGGAAACTTATGTAGGCGGAGATATCATAGAAACTACAGGAGGAAACAATCTTGCCTATGCCAAAGAAAATATAGTAAATTCCTCAGGGGAACATGTGGCTCAAAAAGGGAAAGAAAGCGGAGTGACTTATGGAGAACGTAAAGAAGCTCCTAAAATTGAAACCGAGAAAACGGGAGAAGCTTATATTATAGTAGTAGGAACCCAAAGCCATAGAAGTGATGCTTCTGCCAGCAAACCCTGGAACTTATTCAGGGAAGTAGGCGAAGGAAGCAAGCTGATGTTTGTACATCAGGCTTTACGAAGGATGAGATTGAATAAAGCAATAAAATTCGATTTTTTATTATGTGTACGTGGCTATACAGATAAACAGAAAAAAGCAATAAAAGATGCTGTTGAAAATCTGTATGGCGGGAAATATGTAGAAGTGACCAGTGCTCAGCAGGTCATCAACTACATTAATACGGCAGATGAAAATAATAAAGCATCAATAGCAAAAGCCAGAACAGAGAAAAAAATAAAGCAGTTATTATTTTACAGCCATGGTGTTGTTGGAGAAATCTCTTTGGGTTTAACGCCGGCAGGTATGGATGTTACTGAATATTCATTTGAAAAAGAAGAAGCCGCAAAATTAAATAAAGAAGCATTTTTAGGAGGAACCAATATTTATCTTTTTTCATGTAGGGCCGGAATAGGGAATTCTGATATTGATAGAACAATCTACATAGATAAAGATGGTAATAAAGCGGATCCTAACAACAGATATAATATTCTGTCATCTGAAAGTATAGCACAAAAAATTGCCAACTCAACTGGAGCAACCGTTTACGGATATCTCAGAAGGACAGATTATGAGAAAACTCTTTTTACCAATGATGAATTATGCTTTTCAGACTATATGAAAGCAAGAGCCAAACAACAGCAGGAAGTAAAAAACAAAAGATGCTCCAGCACCTATCAGCATTTACTTGATCAGGATTATAAATTAAAGGAAGAAGAAGTTACAAGATGGAAAGCCTGGCAGGATATTGAATCAAATATGAAGAAAATAGATGATGCCTGGTTTGATCCTGATGGAGCAAGACATAATGTGGAAGCTGCTCCAAGTCCGGAAGGGGTACCCGCAGAGATGAAAACATTTATACCACAAAAACAATGAAAAATAAATATATGAAAATAGGGATTGTAAGTATTTTTATGATATTGTTAGGTGTTTTTGCAAAAAAAATAATTATGGAAAACGAAATATGTAAAACAGAGAATGGGTATGAAATGATAGGCTTTGGAGGGAAACCTGTTAATATAGACGATAAAATAAAAAAAGAAAAATGTAAATGCATTACGGAATCTCTATTATTTAACCCTAACCCTAAAAAATTCAGTCCGGAGCAACTGAAAGAATTAAGAAATGAATTGCCTCAATGGGCATCAAAAAATATAAAAGATTTTTCTGAAAATGATAAAAAGGAATTAACGGATATATTAAAATTAGAAGATGCAGAATTGCTTAAAAAGTTTGAATATAAATTTTCTTATTTTGGAAAGCCTGCTTCAGAAGAAATTCCTGTATATGTATTTAAAATAAAATCCATACCGGCTTACTGCCCTAATTTTACGGATGAATATGCGGTATATGGTAAAAAGGATAAATTTGGAGTGGAGCTCTATCCGTTAAAAGACAAGCCGGATTATCCCAAAATTGAAAATAAAGACTGGGCAAAAACAGAGCTGGGAAGAGACTAGCCTGTTTTTTGCTGTAAACCGGAAAGAGACAATTAATAATCAAAACAACACATATTAATAAGAAATTATAAATGGGAGTACTAGTAACCAACGAAACAGTAAAACAGCTTTTTCATATTGCACAGTCCATCGCAAGGGAAAATTATAATGGAACCTATGGTGGGCCGCACATTTTACAGGCCCTGATGCATAAAGATATAGGGCTTAATGAATTTCTTAAAAACATAGATAAAGATCCCGGATATTTCTATGAATGGGCTGATGTGCGTATCGAAGATTATCCGAAAACAACCCATCTTCCGGATGAAGTGGGGCAGGATGAATCGGTAGATCAGCTTATTGAAGAAGCAGATGACATAAGATTAAAATTAGGATTGGATGAGGTTACTCCTATCTGTATACTGACTGCTATTGTAAAGCCTCAGGTTGCTTTTTCATTGCAGCAGCTGAAATCACTACCGCTCAGAGAACATGAAATATTCAATCTCTATAGAAAGGATACTCCTTATGCAACATCGGAGAACGGAGAATTTGCTTCCCTTTTTTCCAATGGTTCAGATTTTTCAGATTCCTCTTTTCCGTCAATCAAAAACTACTGTGTAGACAGAACTGCCGAAGCAAGACAGGGAGTGTTGGAAAATATTATCGGAAGAGACAAAGAATTGAGAATGCTTGTCGAGATTCTTTGCCGGAGAAGTAAGCCGAATGTCATCATCATTGGTGAGCCCGGAGTAGGTAAAACAGCATTAGTAGAAGGTTTTGCCATTGAAATTACAAAAGGAAATGTTCCGGAAATGCTTAAAAATGCAACCCTTTTAGAACTGGATACGGGTGCCTTACTTGCAGGAACTTCCTACAAAGGTGAAATTGAAGACCGTCTTAAAAAAGTAATCAATGAATGTAAAAAAATTGAAAAAGCCATTTTATTCATTGATGAAATACATACCCTTTTAGACCCGAAAGGAAGCATAGGAAACGTAGCCAATCTTCTTAAGCCAGAGCTGGCAAGAGGAGAAATTACGGTAATAGGAGCAACAACCCAGGAAGAATACCGTAAAATTATAGAACCCGAACAGGCTTTCAACCGTCGTTTCGAAGTCCTTACGGTTAACGAGCCGGATGAAAAAACCTGCGTAAAAATGATTGATGTGCTTCTCGAAGGTTATAAGAAGCACCATAATATTGAAGTGGAGAAATCAGCGCTGCCGGAATGTGTACGCTTGGCAAAACGATATGCCAAAGGTAAAAAGCTTCCCGATGCAGCAATTGATCTGCTCGACAGAACGATGGCCGCAATAAAAATGCTTGATGAACTTTCAGAAAAAGAGCTGGAAAGCTGGAAAGAAAGCTATGAAACCATATTAAAAGAAGAATACTCAGATAACAAAGATAAAGCTGACGAACTGATCTGGACTTATAACTTGTTAAGAGACAAAATAAGTCCAATTTTGTGGGGCTCATTAAGTGAGCAGCCGGCAATTGATAATTCAATGCCTGTAGATCAGATTCAGAAGATCATTGATGATACATACACAGAGCTGCTCCAGCATGCCTCAGTAAAAAGAGAAAAGGTGGACCGCCTTGAGCTGGCTGCTGTAATGGCTGCCAAAACCAATATACCAATCGGTAAAATCCAGGCTCAGGAAAAAGAAAAACTCCTGAATATGGAATCTCTCCTGCTAAATCGTGTTGTAGGGCAGGATCATGCCCTGAAAATCCTTTCTGATGCGATTGTGGAAAACCGGAGTGGCTTGAATAAACCGGG
>NZ_AKJY01000103.1 GCF_000282115.1 Chryseobacterium populi
GTTTGTTGACGACTGTAACTATAAAGTGGTCATTACAGAAAAATCAGATGAAAGCCACCCTATAAAACTAGGGGAAGTTTTAATCAACAGAGTTGTAGAAACAGATCACAATTTTATAAAAATAGAATCAGAATACAATAACGATACCTTTGAATTTGTATTTGATAAAGTAGAAGAAAACAACTAAAATATAAATATAAAAAATAAAAATGAAAGAAGTATTTATCGTTTCCGCAGTAAGAACGCCAATGGGGAGTTTTATGGGAAGTTTATCAACTGTTCCGGCTACAAAGCTGGGGTCTGTTGCAGTAAAGGGCGCATTAGACAAAATTGGTCTTGATCCCGCAAAAGTTCAGGAAATTTACATGGGGAACGTATTACAGGCTGGAGAAGGGCAGGCACCGGCCCGTCAGGTAGCATTAGGAGCTGGTCTTTCTATTGAGACTCCATCTACTACAGTAAATAAGGTGTGTGCTTCAGGAATGAAAGCGGTAACAATGGCTGCCCAGGCGATAAAAGCCGGAGATGCAGAAGTAATCGTTGCAGGAGGTATGGAAAATATGTCTTCAGTTCCTCATTATTACAATGCAAGAGTGGCTACAAAACTGGGTGATGTAAAAATGCAGGACGGGATGGTTTTAGACGGTCTTACAGATGTTTACAACAAAGTGCATATGGGAGTTTGTGCAGAAAAATGTGCAACTGACTACAGCATTTCAAGAGAAGACCAGGATCAGTTTGCTATCGAATCTTACAAAAGATCTGCAAAAGCATGGAGCGAAGGGAAATTTGCTGAAGAAGTAGTTCCCGTTGAAATTCCTCAGAGAAAAGGAGAGCCTGTTATCTTCGCTGAAGACGAAGAATATAAAGCTGTAAATTTCGACAGATTATCTACACTTCCTACTGTATTCAAAAAAGAGGGAGGCACGGTAACCGCAGCGAATGCATCTACTCTAAACGATGGGGCATCTGCTTTGATCCTTGTTTCTAAAGAAAAAATGGAAGAATTAGGTCTTAAGCCTTTAGCAAGAATCGTATCTTACGCTGATGCAGCACAGGAGCCTGAAAACTTTACAACAACCCCTGCAAAAGCATTACCGATTGCTCTTAAAAAAGCAGGTTTAGCCCTTACGGATATTGATTTCTTTGAATTCAACGAAGCGTTTTCTGTGGTAGGGTTAGCCAATAACAAAATCTTAGGATTAGATGCTGCGAAAGTAAATGTAAACGGCGGAGCAGTAGCTTTAGGACATCCGCTTGGAAGCTCAGGTTCAAGGATCATCGTTACATTGATCAATGTTTTAAAGCAAAACAATGCAAAATACGGAGCTGCGGCAATCTGTAATGGCGGTGGCGGTGCTTCTGCTATTGTTATTGAAAATATGTAATAAGGTTATTTAATGATAATTTGAGGTTCTGAAATACTCCAACGGGGTTCTGGATACATATTTTGGGGTCTTTAAATACTCTTTTGCGGTCTTAAAGACCTTTCGAGGGGTTTCCAATAGGAAATTTGCGGTTGTATAACCTCAACCGATATGTAAAATACATCTCCAGATCAGTATGGAACCCCGACGGACCATTTCAGAACCCCGTTGGAGTATTTCAGAACCCCCGTGGAAGAAATAAAAAAGCCCTGAACATTTGTTCAGGGCTTTCTAGTATATGAATTTTACTTTCTATTTAGTTTCATTTGGAATATCATCAATTGTTTTGGCTGATTTCCCAAAAAACTGTTTCAATTCATTATGCTTTACTTCATAGCCCGGAGCTGCTGTACCTGCCTTAAAAGCTGTAAAAGCATAATCGATGAGAGCAGCCTGGTAATTATCATAATCATGCAAAGTTTTTGCACTTTTCAGTCTTGTAATAAGACTTTCCAGCCTTGTAATGAAGCTTTCATAATTCTGCCGGGAGGTAAGGTCTCTGTCAAACTCTGCCCAGTCTACATCTGTAGCACTGAGAGTTCCCTGACCTTTCCTGTAATCAGATACCTTATTTACAAAAAGCTTATTTTGCTCGTTGATGCTGCCATATTTTTGGCGGTCTTCCGGTGTAAGGTAATAGGTGCTAATGCCGTTTCCAGTGCGGTAATGGCTGTCTGTGCTGCTGTAAGTTGAGCAGCGGTGAGGTGGGTGTTGTTTAAATTTGTTAATGCCATCGTGTTTGTGTTAAGGGTTAGTTAAGTTATTTTTTTAATAATCTTTCTATTAATTGAGTTTGTAGCTCAATCATTTTAAAAATTTGTTCTTGATTTTTGACAATATTTTCTATAAGTTCAGGTGATTGCATGTTTACTGTTTGTGCATAATTAAATATATGATGTGATACGCTTGAATCTTTAAAAATATTATTTGAAACTATGCCTACATTATCCTCAAGTAAATCTTTTATTTCTACATTATGAAAATCACTTATTTTCAATAAATTGTCTGAACTTGGTTTAGCTTGATCAGCTTCCCATTTATTATATGCTGACTGCGATACACCCAGTATATTAGCTATTTCAGTCTGTGACATTTTTTTGTCATCTCTTAATCTTCTCAATTTGGTTCCCAGTGTAGTCATATATCTTTAAAAAATTATCACTAAAGTAATAAAAATTATTACTAAAGTAAATCAATCTTTAGATTTTTTATAGATACTTTTGAAAAATAAAATCACACTAATGTGATAAGTGAAAAAAATATTTATTTAACAACTTAAAAAACAAACAATTGATGAAAAATCTTAAAAAAATTTCAAGAGATCAATTAAAGAAAGTACAAGGTGGAAAATTACTACCTGATTATCCTGATATGTGTCATGGTAATGCAGATTGTGCAAAATATGGATTAACATGTCAAGTATATTCTGGCTCGGATACTAACGGTCAGTGGTGGGCATATAGATGTATGTAAAAAATTAAAGAAATCCTCATTTAAAATGGGGATTTTTTTTATAAATCACTGTAATCAATTCGTATGAAATGAAACTAAAATATAATTTAATAGTTTTTCTTTTATTTTTTTCTTTAGGTATTATATATGCCCAAAGTTTAAGTTTATCTTATGAGCTAACATATAAGCCATTTGCCACTGATAAGAAGGAAATTCTTCATCAAGCATATATTCTTGATTTTATTGATGGGAACTCAATTTTTCGTACAGAAATGCGTAAAAGATCAGATTCACTTTTAGCTAATGGAAAGTTTGGTATGGGGTATAATGCAAATACACTTTACGAACTATATTTAACCAAAAATATAAAAGAATCAAAAATAAAAAAGGTCTATGTGTCACCATTAAGCAGGGACCGTTTTTTTATCACTGATTTTAAAAAGCTAGATTGGAAAATTAACCCTGAAACGGCTCGAATTGGAGAATATAACTGCCAGAAGGCGGAAGTCGAGTATGGAGGGCGACATTGGATTGCTTGGTTTACCAAAGATGTTCCTATCTCAGAAGGACCATATTTTTTCCATGGTCTACCTGGTCTCATCATACAAATAAAAGATGATGCATCTGATTTTGATTTTAAGCTTGCTCAATTAAGAGTAAAAACTAATAATTCATTATACGAAGTTGAAGGAGGTAAAGAGATATCATGGATTCAATATAATAATTTGTTACTTGATTATTTTAACAATCCTATAAGCATCGTTGCCACTGGTGGTAAAAAAGTAATGACAGACGATGGAGTCGGAGGTTATAAACCAGTTAATGAAAGAGAATTGACTAAGAAAATACAAGATAATCTGATCAAAAATAATAACCCAATAGAGTTAGATCACAAAGTTAATTACAAATAAAAGAGGCTGTCTCAAAAGGGGCAGTCTTTTTTCTGTCTCAAAATTTGTAGTTT
>NZ_AKJY01000104.1 GCF_000282115.1 Chryseobacterium populi
TTTCCTTTCTTTTTGAGCATAAAAAAAAGACTGTCTCACTTTTGAGACAGCCTCTTATTTTTTCTTTGAAGCTTTAGCTGTTTTATTATAATCCAGACAGGTATTGATCCAGTATTCGAAATCTTCCGGCTTACGAAAGCCTGCAGGTTCCACATAACAATATCCTTTAAGCTGCTTCCCTTTCATAATCACGGGAAGAAAACCTGTTTTCCCGGCAACATCCTCTTCCAGATCCGGATTAAAACGACACATCAGGTTGTCACCACTTACATTGATGCACATTTTCCCATTAACCAGAAATGCCAGCCCACTGAACATTTTCTTTTCCTCCACTTCAATCCGGGGTATTTCGGAAAGCCGTTCACGAATTCGGTCTGCAAGCTGAATATTGAAAGCCATCTTTTAATTTTTTTTTGATATTTAAAATTAAATAAAAATCCCGGAAAACACTGCATTTTCTGAAACTTCTTTCAAACACAAATATTAATTAATTAAATTTTTATTTGAATTAATTATTGTTTTACGATAATTAATTATACATTTGCATTATCAATTAATTATTATAATCATGAATCAGACCAAAATTATTTCAAAGATTCTTTATTATTTATGCTTTGTGTTATCGGCAGGCTATCTGCTTACTTTTGTATATTCAGTGTTTTGTTTACTGACAGGGTTTGCCATAACTCCATACAAACAGAATCTGTATCTGCACATCAATTATCCATTCACAGAGCAGCCTTTTTTAAATATCGAAAATAATTCCCCGTATATTTTATTTTCATTTCTGACCGTTTTAATTACGTATGGGATTTTCTTCTTGCTATCGGCGAAAGTGTTCAGGGTTTTCTTTCAGCCAAAACTTTTCACGGAAGACCATATAACACAGCTTAAAAGATTTTACACCTATAATATTTTCTTCCCTTTGCCTGTTGTTGTTCTGGCAAGCTTCTTTGTAGAGGTCGAAAGTATCATCTGGGGACTGGTTTTTATCCATTTCATGTTAGGAATTTTCTGTCTGTTTCTTGCTAATATTTTCAGCCAGGGACTACATTTGCAAAACGAACAAGACCTATTTATATAATATGCCGATTATAGTCAACTTAGATGTAATGCTTGCCAAACGAAAGATGCAGAGTAAAGAATTGGCAGAACAACTGGGAATCACTCCGGTCAACCTATCCATTCTGAAAACCGGGAAAGCCAAAGGGGTCCGCTTCGATACCCTGGAAATGATCTGTAAAATCCTGGAGTGCCAGCCGGGAGATATTCTTGAATATAAGGAATGATGATGAGAGTGATGAGTGATGAGTTTTCGAGTATTCAGATAAATTCTCAGGATTAACTTTCAAAACTTTGGTGACATTGTTGTTCCATTAAAGTTTTCAGCATAACACCTTTTATCAACAGTTTTAAAATGCAATGGAAACGTTGCCAGGATTTCTATTACCCAAAATCAACACTATGAATACTTTAACAATTAGCAACCTTAATCTCACCTACAAAAATGGATTTCAGGCTATTAAAAACATTTCACTGGAAATCGGGAACGGAATGTTCGGCTTATTAGGCCCGAACGGAGCCGGAAAATCTTCTTTAATGAAAACCATCGTAGGTTTACAGAAACCCGGTTCCGGAAGTATTATCCTGAATGGAACTGATGTTTCCAAAGATCCCGATTACATTAAACAAAACCTTGGATTCCTTCCCCAGGATTTTGGTGTCTATCCCAAAGTTTCGGCCTATGACCTTCTTCAGCATATAGCCATACTGAAAGGGATTAAAGACAATTCCGGACGTAAAAACCAGATTTTAAACCTATTGGAAAAAGTAAACCTTTCTGATTTTAAAAACAAGGAAGTACATACTTTTTCAGGAGGAATGAGGCAGCGTTTCGGTGTAGCCCAGGCTTTACTCGGAAATCCCGGGATCATTATTGTTGATGAGCCGACCGCCGGGTTAGATCCAGAAGAACGAAACCGTTTCAACTCTTTACTCAATGATATCAGCAAAGAAGTTATTGTAATTCTTTCTACCCATCTGGTTGAAGATGTCCGGAATCTCTGCTCGGAAATGGCAATCATGAATCAGGGAAAGCTTCTGAGAAAAGGAAATCCGAATGGGCTGATCGCTGAACTCGAAAACAAAATATGGTCAAAACCGATTGATAAAAATGATCTGGAACAGTATCGGTCCAGTTATCAGATCATCAGTCAGCAACTGATTGAAAGAGAATTATACATTACCACATTCTCAGAAGAAAAACCCAAAGATTTCAGCCCGGTGAATCCTTTACTGGAGCACGTTTATTTCCATACTCTTACCCAAATACATTAACCATGAACGCCATATTTTTATTTGAAGCCGGACGCAGCATCAAGCGTTGGCTCGTGTATCTCATTGCCCTCATCCTGGTATTTCTCGGAGTTTTCTGCGGAAACCAGTTCAACCTTACTGTTGGAGAAGATATTTATTTAAACTCACCTTATACGATTGGTTTTATGACAGGGCTCCTGAGCCTCGCCATTATATTTTTTGCCATTATCTATTCCAGTCAGGTTCTTTTTAAGGATTGGGATTCAAAGTTTGATATTCTTATTTTCTCCTATCCATTTTCCAAACGAACCTATTTGCAGGGCAAATTCCTGATTTATTTTTTACAGACTTTTTTAAGTTTTGTGTTTTTAATGACAGGCTTTTTAATCGGACAGAATATGCGGACGGGCAGTGAAATACAATCCTATTTCAACCTGTGGTATTATGTGTATCCGCTCCTGATTTTCGGATTTATCAACTGTCTTTTAGTCTGTAGCTTTCTCTTTTTTATTTCAATGGTTACAAAGAAAAAACTTCTGGTCGTAGTTGGCGGGCTTTTGCTATACGTTGTATACATGATTGTGCTGATATTTTCCAATTCTCCTTTTATGGCCGGAAGCTTACCGCAATCCCTGGAAACCCAGCAATTATCAGCCTTTATAGATCCTTTCGGAGTTTCAGCTTATTTTTTTGAAGCGAGAACTTTTTCAGCACCGCAAAAAAATGAATTTGTTGTTCCGTTTTCAGGATATCTGCTGATCAACAGAATATTATTTCTGATTGTTTCAGGCAGTTTATTACTGATTTCTTACCGCTTATTTTCTTTTTCGAAATTTTCCGGCAAAAGGTTTAAAAATAAAAACCAGCAGGTTATTGTTCCGGCAAATTCCGGATTAAAAAATTATGCCGTTTCATCGACCGTTTTCGGGGATATTTCTGCATTAAAATCAATCGCTTCATTCGCAAAAATTGATCTTATCTATCTTTTCAGAAGCATTACTATCGTTGCTGTTTCCATATTGCTTTTATTCTTTATCGGGATGGAAATGTATGCTGAAATTGAAAAAGGAATCCGTCTTCCACAGAAATATGCGGGCTCAGGACTCATGTCTACAACTATTTCAGAAAACTTTCATTTACTGGGAATGTTAATTGTAACCTATTTTATCAATGATTTATATTGGAGAAGCCATGCCTCTGGTTTTTCACTGATTGAAAGAAATACGTATTTCTCGAAAAATAAACTGAGTGGCCACTTCCTGTCCATAAGCATTCTGCTTTTCTTTTTTACGGCAGTTCTTATTATTGAAGGGTTGGCATTTCAGCTTTTTTATCATTATTTCCACATCGACTGGAATGCTTATCTGGGAACAGTTCTTTTCAATACTTTTCCACTGATCCTCTTTTCCGGTTTTGTACTATTGATCAATGATGTGGTAAAAAACAGGTTTATAGCCTTAGGCATTTCAGTTCTGGCAGGCCTTACTTTTGCAGGTCCTGTTTCAAAAAAAATCATTCCGTCTCCTCTGTTCAGGATTTTCTCAGATTATAAAGGAACTTATAGTGATTTTAATGGTTATGGGATTTATTCGGTAGCTTTTGCAGAAAGGCTCTTATTCGGGTTAGGCTTAATTGTTCTTTCATGGTTGATTAATGAATGGATCAAAACTAAAAAATGGAATCCCAAAAAAACAGTTTTTACAGTGGCTTTATTAATTCTCGGAATTTTCACAGGCAACTTTTTTATGAAAGGTTATATTCCAAAGAAAGAAGAGGCTGCCATTGTAAAATCCATCAATTATGAAAAGAAATTCAGGGCCTATGAAAATCTTCCGCAACCAACAATCACCGATGTAATTACACAGGTTGAACTTTATCCTTCTGAAAACTCTTATCTGATCAGGGGAAAATATTTGCTGGTGAATCAGACTGATCAGGCAATCAATAAGGTTTTGCTTAATTTTCATCCTGATTTAAAAATAGAATCTGCCATTTTAAAAACAGGTTCTGAGTCAGCGAATATAGATCAGGAAGTCAATAAAATTCATTTAAGGCAACCTTTACAGCCTAACGAAACTGCCTGTCTGGATTTTAAAATTTCTTATCAGTGGTCTCCCGTAAACGGTCATGATTCGTTTAATGCCATTCTTGAAAACGGCTCTTTTACGCGGATCAGCAGATATTACCCTACTTTCGGCTATCAGAAAGGAAATGAAACCGAAGATGAAAAAATAAGAAAGGAATATAAGCTCGGAAAACCGTCAGAATTAAAAAAACTCGAAGCTCCGGAAGTCTTTACCAAAGATTTTATCAACCTGGATATGACTGTTTCCACAGAAAAAAACCAGACTGCGGTTGGAACGGGAGATCTCGTTAATCATTTTACAAAAGAAGAAAGAAATTATTTTCAATATAAAGCCAACAATATTCCGTTTCGTTTTGCAGTCTCTTCGGCGGCATACAAGCTTAAAAATGTCCTTTACAAAGGAATTACCATCAATGTATTGTATCATCCAAAACATGGGGAAAATGTAGATCACCTGATTCAAAATGCAAAGCTCACCCTGGATTACTGTTCTGACAATTTTGGAAAATATCCTTTTAAAACCATCACTTTTGCGGAAATCTCTTCATTTACCAGAGGTTTTGCAGCGACGGCCTATCCGTCAGCCATCTTTATGCCCGAAGATATGATTTTTCATGCCAATATTCATGCGGATAAAGAACAGGATGTGGTCAATGAGCTTGCGGGGCATGAGCTTTCCCATCTCTGGTGGGGAAACAGTCAGATTGATCCTGATGAGAGAGAAGGTGCCGTAATGCTTACCGAAACCCTTGCAATGTACACGGAAATGATGCTTTATAAAAAGATGCACGGGAAAGAAAAAATGATGGAAAGGATAAAAGTACATCAGCAGATCTATGACAATGAAAAAGGATTATCAGTCAACCAGCCCATCTATAAGGTAACAGGAGAAAATACTCATATTTCTTACTCAAAAGGAGCAATCGTTATGGTAAAACTCAGCGAGCTGATCGGTGAAGATAAAGTGAATGCAGCTTTGAAAAGCTTTCTGATCAAGAACCGATATCCGAAAAAACCTACTTCTTTAGATTTACTCAAAGAATTTTATAAAGTGAGCCCCGGCGAATCTTCAAAAAAAGAAACCGATAAACTTTTCAAAACAATATAGTTTTACAACCTCCGGAAATACGGAGGTTTTTATTTTGAACCATTAAGGAACAATAAGGTATTAAGCATTATTAAATTAAACTCCGCTTTTGAATAATGAGTCTTAAAATCTGAATGATTCATCTTAATCTGCCTTAATTTCTAAATATATCTTAATGGTCTGGATGATTTTGTGACTTTTGCCGTTAAAAGAATGTTCTGGAAAATTTCCGGTACACTTCATTTTCGTTGCGCTACCCGAAGTGGCGGGTGGTATTGATTTTATTTATTTTTCTTTAAAATATAATAGATTGCCTGGTCTTTTTCATCATTCATGGTGTAAGCAAACTGAAAAGAATATCCGTTGGCAGACATAAAATTAAGGGCATCCATCATAGAATTGAACTTCATATTCCTTCCTCTTTCATCTTTGATACTTGTTCCGTTTTTAAAAGATATGGATTTGGTTTCCTGCCCGAAATCAATCTCCACATTCACTTTTGTACTTAAAGAACGCCCCGTACCAATGATCTGAACATAATCTACATCAATATCTCTTATGGGAACATCATTAACAGTTTGTGAGAATGCAAAGAAGCTTACACAAATGGATAAGGCAGTAAATAATTTTTTCATAAAATAAAATTGTTTTCTGTTGCTAAATATAAAATAAATTTCAAAATCTCATTCAAAAAGGGTTAAAATAATAAATCCCTCAAATTTGAGGGATTTATTTATATCTAAGATTGAATCTTAAGCTTCTGCTGAAGGATTTGGGTTTTCAGCTGGTTTTTCACCTTCCGGTTTTGCCTGTCCTTCAGATCTTTCCGGTCTGCCCTGTCCTTCTGGTCTTGGTTTTCCTTCAGGTCTCGGAGGTCTTGGTAAAAGAACCTTTCTTGACAGTTTCATTTTCTTACGGTCATCATAACCCATGAATTTCACTTCCACTTCATCACCTTCTTTGTAAGGCACTTTGTCTAAACGTGCCCATTCAATTTCAGAGATATGAAGAAGTCCTTCAGTACCTTTTGCAATAGCTACGAAAGCTCCGAAATCCATTACCTTTACTACTTTTCCTTTGTAAACTTCTCCTATGACAGGAACGAAAGTAATTTCATTGATTTTAGCAACAGCTGCATTGATTTTCTCTCTGTCTGTTCCTGCAATCTCGATACGCCCGATTTCGCCAACCTCTTCGATCGCAATAACGGTATCCGTATCTTTCTGTAACTGCTGAATAATTTTTCCACCAGGCCCGATTACTGCACCAATGAAGTCTTTTGCAATCTCCATTACGACCATTTTCGGAGCGTGTGGCTTCACATCAGCTCTTGGCTCAGCAATGGTTTCAGTGATTTTATTAAGAATGTGTAATCTTCCGTCTTTTGCCTGCATTAAAGCCTGCTCCATGATATCCATAGAAAGTCCCTGGATTTTAATATCCATCTGACAAGCCGTGATACCGTCTGCAGTTCCTGTTACTTTAAAGTCCATATCTCCAAGGTGATCTTCATCTCCCAGGATATCAGACAGTACAGTCCATTTTCCTGACTTTTCATCAGTGATCAATCCCATTGCAATTCCTGAAACAGGCTTTGTAATCTGTACTCCCGCATCCATTAAAGCTAGTGTACCTGCACAAACTGTTGCCATCGAAGAAGAACCGTTAGATTCTAAAATATCTGAAACAATTCTGATGGTATATGGATTTTCTTCAGGGATGACCGCCTGTAATGCTCTTTGAGCAAGGTTTCCGTGTCCTACCTCTCTTCTTGAAGTTCCTCTTAAAGGTCTTGCTTCACCCGTTGAGAACGGCGGGAAATTATAGTGTAAGAAGAATTTTTCGTCATAGTTAGCCATAACGCTGTCTACCATATTGGCATCTTTTACAGATCCTAAAGTAACCGCTGTTAAAGACTGGGTTTCACCTCTTGTAAAGACTGCAGAACCGTGAGCTCCCGGAAGGTAATCAATTTCTGACCAGATCGGACGGATCGTTTTAGGATCACGGCCATCCAGACGGATATTATCTTCAAGGATCATCTGGCGCATTGCTTCTTTCTCTACATCATGATAATATACTTTTACGAAAGGTGTTACTCTTTCCAATTCCTCTACATTATCTACATATTGTGCTAAAAACTCTTCAAGAACAGCTTTGAATTTTTCTCCTCTCTCTTCTTTTCCTGAAGGCTGTTTTGCCACTTCATATACTTTATCGTAAGTTTCTTTCCACACTTTTTCACGGATGGCTTCATCGTGATTTTCGTGGTTGTATTCTCTTTTAGGGAAAGCTTTTCCTACTTTTTCAGCTAATCTTTCCTGAGCTTCGATCTGTTTTTTAATTTCAGCGTGGGCAAAGATGATGGCTTCAAGCATTTCCTGCTCAGAAATTTCCTTCATCTCTCCTTCTACCATTACGATTGAATCTTTAGTTGCTCCAACCATAATATCAAGCTCTGAATTTTTAAGCTCTTCATAGCTCGGGTTGATAGAAAGCTGACCGTCGAATCTTACTACTCTTACCTCTGACATTGGTCCGTTAAAAGGAATATCTGTAATAGCAATCGCTGCAGATGCCGCTAAACCTGCCAAATCATCCGGAATAGATTTTCCGTCATAAGAAATTAAAGAAATCATTACCTGTACTTCAGCATGGAAATCTTCAGGGAAAAGCGGACGAAGAACTCTGTCAACCAAACGCATTGTTAAAATTTCCTGATCTGAAGGCCTTGCTTCTCTACGGAAAAAGTTTCCGGGAATTTTTCCGCCTGCATAGAATTTTTCTCTGTAATCTACCGTTAAGGGTAAGAAATCTACACCGGGATTTGCTTCTTTATTGGCGACAACTGTTGCTAAAAGCATAGTTCCGCCCATTTTTACTACCACAGATCCGTCAGCCTGCTTGGCTAATTTCCCTGTTTCAATTGTGATTTCCCTGCCGTCTGCAAGTGTAATCGTTTCTGTAAACGCTTGAGGTATACTCATAAATTTTCGTCTGTTGTACTCCGTATTGAGTACGATTAATATTTAAACTATTTAAATTTTCGTTTGCAAAGGTAATGTATAATAATGATATATTAAATTTTCAAATGAATAAATAATATGGCCCTTCAGACTACTATGATTAAACATTTCTGATTTACTCATGAAAATTCATGCAAGAATTTAAAATTTGATTTATAAACCATAAAAACGAAAAGCAAGTTTTTCTGAAAGGTTTTCACGTTAAAAATCACAAGATCAAAATATTATTGTCTCAAAATAAGAAATATTGTATTTAAAAGCGAAATTGAACTAAATATTACCAGAAAAAAGATCAGAAAAGTTGCAGAGAAAAAAGTTGTTCCCCTATATTTGCCCTGTTCTTTAAAACAGATAAAAATTTAAAGATTTCCGGTTGACAACAACTGAAAGGGCTTTTGCAAATCTCTTTCATATAAATATGTGTGTTTATGATTAATAATGAAGTAAAATCGCAAGGCAGGAATTATACTGTTCCGCTTATTACCATCACTCTTTTATTTTTTATGTGGGGATTCATCACCTGTATGAATGACATTCTGATCCCCTATCTGAAACAGCTTTTCAAACTCACCTTCTTTGAATCGATGCTCGTACAGTTCTGTTTCTTCGGAGCTTACTTTATTGGTTCGCTCATTTATTTCTTTATTTCCATTTCAAAAGGAGATCCCATTAATAAAGTGGGTTATAAAAAGGGAATTCTTTTCGGAATTTTCCTGGCAGCTTTCGGATGTATACTTTTTTATCCGGCAGCTACTTTTTCTTACTATCCTTTATTTCTGGGAGCCTTATTTATTCTAGGCTTAGGATTTACAGTACTTCAGATTACTGCCAATGCTTATGTTTCTTTACTGGGCTCGGAAGAATCTGCTTCAAGCCGTCTGAATATGACTCAGGCTTTCAATGCATTCGGAACAACTATTGCTCCGGTATTGGGTGGCCATCTGATTTTTGAATTTTTCTCATCGCCGGACGGATCATTCAGCGCAGTGGCAACAAGAATTCCTTATTTGATTTTTGCGGGAATCCTGTTATTGGTTGCTTTACTTATCTCAAGAGTGAAGCTTCCCTCTTTCCAGATGAATGAGGATACAGAATTGGTGAAGGGTTGGGGAGCCTTACAATTCAGTCATTTAAAATTTGGTGTTTTTGCCATGTTTTGCTACGTTGGTGGTGAGGTGGCAGTGGGAAGTTTCATCATCAGCTTCCTGGAACAGCCTCAGGTAATGGGTTTTAACGAAATTATCAGTAAAAATTATCTTTCTCTTTATTGGGGCGGAGCGATGATCGGACGTTTTCTGGGGGCAATTTCTTTAAACCAATCTATCAGTCAGGGAAAGAAAGTTATTTATATGTTAGGAGCAGCAAGTCTTGTGTTCCTGGTTATTTTCAGCATTGTAGATCTTACGTTTGCACAGATCAGCTTTTTCATTGTATTTATCGTGCTTAATTTTATTGCGTTTTTTATCGGTAAAGCTGCTCCTGCAAGAACGCTATCTGTTTTTGCGGCAATCAATGTTATCTTACTGATCTCAGCAATGGTGAATCATGGCGAACTGGCTATGTACAGTATTCTGGGAATAGGAATTTTCAACTCGATCATGTTTTCTAATATTTATACGCTTGCCATCTCAGGCTTAGGAAAATATACCAGCCAGGGATCCTCTCTGGTCGTAATGGCTATTTTAGGAGGTGCTATCGTTCCTGTTTTCCAGGGATATCTTGCTGATCAGTTTGGAGTACAGCATTCTTTTATCATTCCTGTATTTTGTTATCTGGTAATTTTGATCTTCGGAGCTTACTGTACAAAATATCTCGGACATGTTGAAGCCGTTGAGTCCAAATCCGGCCATTAATAATTTAAGGAAACTATATACTCATCATTTTTTTTATTAACGCAAAGCTTTTAAAATCCAACTGCTTTATTTTAAGAAAAGCAGGAAACAGTAAGTGTAAAATAGTACATAGCTACTAATGAGATTCTTTTATGGATCTCATTTTTTGTTCCCCTCTTTTTAAGTTAACGTGAGTTCGATTTAAGCCGCAATTAATCTATCTTGATCAATGATGTCAGAC
>NZ_AKJY01000105.1 GCF_000282115.1 Chryseobacterium populi
GGGAGCCGTTGTTGAGGCAGTCATAACCCGATATGCAATTGTCTGGCGGTAAAGGATCCGTTGCTGTAAACAGTACAAGAGCACTAGTAGTACCATCTCTATAATATCTTGGCAGTGTACTTCCAAAACCTGTAGGCCCTATTCCAAAAGAATTACCGGCAGCTTTTACTATCACATAAGACGGATTATTATAAACGATCTGATCATAACCCCGATCTAATGTTGAATAAGCTCCCTGGACGTTTTCATAAATTGTGGAGGGATACTTACCCGTCCATATTAATACTCCGGGAGTAAGACGATCATTCCATCCCCCGCCAGTATTATATGAATGATTGGAGATTTTTGGAGCCGCCAGTAATATTTTTTCCAGTATGTTGCTTGCCGCAGAGTTTCCTGGTAATATGGTTGTGCTGGATGAATAATTGTCAAATGTAGAGTTAGAAGCTACACCTTTAAGATTAACAGATACAGTTACTCCATTGGGCATTAAATTAAGAGGTACATTTTTTGCCCCAATAAAACCGGTTACAGCTGTAGCATGCGAGCTGTAATTCATCGTTGCGGCCTCTTTATTGGTAATCCTATTGGGAGCATTATTAAAAGCGACATGTCCTCCAAAAGCCCTGCCCCCATCAAAGATTGTGTATTTAATATTTTCTCCGTTAAAAGATCCTGTAAGACCATTTATAGTGCCGTTTTGTAAGAAATCAGCATTTGAATTCTTTACCTGTTTCAAATCAGTTGGCTCAAGCAAAATAGGATTGCCATCCGGAGTAAATCCTGCCAGCTTACTTCTTTGCTCTTCAATTTTTTTTTGGGTATCAGCTGATTTGTTTGCCCCATAATGTTTAGAAACATAAGCTTCAAATTTTTCGTTATTCTCAATTCTTTGTTTCTCAAACTGTCTCATTAAGTCCTGGTTGCTTTGTGCACCTAAACTTATAATAACCAAAGTGCAGGCCGGAATAAAATTTTTTTTCATAGGTTTTTTTTAATATTCGTCTAAATATACTGATTAAATATATTAGTTTTGATTTAACTGTCTGTTAATTAGTGTGTTGATTTAAAAATTGAATGCATTTTTATTGCTGAGTTTATAATTTTAAAAGCATTGTGGTATCTTATTATTTTTATCCCTTGAAAAACTGTGATATTATGTTTAGTCTGTGATAAAAAATGAGGTTGGGGTATTTTTAAGTCACATTATTGTTATTTTTTGCAGATGTCAAAAAAAACCGTTTCCACAATTTGTGAAAACGGTTTGAAAGTAAAAATATGGATTTG
>NZ_AKJY01000106.1 GCF_000282115.1 Chryseobacterium populi
CGGGGTGAGCTTTGCTCACCCCGCCGAAACTTTTTTATAGGTCGCATTATAAGATTTCCTTTCGTTAGAATAGCAACGGAAGTCCTGATCTCTATACTATCATTAAAAATTAGTGAAATTGATGTTTAATAAAAAATTATCTTTGCCCAATGAATCAAAACACAAGCAAAACCGTTCTCATTCTGGGGGCAAATTCAGATGTTGCCAAACAATGTATCAGGCAATATGCTGAAAAAGGATTTTTTGTAATAGCAGCTTCCAGAAATACAAAATCGTTAAAAGAATTTGTAACAGAAAACAGGCTGGATTCAAAAGTTTCGGTTTTGTATTTTGATTCTGTGGATTTTAATTCTCATGAGACGTTTTATGGCAAGCTTCCTGTTCAACCTCATATTGTTGTTTACGCAGCAGGATTTTTAGTCGATAATGAAAAAGCCCTGAAAGATTTTAAAGGAGCACAGCAAATGATGCTGGTCAATTACATGGGAGCTGTTTCCATTCTGAATATTATTGCGACGGACAGAAGCAATAAAAATCTGGAAAGGATTGTCGGATTATCGTCACTTTCAGGGGTGAGGGGAAGAAAAAGTAATTTTGTTTATGGGAGCACAAAAGCGGCTTTTACGACTTACCTGGCTGGTTTAAGGCAGGAACTGGCTTCAAGAAATATTAAAGTCAATGCTTTGGTAATCGGCTATATCCGGACAAAAATCAATGAAGGGCTACAACTGAATGAATCTTTAATCATGGAGCCGGATTACGTGGCAAAATGCATTGTGAATGCCGGAAATTCTTTTACCATTGTTCCGAATTTTAAATGGAAATTGATTTATTTGATTTTGAAAATATTGCCGGAGAGTTTGGTGGCAAAACTTCCATAATTCCTCAGTTGTTTTTAACAATAACATTTGGAAATCCTAAATTTTTCATTAAATCATTATAATTAGTAAGCAGACTACCATTATTTCCATATTGCGAAAGTTTAAGCTGGCCTTTGCTGTCTTCAATTGAAAAAGTATTTCCACTATTACCAAATTCATTGCGGATAAATTTATATTTCATTAAATTGTTAATATATTTCATTAAACTTGATTTATCATCATGTGATAAAAATTTATTTTTAATGGAATTTTCAACTTGTGTAATTGAACCTGATTTATCTCTAACTCCACAATCGATTTTATATGTTGTATAAGTTAGCTTCATTTTGTTTTCGAAAGAATATATTTTAATTAATTCATTATGGCCGCCCCATTCGCCACAATCAGCAAATCTGGATTTTATAAATAAGGTATCCTGATAACCTAAAATATTATCAAAAGAGTAATCTACATTTGAATTTTTCTTGGTACTTTCATTATTAGAACAATTAATGCAAATAATTGAAGAAAAAATAAAAAAGATATTTTTCATTGAGTTTTAGCTTTATCTGAAAATATCAAAAATTACTCCATACTTTGCAACAGCTCCAATGCCTTCATCATATCAATACCTTTTCCTATGACAGGTTTAAACAAATCTCCTTTTTCTTTTATTCTTTCCAAAGCATTTTCAATTGTAAAATCAGTGGGTTTTAAACCGGGTTTTAATTCATCCCATTCCAAAGGCATGGAAACGGAAGCTCCTTCTTTAGGTCTTAAGCTGTAAGCACTCGCTAAAGTTTGTCCGGTTCTGTTCTGAAGGTAATCAAGATAAATTTTCTTATCATTTCTTTTCTGTAAACTTCTTTCCAGGGTGGTGATTTCCGGAAGCTGCTCATTCACCTGTTTCATCAGGATATGCGCGAAATCTTTTACCTGGTCAAAATTATACTTTGCTCCCATAGGAATATAGATGTGAATTCCCGTACTGCCGGAAGTTTTGCAATACCCTTTGATCTTAACCGAATCTAAAACCATTCTTACCTGAAGAGCAGTTTCAATCACATCATCAAAAGTATTTTTCTTTGAAGGATCGAGATCCAGAACCAGATAATCTGGGTGTTCCAGATCGGGAAGGGCACTGTTCCAGGGGTTGAGATCGATGCAGCCTAAATTATTGAGATAAGCAAGTGTAGCCTTGTCATTACAGTAAATATAATCAATGTATTTATCATTGGATTCGGAATAGACTTCTGTGGTCCTTACCCAGTCAGGAATATTGTCACTTGCATCTTTCTGATAAAAACCTTGTTCTTCAATTCCGTTGGGAAAACGGTTTAACGATAACGGACGGTTTTTTAAATAAGGTAAAATATATTCGGCAACAGACTGATAATATTCGACCACATCACCTTTGGTAACGCCGTCTTTCGGAAAATAAATTTTATCCTGGTTAGTGAGCTTTACAACATGTCTGTTTAATGTAATTTCTTTCTCTTTCTGAGAAGAAACTTCAGTATTTTTTGATGAAGTTTTAGCTTTCATTTCTTTTGGTTTTTTGTTGGTTGGGATTACATTATGGGTTGAATCTGTAATTTCCTTAGGTTCTTTATCTTCACGGAT
Organism: Chryseobacterium populi; assembly: GCF_000282115.1. Lineage (GTDB taxonomy): Bacteria > Bacteroidota > Bacteroidia > Flavobacteriales > Weeksellaceae > Chryseobacterium > Chryseobacterium populi. The sequence goes on from NZ_AKJY01000106.1 coordinate 2,484, forward strand.
TGCTGCAAAAACAGGATGCCGGAAAATACCGTCTTTTGTGACTTCTGAATATTTTATTTCACAAACCAGCTCAGGTTTTACCCATGTTACAGGCATATTGGTTTTGGGAATCTGTTCAAACGGAGACTTTTTGATAACTATTTTTTCAAGCTGTTCATGCAGCTGATGTAAAGATTCACTGTTAAAACCTGTTCCTGCATGCCCGGAATAAGTAAGTTTTCCATCAATATACTTTCCTAAAATCAACGACCCGAAACCTTTTCTTGAGCCACGGGGTTCAGTAAATCCGCAAATAATAGTCTCTTCAGTGTTGGTGAATTTTATTTTGAGCCAGTCACTGCTTCTGTGATTTTCGAGATAAATGCTGTCTGACTTTTTTGCGATCATTCCTTCCAGTTTCATTTTTTTCATCTGATTGAAAAAATCAATACCACGTTCAGGAATATGGTCACAGTATTTGATCATCTCAGTTTCAGTTAGTACATCTTTTAATAATTCTTTTCGTTGAAGCAGCGGAAGATTTTCTGTGGAATGCCCATTGAGCCAAAGCAGATCAAAAACCTGATAAACCATAGCTAAATTGGGATTATCACCGATTTGCTGTAACAATTGGAAACTAGGCCTGCCCTGATCATCGTAAGCCACGATTTCACCGTCCAGAACCATCTCATGTTTTTGCTGATCAAAATCACGGGCTATTTTTTCAAATTTAGAGAGGAAGGAAATTCCATTACGGGAGTAGAAAAGAGGGCTTTTACTTCTAAGATCTGTGATTGCCCTGTAGCCATCCCATTTTATTTCAAAAACCCAGTCTTTATCATCGAATGCCTTTGCAAAAGATTTGGTAAGCATCGGCTTAATGAAATCTTTGAGTTTTCTCTCGTTAGTCAGGGAATTGAAACTTCTGAATCTCTTTTCTGAAGCAGAAGTTATGACTTCTTTTTGTCGTTTTTCAGGCTTTTTTTTTCCTCTAAAAATTTCGTTACCAAAGATTTTGGAGATGTATTTTTTTCTGCGTCGTAAGGGCTTTCTGCAAACTCGTCTTTATGTTTGATCAGCAGCCAGGCGTTGTCTTCAGTGTTTTTCATTTTTACAAGGGCAAATTCTCCCTTAAGCTTTTTACCGTGTAAAATAAATTTTAAAGAACCTGCATGTAGTTCTTTCAACAACTCTTTCTCATCAGAAAGTTTACTGGTTTCATCCAGGGGTTCATAAGTTCCGCTGTCCCAGACTTCAACCTGTCCGGCTCCGTAGTTTCCTTCCGGAATATTTCCTTCAAAATCTTTATAGTCATAGGGGTGATCTTCCACCATCATGGCCAGACGTTTGTCTTTCGGGTCCAGTGACGGGCCTTTTGGAACCGCCCAGCTTTTTAAAACACCTTCCATTTCTAAACGGAAGTCATAATGAAGCCGGGTTGCTGCGTGTCTTTGGATCACAAAAATCAGTTTGTTTGTACTCTTTTTTGCCTTGCCCTTAGGTTCGCTGGTTTCATCGAATTTCCGTTTTTTGTTATAATCTTTGAGAGCCATTATGATGCGGTTTTAGATTTGGGATTCTGTAAGCTGGCTTTTAACTGAGCCATAAGGTCAATTACTTTACCTTCCTTAACAGGTGCGGTTGCTTTAGCTTTTACATTTTTACCCTTAGCTTTTTGTGTGATAATTTTCATTAAAGACTCAGAATAAGTGTCTTTATAAACTGTAGGGTCAAAATCTTCAGATAATTGTTTGATAAGGCTTACTGCCATTTTGAGCTCGGCTGGTTTCGGTGCTTTTTTAGCCGGGATTTTCAGGTCTTTATAATCTCTGATCTCCTGATCGAACCTTAACCGGTTTAAGATTAAGATTTCATCATTGTAAGGGCGGATCATCCCAATAGCTTCACTTTCACGAAGGACAAAAGTTCCTACACCTGCCATTTTAATTTCCTGAAGGGCTTTTATCAGAAGTCTGTAAGCATTTTCACCATTTTTCTGAGATTCCAGAAAATAGGGAGTTTCAAAATAAACACTGTCTACCTCCACTTCTTTTACAAAATGTTCTATAGCAAGTATTTTGGTTTTCTCGGGACTTGCCGCTTCATAGTCCTCATCTTCAAGAACGATGTATTTATCATTCATCAGATAGGCCTTAACGATGTTTTCCCATTTTACTTCTTTTCCAGTTTTTTCGTTGACTCTTTTGAATTTAATATTAGAAAAATCAGATTTGTCAAGCATGTCCAAATCCAATTTGCTGGTTTCTGTCGCAGAATAAATCTTAACAGGAATATTGACTAAACCAAAGCCAATGGCGCCATTCCAAATTGCTTTCATTGTCTTACGTTTGGGTAAAAGTGTGCAATGAATGTGCCATTAAAAAAGGATATTAAATTATGTTTATTGCTGGCTTTAATGTAATATAAGCTCTTTCTCGTTGACAGAATGTTTTTTTTTGAAATGAAGATGAAATAAAGCAACAGAGCCATCATTAATCCTGCTGTCGGGCAGCATTTTAAAAAATTTCGCCGTTGAATGCTAATAAAGATAATAAAAAAGCGGAGAAATTTCCCCGCTTTAAATTTATGCTTTTAAATTCAATTTTAATTCCAGTTCATCGAGCTGTTCATCGGCGATGGAGGCCGGTGCATCGATCATCACGTCACGCCCTGAATTATTTTTAGGGAAAGCAATGTAATCTCTGATCACTTCGTTTCCGTCAAGAATCGCTACCAGACGGTCAAAGCCGAAAGCTAAACCACCGTGTGGAGGTGCTCCGTATTTGAAGGCATTCATCAAGAATCCAAACTGTGATTCTGCTCCTTCTTTACTGAATCCTAATAAATCAAACATTTTAGATTGAAGATCCTTATCGAAAATTCTGATAGAACCGCCACCGATTTCGTTTCCGTTCAGCACCATATCATAAGCATTCGCCCTTGCTTTCCCGGGATCAGTTTCCAGTAAATGAATATCTTCAGGCTTTGGAGAAGTGAAAGGGTGGTGCATGGCATGGAATCTTTGAGTATCTTCATCCCACTCCAAAAGCGGGAAATCTACTACCCAAAGTGGAGCAAACTGATTTCCTTTTCTCAATCCCAAACGGTTTCCAAGCTCCATTCTCAAAGCGGAGAGCTGGGCTCTTACCTTGTTTTCGTTTCCTGAAAGAATCAACATCAAATCTCCTTCTTTGGCACCGAATTTTTCAATGATTTTAGCAAGATCTTCTTCATTATAAAATTTATTTACAGAAGAAGTTTTCACTCCGTCATTCTGGAATTTTGCCCAAACCATTCCTGAAGCGCCGATCTGTGGACGTTTAACCCAGTCCACCAATTCATCGATCTGCTTTCTTGTATATTCTGCACATCCTTCTACATTAATTCCCACGACTAATTCTGCATCATCGAATATTTTGAAGTCTTTTCCTTTGACAAGCTCATTCAATTCCACGAACTCCATTCCGAAACGGATATCCGGCTTATCGTTTCCGTATTTTCTCATGGCATCGGCGAAGGTCATTCTCGGGAAATCTCCGAATTCCTGACCGGTAATATCTTTTAAAAGAGTTTTGGTCATTCCTTCGAAAACATTCATTACATCTTCCTGCTCTACAAAAGCCATTTCACAGTCGATCTGAGTAAATTCCGGCTGTCTGTCGGCTCTTAAATCCTCATCACGGAAACATTTTACAATCTGGAAGTATTTATCCATTCCGCCCACCATCAAAAGCTGTTTGAAGGTTTGTGGAGATTGTGGTAATGCATAAAACTGTCCCGGGTTCATTCTGCTTGGAACGACAAAGTCTCTTGCCCCTTCCGGAGTAGATTTGATTAAAACCGGAGTTTCCACTTCAATAAATCCTTCTTCGGAAAGATAATTTCTCACTTTCTGCGCCATTTTGTGGCGGAAGATCAGTTTATCTTTTACCGGGTTTCTCCTGATATCCAGGTAACGGTATTTCATTCTTAATTCTTCACCACCGTCAGTTTCATCTTCAATCGTGAAAGGCGGGAGCTGGGAATCATTAAGAATTGTAAGTGTTTCAACCAATATTTCAATTTCCCCGGTAGGAATGTTAGGGTTTTTGCTCACCCTTTCGATTACCTTTCCGGAAACCTGGATCACAAATTCACGGCCAAGTTTTTTAGCTTCTTCCATCAATTGAGTGGAAGAGCGGTCCTGATCCAGAACCAGCTGGGTAATTCCGTAACGGTCCCGAAGATCTATCCAAATCATAAATCCTTTATCACGGATGGTCTGTACCCATCCTGAAAGTGTAACTTCTTCATTAAGATTCTTTAGAGATAATTCTCCGTTGGTGTGCGTTCGAAACATAGTTTGTTGTTTAAAGTTCAATGTTTTAAGGTTCACGATTCAATCTTTGGAGTATTGAAGTTTTTAAACCTTGAATTACAGGTGCAAAGATAAGGTTTTTGCATGTTTTAAAAACAAAAAAAACTTCCGAAAGGAAGTTTTTAAGATGGTATTTTGTATGTTTTATTTTAAAATTGCGGTAAGGGCGGCTTGTTTGTATTTTACAGAAAAGTCCTTTGCCGTTTCTCCGTTTCCGTTTTTTGCATTTTTATCAGCTCCTTTTTTCAATAATGTTTTAGCCATATCAGCATTTCCATACATTCCCGCTATCATTAAAGGGGTCTGATTGTTACATGCTTTATTTACCTCTGCATGATTAGCCAACAGGTAATTGAAAACATTTTTACGGTTATGCTTTACACTGAATGAAAGAAGCGTATAGGATTCTTCCTTTATGCTAAAACATTTGTTGTAATCAGCTTTAGAAAAAGCAGCTTTAAAAACGTCGATATTATCCGTCTGGAAAGCTTTTCTCTGCTCTTTTGACATCTCCTGTCCAAAGAAGAAACTGGTAAACAAAAAGATTCCGAATACTAAAGTAGTAGAGATTATTTTTTTCATAGGAATAATTTTTAAGAATATGCAAATCTAAATTAAATTTTAATACCAATTGCTAATTTTTGATAATAATCACCTTTCTATTGGCCAGATTATTCTGTTATTGATTGTAAAATCATGAAAATATATTGCTTTGAAAAAGAGAAAAAATGTTACTCCAGAATTTTAACAATTTCAGGTTTTTCATATTTTCTGGCGTAATCCAGAGCGGTATAACCTGCAGATGTTTTGATATCTTTTTTTGCACCGCTTAGCAGAAGCTTCTTTGTCAGTTGAGTATTGCCATATTTTGCGGCAAACATCAGTGGTGTTTTTCCGTCACAGGCTTTATTTAAATCTGCTTTTTCATGAATAAGCTTCTGAAATACTTCTTTGCTGTTCATTTTAATTGCCAGACCTAACAAAGTATAAGAATTGTTTTCAATCTGGTAGCATGTATTGATATTTTCTTTATTTACCAGGTCTGCGAAATAAGCTGTATTATCATACTTCAGCATTTGTTTATGCTCGTTGGTCAGTTCCTGGGCATTTACAGATGTAGCTGAGAACACTCCGAATGTTAAAACGATTGTCTTTAATGTTTGGTGTAATTGCATATTGTATTTTTTAAGGTTTAAATTCTAGTATATCGCCTGGCTGACAATCTAATGCCGTGCAGATTGCTTCTAAAGTTGAGATTTTTATGGCTTTGGCTTTTCCGTTTTTTAAAATTGAAAGATTAGCCTGCGTTATCCCGATTTTTTCGGCTAATTCCTGGGATTGCATTTTTCTTTTGGCAAGCATCACATCAATGTTGATAATTATCGGCATAATTATATTGTTAAGTCGTTTTCCAGCTGTAATTCATATCCCTTTTTAAAGAATTCTATTATAAAAAGAATGATGACTCCTATTGTAAGATGAAGTAAAATAAACATAGGATCTATATTGTACACAGATTTATCCATAAAAAACAGAATAGTAGAATAGATAGGAATAAAAGCTATGTTGAATAAGGCAAACTGTCTCAGATGTCGGATTACTTTAGTGTTAAAAAGGATTTCTGAGCTCATTCCTTTGAAAATCCTGAATAAATAAAAAGTAAATATGCTGTAAAATCCAATGAAAAATATGATTGAGATAAAGGTGTAAAGAGTATAATCACCTTTGATCACAGCATCGGAAAGTGGCATGTTGAATTGGAAATTTAACGGATCAGAAGCTGTCTTATCAACTCCATTATTGAAATTTCCGGTTTTAAAAGTGTTTGAAAAATATTGTGTTTTCTGATAAAGATTATAATAAGCCACAATAAATCCAAAAATTAAATAAACTAAATATAAGACCTGGATAACAGAACCAACCAATAACAATTTGTTTAAGATCGTTGATAAGGATTTTTCCCCAATTAATTTCATGTGATGTTTTTTATTGTTGTAAATGTATAAAAATTTATCGTATTACAGTAAATTTTTATTGTTATTTTGAAATAATGACTCATGTAATGCTTTTTAATTGTTATGAAGATTGCATTTATAACAACATGAAAAACTTTTCATATGCCAACTTTTAATTGCTTTTGAATGAATATTTTTGTGAAGTAAACCATAAAATCATGACAAAATATATTGACTTTTTGAAAAAAGCATTCAGTGGTGAGGAGACTGATTTTACGAAAGTGAACATCAGAAGTGCTGTTCTTCTTTTGGCCATACCGATGATGCTTGAAATGGCCATGGAATCAGTTTTTGCCCTGGTAGATTTATATTTTGTAGGTCACCTTAAAGAAAGCGGATTTGCCATACAAACGGTAGGGCTCACGGAATCTGTGCTTTCCATTATGTATTCCATTGCGATAGGAATGAGTATGGCTGCAACAGCGATGGTAGCGAGAAGAATCGGTGAAAAAAATCCGGAGCAGGCTTCCAGGAGTGCAGCACAGGTTTTACTGGTGTCTTTTGCAGTTACTTTCCTGTTGAGCCTGCTGGGCATAATCTATGCTGAGGAAATTCTGATTCTGATGGGATCTAGGCCTGAAGCTACAGCCTATGGTAAAAATTTTACAAGGATTATGATGGCAAGCAGTGTTATTATTATGCTTTTGTTTTTGATTAACGGTATTTTCAGGGGAGCAGGAAATGCAGCCATTGCCATGAAGAGCCTTTGGATAGCCAATATTGCCAATATTATACTTTGTCCGGTTCTTATCAATGGTTTTGGGCCTGTTCCCGCGATGGGATTAACCGGAGCAGCTTTGGCTACTACAATCGGAAGAAGCATAGGGGTTGCCTATCAATTGTACCATCTTCTGATTGCCGATACCCAAATCAGGATCAAGCTCAATTATTTTAAACCTGATATTAAGCTGATAAAATCTGTGGTGAAAATTGCTACTCCCGGTATTTTTCAGTTTGTGATTGCTTCATGCAGCTGGATATTTCTTGCTCAATTGGTAGCGACAACAGGTGGTGAGAATGCTTCAGCAGGTTATCAGACTGCACTGCGTTTAATGATGTTTTTCATGCTTCCCGCCTGGGGATTGAGCAATGCCGCTTCCACATTGGTTGGGCAGAATATGGGTGCTAATGAAATGCTCAGGGCTGAACAGTCTGTGATGAAAACGGTAAAGTATAATGTTATCTTTATGTTTGCCGTAAGCCTTATTTTCTTCTTTTTAGGAGATCTGCTGGTTGGTTTTTTTACACAGGACAATGAAATTAAAAACTTTGCTAAAAATGCGCTTCATATTATGAGTGTAGGCTTTATATTTTACGGAATCGGAATGGTAATGATCAATGCATTCAACGGGGCGGGTGATACCTGGACACCAACCTGGATCAACTTTTTCGGTTTCTGGCTGTTCCAGATTCCACTGGCTTATTTTCTTTCAAAATACCTGGAAATGGGTCCGAAAGGAGTATTTATCTCTATTCCTACCGCAGAAATACTGATCACTGTTTTTGCATTTATCTTTTTTAAGAGAGGAAAATGGAAGACCATTAAAGTTTAGATTTATAAAACTTTAACAGCCAAAATCTTGGATTTTTAGTGTCAATTTTTTAAATTCGTAAGAATCAACAAAATAATTAGTTTATGGGAAAAGGAGACAAAAAATCAAGAAGAGGTAAAATTAATAACGGAAGCTATGGCAAAAGAAGGCCGAGAAAAGCTTCAAAATTAGTGGTAGCCTCAGAAAAGAAATCTAAGTAATAACAAATAAAAAGACCGAAGAATGATCTCCGGCCTTTTTTATATACAAATTAAATTATTTTCCGCCTAAAATATTCCCGAGAATATTTCCCAGTCCGCCGCCACCTTGCTGCTGTTGTCCGCCGCCAAGTACGCTTCCAAGGATATCATTAAGAGGGTTTCCGGAAGACTGAGACTGCCCACCACCCAATACACTTCCTAAAATATCATTTAAAGGACTGGATTGCTGAGCCTGGGCCTGGTTGGATGCATTTCCGAGAATTCCGCCCAATAAATCTCCTAAACCGCCCGCTCCAACATTGTTTTGTTGTTTTTCCTTGCCAATATATCCCATAATAACCGGTGCCAACATAGCCAATATAGGTCCGATTTTGTCAATCGAGATTCCTGTGTTCTGAGAAAGCTGGTTCTCTACCGCTTGTTTTTCACCACCAAAAATATGACTAAGAATTGAACCGCCCTCTGCCTGTCTTGCTTCCAGTTGAGATGAGTCATCCAGGATACTTCCATCGTGATCTTTATCTAAAGCATTATTCAGGGCTTCAGCTTCATTGCTGTCCTGGGATTTTTTTCTCAGATACGAAATAATTAACGGTGCAGCAACAGCCAATAAGGCAATGATCTGGTTTCTGCTGATTCCGAATTTGTTTTCAGCCTGATCAGCAACCTGATTGCTGGTGTTCCCTGTAAGTAGGTCGATTAAACTCATAGTTTGTGTTTATTTAATTGTTAAGTAAACCAAAGTTATCAAAAAATATTCCCCAATAACTTTTTTTATCTAAAATTACTGTTAAAGTTTTTGATTTTCTATAAGTGGTTGATTTTTAGGTCTAATTTTTTAGAATAGGAACATTGGAACAAGCCTCTCCGAACATGAGTGACTTTACAATCGGTTTCAGCTGCTCTACAAGTTCGATATATGCATTTTCCGGGATTTCTTTATCTGAACAGCCTTTTACCAGAACCCTTTTTCCCCGCATTTCTTCGAAATCATAAGTCTGAATGGCATTATGCATTAAGATCACTTCCAGATCTTCCCGGCTTCCAAAAACTATTTTTTTTGCAGCATCCGTAAGTTTAGCGGTTAATACAAAATAAGCCCAAAGCGGAACAATGGCATCCGCCGAATTGTAAATATAAATATAAGCATCCTGATACTCCTCCGTATTAATTGCCGCTACTTTTTCACGGAAATCTTTTTCTTTCAAAATCATTTCCTGAAAAAGAAAATCTTTAAGGTCAATTCCCTTTCTTACTCCTTTTGGAAGAAGCTGGGCAAGATCAAAATTGACTAATCCGCTTTCAGCGATTTTATTTCGGATTTCAAATTCTTCTGACATTTTTTATCATTATCTTTGAACAAATTTACAAATTAAGATTCAACAAAGCCTTAATTTGTTCTCTATCCTTATCATAGAAATGAAGTATTATATTATTGCCGGAGAAGCATCAGGAGATTTACACGGAAGCAATCTGATGAAAGCTTTAAAAAAGAAAGATCCCAACGCAGAATTCAGATTTTGGGGTGGTGACCTGATGAAAGAACAAGGGGGTACACTGGTGAAACATTACCGTGACCTGGCTTTCATGGGGTTTCTTGAAGTGGCGATGAACCTGAGAACCATCCTGAATAATATAAAGTTCTGTAAAGAGGATATTAAAAATCATCAGCCTGATATCCTGATCCTTGTCGATTATCCCGGTTTTAATCTAAGGATTGCAAAATTTGCAAAAGAACTGGGAATTAAGGTCGTGTACTATATTTCTCCGCAGCTTTGGGCATGGAAAGAAGGAAGAGTGGAGGTCATCAAAAAGTATGTGGACGAAATGATGGTTATTCTTCCGTTTGAAGAAGATTTCTACAAAAAGCATGGTGTTCATTCCCATTTTGTGGGACATCCTTTACTGGACGCTATTTCAAGCCTGAAAGAAATAAACATTGAAGATTTTAAAAAAGAACACGGTTTAAATGAAAAAGAAATCATCGCTCTTTTGCCGGGATCAAGAAAACAGGAGGTAGAAAAAATGCTTGAAATTATGCTTTCGATAAGGTCTTATTTTAAAGATTATCAGTTTGTTATTGCCGGTGCGCCGAGTCTTTCAAAAGAATTTTATCAGAAATATGTGGATGATAATGTTCATTTTGTTTCCAATAAAACGTATGATCTGCTGAGGTGCTCAAAAGCAGCTTTAGTCACGTCCGGAACGGCTACTCTGGAAACTGCTTTACTGAATGTTCCCGAGGTTGTATGCTACCGGGGAAGTAAGATTTCCTATGCGATTGCTAAAAGACTGATAAAAAATATCAATTATATTTCTCTTGTTAATCTGATTATGGATAGGGAAGTGGTAAAAGAACTGATTCAAAATGATTTGAATACTAAGAATCTGGTGAAAGAATTTACCCTGATTTTAGAGGGAGAAAAAAGACAAAAAGTTCTTAAAGATTACGAGCTTTTAAGACAAAAACTCGGTGGAAAAGGAGCAAGTGATAATGCTGCTGAAGTTATTTTAAAAGTTTAATGTAAATTCAATTTTTATAGTATAAAATCAGGCTCTCTGTTAATTATTCTCAAGAGTAAAAAATCTTTATTCCAGCCAATTTAATGCTACCTGCTTGCCAAACATTTTATTATTTTAAAAAACTAAATAATGAGGTTTGAGCAGACAACCGCTTCTTATTCTTGTAATATGTTTTATTCTTGGAATTTTCTTCCAGGATCAGTTCAGTCTGAATGATAGTTCGATATATGCTATCATCGGTTGCTGTTTACTTATTTTGATTTTAAATTTTTTCCAATCTTATTTTTTACATCGGCTGAGACCTGTTTGTTCGGGTTTGTTGTTTTTCGGGTTGGGTATTATTCTTCATTTTTTTAATTCTTTTTCTAATGAGAATTTTCCTGCTTCATCCAAAGAAACAATTCTTTTTAAGATTTCCAGGAAATTAAATTCCAATGAGAAGAATAAAAAATATGAGATTGTTTTTCAGGTCGGGAAAGAAAATAGCAATGCAATTTTATATATTCCGGTAAAACATAAAGAGCTGGATTTTAATCATTATTATAAAACCCTGGCTTATATAACCCTGCCAAAATCTCCGCAGCATGATTTTCAGTTTGATTATGCAGGGTATTTGAAAAGAAAAAATATTCATTATCAATGTTATGCAAATGATAGCGTTTTTTCTGCTGTAAGGAATGATTTAAGTTTAAATGAAAAGATTTTGCAGAAAAGACTGGACGTTTTGCAAAGTATTGATAGGGCTGAAATGTCTGTACAAACCAAAGAATTCTTAAAGGGAATCATTCTGGCGGACAGAACGGAGACTGATGCTCAAACGGTAAAGGACTTTAATGTATCGGGACTGGTGCATTTTCTGGCTATTTCAGGAACCCATATTGTTGTCATCTTTGGATTGTTTTATTTTTTACTGACGCGTTTTCTTCCTTTACGCTACAGAAAATATGCAATTATTTCAAGTCTTGGTTTCATATGGCTGTTTGCCATATTTATCGGGTTTGGAAACTCTGTTTTACGGTCGTGTATTATGCTGACCGTGTATTTTATATATGTATTGCTTCAGAGGAAACCGGATGTACTGCATTCACTTGCACTGTCAGGGTTTATTATTTTGATTTTTGATACACAGCAGGTTTTTGAGGTAGGCTTTCAGCTAAGTTTTGTTGCTGTTTTAGGAATCTTCTGGCTCAATCAGCCTATTTTGAGATATTTTCCGAAACAGGATCATTATTTAAAGAAACTGATCTTTAATACCGCATCCATTTCCGTTTCAGCACAATTGGCAACATTACCGCTGGTGCTGTACTATTTTCACCAGTTTTCATTTGTTTCAATCATCGCTAATCTTGTAATTGTTCCTTTCTCAGAAATTATTATTGTGTTTTCATTTTTAATGACGGCTCTGATTGCTTTTGATCTTGATTTCCGTTTTTTAAGTATGATTTATGATTTTATTATCCGGATCTTACTGAAGTGCATCCATTGGTTTGCTGGTTTTGACAGGGTATTTTTTGAAAATATTGCAATGAATATGGTTGAAGTAGGCTGTTTGTTTGTGGTTCTGTATCTGTTAAGATTCGCAGTTTTAAAGTTCGATACTAAAAATTCTATAAGGTTAATATTAGGACTTCTTGTGTTTTCTATACTGCGGACCGGCTTTGATTTTATTGAAACCAGAGAAATGGAATTCCTGGTTCATAATTTTAATAGGCATAAGATATTTTCAGTGAAAAAAGGAGTTAATGCCTGCTTCTGGATTGAACATAGTTCGGATAAGGAGAAGATTATCAGGTATATTGTTAATCCGTATCACTCTTCAAGAAGATTGCACCACACAGAAATAAAAATTTTTCCGGCTTCTGCGCAGAAAGTTGTTTATAATGGTAAAATTTACAATATAAAATAATTGTTAATTTTTTTGTTTTTCCTTTAATTATACCGCTTTATAAGCTTATTTAGAAAGGTTACAAACTATCTAATTGTGAGATTTCTCACTTTTTAATATTGTTAACATTTCTTAATTTTGTAGAAATTCAAATTTAAACTTAATATGGCAGGTTTAACAAGTTCTACGATAGGTAGAAAATATGCTATGGCACTTTCGGCGATGTTTTTGCTGAGTTTCTTGGTGATCCATGTGTCGTCCAACATGACCTCGGTTTTTAGTGAAGACGTTTACAATGTGGTCGCTCATTTTATGGGATATAATCCATTAGTGCAGTATGTTCTGCAACCTGTTCTCGCAATAGGTGTTGTTTTCCATTTTGTAATGGGCTTTATTCTTGAAATTAAGAATAACAAAGCACGTCCTGTAAAGTATGCCAGCAATAACGGTGCTGCAAATTCTTCTTGGGTATCAAGAAATATGATTATTTCCGGGGCTGTGATTCTTGCATTTTTTGCACTTCACTTTTATGATTTCTGGTTCCCTGAATTGGACTATAAATTTATAGCGCATAATCCTATAGATGAAACAAGATACTGGGGAGAACTTCACCATAAATTTCATGATATCTGGAGAGTGGTACTTTATGTAATCGCATTCGTACTTTTAGGTTTGCATTTAGCTCACGGATTTCAGTCTTCGTTCCAGTCAATCGGGGCAAGGCATCCAAAATATACTCCTGTAATCAAAGCGTTGGGAACCTGGTTTTCTATTCTTGTTCCGCTTGGATTTATCATTATCGCAATTTTTCACTTTGTAACTCAATAATATCAATATACTAATATGAGTAAATTAGATTCAAAAATTCCAGCAGGTCCTCTTAAGGATAAATGGAAAAATCATAAAGACCATATGAACCTTGTTGCACCAAACAACAGAGATAAGATTGATATTATTGTTGTAGGTACAGGTTTGGCAGGAGGTTCTGCAGCTGCTACCTTAGCTGAGCAGGGATATAATGTAAAAGCATTCTGTTATCAGGATTCTCCCAGAAGAGCACACTCAATTGCGGCTCAGGGAGGTATTAATGCTGCTAAAAATTATCAGGGTGACGGTGACTCCACTTATAGATTATTCTATGATACTATTAAAGGAGGCGACTATAGAGCAAGAGAAGCAAACGTTTACAGACTGGCTGAGGTTTCTGCCAATATTATCGACCAGTGTGTTTCACAGGGTGTTCCTTTCGGAAGAGATTACGGCGGTCAGCTGGATAACCGTTCATTCGGTGGGGTTCAGGTAAAAAGAACATTCTATGCAAAAGGACAAACCGGTCAGCAGTTATTATTGGGAGCGTATTCTGCAATGAGCCGCCAGATCGGTAAAGGAAGAATCAAGATGTACAACCGTCATGAAATGATGGACCTTGTCATCGTTGACGGAAAAGCCAGAGGTATTATCGCAAGAAATCTTGTAACAGGAGAAGTTGAAAGACATTCAGCTCATGCTGTGGTCATTGCTTCCGGAGGTTACGGAAACGTATATTTCCTCTCTACCAATGCAATGGGTTCAAACGTTTCTGCTGCATGGAAGATCCATAAAAAAGGGGCATACTTTGCAAACCCATGTTATGTACAGATTCACCCGACTTGTATTCCTGTTCACGGAACACAGCAGTCTAAGCTTACTTTGATGTCTGAATCATTAAGAAACTCAGGAAGAATCTGGGTTCCTAAAAAACATGAAGATTCAGTAGCGATCAGAGAAGGCAAATTAAGACCTGAAAATATTAAAGAAGAAGACAGAGATTATTATCTGGAAAGAAGATACCCTGCATTCGGTAACCTGGTGCCTAGAGACGTTGCGTCGAGAGCTGCCAAGGAAAGATGTGATGCCGGTTTCGGAATCGAAAATAATGATACTAAAGAAGGGGTTTACCTTGATTTCTCTACGGAGATCATGAAAAAAGGTAGAGAAGCCGCTATCGAAAAACATATTCACAACCCGACAGATCAGCAGTTGTATGACTTAGGTAAGAGCTGGGTTGAAGAGAAATACGGTAACTTATTTGTAATGTACGAAAAGATTACTGCTGATGATCCTTACAAAACTCCGATGAAGATTTATCCTGCCGTTCACTATACAATGGGTGGAGTATGGGTAGATTACAATCTTCAGTCTACAATTCCGGGATGTTTCGTAATCGGTGAAGCTAACTTCTCAGATCACGGAGCAAACAGGCTGGGTGCTTCTGCATTGATGCAGGGGCTTGCAGACGGATATTTTGTACTTCCTTATACCATTGCAGATTACCTTTCTGCAGATATCAGAACAGGAGTAATTCCTACTGATTCAGGATCATTTGATGAAGCTGAAAAAGGAATTAAAGATAAAATAGATTTCTTCATCAATAATAAAGGAACTCATTCTGTAGATCACTTCCATAAGAAACTGGGACACATTATGTGGAACAAGGTAGGAATGGGTAGGACTCCTGAAGGATTAAGAGAAGCAATCAGAGAAATTGAAGAAGTAAGAAACGACTTCTGGAAAAATGTGAAAGTTCCGGGAGATAATGATGGAATGAACACTGAGCTTGAAAAAGCATTCAGAGTAGCAGATTTCCTTGAGCTTGGACAATTAATGGCTATCGATGCATTACACAGAAACGAATCTTGTGGAGGCCATTTCCGTGAAGATCATTCGACTCCTGATGGAGAAGCTGAAAGAGATGATGTAAACTTCAAATACGTCGGAGCCTGGGAATATCAGGGCGCGGATATCAACCAAGAAGTGCTGCACAAGGAAGACCTGATCTATGATAACATCGAGGTTAAAACTAGAAGTTACAAATAATCTCCAACCTATAAATATAACATTATGAGTGCTAAAAAAGGCTTACATCTTACGCTGAAAATTTGGAGACAGAAAAACACTAAATCTAAAGGTCAGTTTGAGACCTATAAAATATCGGATGTTTCCACAGATTCTTCATTCCTGGAGATGCTGGACATCCTTAATGAGAATTTAATTAACGAAGGAAAAGAACCAATTGCTTTCGATCATGACTGCCGTGAAGGGATCTGTGGAATGTGTTCACTGTATATCAACGGAAGAGCTCACGGTCCGGACACTGGGATTACGACCTGCCAGCTTCACATGAGAATGTTTAAAGATGGTGAAACGATCGTTATCGAACCTTGGAGAAGTGCTGCCTTCCCTGTTATTAAAGACTTAATGGTAGACAGAAGCGCATTTGACAGAGTGATGGCCGCAGGTGGTTTTATTTCTGTGAATACTTCAGGAAATACTTTGGATGCCAATGCTATTCCGGTTCCTAAAGATGATGCAGACAAAGCAATGGATGCTGCTGCTTGCATCGGATGCGGGGCATGTGTTGCAACATGTAAAAACGGTTCTGCCATGTTATTCGTAGGAGCCAAAGTTTCTCAGTTCGCATTACTTCCCCAGGGTCGGGTAGAAGCGAAAAGGAGAGTCCTGAACATGGTAAAAGCTATGGACGAAGAAGGATTTGGTAACTGCTCCAATACCGGAGCTTGTGAAATAGAATGTCCTAAAGGTATTTCTCTTGAAAATATCGCGAGAATGAATAGAGAATATATGTCTGCTCTTGCTGACAAAGGGTAAAATATATTAAAAACAGATAAAAAAATCGTCTCCTCACCGGATGGCGATTTTTTTAGTTAAATCTTTCATAAAAAGTAGGATTAAATTGTGTTTAGTATGCTGAAAAACTTATTTTTGCTTAATTATAAAATCAAAATGAAAAAATATCTTTTATTGTTTATCATCGCTGTATTTGTGATGTCTTGCTCTAAAAAAGTAGAAGTAAAAGGAAAAATTACAGGAGGTTCTCCATTAGAAAGAATAGAATTGATGGAAGCTTCAGGTGTTGGTACCCTTCCATTAATAAACATGGGAATAAATAAAGACGGAAGTTTCTCCGGGAGCTTTGAAGCTCCTAAAAATGGGATGTACGTTATTTCCTATGGAGGAAAACAAAATTTAATATACCTGAAAGGAGGCCAGACACTTAATATTTCAGGAAACGGAATGGTGTTTCCTTCAGATTATGTGATCACCGGTGATGCTAAAAAGAATAATGATTTCTTCACGGCAGCTCAAAAATATCTTGGAACTTACGCTCAGACTGTAAATATGAATGAGCTGATGATGAAAGATGAAAAAGCTTTTCTTACGGGACTGCAGAAAGTAGAAAAAGATATCAATAAGAATATCGATGAGAATGTAAAGAAATTCAGCCCGGATAATGAAGTGGTGGAATGGAAGAGAAATGATATTGCAAGTACATTGCTTTCAATCATGACTCAATATGAAATGGGACACAAGCAAATGGGTAATCCTTCATTCAGAGTGACTAAAGCTTTTACCGATTACGAAAATAAGCTTCAGACCAACAAAGATGAAATGGTAAAACAGATTCCATTGTACAGAACTTATCTTTTAACGAAGATGAGCCCTGACTTCCAGAAATATGCTGAAACAAACAGTAAAGGAAAAACGGATGTCACAACTTCAGAATTATTCAATCAATATTTAAAAAATAAAAAAGATCTGTCACAGACGGCAAAAGATTATCTTTTAGCTTTCGTTATTGCACAGTCTGATATGCATGTAGGTACTCCTGCGAAAACTTCCGATAAGATCAAGAAAATTATTGATGAAGATATTAAAGATGCAACGATTAAAAGTGATCTTACAAAACTTCAGTTTGCCGTGAACGGTCCTAAAGTGGGTGATGTTGCACCGGATACTTCATTAACGAAACAGGACGGTAAATCATACAAGCTTTCAGAAAACAAAGGAAATCCATATCTTCTGGTATTCTACGCATCATGGAATCCTTACATCGGTGAATCTACAGTACCTGTTTTAAAAGAGGTTGTTAACTTCTACAAATCTAAAATGAATTTTGTATTTGTAAATGTAGATGATACCAAAGACCTGTTTATAAAAACAAGCAACTCCTTATTAAAAGGAATTACAGGAACCAATGTATATGCTGACGGAGGTCTGAATTCTGATGTTGCCAGAAAATATGGGGTTTATGGGTTTAAGCTGCCTTGCTTTATCGTAATTGATAAAGACGGGAAAGTGGCGAGCAGATCATTCGTTAACTTAGGTGAGCAGGAATTAATAACAGTTTTAGATAAACAAACAGGGCTTTCTGCACCAAGAGTAAATCCGGATATTCAGTTACAGCAACAGCCGGGAATGGGAACAGATCCGTCTGCGCAGCCTGCTGCTCCTCAGCAACAGCCAGCGCAACAGCAACCGGCTCCAACAAAATAATAAACTTTAACATAGAGGAAAAACCTTGTCCCAGGATAAGGTTTTTTTTATTGTATTTTTGCAGAATGAAACCGGAAGGTTACAGGCAATTATATAGAAAAAATAGAATTTACGGATGAAAAAGAAGAAAAATATCATTCTTGAAAATATAAAGCTTCTGAATGCAGGAGCTAAAGGAGTAGCAATAGGAAAAACGGAAGATGGAAAAACTGTTCTTGTTTCCGGAGCTATTCCCGGGGATGTAGTGAATGCAAGAGTGAAAAAATCTAAATCCAAATATTTTGAGGCGGAAGCCATAGAAGTTTTGGAAAAATCACCTTTCAGAGTAGAACCGAAATGCATTCATTTCGGAGTTTGTGGCGGATGCAAGTGGCAGAATATGAGCTATGAAAAACAGCTTGATTTTAAGCAGGAAGAAGTTTACAACAATATCAAAAGAATTGGTGGAATTGATCATTTTGAAACTGTTCCGATCTTAGGAGCAGCAGAGCCGTATTTTTACAGGAATAAAATGGAGTTTTCTTTTTCCAACGCGAGATGGCTTACTCAGTATGAAATAAGTTCAGAAGAAAATTTTGGAAGCAAAGATGCTCTTGGGTTCCATATTCCGGGAATGTGGAGTAAAATTTTAGATCTTAAAGAGTGTTTTCTTCAGGAAGATCCTTCCAATGCAATCCGGTTGGCTGTAAAACAGTTTGGAGTGGAAAATGGTTTTGATTTCTTTGATGTCAGAAATCAGGAAGGGTTTTTAAGAACTTTAATGATGAGGCAAAACTCTAAAGGCGAGTGGATGATTTTATTCCAGCTTTACAGAGAAGAAGCGGAGAACAGGGAGAAACTTTTCAAATTTCTTTTGGAAAAATTTCCGCAGATTAAGACATTAGTATATGCCATTAATCCCAAGCAGAATGATTCTATTTATGATCTGAATATCAACATTTATTCGGGAGAAGGATTTTTAATGGAAGAAATGGATGGGCTGAAGTTTAAAATCGGTCCGAAATCGTTCTTCCAGACCAACTACAAACAGGCATTGGAATTGTATAGAAAAACCCTTGAATTTGCCGATTTAAAAGGTGATGAAGTGGTTTATGATTTATATACAGGAACCGGAACCATTGCACAATATGTTGCGAGAAATGCCAAGCATGTTATCGGGATAGAATCAGTTCAGGAAGCGATTGATGCAGCGATTGAACATGCTGAATTAAACGGTCTTACCAATACTACCTTTTATTGTGGTGATATGAAAGATATCTTTAATGATGAATTCATGGAGAATCATCCCAAAGCGGATGTTTTAATTACCGATCCGCCAAGAGACGGGATGCATCAGAAAGTGGTAGAGCAGATCTTAAAACTGTCCCCTGAAAAAGTGGTGTATGTAAGCTGCAATTCTGCAACCCAGGCAAGAGATCTTGCGCTAATGAAAGAGTATTATACTGTTGTTAAAATATTACCGGTAGACATGTTTCCGCAAACCCATCATGTGGAAAACATTGCATTGCTGATAAAAAAATAATTTACCTAAATTTGAGCTTAAATCTTAGTATGAAATATTTTAAACTGATCATATTCGTCCTGTTCCTGGGAATGCTTTGCTCTTGTGGCGGGGATGATGATATCTGTGAAAGTGGAGAAGGTACGCCAAGAATTAAAGTTGCTTTTAAAAATGAAGCGACCGGTAAAGTGGTAACGCTGGATTCCTTATATGTGGCAGTAGATTACGGTTCCGGGAAAGTGGAGCTGGGAAAACAAACGAAAATAGATTCCAGGTTAATTCCTTTAAGAGTAGATGACTCACCTTATACTGATGTGTATTTCAGACTGGAAAATAAAGGGGCAGAATCAAAGGTCAGAATAAATTACAATACGAAGTCAACATATGTATCCCCGGGATGTGGGATCAAAAAAACATACGAGAATTTAACGTCACAATTACAAACACCAGATCCGGTAAAGAATTTGGAGCCGGTACAAAATTATATAGAGAATGAAGACAAAACTAATCTTTACCTTCTTTTTTAGCATCATAGGTTTTCTAAGTTTTGCCCAGGACAAAAAAGAGACTAAAAAAGAAAAATGGAAATATGAGCCTAATTTTATGGTTGGTTTTGACGTTCTTAATACAGGGGTTTCTTTTTTTTCAGACAGAAAATTATATCAGGGTTTTGTCTCTTCCAAAATTAAAGAGAATGTACATGGTATCGCGGAAGCCGGCTTTGAATCAAACGTTTACCAGAAAAATGGGTATGATGTAAAAGCAAACGGCCCGTTTGTAAAACTCGGAGTATTTTATATGTTGGCAAAAGATTCGGAAAATGAGTTCAACGGTTTTTATGGTGGCGGAAAAGCAGCTGGATCTTTCTATACCCAGGAATACATGAAAATACCTGTCCGTGGATTTGGAGGAAGCAGCTCATCAGTAGCCTTTCCGTCTTCTACACAGTCGTCGTACTGGATAGAAGGGACGATCGGTGGGAGAGTTCAGCTATTTGAATCCAATTTCTTTATTGATGTGAATCTTCAGCCAAGGTATATGATTTTTACGACCAAGCAGGATGATATCCAGCCTATGATTGTTCCCGGGTTTGGAAAAAGCTCATCTAAATTCGTTATGGGCTTTGCTTGGAATATCGCATACAAATTTTAGCGGCTAAACTTAGGTTTGGCCTTCTGTATGATATTGTTTTTACCACGTAAAGACTGATACAACGCTTCTAATTCTTTTGGAGGTATTCCTGCATCAAAACCTGCGGATGTATATTCTTTTCCACCAGATGTAATAATAATGGTCGAAGCTAATGCTTTGTCGGAAAATCTGCCTGTAGTGGGAGACTCGTAAGATGATATTTTGTCCAGATCAATTAAAGTAGCTTCTTTAATTATATTTTCCCAGTTTGCAGCTGATAACTCCGCTGTTGTTATATTATCATTTAATGAAGTGGTTACAGAGCCGGGTACAAAAGTTATTTTCCTATTGGTTCCCCTTGTTTGTTCTGTTAATTCTATTTTTTCTATTTTATATATTTTACTGTTTATTGTTGATTTGTCTTTATCGCTTTCTTTTTTTTGTTGAGAAGTACAGCTTATATTAAATAAGCTGAAAAAGGAAAATATTAATAATAATTGCTTTTTCATTTTAATTGTTTTTAAGGGATTTGATTTTTTTTAAGGATTAAAAGTCCTAATAAAGTCAAAAACTAATATATTTGTAAAGTTAATAAAAATAGAGAAATGCGAAAATTTACTACTTCTAAAATTCTCTTTTTATTTACTTTATTGAGCGCAGGATTTGTCAATGCACAGACTACTGATAGTAAAGTAATAAAAAAAGAATCAAAGTTTATTAAAAAATCTCCGGAAGAACTTGCTAAATCAAATGGTTTTGACAGATGTTCTACTGTAGAGTATGAAAATTATCTGAAAGCAAAGTATCCTAGTAGGATGACCAATGATGAGTTTGAAGCTTGGCTGGCTCCTTTGGTGGAAAGAGCACGTGAGAATAAGTCTCAGAATGGAGGTATCGTTACAATTCCTGTAGTGGTACACGTAATTCATAGTGGACAAAATGTAGGAGTTGCACCGAATATTGTTGATGAGCAGGTGATGTCTCAAATTGCAGTTATGAACAACGACTACAGAAGAATGGCAAATACGCCGGGATTTAATACAAATCCTGTAGGCGCAGATGTGATGATTCAATTTGCTTTAGCAAAAGTAGATCCTAACGGAAATCCTACAAATGGGATTGACAGGGTAAACCTTTGCCAGGATAACTGGTCTCAGGATGCTATAGATAATGTTGTGAAACCACAGACTCTGTGGGATCCTACCAAATATATGAATATGTGGAGTGTGAATTTTGCAGATGCATCTTTGTTAGGATATGCACAGTTCCCTTCCAACTCAAACCTTCCCGGCCTTAACCCAAACATGGGCCTTGCAAGTACTGATGGAGTGGTAGCTAACTTTGCAACATTCGGAAGCAGTGATTATGATACTAATAATACATTCATGCTGTCTGCTCCATATGACAAAGGAAGAACAATGACTCACGAAGTAGGTCACTTTTTAGGTCTAAGACATATCTGGGGTGACGCTGCCTGTGGTGATGACTATTGTACAGATACACCTACAGCACATGGTGCCAACTATGTTTGTAACCCTTCAATAGCAAGTTGTACTAACCCTGCAGTTTTTGAAATGGTTCAGAATTATATGGATTATACTAATGATACCTGTATGAATATCTTTACCATCAACCAGAAAGACAGGATTACAGCAGTAATGAATAATTCTCCAAGAAGAAAAGAGCTTAAAACTTCTGTTGCTGACATTGCAATTCCATTATTTGCAAATGATGCTGAAGTGAAAATTGACGGAGGCTGTGCAATCGGAAGCTGTGGTAATGGTGTTCTTCGTTTATCATTATATAATAGAGGAACAAGTAACCTGACTGCTGCTACAATTTCTTATTCATTCAATGGTGGGGCTGCCCAGACTTATAACTGGACAGGTAACTTGGCTCAGGATAAATTTAGCGTGATCACTATTGCTGTTCCTGGTTCTGTAGCTTCATCTCCCGTTACTGCAACAATTACATCTGTAAATGGTGCCGCTGATCAAAGAAGTACAAATAATACTGCAAGTGGTAACTATATCAAGCCTCCTCAACCACAATATTATGCGAATGCAAACACTGTTATTTTCAAATTGCAGAGAGACTATTTTGGAACAGAAACACAGTGGACTCTAAAAAACAGTGCCGGACAAATTGTTAAATATGGTGGTCCTTACCCTGATGTAGATAATCCAACCCCAACGACTCCGCTACCTGCATTAATCACTCAGACCTGGACGCTAGCTCCGGACTGTTATGTGTTCACGATTTCCGATGCATATGGTGATGGTTTAGATTACGGAGGATATGTAGATTTAACTACAGGTTCTGGTACAGTAATCTATCATGCGGATACTGATATCCTTGATTATGGTACAAAATCATTTACCACTCAGGTTTTAGCGACAAACGAAGTAGTTAAAGACAATTTTGGTATTTATCCTAACCCGGTTAATGATATCCTGAATGTAACTAAAGTTTCCAACAAGGCTACTTTTGAAATTCATAATACCGTAGGGCAGATCGTAAAAAGCGGTGTGATCAATAACAACCAGGTCAGAGTGGCTGATTTAGTGAAAGGAGTATATATTATTTCAATAAAAGATAATAACATTTCCGAAAGCATTAAGTTCATCAAGAAATAATAAAAATCATTTTAAATATTTAGAATCCTCAGGAAAACCCTGAGGATTTTTTTATTCTGAATTCATAATTTAAATTATTGTGGATATTGTATAAAAAAAATAGTTAAACCTATAATTTAGTAATAAAAAATGATTAGATTTGTACAATTAATATAATATATTGAGAAAGTTATGAAGAAAATTTTTACTTCTTTCTTTCTTCTCTGTTTGTTTGCGATAACCAGTGCACAGTGGAGTCCGACGTCATTCAGGGGGGAAAAAATCAGGGGGAGTTCTGAAATTAAGAACTATTACTCTTTAGACATTTCCTTATTAAAGTCTCAATTGGCAAAAGCTCAGGAAACGGGCAGGAACGCAAAACCTGTCACGATCTCATTGCCAACTTTAGATGGGAAAATTGAAAAATTTGCTGTCTACAGCTTTCCGGTTGTAGTAAAAGAACTGGCAGATCAGTATCAATTAGGATCTTATGTAGGAGTCGGGATCGATGATCCTGGCAAATACCTGAGATTTAGTTTGGCGCCTGATGATTTTCAGTCGATGATTATCAAAAACGGTAAGTCAGAATTTTTAGAACCTCTGAATAGAGAAAAGACGGTTTATGGTGTGCACCCAAAAACTGACAAAAGTGGTGAAGGATTTTTGTGTTCTATGAATGAAAGCCTTCTATCTAAACAAGAAATAGCTAAGCTTTACGAAAAAGGATCTGCATTTAACAATCAAACCACTAATTTTTCCAAGTCTTCTGACAAGAAGTACAGAACAATGAGATTGGTGATGTCTGTAACAGGAGAATATACCCAGTTTCACGGGGGTACTGTTGCAGGAGCTTTAACGGCTATTAATGCTACTTTAACCAGAGTAAACGGAGTTTTCGAAAAAGATTTCGCATTACATTTAAACTTGCAGAACTTTCCGAATGTAATTTATACAAATGCTGCTACAGATCCTTACTCCCCGGCTGCAACCGGAGCTGGAGGCGCCTGGAACCTGGAACTGCAAAATACACTGACTGCCAATGTAGGAAACGCCAATTATGATATCGGGCATTTATTTGGTGCTTCAGGAGGTGGAGGTAACGCAGGATGTATCGGATGTGTATGTATAAATCCTACACCGGCTGTTCCGAAAGGAAAAGGTTCAGGATATACTTCTCCCGCAGATGGAATTCCGCAGGGAGATAACTTTGATATCGATTTTGTTGCTCACGAAATTGGTCACCAATTGGGAGCTAATCATACATTCTCTCATGGTCTTGAAGGAGCAGGAGTGAATATGGAACCGGGTTCAGGTTCTACTATCATGGGTTATGCCGGTATTACCGGTCCCAATACAGATGTTCAGCCGCATTCGGATGATTATTTTCATATTGCAAGTATCAAGCAGGTTCAGGCTAATCTGATCAGCAAGACTTGTGACATAGAAACTGCAACTACCAATAATCCACCGGTAATTGCTGCTTTACCTACTTATAACATTCCAAAAGGAACAGCATTCGTTTTAACAGCCTCTGCTACCGATGCAGAAAATGATCCGATGACCTATGCCTGGGAAGAAGTGGATAATGCGGGTGTTACTATTAATAAAAATAATTTAGGAACTACTGCAACAGGAGCTACGTTCAGATCATTTGAACCTACAGTAAGCCCTACAAGATATTTTCCTAAATTATCTTCAGTACTGGCCGGAGTTCTTAACAACTCAAACAACGGATGGGAATCTGTCTCTACAATAGCAAGAACAACCAAGTTTTCTGTAACGGTAAGAGATAACAATCCTGCTGCCAATCAACAACAGACACAATTTGCCGAGCAAACCATTATCGTAGGAAATGATGGCCCTTTCAAAGTGACTACAGCTACGGTTTATAACAACGGCCCTACCACTGTAACCTGGGATGTAGTCAATACAACTGCAGCTCCTTATAATGTTGCTAACGTAAAAATTGATTACACCATAGATAATGGAGTAACGTGGACTACTTTGTCTGCTTCTACAGCCAATGACGGAAATGAGTCATTGAATTTCGGAGCTTTAACTGTTGGTTCTACGGTTAAAATCAGAGTAAGTTCTATCGGAAATGTATTCTATGCAATTGGTAGTGCCAACGTAGCAAGTTTAGCGGCTTGTACAAGTGCGCCTCCTACAGGTGTAGTAGTTTCTGGTGTTACCCAGACTCAGGCTTCTGTTGCATGGGCAGCTTCTGCCGGAGCAACTTATGTTATCCAGTATCGTCCTGTAGGATCTACAACATGGATTACTGTTACTTCAAATACCAACTCTATCCTTTTAACCGGATTAACAGACGGTATCCAATATGAAGTACAGGTAGCCAATGTATGTTCAGGTACTCAGGGTGCTTTCTCTGCTTCAGTGAATTTCACTACTCCAGGGTTGAATTACTGCCAGATGCAGTCAAGTAACTTTAATGATGAATATATTGCTAATGTTACAGTAACTCCGAATGGAGCAGCTACGATGAGTAATACATCTGCAGGAAGTACATATACAGATTATACAACAACACCAAGTGCTTTGGTAAATCTGGTAATTGGTTCTGCAGCAAATAATATTTCTGTTACGAAAGGATGGTCAGGTACTACCTTCAGTGAAGCAGTAGGTGTTTGGATTGACTTTAACAGAAACGGAACTTTTGAACCGGGAGAACAGGTTATGAACTCTCCGGCAAACACAACCACCCCTGTTACAGCTACTTTTTCGGTGCCTGCAACTGCTTATAACGGGCCTTCTACCACAAGAATGAGAGTTGTATTACAATACAATACCTCTCCGACAATGTGTCAGAATTTTACTTATGGTGAAGTAGAAGATTATGCTGTAAAATTAATTCAGCCGATACCATGTACAAGTAATGCACCACTTAACCTTAGTGTATCTAACCTTACTGCAACATCTGCATATGTAATGTGGGATCCTGCTATCGGGGCAACTTATATATTAGAATACAGAAAGGTGGGAGATCCTACCTGGACACAAGTTCCTTTAACGGTAAATGCATATACCATTAACAACTTAACTGAGCAGACTCAATATGAAGTTCGTGTAGCTTATGTTTGTTCAGGTACTACAGGAACATTTACTGCTCCGCTTCAGTTTACCACACCGGCAGTAACGTATTGTAATGCCACTCCGGGTAATAATGATAACGGATATATTTCTAACGTTAAGATTACTCCTACCAACTCATACATCATGAGTAATGCTTCAGGAGCAGATACTTATACAAACTATTCTGCCGATCCTACTAAATTAGTAACACTGGTTCGTGGATCTGCAAATAACGGAGTATCAATCAGCAAATCCTGGCTTACAAATACATCCTCATTAGCCGTTGGGGTATGGATTGATTATAACAGAAACGGTATATTTGAAACAAACGAAAGAATAATAAGCTCAGGTACAAGTACAACAACGCCTATCAATGCTACGTTTACGGTACCGGCTACTGCTTATAACGGGCCGTTAACTCTTAGAATGAGAGTAATTGTTGCAACATCTACAATTAATGACCCTTGTGCAAACCCTAATAACGGGGAGATTGAAGATTATGCTGTTAGAATTGTAGATCTGCAGCCATGTTCTACAGCAGCACCTGCGCCAATTACAGTTTCTAACGTTACTGCGTCTACAGCGGTAGTTTCTTGGTTAGGTGCTACAGGAGCAACATATGCTCTTAGATATAAAGCAGTAGCAGCTGCAACCTGGACTACAGTAAACCCTGTACCTGCACCAGGTAACAGTTATACAATCCTTAACTTAAATGCTACAACTCAATATGAGGTACAGGTAGCTACAATTTGTGGAGGTACTCAAGGGCCTTGGTCTGCTTCTTTAAACTTTACAACAGCAGCAATAAGCTATTGTCCTATTGCTCCGGGAAGTGTAAATAACGGTTATATTAATAACGTTACAGTAACACCTACGAACTCTACGCTGATGATCAATAACTCAGCAGCGAGTACATATACGGATTATTCTGCTGATCCTACCAAACTGATTACTTTTGTTCGTGGTTCCGCAGGAAATAACCTGTCAATAGGAAGAACGATCTTATCAAGTACTTATGCTACTTCAGCCTGGATAGATTATAATGGAGATGGTATTTTTGACAATACCACTGAAAGAGTGATGAACCTTGGGTTCTCTTCTACCACTCCGGTAACTTCTACTTTCACAGTTCCTGCTACGGCTTATACCGGAACGAATATTGTGAAAATGCGTGTTGTAGTTTATTTCAACACAATTAACGATCCATGTCAGAACCTTTCCAACAGTAATGGGGAAGTTGAAGACTATGCAGTTAAATTTGTAGATATTCAGCCATGTACTACAGCTCCGCCAAGTAATATCACTGTAACAAACATTACAGCGACTACTGCGAATGTATCTTGGTTAGCATCTACAGGAGCTACGTATGTACTAAGATGGAGACAGGGAACTACAGGAGCCTGGACAGTTGTCGACCCTGTACCTGCACCAGGTAACAGCTACACAATTTCAGGACTTACCGAGCAGACTGCTTATCAGGTTCAGGTAGCTACAAGATGTGGTGGTGTTTTAGGAGGATATTCTGCTTCAGTGCCGTTTACTACTACTCCGATTACCTATTGTAATATGACAGGTACCGGAGATAACGACCACATTTCTAATGTAACAGTTACTTCCATTAATGCTGGTATTGCTCCAATGAGTAATACTTCGGTACAGACAAACTATATCAGTTATACAACACCTGCAACACTTGTTAACCTGGAAATCGGTTCTAACGGAAACAAACTTTCCGTAGCAAAAGGTTGGACAGGTGCAACAAATAATGATGCTGTAAGTGCTTGGATTGACTTTAACAGAAACGGGGTATTTGAAAACAATGAGCAGATCATGGCATCTGCAGCAAGTACAACGACGCCTGTAACAGCTACATTCAATGTGCCTTCTACTGCTTATAACGGTCCTTTGGCTACAACGATGAGAGTGGTACTTAAGCGTTCGAGTTCTCCTACAATGTGCCAGATTGCTGTGAATGGAGAAGTAGAAGATTATGCAGTAAGATTAAGACCATGTGCTACAGCTACACCGGGTAACCCTACTTTTAACACGATTACTCATACTTCAGCAATCGTTAACTGGACAGGCGCACCGGGCAGTCTTACTTATGTATTACAGTACAGACCTCTTGGGTCTACTACCTGGACCTCTGTGAATGTGTCAACACTTCAGGGTAACCCGCCTATTACGTTAACCAATTTAACGCCTGCTACTACATATGAGGTTCAGGTGGCTGCGAATTGTGGAACTACACCGGGAACATTTACCCCAATCAAAACATTTACAACAAGATGTGATCCTACCCCTCCAAACGTAACAATCAGTAATGTGACTACAAACTCTGCTGTTGTTACCTGGGCACCAATTGCACCTAGTTCAACATATGTGTTAAGATACAGAGTCGTAGGAACAACAACATGGATTGATGTAACAGTACCAACTCCTCCGGGAAATACGTACACTCTTACAGGTCTTGATCCTTATACTACATATGAAGTTCAGGTAGCGAATAAATGCGTTGGTGAAACAACAATCAACCCATATTCAAATCCTAAAGTATTTACTACAGAAAGAACATGCGAACTGCCTCCTCCGGGATTAACAATCACTAACTTAACTCCTACAACAGCAGTAGTGGTTTGGGATCCGTTCCCGGGATCAACATATATCTTCAGATATAGAAAAGTAGGTATTCCAAGCTGGACGACAATTCCTGTAGCAACAAATACTTATACACTTACCGGATTAACAGAAGAAACTAAGTATGAAATGCAGGTTGCGAACATATGTAACGGTACGCCGGGTGCATTTACTCCGCCTTATTTCTTTACTACTCCTAAAGTAACCTACTGTCAGGTAGATCCGGATAATGCAACGGAAGAATATATTTCTAATGTTACTGTAAAACCAACTGATAAGCCTCAGATGTCTAATGATTCAGATGCTAAAACTTATTCAGACTTTACAGGTATTCCTGAGAAATTTATAGAACTTGTTCAAGGTTCTACGGGTAATCAGATTTCTATTACCAAATCTTGGCAGGGAGCTACATATGATGAAGGAGTTGCTGTATGGATCGACTTCAACAGAAACGGATATTTCGATATTAACGAAAGAATCGTTGCTGCTGCTCCGAATCAGACAGCTACCATTACTGGAACATTCAGTGTGCCGGCAGATGCATTTATCAGCCTGACAGACTACAAATATGTAGTAATGAGAGTGGCAATGCAGAGAGGTGGTATCCCTGTAAACTGTACTAGTTTTGATAACGGAGAAGTTGAAGATTATACGGTAAGAATTTCTAAGAAATTAATACCTAACCCGGTGAATCAAACTGAAATCCTGATTTACCCTAACCCGGTAAGCTCAGTATTGTATGTGAAGAATATCAGCAAAAAAGCGAATTATAAACTTTACAATGCAGCAGGTCAGCTTGTATCTCACGGAATTATCTTAAACAATAAGATCGACGTTAGCAGATTGATAAACGGAGTATATGTAATCGACATCGAAGATGGTGACGTTACCGCTCAAAAGAAATTTATCAAAGAATAATTAAATAGAATAAGCTCTCAGAAATGAGAGCTTATTTTTTATTACTGGCCATAAAAAACCGTTAGAAATTTCTAACGGTTTTTTTTATTCTATTTCGAAGATGATCCTTTCGGTTTGTTCCTTTAAATCCTCTAAATTGGTATTATTGTATATAATACAGTCTGCAAGCTTGATCTTGTCTTTTTCAGGCATTTGCCGCTCCATAATAGTCTCCACTT
This sequence comes from Chryseobacterium populi, assembly GCF_000282115.1. Taxonomy (GTDB): domain Bacteria; phylum Bacteroidota; class Bacteroidia; order Flavobacteriales; family Weeksellaceae; genus Chryseobacterium; species Chryseobacterium populi. The sequence goes on from NZ_AKJY01000106.1 coordinate 32,440, forward strand.
CACGGTAAGTCTTCCCGTCCCTGTCCATTACCCTTTTAGTTCTTATATTATCCTGGGCTGTTACCAATACAGATTTATAGCATTGCTTATTAAGCTTCAATTCGAACAATAAGGCAGTTTCTTTAAAAACTAAATATTTAGACTGCTTTTTTACCCATTCCTCGAAATCGATTCTTACGGCAGGATGAATAATAGCATTTAATTTCTGCAATAAATCATTGTCATTAAATACTTTTTCTGCAACAAATTTACGGTCATAGAATCCATTGTTATCGTAAGATTCATCACCTAAAAGCTCTCTGATTTTGATCTTTAAGGCCTCATTATCATTCACAATATCTTTTGCCCTTTCATCGGAATAATAAACCGGAAACCCGAATTCTTCAATAAAATGGGCAACCGTAGTTTTTCCCGAGCCGATTCCGCCCGTTAATCCGATAACCTTGGGAGCTGGTTCCGGTTCTGTTTTCTTAGTTTCTGAATGTAATTCTTCCATAGCTGTTAATATCCGAAAACATCATTAAAACTATAAGTCTCATCGAGTCTTATCCCTTTTTCAGTCATTTTTAAACTTGCCAGTTCATGGTGTGCATCATGCTCGAAAAATAATAAATATTCATTATCGATGCATTGCTTAAGGAATTTTCCTTTTTCTTCCATTGTCAATAGAGGCCTGGTATCGTATCCCATCACATATACCGGGTTGATGTGCCCTGCGGTAGGAATAAGATCTGCTGCAAAAACAATAGTCTTTTCCTGATATTGAATTACCGGAAGCATTTGTTTCTCCGTATGTCCGTCCACAAAAATCACATCTATTTTCAGATCCGGGGCAAAACCGTAATTTCCGGTTGTCGGAAGTGGTAAAAAGTTCAGTTGGCCACTTTCCTGCATTGGGATGATATTTTCTTTTAAAAAGCTGGCTTTTTCTCTTGCATTAGGTTCAGTAGCCCATTGCCAGTGATTTTCATTAGTCCAGAACTGGGCATTTTTAAAAGCAGGTCTGTAGCCTGTTCTGTTATCATTCCATTCAATTGCACCACCACAATGGTCAAAATGAAGGTGAGTTAAGAAAACATCCGTAATGTCCTCCTTTACAAAACCGTATTTCTTTAAATTTTTATCTAAATTATCGTCTCCCCAAAGAGAATAATGCCCGAAGAATTTGTCATCCTGCTTATTTCCAAGGCCACAATCTACAAGGATAAGCTTTTTACCGTCTTCGATAAGCAATGAGCGTGTTCCCAGTTCAATTAAGTTTCTTTCGTCTGCAGGGTTGGTTTTTTCCCACAGACTCTTTGGGACGACTCCGAACATGGCGCCGCCATCCAGTTTAAATTTTCCACATTGTATTGGATATAGTTTCATATAATATGATGTTTATAATGTTTTTATTTCTTTAATAATTTCATTTTTTCAGCAATCCTTTTACCGTTATCATCAGTTTCTTCAAGTTGAGAAATGATGTTCAGGTAATCTGCCTCTTTTCTGTTTTGTGACAGTTTCTGCTTAATAAATATTTCTGTCGGAATCACTTTAATACCAAAAGCTCCCTTCATTTCCTTTTCCACGAATTCTTTTCCCATGTCTTTCACCATTACCGGGCATTGCTGGAATTTCTCATATTTATAAGTCAGTTTTTCTAAATGGTTGTAAAGTTCTTCCCGGGTCATCAGTTCAACCTTTCCGGAAATCTGTACCGCCTCATAATTCCAGGTAGATACATTCATGTGATCATACCAGCTGCTGGAAATATATGCATGAGCTCCTAAAAAATCGCAAAGAATATCGTCGCCGTTTTTCAGGGTTTTTGCCTGCGGATTGGCCCGGGAAATATGAGTTTCCAGGTAGAAGTGTTCAGGATGATCTTCATTAAGCATCATCATTGAGTGCGTTGCTCTTATCTTGTCTACCGAAGATATTAATAATGCAAAAGCATTTTCATTAATGATTTCTTTCATTAAAGTATAATCTTCGCTTCTGTATAATTTAGGTATAAACATAAATTTCTGTTAAAAACTCTAAACCTTAAACTGTTAAACCTTGAACTAAAAAAGCTCTCCGGGATTTTTAGGAAGAGTAATATTTAAATGTTTGTAAGCTTTTTCTGTCACTTCCCTGCCTCTTGGGGTACGGATGATAAAACCTTCCTGGATAAGAAAAGGCTCATAAACTTCTTCCAGGGTTTCCGGATTTTCTCCGATCGATGTGGCCAAAGCCGAAATACCGACGGGCTTCCCTCTGAAGTTTTCAATCATGACGCGCATGATTTTATTATCCATTTCATCCAAGCCGAATTCATCTACATTTAAAGAGTTCAGGGCATATTTCGTAATGTTGATTTCAATTTCACCATTCCCTTTTATTTCAGCAAAATCACGAACCCTTCTTAATAAGGCATTCGCAATTCTGGGTGTTCCACGGCTTCTTCTCGCAATCTCTATTGCAGCATCTTCGTAAATTTTTACACCTAACACCCTTGAGCTTCTGATGATAATCATGGATAAAAGCTCAATTGTATAATATTCCAGCCTGCTTTGAATACCAAACCTTGCCAGCATGGGTTTAGTCAGCATCCCGCTTCTTGTTGTAGCTCCTACCAAAGTAAAAGGATTCAAACCAATCTGAACACTTCTTGCATTCGGACCGGTTTCCAGCATGATATCGATTTTATAATCTTCCATTGCAGAATACAGATATTCTTCCACCACAGGTGATAGACGGTGAATTTCATCAATGAAAAGCACATCGTTTTCCTCAAGATTGGTCAACAAACCGGCTAAACTTCCGGGCTTATCCAAAACAGGACCAGATGTAATTTTACAATTTACCCCCAATTCATTGGCAATAATATTGGCTAAAGTCGTTTTACCCAGCCCCGGTGGGCCATGCAATAGAACATGATCGAGTGCTCCACCACGTTTTTTCGCTGCAGTAACAAAAACTTCAAGATTTTCCAGTGTTTTCCTTTGTCCTGCAAAATCTTTAAAACTCTGGGGACGAATCTGTTCTTCCTGTAAGAGTTCTTCACGGGAGTAATTGTCTTTATCTGGATGTAAAAAATCGGGCATGAAATATTTTTTAGTCAGTTATTCTGCAACGGGCGAATAAAATTCTCCATTTTCTATAATAATTTTGTCACCGGCTTGATTTTCCAAGGTTCCTTTAAATGTTCCCTTCACAGATTTTCCAAACTCTGTTATTGTCATATAAAAATTATTCTGAGTATGTATTTTGGAGGTAAAATTATCTCCCGGACTTGATGTTTTATAAAATTCAGCAATTACATTATCATTCGGTTCATCAAATGTTCTGGGCGTGATCGTAATGTTTTGCTGCGACCCCTGAGCCCCTTCTGGTTCATTTATTTTCAAAAATAAAGCGGGATACATATTATCTTTTGGATTATTTTCTGAAAAGGACATGCTAATACTTGTAATTTGCCCTTGAGAATTTTTGCTTTTTCCTATTCCATATCTATAATTGAAAACACGTGTTTCTCCATTCATTTTTGCTTTGATATAATACTTCACCTCCTCATTACTATCATCATTATCATTTTTACATGAAATTAAAGTTAGTGAAAACATCATAAAGGTAAAGGCTAATGAAAATATTTTCTTCATTCTTTTTTATTAATTTTTTGATATTAAAGATATAAAAAATATCCAAAAAGGCTTATTTTAGAGACTTCAAAGTTAAGGAAATAAAATAATGAAATTAATTGGTCCCTTCAAGCAGGTTGTAACCCTTGCCAATCTTCCGTTAAGAGGAAAACTTTCTGATGAACAACTTGAAATTATTGTTGATGGAGGAATTTTAATGAATAATGATAAAATTCAGCAGGTCGGAAATTTTGAAAGATTAAAATCAGAAAATCAAAATATAGAAGTTGAGACTGTTGAAGGAGAGCAAATCGTTCTTCCTGCCTTTGTAGATTCACACACGCATATTTGCTTTGGTGGGAACCGTGCCAATGATTTTGCCATGCGTAATGCCGGAAAAACCTATCTTGAAATTGCCGAAAGTGGAGGCGGAATCTGGAGCTCCGTTCAGCATACGAGAAATGCCTCAGAAAAAGAATTATTAAAAACATTGTTGGAAAGAATTGATTTTTTAATTTCTCTAGGAATTACAACGATTGAAGTAAAAAGTGGGTACGGATTAGACGTAGAGAACGAGTTGAAAATGCTTCGAATAATTAAAAAAGCTCAGGAACAGACAAAAGCAACCTTAGTTCCGACCTGTCTTTCTGCCCATTTGAAACCAAGAGATTTTGACGGAAACAATGAAGAATATCTGCAATATATTTTAACTGAAATTTTACCGAAAGTAAAAGATGAAAGCTTGGCAAAACGGGTCGATATTTTTATTGAAAAATCTGCCTTCCAGCCGGAAGAAAGTAAAGATTTTCTTCTTAAAACTAAAGACTTAGGTTTTGAGATTACAGTTCATGCCGATCAGTTTACACCCGGAAGCTCAAGAATAGCGGTTGAAGTTGGTGCAAAATCAGCAGACCACCTGGAAGCTACGGTTGATGAGGATATTGATTTTTTGGCGAAGTCTGATACCGTGGCAACAGCACTTCCCGGAGCCAGTTTAGGATTAGGGGAAAAATTTACACCAGCCAGAAAATTACTGGATGCAGGAGCTATTGTTGCCATTGCCAGTGACTGGAATCCCGGATCGGCCCCGATGGGAAATTTAATTGCCCAGGCTTCTATTTTAGCAACCTATGAAAAATTAACCACAGCAGAAGTTTTAGCCGGAATCACTTTCCGCTCTGCTTTTGCTCTTGGTCTTGAAGACAGAGGAAGATTGAAAAGCGGTTTAAAAGCGGATTTTGTAACCTTTAAAACCAATAACTTTCAGAATATTCTTTATAATCAGGGAAGTTTGAATGCTGAGAGTATTTATATAAACGGAAATACAATTTAAAATCCGTTTGGTGGCTTCGAGAGCCTCTGCCACCAAACGGTAAAACATAAAAACATCACATTGGTGGCTGAGGCTCCCGAAGCCACACCATCTTATAATTATCAAAATAATGAGTAATATCTGGCAGGGAAGATTAGATGGCGAAGAACCTCTTTTCCATAGAATATTTCAGAGAGCAAAAGAAGAGAACAATTACGATACTATCTCAACGAATGATTTCGTTTTACACGGGTTTGCCGTAGATGAAGGAGTAAGGAGAAATAAAGGAAGATTGGGAGCAAAAGATGCACCGGATGTAATCAGGAAAAATATGTCTAATTTTCCTGTTATTCTTCCGGATTTTTCATTACTCGATTTTGGAAATATCACATGTGATGACGGAAATTTAGAATATACCCAGAATACACTTGCAAAAAATATATCGAAAGTTCTTTTAAAGGGTGGAAAATCATTGGTTTTAGGAGGTGGGCATGAAGTGACCTACGCCCATTATTTAGGTATTAAAACAGCTTTTCCTGAACAGAAAATCGGGATTATTAATATTGATGCTCATTTTGACAACAGACAGCCTGAAAATGAGATTGGGGTAAGTTCAGGAACCGGATTCTGGCAGATTGCGCAGGAAGGAGAAATTAATTCTTTGCATATCGGAATTCAGAGAAATTCAAATACCTTAAAATTATTTGATACTGCCCATCAGTTCGGAATGAAATATATCCTGGCAGATGAGTTGTTTTTTGATAATCTTCCTTCAATTTATCAGCGTATAGATGATTTAGTGGAAAGTGTAGACTTCGTTTACCTTACGATCTGCATGGATGTTTTCAATGCGTCCATTGCTCCCGGAGTTTCGGCTTCTGCCTATAACGGAATTTTTGCAGATGCTGCTTTCATGCATTTTTACAGACACATATTGAAAAATAATAAGCTTATTGCATTAGATGTGGCGGAGGTTAACCCGGTTTATGACATCCAGGACAGGACGGCCCGGCTGGCAGCATGTCTTGTCAATGAATGGTTTATGGTTTAAACGGTGAAAATATATTCTTCCGATAGAGAAAATCATTGTTTTATTTAACCTTAAGGAATAAAATTTGTTGCTTTCATCATGCTTTTTCAAAAAGGGGCATTATAAATTCATTCTTTGAATTTAAAATAAAAATTATAATATGGAACAGTTAATTGAAAATAAGCTCATTAAGGCAGATCAGACTTTTTCAGAATGGAAAAAAACACCATTTGAAGAAAGACAGAAACTGATAGCAAAAATGGCTGGAATTTTAAAAAGTAATTCGGAAAAATTTGGTAAAATTATTACCAAAGAAATGAATAAACCCATTTCACAATCAATTGCAGAGATTGAAAAATGTGCTTTAATGATGAATTATTATGCAGATACAGATAATATTTTAAAACCTGAAAAAGTAGATTCCGAATACCATTATTCTGAAATACATTATATTCCCAAAGGAGTTATTCTTGGAGTAATGCCCTGGAATTTTCCTTTCTGGCAGGTATTGAGATTTGCTACACCTGCAATTCTGGCAGGAAATACAGTGGTTTTAAAACACGCATCCATATGCTTCGGAAGCGGAAATGCTATTGAAAAAATATTTTGGGAAGCCGGTTTTGCTGAGGGAATTTTCCAGAACCTGGAGGTTGGCCATAAAGAAGTAAAGGAAATTCTTGAACATGATGCTGTAAAAGGAGTAAGCCTGACAGGAAGCGGAAGAGCAGGAGGTGAAGTGGCTTCAATAGCCGGGTTAAATGTTAAAAAATCTTTGCTGGAGCTGGGTGGAAGTGATGCTTTTATTATCCTGGATGATGCTGACCTGAACGAAGCGGCAAAAGTAGGCGCTCAGGCAAGGCTTCAGAATTGCGGACAAACCTGTGTTGCCGCAAAAAGATTTATCATTGACGAAAAAATTGAAGAGGAGTTCCTTCCGAAATTTATTGAAGAATATAAAAAATTTGTTCCGGGAGATCCCATGAATAAAGAAACAAAGCTGGCGGGAATGGCAAGGCCGGATTTAGCAGATGATTTAGAAAATCAGTTTAAAAAAGCTCTGGAGAACGGAGCTGAAATTATAATTCCTTTGGAGAGGATTTCGGCTAATGAATTTAAGCCGGGACTGATAAGAGTGCAGGAAGGAAATCCTATCCTTCAGGAAGAGCTTTTCGGACCTCTGGGAATGGTAATGGTCGCAAAAAATGATGCAGAAGTTTTACAGATGGCGAATGATATTCCTTTCGGGCTTTCTAATTCTGTATGGACTAAAAATAAAGACCGACAGCTATTTTTCATAGAAGGCCTTGAATCCGGAACAGTCAATATCAACAGAATGACGAGCTCTGACCCGCGTTTTCCTTTCGGTGGAACCAAAGCCTCAGGATATGGGACTGAGCTTTCTTTAATTGCTTTAAAAGAGTTTGTAACGCCAAAAACGATTGTCGGAAATTGATTTTTTGTAAAATGTATTAATGATTTTTCTATAATATATTATTGAAAAAATCTCCCGGAATTTCCGGGAGATTTTTATTTTATTCAAGAAAGCAAATTCATTTTTCTGCAATTTTGCCCTTTTGCTTTAGCTAAACCGTAGTTAATCTTAAAGTATTTGTTTTCCCACCTTCATATGATGGAGTTGCATTGATATTGATTACAAAATCTCCGGATTCAATATATCCGTGGTTGTGGGTAAGCATATTTACCTGGATAATGGTTTCATCGGTAGATTTCTTCATATCATAATAATAAGCGTGAACTCCCCAAAGCAGGTTCAGCATTGTGATCACCCGCTTATTGCCACTATATACAATAATATGCGAATTAGGTCTGTGCGCAGCAAGCTGGAAAGCTGTATATCCGGAATGCGTTAAAGTAACAATTGCAGAAACATTTGTTGTTTTAGCAATTCTTACGGCAGCCAGGCAAACCCTGTTTGTAATAAACCTTTCATCGATACAGTTGTAATCTTTTTCTATGGGTTCGTTTTTATGCTGGTAGAAATGAGTTTTCTCAATATTCTGTACAATTTTAGCCATGTTTTCAACTACCTGTACCGGATATCTTCCCACAGAGGTTTCTCCGGAAAGCATTACTGCATCAGCTCCATCCAATACCGAGTTGGCAACATCGTTTACTTCCGCTCTTGTAGGAGTTAAGCTGTTGATCATAGTTTCCATCATCTGGGTAGCAATGATCACCGGCTTGGAATAGAATCTTGCTTTTTCAACAAGGTTTTTCTGGATAGCAGGCACTTCTTCCATCGGAACTTCAACACCAAGATCACCACGGGCAACCATTAATCCGTCACACTCCAATAAAATTTCGTCAATATTTTTTACGCCTTCAGGCTTTTCAATTTTCGCAATAATAGGAGTTTTAAATTTACCATTCGGGTGCTTGTTGATTAGCTCTTTCAGATCAATAATATCCTGTGCATGACGTACAAAAGACAATGCAACCCAGTCTACTTCCATGTCAAGCATGAAATTAGCATCCTGAATATCTTTTTCAGTCAGAGCAGGAAGAGAAACGTTTGTATTAGGTAAGTTAACCCCTTTTTTAGAACTCAACGGTCCCCCTTGAATTGTTTTTGCTTTTACAGTGTCTATCTCATTGGTTTCAGTTACTTCCAAAACCAGTTTCCCATCATCAATAAGGATTCTTTCACCTACTTTTACATCTTGGGGAAACTGCTGGTAGGTCATAAAAACTTTTGTGGAGTCTCCTTCGATTTTTTCGTTGGTAAAAGTAAGAATATCACCAGGGTTAAGATAAGAACCTTCCTTTACAACCCCTACCCTTAGCTTAGGACCTTGTAAATCTCCCAGAATGCCCACAGAATATCCGTATTCCTTGTTAAGCTCTCGGATAATATTAATATTGGAACGAACTAATTCGTAATCTGCATGTGAAAAATTTATTCTGAAAATATCAACACCTGCTTTCATTAGTCCTAACATTACTTCTTTTGATGACGAAGCCGGCCCAAGTGTTGCGATAATTTTTGTTTTCTTTAAATACTTATTCATAATACTGGATAATTTGATAAAGTTCCTCTTCAGAACTTAATGTATAATCTTGAATTGGAAACACAAGATTTTCAGGGAGCAAAATTACGGAAAAATCAGGAAACTGTTCCGAACTATGCAGAATATATTCTACATCTACCTGATTATTTAATAAAAATTTAATGTTTTCTTCTTCTGCGAAGAGTTCTGTTTGTATTTTTTTTTGCTTACTTTCCGAACATTTGTTGGAAATGAAAGTAAAGCAGGTTTTTGTAAACTTGTGATAAGCCTCAAATCTTGGAAAAAAATAATCATAATAAAACCCGTGGAAGATCAGATCTTTTATTCTTGAAAACTTAAGATCATTATTTTGATTTATTCTGTAGAAAAACTCATGATCAGGTATACGTTTTGCTAATCTCACCAATCTTATGGCAATATCTTCAAATTCTATATCATCTAAATCATAAAGTCTTTGAATTTCCAAGTATGTTTTCTTTTTTATTTAAAATATAAAATGCTCTCTGCGCTGATTTTTCCTCTGCTTTTTTCTTAGAGGTTTCCGTAGCATTCGCAATCTTTTCGTCTCCTAGCCAAACATGACACCGGAACACGATAGACTTGTTGGCCTGTACTTCCTCACAAGTTTCATACTTTATATTGACCTTCTTTTTCTGGCTCCATTCCAGCAGAAGACCTTTGTAGCTTACAATCTTATTTTCAAGCTTGTTGATCTCGGTTGGTGTTAAAAGCCTTTCCAGAATGATTCTTCTGCACATATCATAATGAAAGTCTAAATACACTGCACCGATTAAGGCTTCGAATAAATTCCCGGAGATATTTTCCCCTAATGCTACAGAATTCTGCTTTTGTAAAAGATCCGTTAGCCTTAAGTCTTCCCCTAATTTATTAAGATTTTTCCTATTAACAATTTTAGATTTCATTTGTGTTAAATATCCTTCATTAGCCTGAGGATAAGTCTGGAACAAATGACACGAAATAATTGTACCCAAAACAGAATCTCCCAAAAATTCAAGCCTTTCGTAATTGCTGTCTTGATTTTTAGAAGAATTTTTAAGTGAAAAAGCCTCCCGGTAAAGAGCAACATTTTGCACCTCGGCACCTAACATCTTGCTGACTTCAGTACTGAGGAAATAATCTCTCTCCGTTAATTTTCTTTTTCTTTTTTTGAGAAGGAATTTAGAAAAGTATTTCTGTAACTCCATTCAGTAAATTTAGATTTTCGTAAATAGAACGCAAGCGTTGTGCCCACCAAACCCAAAAGTATTACTCATGGCTACTTTTACATCTTTCTTTACAGCTTCATTAAACGTAAAATTAAGTCTGCTGTCAATGTTTTCATCATCAGTAAAATGGTTGATGGTTGGAGGAACGATACCATGAATAATAGTTCCTAATGCAGCAATAGCCTCAATAACTCCTGCAGCACCCAGAAGGTGACCGGTCATTGATTTTGTAGAATTAATCTGAATGTCGTAAGCGTGCTCACCCAATAATTTTGAAATCGCATTGGATTCTGCAATATCTCCTAATGGAGTAGAGGTACCATGCATATTGATATGGTCTACTTCATCAGCAGTTAATCCTGCATCTTCCAGGCAATTTTTCATTACCAGATAAGCTCCTAAACCTTCAGGATGCGGGGCAGTCATGTGATGTGCATCAGCACTCATACCTCCTCCTTTTAATTCTGCATAAATGGTCGCACCGCGTTTTACTGCGTGCTCGTATTCTTCAAGAATGATACATCCTGCACCTTCACCCAGTACAAAGCCATCTCTGTCTTTGTCAAAAGGTCTTGAAGCTGTTTTTGGATCATCATTTCTTGTAGAAAGTGCCATCATTGCATTAAATCCACCAACACCACTTGCTGTAACGGCTGCTTCAGAGCCTCCGCATACAATAATGTCTGCTTTTCCAAGCTGGATAAGCATTTTAGAATCAATTATTGCATTTGCTGAAGAAGCACAAGCAGATACAGTTGTGTAATTCGGTCCGTGAAAACCATACTCAATAGAGATGTGTCCCGGAGTAATGTCCGCAATCATTTTAGGAATAAAGAAAGGGTTAAATCTTGGAATATCCGTATTTGCCCATCCTAAAACTTCTGTTTCAAAAGTCTCTAAACCTCCGATCCCGGAACCCCAGATTACGCCGACTCTGTTTTTATCTACATTGTCTTCAATAATTCCGGAGTGTGCTACTGCCTCTCTGGCAGCTACTAGCCCAAGCTGGGTATTTCGATCCATTTTTTTTGCTTCTTTCTTATCGAAATACTGCAAAGGATCAAAACCTTTCACTTCACAAGCGAACTTTGTTTTAAAGTTTGTGGCATCAAAAAGAGTAATCGGAGCAGCACCGCTCTCACCTTTAAGAAGATTTTCCCAGTATTCTTTTGCATTATTTCCAATCGGTGTTATTGCGCCAAAACCGGTTACAACTACTCTTTTTAATTCCATAAACTTTTTAAATTTTCTTTTTTGTTGAAGAATATTATTTATTTACTACTTCTTCGATATAAGCGATAGCGTGCCCTACAGTAGTAATTTTTTCAGCTTGATCATCAGGGATTTGAATATTAAATTCTTTTTCAAATTCCATGATTAGTTCAACTGTATCCAATGAATCAGCTCCTAAATCGTTAGTGAAGCTAGCTTCAGGAGTTACTTCTGTTTCTTCAACGTCAAGCTTATCAGCGATGATAGCTTTTACTCTTGATGCAATGTCTGACATAGTAAATTATTTTTTTAATTGTTAGATGCTGCAAATATATAAAATTCTTTACGATAAAACATTTTTTTAGTCTTTTTTGTGGGTAGACTATACTTATTTTACAACAGGAAGTTTTAGTGTTTTAGTTTTCAGGTGTTTATGTTTTGCCGGAATGGAATAGATGAATTGAATTATAAAAAATAATTTAAAAACAACTGAAAAAACGCAGCAGATGATATTGTAAAAGGGTTTTTGATGACTACTTTTTATTTGAGGGGGTCATGCTTCAATCAAAATTTGTCATTCATATTTAAGGGGAAAAAATAATTTTTGTTTTATAAGCATGGTTAAAACAGATACCCGTTTTTTGCATTAGATGACATCTTTAAATTAATGACTGTTTTAACAAAGCAGATTTGAGCTTTTTAACAAAACGAAAGGCCATCGTTTTAGCTGAAATTTGTATCAATAAAAATCAATTAAAAATGAAAAAAGTTTGGTTTATAACAGGAAGTTCAAAAGGCTTAGGTAAAAACCTTGTTGAAGCAGTATTATTAAAAGGAGATTATGCAGTTGCTACTGCCAGAAACCTTAAGGATTTGGAAGAGTTAGGAAAACAATATCCGGATCAGTTGTTTCCGGTGAAGCTGGATGTAGAGATCAGGGAAGAGATTCATTCCGCTGTTGAGGCGGCAATCAGCCATTTCGGACGTATTGATGTTCTGGTAAATAATGCAGGCTTCGGAATTACAGGAGCAGCGGAAGCATTTACAGATGAGCAGGTAAGAAGACAGCTTGAAGTCAATTTATTTGCACCGATACAGGTAACCAGGGCAGTACTGCCTTATATGCGTAAACAGTGTTCGGGACAGATTTTACAGGTGAGTTCTGTTGGAGGCAGGGTAGGAAATGCAGGGCTTTCTATTTATCAGGCAGCTAAATTCGGGCTGACAGGCTTTTCAGAATCGTTAAGTAAAGAAGTGCTTCCGCTGGGAATTAAAGTGACATCCATTGAGCCCGGCGGGTTCAGAACAGATTGGGCAGGTGCGTCGATGAGCTTTGCTGAAGAGATTGAAGGATATGAAAACACCGTAGGCAGTATTAAAGAATTTCTGTTATCAGGAAAATTTCTTCCGATGGGTGATCCGGCTAAAGCGGCTAAAGTAATGGTTGATCTTACAGACCATCCTAATCCGCCTCTTCATTTAATTTTGGGAAGTGAAGCCGCCGCAATTTTAAAAAGTACCGATCAGCTTAGAAAAGAAGAATTCGAAAAATGGCTGGATGTAAGCGTTTCAACTGATCATGATGAAGCTGTAAACGTCCTGGAATCAGAAGAAGGAAAAGTATTTTTAGCTAAAAAAGGAATCAAAGTAGACTGATATTAATAAGGATGAGGTTTGAAACCAGGTTATTTTAAACCCCATCGTCTTAAAGACAGTTTATTATATTTGTAGTACAATGAAATCAACAAGAGAAAATCTGGGAAATATCGTATACTCCTGCTACACCCAGGTAAACAGGCAGGGAGAGCATTTTGTATCCGACCATGTGCTGAGTTATCAGATTTCAGGAGATCTGACATTGAATGACGGAGTTAACCAATATTCTGCCTATGACGGATCAATACGTTTTTTAAGGCGAAACCAATTGTTGAAATTCACCAAACAGCCTCCTGCTGACGGAGAGTTTAAATCATTATCCATTTATCTTGATCAGCAGATCTTAAAAGATTTCAGTCTGGAGTATGATTTAATTTCAGAAAAGAAAAATTACAATAAGCCACTTTCATTGATTGAAGATAATCTGCAGCTAAAAGCTTATATGGAATCTTTACTGATCTATCAGTTATCAGGTCAGCTTTCAGATCAGCGCCTTGTGGAATTAAAAATAAAAGAAGTCCTTATTTTATTGCTTCAATACGACCCGGAATTGAAAGACATTTTGTTTGATTTTAATGAACCCGGTAAGCTAGATATTGAAGCTTTTATGAATAAGAACTATCATTTTAATGTAAACCTCGACCGTTTTGCCTATCTTACAGGAAGAAGCCTTGCTACTTTTAAACGTGATTTTGAAAAGGTATTCGGAATAACACCCGGAAAATGGCTCCTTCAAAAAAGACTCCAGGAAGCACATTATCTTCTGGAAAAAGGAAAGGCAGCCTCAGATATTTATCTTGATCTAGGTTTTGAAGACCTTTCCCATTTTTCATTTACCTTTAAAAAGCTCTACGGATTGTCACCAAGCAAAATTATCTCTGCATAATTTAAATAGTCAAAGAATGGGAGCCACGAAGTGGCGACTTAACGAAGGATGGGATGAAATCCTATCCATAAAAAATGTCAGAAATTTTCTGACATTTTTTATTATATGTATATGATAATTATAAATTCAATAATTAATCTGATTCATCATCTCCATAAGCACCAATAGGGATACCAGTTTTTTAGATGATTTATATTTAGGGTTAAGCTGTTCACGGATTTCGGTCAAAGCTTTGCTCAGATTATTACTCACGGTTTTATTACTGATATTAAGGGCCTCCGCAGTTTCATCTACAGACATATTTTTACGGATTCGCAGATCATAAACTTTCTGCTCAGTCGGGGAAAGCTGCGAGATCACCTCATCTATCATTACAAAAAGCTCATTGATATCGTTATCTTCCAGTATTTCGTAATATTCTGCATCCGTAATCTCAGATAAAAAGTCTTCCGATTCATCAAGATATACTGCCTGTATTTTTTTTACATTGGCATAATGGTCAAGAATACGGTAATGGATAAAACGGAATAAATATCCTTTAGCACTTTCCTGTTCATCGGTCTGTACAAATTCAGGATTTTCGAGAATCCTGATCCAAAGGTTTTGCAGCAGCTCTTCCGTAACCTCTTTGTCCTTGGTACGCACAAAGATCATGGTATAGAAATTATCCCAATACCGCTCATACAACATCATAAAAGCAGGACGGTCGCCTGATTTTATCTTGTTTAATAAAGTATAGTCTGTTGGCTTCATAATCTTTGATACAAAATTACCTAAACTAATATTAATGTTTTATGAATTATCCGGCTCCTAAAATTAAATAATTCTGAAAATCTAATTGATTATTTACATGTAAAATGTGGAAATGTTTATAAAACCTATGATTTCTGTTAAGAAACCGGTTTCAATGTTAATGATATGTTAAATGCCTGACGGGAAGTTTTTGATTTTGCCCAGTATTATAAGTGAGAGTATTTATGAAGTAATTAATACAACAAACTTATAAAGTGAAGAAATTGAAATACAGCAAAGTAGAAGCATTTGTTTTTAAATTATGGAGCCGGGAAGTGTCGGAGGATGAATTATCAGAAAAAGAATTAAAGGTGTTGGAATTGTGGGAGAAGGATGTTATTAAAAATTTAGAGAAAAACCAGATCCTGGAATCGAAAATAAAAGTATTAACCGGTTTGGAGCCCTATTTTGTACAATCGGCAAAGAGCCCTACATATTTCAGGAGAAACCTGTACAGTGCAGCTGCAGTATTGCTGTTGATCTTCAGTCTGGGAGGCTTCTTTACCTATAATTTTTTATTTAAGCCGGATGTATACGTTGCTGAAAATATAAATAAAACAATCAGACTGGAAGATGGTTCGGTGGTTACCTTATTATCGGGGGCAAAACTTACCGTTGAAAAATCTTTTCCGGCTGATACCAGGATTGTGAATTTAAAAGGAGATGCGGTCTTTTCAGTTGCGAAATCTAAAATACATCCATTCATTGTACAGGCCGACGGTTTCAGTACCAGGGTAATGGGTACGAAGTTTAAGGTTGTACAAAATGGGGCAAGCAAAACAGTAGATCTGTATGAAGGGAAAGTAGCCGTGTCTTCACCGGGAGTTGCTGTAGCTTATCTTACACCCAACCAGCGATGGACAAACTTCGGAATATTACGTACTGCTGCAGTAGTTGTCAGCAAGACAGATCAAAAATCAGGGAAGAAGATTTCAGTATTAAAATCTTTAACCTTTAATGATGTGTCTTTCAGAATAATAATGGAAGTACTGCATAAAAACTACGGGATAAGCATTAAATATCCACAGGAAGTAGCAGAGAAAAAAGTGACGGCAGATCTTACCGGAAGCACCTGGGATGAAAATGTAGAAGCTCTGGCCTTTATTGTAGGGCTTGAAGTACAAAAGGAAAATAATACCACTTATATATTAAAAAAATAAAAGAACAGAGGCAGTTAAGCAGAGATTATGAACAGAATTATGGAGCGATCATTAATAAAAAGTGGGGTTAAAAACATGAGAAATCTGAAATGCAGTCTTACGGTAGCGGCAATCTTTTTTGCAGTAGCGGCAGACGCGCAGGAATTAACAGCAAAAGTGTCTTTCTCTGCTCCGGCAGGAAGGCCTTTAATCGGGACTTTAGAAGAATTTGCAGGTAAAACAAGAATGCGTCTGGTATATTCAAAAGCAGATATTCAGGATCTGAAAGTAAGAGACATCAGGTGTGATAACATTCCTGTAAGCAACTGTCTGAAGAATATTACAGATAATCTTCCGATAGCCGTGCGACAGCATGGAGAACTGATTTCTGTGAAATATGAAGGTTCCCCTGCTTCTATATCCCCTGTAAAAGGAGACGGTCGATTGATCGGGAAAATTGTAGATGAGGTAGGAAGCCCGATTGTAAAAGCAGAAATAAGTGTGGCAGGAAAAACTACAGTGACAGATAATAATGGAGATTTTGGACTCAATATTCCTTCCGGAACTTATACACTTACCGTAAAAGCACCGGGATACAATTCATTGAGAGTGGAAAAGCTGATGATGAAAAACGATGAAACCAATACTGTTTCCTTTGCCATGAAGCATGTTTCGGATAAGGAAATGAATATTAAAGAGGTGGTCATCAAAGGAGTTCGGAAAGCAGATACGCAGGCGGGCCTTCTGGCACAGCAGAAAAAAGCGGCACAGATGAGCGACGGTATTTCAGCTGAGCAGATTTCCAAAACACCGGACAACGATGTCGGCGGAACATTGAAAAGAGTAACAGGAGTTACCACCATAGATAATAAATATGTAGTCGTTCGATCGATGGGAGAACGTTGGAATACTGCTGCAATGGACGGAATTAATCTGCCAAGCACGGAAGCCTATAACCAGAATTTTTCATTTGACATCATCCCTACAGCGATGGTGGAAAGCGTAGTGGTAAGCAAAACGGCAACACCGGATATGAATGCCAGCTTTGCCGGCGGATACGTGGAAGTACGTACGAAAGACATTCCGAATGATAATTTCACAACTGTAAACGTAGGATCTTCTTACAACGATATTGCCACATTTAAAGAATTCATTACCAAGAAACGGGGGAAATATGATTACTGGGGATATGACGACGGCACCAGAGATTTTCCTAAAGGTTTAGAAGTAACCGATTGGAACAATCCTTTATTTTTTGAGCAGTCCAAGCGTTTTACAAATGATAATTTTTCCAACTATCAGACCAAAGCAGACCTGAACTCCAACATGCAGGTGGCCCTTGGAAGGAGCTACCGCATGAAAAATAATAATAAATGGGGTTTTGCAGGTGCTCTTACTATAAGAAATGAACAGAATAAACTGGATATTGACCATACCGGAAGAGGGGGTTGGCTGGATAATGCAGGATTGGTCAACAACTGGGAAGAACTTGGAGTGGCTCCTGTAAGTTTCTTTAATTTTAAAAATCAAGGAGCCTCATACACCTACAATTCTACATTAGGAGGAATGTTGAATTTTGGTTTGCAGCTTGGGAAAAGCAGAATCTCATTCCGTAATTCCTATACTCATATTTATGACCAGACCCTGACCAGAATAACAGGATGGAATGAATATACCGGCGGAAACGGAGATGCATCAGATTCGTACAACTATTTTTATTATGGTACCGTTCCGAATAATGACCCTGCTAAAATCCCGTTTTTGGATAAACCTTATACGGAAACCACCAATTATCCGGTGTATCAGAATTTATTACAGAACAAACTGGAAGGAAACCATAAAATCGGGAACAAGGAGATCAGCTGGTTTGCCGCAAGAACAGGCGTAACTTCAGATACTAAGGATTATACCCAGTATCAGACCAATTATAATTTTATTGGAAACGAAATTTTAAGTTATAACCAGATTTACAATTCAGGAAATAATTTCACAAGAGGATATATCAAAAACAAGGAAACCGATTATAATTATGGTGTTTCATTCAAATGGAGCATGGATGCCGGAAACTTTAAAAATGATATCAAAGTAGGATACGCCGGAGCGATAAAAAACAATACCAACGAACAGCAGAAGTTTTTCCTCAGGGTAGATGAAAACCGGGATGTTCCGAACAGTGAAAAAAATATGCTGATCATGTATGGCTCCCTTGCCAATTGGTTTGACGGGTCTCATTATACTCCGGGTGGTATCGGATGGCAGACCAGAGCGCTTTATAAAAATGATAAATATGAAGGGAAAGTAACCCAGCATGCTCCCTATATCATGTTTGACAACCGTCTGAATAATAAATTCAGGTTGGTTTGGGGACTACGGGCAGAGTATTTCAGATATGACCTGATCTCTCAGCAGCAGGATCCGGATGACCCGAAAAGTGTTACCAAAGAACCTATAGAAGAAAAGCCATGGCAGTGGATGCCTTCCGCCAACTTTACGTATAGTCCTACCAATAGTATCAATGTAAGGCTGGCTTATAACAGGTCTGTGATCAGGCCTCAGTTTAATGAGAGAACAGGATTGCCTTATTTTGATCCGATTGCAAACGGGCTGATCTATAATACGGAAATGACCTCATCGGTAATCAACAATTATGATTTTAAGTTTGAATGGTTTCCGGGATTGGGTGAAATTATTTCCGCAGGATTATACTATAAAAATATTGACCGGCCGATAGAGCGTGAAGGTTATATTTCAAGTGAAGGAAACCTTTTCCTTTATAATGGAAACTCTAAAAATGCAAAGCTTAAAGGATTTGAAGTAGAGGTCAGAAAAAGCCTGGGCTTTATAAAGCAGGACACTTTCCTGAAAGATTTATTCATCAGTGGAAACTTCACCTACAACGATACGAGGGTGATTGCTTTCAAAGACAGGTACAAAACTAAGGATACGGATGAAACCTACCAGGTAGACCGGCCATTATACGGGCAAACCCCTTATGCCTATAACCTTGGCTTAATGTATAGTGGTGACCGTTTAGGCTTAAGCTTTTTATACAATGCAAAAGGTGACCAGTACGTCACTGTAGGGTATGCCTACATAGGAGAAGAGATTCAAAGGCCTTATGCGGTAGCCGATGCACAGGTTTCCTATAAGCTTTTAAAAGATAAGAATCTGGAAATCAAGTTTAACGTAAGGAATATGTTCAACAGGGTGAGGGAATATTATAACAATTTCAATTCTTATTCTGTGTATAAGGGAGGCGGAAGCTCTTATGATACCCAAAGAGAATCACAGGGGCTTTTACCCGGAGCTACAGACAAGTATGATAAAAATATCGATAAGATATTATTCAGGGCTTATAACGGACGAACCTATGGGATGTCAGTGAGCTATACCTTTTAGGAAGTACTGATATAAAGAGTGTAAATAACAGAAAATAAGCTTTTGACAGAAGCATTAATGATATAAGATCTTATAAATGGTAAATGTTACAGGTTTCCATACCCTGAGATCTGAACGGATAAATACTGATGATGCGCACTTCAGTAGGCATTCAGGCAAAAATGGAATTACCGGATCTCCCCGGACGGTAAAAATGGTAAAGGGGAAGCTTTACGGGCCTGCACCTCAGGTGATGGAAAGTTTTAAAAACAATGTGTAACCAAATCACGGAGATATAAAGGTGGATATCCCGTAAACAGGAATCATCCGGACCAAAAATATAATAACCGGATCCATATTTCTAAATTCTACAACAATGAGAAAATTAACTTTAATCGCTGTAACTGCTTTATCACTAACAGCTTGTCGCGAAAATGATTCTTTATCAGATTCTTCTTCATTCGAAATGAAATCTGCTTCTGCAGAATACTTAACTGCTTCTGCACTTCCTGTGACTACAGTGAGCGGAGCAATCACTTCAAATACTACCTGGAGTGGGGTTGTTGAAATAGATGGTATTGTAACAGTGAAAGGTGGAGCTACCTTAACGATCCAACCAGGAACGTTTATCAAAGCTAAACCGAATGCTACAAATACACCGACAGGAGTTTTGGTTATTTCTAAAACAGGTAAAATAAACGCTACGGGAACTGCAACTCAACCTATTATCTTCACAAGTTATAAATTGTTAGACGGAAATGAAGATACTACTGCAGCTCCAGGAGATTTCGGAGGGGTTATCGTATTAGGAGATGCTCCTACCAACAAACCTGCAACTACTGTTATTGAAGGGTTAACAGGTACTGATTATCAATATGGGGGTACTAATGTTGCTCATAATGCAGGAACTGTTAAATATGTACGTGTTGAATTCGGAGGATTCGATCTTCTTGCCCCTAACTCAGGAAACGAAATCAATGGATTAACTTTAGGAGGTGTAGGAAACGGTACTACATTAGACCACATCCAGGTATCTTACGGTAAAGATGATTCATTTGAATTCTTCGGAGGTACTGTAAACGCTTCAAACTTAGTGTCTTTTGCTCCGGATGATGATAACTTTGATTTTGATTTCGGATATTCAGGAACAATCACTTGTGCTTTAGCATTAGCAGATTATAATTCTACACACAGCCAAAGTAGTGGTAGCTCTGATACTAACGGTATCGAGCTAGACAACGATGGAACCGGTTCTGCTGCTTCTCCTTTTACACGTCCAACTGTTAAAAACCTTACTATTGTAGGAGCTAAAAACCCTCTGCAAGGAGCATTATACGAAAATGCTATCCACGTAAGAAGAAACGGTAAATTAGTATTGGAAGATGCTGTAGTTACAGGTTATCCGGTAGGTGTATTATTAGAGACGGTAAGCAGCGCTCCTGTAAATCTTGCAGACTTAAGCTTTACTAATGTAAAAGCTCACGGGTTCACTTTTGCTACAGCTTCTAAAATAGGTTCTACTACTGCAGCTCTTACAATCCCTGGAACTACAATCTCTACATCTAACCCTGCAAACGTTTGGGGAATGACTCAGCCATTCTTCAACGAAAGCCCGGCATGGAATGTTTCTCCAAGAAACTGTGGAGACTTCAAGGGAACTTGGACAAAATACAACTTTTCAATCGTAGAGTAAATCTACCTGCAGGGGATGATACTGTCATCCCCTGCTTTTTAATTCAATCTTTTAAAATTTATATTATGAAAAAAGTAATTTTATTATCTGTTCTTTTTTTATCAAAACTGATCTGTGCACAGTTTCCGGTTTGGACGAATGCTTTTAATGCAGCAGGAGATATGCAGGGCTGGACGTTCTATGACGGCAATGCAAACGGAAACGGATGGGTACAGGGCCCGAATATTTACCATAACGGTACTTCTTTAGCATACGGATCAACAGGTGTACTTCGCTATTCAATAAGCTCTGTTCCTTCAGGAAACGTAACAGGTTTTGCCACAGAAAACGACTGGGCGATCTCTCCTCAGATTGATCTTACTTCAGCTTCAGGTACCATTACCCTTGCAGCTTATATAGGAAGACAGAGAACTTCACATCCTTTAGTGGGCAGATACCTTTATATATTTGTTAGTACTCCTCAGAAAGAGGTTCCGGAATTGTCGGATTTCCAGGCATTGACAGTAGATGCCAATGGAAATGAAATTCCCAGCCCTTACCTGATCAGTGGAGGAGGGAGCAGCAATCCTTTCCCTGCAGACTTAAACCAGTTTGTAGAAAGCCTTGTAGATCTTTCCGCTTTTGCAGGAAAAAAAATCTATATCGGTTTGTGGTCAAACAGATCTACAGGCGATACTACCAATGTACCTAATATCAATATTGATGAAATGGCTATTTTTTCTTCGGTTCTGAAAACACAAGATGTAAAAACATCAAAAAATCTTACCGTTGTCATGCAGAATCCGGTATTGGCTTCACTGATGCTTAAACTTAATTCAGCATTCAAAGAAAATACAGTGACAGTTACTATTTATAATATGGCCGGGCAATCCGTGCTTACAGCTAAATACAGCAGGGAAATAAATGTTGCAGCCTTATCTTCAGGAAACTATATGGCCGTAGTGTCAGACGGTGTACGTTCCGAGAACGTGAAATTTATTAAGAAATAATCCCATTAAATAAACAGAAAGTGCCTTTTTAAAATAAAAACAACCATGTCAAAACTATGATCATAAGATCGGCACCTCTGAAAAAATATGCATATATAAATTTTAGAAATCATATTGCCCCTGGTGTGGCCAAGGGCAATATTTCTGAATTTAATTTATCAATAATATCTTGACAATGAAAAAAACAATTGCCCTTGCAACTCTTTTAAGTCTGGTATCATGTACCGATGAGGTATTGCAGTCTTACGATAAATCACAAAAGCCGGCAGAGATCAATATCAAGGGATATTCAAAACCGGATGTATTGCAGATAAGGCTTAACGGCCAGCCTGTGAGTATCAACGGAAGCACTTCCTATACCAATAATATAGAAACTAAATTAAGTTTCGTAGTAGATGAAGGAGAAACCGATGCACTTGAAATCTACAACAATGAAAATGGAAAGCAAATTGCTAAATACAGCATCAATTATAACAATACGGATGAATATAAAAACCTGTATTTCTTTAATCTTCCCGGGATTTATTTACAAACTTATGCCGTGAAGCCTCAGGTCAATCTGGGAAAAGTGGGCTTCGAGCTGATCTTTCCGAACCTTGGTGAATATTCCGGCTCTTCATTGGAAGGAGTAAAAGGGATATTAAAAAGAGACAACGGAATGGTGCTCGCTGAATTTGATCATATCGGGAAGGATAATTTTTCAGCATTAAAAGTATACAGCTTTTTCAGTGCAACAGCACCTGTTTACCTGGAACTCTATAAGCCCGGGACTACCGAACCTTATTTCGGAACACAAATCATTAAAGTAACCATAAAACAGGATATAGGTGCCAACATGATTGTCCTGCAGGAGAAGCTTGAAAATGGCATCACTGTGGTAAAAGGTGATATTGATGTAGCGGATTATCTGTAAAATAAATGAAAATGCTCATGAGTAGATTTTTTAAATTTCATTTGCTGGTGTTATGGTTTTTATGTTCAGGATCCATAATTTCCTGTAACAGGGAAGATGATTCTGTTCCTGATTTCCCTGAAGGAAGTGTGGAATCTGTGAATGTATGGATACAGGATAACATGAAGCGTTATTATTACTGGGCAGGTCAGATGCCTTCCAAGCCGGATTACCATCTTCCGTCCCAAAAGTTTTTCGCAAGTCTTTTATCTCAGAATGACCGCTTTTCTTCCATTGTGAATACAGAAGATTCCTCAACCTATCTGCGTACTGTCCGTAATATGTACGGGTTTGATTATGCCGTGCTTCAGCTTGGAAACGGGCAGGTAACTGCGGTTGTCAAACTGGTATTACAGAATTCACCTGCTCAGAATGCCGGCCTGTACCGCGGAATGATCATAAAAAAGATCAACGGAAGCCTGGTAACAGCAGCCAATGCAGAAATCCTTGTCAATTCTATTCCGGACAAAACAACCCTTGACCTTACCGTTGGTGATTGGGAAAACGGTAATATTACCAATGAAAAAGATATTACGGTGTATTATGGCTTTTCTTTTGATCAGCCGGTACTTTCCAAAGTTTTTGAACAGAATGGTAAAAAGACCGGCTATCTCTATATCTATGACTTCCCCGACGGAATGTCCCATACGCTCAATCAGAAATTTTCCGAGTTCAAAGCCCAGGGAGTACAGGAGCTTGTTCTTGATCTCAGGTATAATTACGGCGGATCTGTGGCTTCAGCTGCTGCATTGTGCTCATTAATCCCTTCAGGAGTATCTTCCGGTTCACTGTTTATTGCCTATAAAGGAAACAAAAATGGCGGTGAAGTTAAAAAGACTTTTGCCGAACAGATCGCTTATGATTCCAACGCTCTTGGTTTCAATGTCCTGCATGTCAATACCCTGAATTTAAACAGAGTGTTTATCCTCACTTCCGGAAGTACGGCATCAGCCTCAGAAATTGTGGTCAATAATCTCAAACCATATTTGCAGGTAATTCAGGTGGGTGGAACTACTTTAGGAAAAGATATGGCCGGATTTCCCATTGTTGATGAGCGTAAACCCCGTAAAATATCCTGGGAAATCCATCCGGTAATTTATAAAGTTTATAATGCCGACGGAGAAGGAGAATACAGCAATGGAATCTCGCCTCAGAATCCTGTTAATGAATACGCTTCACTTCCATTGAAACAGCTTGGAGAATCTGACGAAACCCTGTTGAAATCTGTTTTAAATAAAATTTATTTGAAATCTGTTCAGGAAACTCCGGATAATGCCGTAAAAGTGATTCTGGAAAGTGAAAGACCATTTTTCCGGGGAAAACATTAGTCAAAGTATAACCTAATTAAAGTCAAATTAGCCATGCAGGGAATAGAGCCGAAAATACATCAGGAAGTGATGAGAAGGATGAATGATTTAGAACAATTATTAAAAGAATCACCGGATCAAAACCAGGCTTTTAATGAAGATGTTTCTGCAATGAATGCCGAATTAACCTATCTCTACGAAGATTATCTCACCACCAAAAAGAAGCTGGAAAACTGCATAAAACTTTACCGGTCACGGCACATCGAGATCCGGAAACAGTTAACCCAGAATATCCGGAAATTGAGACGGGAAACAGTTCTTCAGAATAAATAAATTTTAGTAGATATATACTATTTTACACTTATTGTTTCTGGTTTCTTTCAACGATTGGTTTATATCACAAAGAAAATGATGAATCGGACATAGTAGATGGGCAAAGTTTTTTAATCGATAAAATAGATTTTCAAAAGAATGCTTCATAGCTGCTTTTCTTAAAATATAGCAGTCGGATTTTAAAAGCTTTGTGTTAATAAAAAAATGATGAGTGTAAAGTAATAGTTACCTAAATTGTAATATAATAACATCAAAATTCAGTTGCTCCGGTTTTGTGTTGAATTACAGTTCTTGTTCAACCCTATCCCGTATTGCTGCTTCAAGTATTGGGATGCTGATATCTTTTAAAGCTTTGAACTTAATACAATATCCGGTCACGCTTGCCTTGCCTATTTTTTCTCCATAGGTTCTGGCTAAGAAGGTTTTGTCGTCAATACCAGGGATATAAACCGAGATTCCAGTGGTGTTTGCGCTGAGGCCGACCTGATAAAATTCTCTGCTGCTTCCATCGGCATATGGCAGGGTTTGAAATCCATATCCTATATTAGGGTTTGAAACCGTTTTATTTTCACTGTTTTTACCATTCAGGAACCATAATTTACATTCCGGCATTATTTCAAGAATGATGCGATGCAACGCCTGCATATCGCTGCGTTTTTGTTCAGGCTGGCTTGTAATATAGTCTGTGATTTGTTCTTCTATACTCATTAAAGTTATAGGTTTTATAAGCTGGCAGTAGTTAATTTTATATATTCAAACTCTTTCGGGTCTTAGTCTATATAAGATCGTATGCTGCTGATTAATTATCTGTCATACTAAGGTGTATTGTGTTTAAAATACTTTAGCCTCTTCTCGGTCCGTTATGACAATAAAACTGTTTTTTAGAAGATCTGAAGGATATATAAACTGATCTCCATTTTCTCCTTTAACTACAATTGCAGGCTGCTCATCGTTCAGGCATCTGTCCAGTTGTTCTTGCATTTCATTAAGCTTTCCATCTTCAATATCAAGGTTATAAGTTCCTGTAACGTGTTTGATTTTTACAATTTTTCTGTTCATAATAATTTTTTTTTTATGCAATCTAAATATAGTTCTTTTTACTGATTGGGTTTTGATTTTCTTTTACTCAGGTTATGACTTGTTTTGGTTTTGAATGATTTACTAATATATGGTTATTACGTTGAACATTTGTATGGATTTTTGGAGAGAAAATTGAAATTATTTTATTTTTATATCTTATTATTGTGATTTAAATTATTTTTGATACTTTTAGCGCTTTAAAATAAAAAAATGACCAAAAATTTGTATCTTAACTTTAATGCTAAGCTTAGTATTTATTGTTTTTTCCTGTGAAAGAAGCAATGATGTTGCAGAAAATGCAAGTTCTAAAATTGAAAAATCTTTTTTAAATGCGAGAGTAGCTGGTGAAAAAAGTGAAATTATTCATCCTCTATTTATGTATGGAGTTGAGACTTATGAAATCACAGAAAGTGGTATTCTAAATTTTAAAACATATCGCGATTTTCATGTTAATAATGATAAGGGTAATATCAACGACTACAAATTTGTATTAGATGAAAATGATGTTTTACATTTAAATGATAATTCTACCATTAAAATCGAAGATGGCGTAATAAAGATTACAACACCGGCAGAAGAATTAAAAATTGATGAAAACTTTGATTTTCAAAAGTTGAATGTAGAAACAAGACTGTTGTTTACCGTTTTTTCTGACATTATTGCGACTGATGACTCTAAAGATACTTTTTCTAATTATTCAGCAAGATTTGCGGGTGGCAGTGCTCCTTGTCCTTGGTATAACACCTATTATTTAAGTGGATGGGGTTATACACCAAGTGCTGCTTGGTCAGATTATAATTACAATGCTATTCATAATCCACTAACCGGATGTACAGCGATTGGAAATCCACATCTTTCTCAACATACAATTAATTTAGTTCTTATTGAGATAAGTTATTATCAAGTCGATCGTGCTTACTGCTGTTAACTAAACTATAAATAATATATATTATGAATTACTCTGTGGGACCTTTTAATTTATTAATGCTAATAAGTATATTGTGTATATTATATGTATGTGGGATCTATTTTATCATGAAAAAAAAGCTAGGAATTGAAGCTGTTTTATTAATGATATTTTTCCCTTTTATCGGCTCGATAGGAATAATTATTTATTCTCTTTTTGGTGCAAAAGGAAACAAGTAGAATTTAACACATTGTGTTAATCTTTATTATAAATTATAATAGTTATATTCTAAAAACTCAGATATAACTTTGGGTACAAAGCAAAAAAGAGAAAATGTAATTATTTACAAATTCTCTTTAGCTTAAAAAGTGGAGTTGGAGGGATTCGAACCCTCGTCCAAACAAGCAATACATAAGCTTTCTACATGCTTATTCTACTATTGGTTTTCGACGGGAAGCAGAGAGCAGACGCCCAACTTCCAGCTTATCTTCTGAGGTTTTCGAGTTTCAGCCGAAGCATCTGAAACCTTATTTCCGCATTCCTATATCCCAGGATCAAACGCCGCAGAACAGAGCATTTGTGGGATATCTTGCTTCCCTACTGAAATCTTCGGGAAAACGCTTGATCTACTATACTTCGATATTAAGCTGCAAGAGCGAACTCTTCGTTGCCAGTTAAAATTTTGTAGCAAGGGATTATAGAGATCGCGCTACGGTTCTCTGCATGCTTACTTACCCATTGGTCTTGCTGTCGAAACCAGTCAACCCCATAAATAAAGTGAATGCAAAGATAGAATTTTTTGTTTAAATATTCTTAACGTTGGCTATAGCTTTTTTAAATAACAATCTTATTGCCGTATTTATGATCACGATCATAAGCAAAATAATAACTGCCGGCAGTATCAAGCCGGCAGTTATAAAGTTTTAGTCCCTGTTTTTTAATAAAATCCAACCGGATAAATGGACAGGTTTTTTACTGATTCGGTCTTCCCAAGACAATTTATACCAATAAGTACCAGTAGGGGCGAGGTTTCCAAGATGTTTTCCATCCCATTTCGGATTCTTTGAGCTGGCATTGAAGACGACTTTCCCATATCTGTCAAAAATATTTCCTTCAAAATTTCCGAATTTATTGATCTCACTGAAATCTATATAATCATTTTTACCATCATGATTTGGAGTTATAACGTTTGGCATGAAGAAAGTATAATATATTGCTTCAGAATAGCAGGTCATTCCCCGGTTTCTCACCTGAATGGAATATAGGGTATTACTGAAAACATGATAGAAAGTATTGGAAGGTTGCCAGGTTACTCCACCATCAATAGAATATTCCATAGGTAAGATTCCGTTATTTTTTGCAATGATCACTAAAGTGTTATTCTTATAGTGAATTTCCAGAATTTCCGGTGTCACAAGATACCCTACTGTTGCCGTGAAAGTTTTTGAACAAGCTCCGTTATTTATAGTGACCGTATAAGTTCCCGCAAGTTCTGTAGTGATGGTTTGGGTGGTCGCTCCGGTACTCCAGGTATAAGTGTAATTAGGGCCACTACCTGCATCCAGAACAGCTTTATCTCCTTTACAAATTTCAATATCATGAAGTGGAGAAACTATTTCAGGAACTACATTAATGGTTATAGTAGCAGGGGTTGAAGCCGGGCATCCATTAGCTCCGATTCCTGTTACGGTATAAGTCGTTGTGGTAGTCGGAGAAACGATTTGGGTATTTCCGGTTCCGGGCAATCCCGTCCATGTATAGGAAGTTGCGCCCGATGCTGTCAGGGTTACAGACTGCCCTGGACAGATAGTAAGAGCAGAGGCGGTAACGGATATGGTAGGAGGTGTTGTATTTTTTATAACTGTTACTGATGCCTGATTTGTGCATCCTAAAGGAGTACTGGTAATGGTAAGTGTATAGGTACCATTGTTGTCCACAACAGGGGTTAGCGTATTGGCTCCTGAAACAATATTCCCACCGCCTGTTGCTGTCCATAAAAATGTGGCTCCCGGCTGATATACAGAAGCGGTTGCATCTAAAGTCACCTGCGAATTGGTACAGGTGATCTCTGCGGGCTGTGCAATATTAACTACAATAGCCGGGTCTACTGCTACGGTTACAGACTTTTGATACTGACATCCGGCAGGGGTTGTTACGGTTACTGTATGAGTTCCCGGAGTTGTAACGGTATTTACAGCTCCGTTTGTACCATTTGACCATGAATAGGTATTTCCTGTTCCTACAGATGTAGCGGTTAGTACGGTTGAGGATCCCTGACAGAAAAACAGATTTCCTGTAATCTGAACATCCGGATCACTTTCCGCTGTTATGGTAATGGATGCCGGGCTACTCGTACAGTTTCCTGTGGAATTCGTCAGGGTGTAGGTTCCTGGTGTTGTTACTGTAATGGATGGTGTCGTTGCTCCGGTAGACCATGTATTTCCTGTTGTTTGACTGGATGTTAATGTCACACTGCCACCATAACAGATTGTTGTTGAAGGGCTGGTAATAGTTGGTGTTGAAGTCTGCGTTACATTCAGTTGTAATTCAGCAATTTTGAAGCAGGTGTTTGTACTTACTCTTACATAAACTGTTGCATTTCCGGAGGTGTATGCTGTAGGAGTAGCGATTGTACTTGCATTTCCTGCTATTGCATCTGCCTGGTTTATATAATAAGCAAAAGTGGTTCCTGGAGTTGTACTGATGCTTGGCTGTGCTGAGGTAAGATTAAAAGTAGCAGTCGTACTATTGGAACATTCGTTTAAACTTGCATTCTGAACAACAGGCACAGCGCCTTGTGTTACCGCCACTGATTCCTGATACTGGCATCCTGCCGGAGTTTCCACCGTAACAGTATACGTTCCCGGAGCTGAAACCGAAATCGTATTTCCAGTTGTACCATTTGACCATGAATAGGTATTTCCTGTTCCTGTAGACGTAGCTGTAAGTTGGGTTGGAGATTCACATAAAACCAGGTTTCCAGTGATCTGAACATCCGGATCACTTTCCGCTGTTATCGTAATGGATGCAGGGTTACTTGTACAATTTCCTGTGGAATTTGTCAGGGTATAGGTTCCGGGTGTTGTTACTGTAATGGATGGTGTCGTTGCTCCGGTAGACCATGTATTACCGGTAGGTTGGCTGGACGTTAATGTCACTCCGCTGCCTCCATAACAGATTGACGTTGAGGAACTGGTAATGGTTGGTGTTGAAGTTTGTGTTATATTTAATTGTAACTCCACGACTTTAAAACAGGTTCCTACGGTTACTCTTACGTAGATTGTAACATTTCCGGAAGAATATGCTGTAGGAGTAGCAATTGTACTTGCGTTTCCTGCTATTGCATCTGCCTGGTTTGCATAATAGGCAAAAGTAGCTCCAGCAGTTGTACTGATGGCTGGTTGTGCTGAAGTAAGATCAAAGGTAGCAGTCGTACTATTGGTACATTCGCTTAAACT
>NZ_AKJY01000107.1 GCF_000282115.1 Chryseobacterium populi
CCTGCCCGTCTTTGTCTTTATAGGCTTTCATACCCTCAAAACAAGCCTGTCCGTAGTTTACACCCATCATTGCAGGGGTAAATGCTAAAGGACCATAAGGAACTAATTTTACATCGCCCCACTTTCCATTCTCATACTCACAGATGATCATATGATCAATAAAAGTATTTCCGAATGAGAAATTGTTTGGGTCGAATGTAGAAATTCTGGAATTCTCTGTTTTTTGAATTATCATTTCTAAAATTTTTTATGATGTTCTACAAATTTAATATAATTTTCTAAATATAAAAGTTTTGGAGTAAATTTGAAGAAAAAATAGCTTGAAAAGAGAAATTAAGACCACAAAAGACGGCAGTAAAACATTGTTTATCAATGAGTTAAACGAAAATTACCATTCACATCACGGAGCACTTCAGGAAGCAGAACATGTGTTTATTAAAAATGGACTAAATTTAGCAAATGATTAT
Source organism: Chryseobacterium populi (assembly GCF_000282115.1). Lineage (GTDB taxonomy): Bacteria > Bacteroidota > Bacteroidia > Flavobacteriales > Weeksellaceae > Chryseobacterium > Chryseobacterium populi. Next base: position 468 of record NZ_AKJY01000107.1, read on the forward strand.
GAAATTAATATTTTAGAACTCGGTTTTGGAACAGGTTTGAATGTTTTGGTTACAATTAATGAATATTTAAAAACTGACAAAAATCATGTCATCAACTATTTTTCGCTGGAAAAATATCCCATAAATGAATCCGAAATAGAAAATTTAGCCTATTTTGAGCATTTTGATAACCCGGAATTCAAAGAAATTTATCAAAAAATTCATCTTACGGATTGGGAAAAACCAGTTGAAATCATTAAAGGGTTTCACTTAAAAAAGATCCAATGCGATTTTTTTGAATTGAAAACCATAGACTTACCTAAAATAAACTTGGTTTACTACGACTGTTTCGGTGCAAGAGTTCAGCCTGATCTTTGGGAGAAGCCTTTATTTGAGCTGGTTTCCGACAAAATGAGTGTTAACGGATTATTAACGACTTATTCTTCTAAAGGAAGTGTAAGAAGAATTCTTCAGGAGCTTAATTTCAGGGTGGAAAAAAAACAGGGACCTCCGGGAAAGAGAGAAATGATTAATGCTGTAAAGCTTTAAAAGTGATGAGTTATAAGTTTTGTGATGCTTCCTATTAGAATGCATTTTGATTTAACTTATCATTCTTCACTCATCATTCATAACTCTTAGCTCTTAACTTTAATTAATTTCCTTAATTTAGCTTTACAAAATATTATATATGATAGACAACATCAACGTCAGAGTATATGCCTGTGCTGTAAAAGATAAAAAAGTACTGACACTCTTCGAAGAATATGCAGGAGAACCTTTAATGAAATTTCCCGGCGGCGGACTGGAATATGGAGAAGGATTACTGGAATGTTTACACCGTGAGTTTGATGAAGAACTGAATGTGAAAATAGAAATCGTAGAGCATTTTTATACACAGGAAGACTTCCTGGTTTCGCGTTTCAGGGAAAACGAGCAATTGCTTACCATATATTATATCGTAAACATTATTAATGAAGGAGATTTCCTGATCCTCGACCCTTGTATTGAAAAAACAGAATGGATCGATATTGACAGACCTGAGAACCCGTTCTCCTTACCGGTAGATCAGATTGTATTCAATAAATTAAAAGAAAAATACCTGTAACTGCCTACAGGTATTTTATTTATTTGCTTACTTTAAAATCTTTTGCTCCGGGGTAAGGCTGAAGATAACCCGAATTCCAGTTAGACTGCAGCAGTGACTCTATAAATTCGTCGGTTCTGTTTTTATGCGGATTATACTGGTCTTTAAGATCGATATTCGCCATCTTACCTTTTACATTCCACCAGAAAGCGCTCCATCCGCCTCTCATTTCTTTGATAATTTCATAGACGTTTTTTCCGGTTGCCCTGTTCATCAGCTTGGCAAAAACCTGTCCCTCAGTTGTAGTAAGGTCCCTTAGCTGTTTTTCGTATTGATCAGCAAGCATATTCTGTCTGTCTCTTACATATTTTCTTTTGGCTTTACTGTCCAGATTGGTCATTTCCACCTGAATATCCCTGTACTGCTGCAATGCCGTTAAGAACAAAGGATACACCCTGTTTAGTTTTTTATTAAGAAAATAATAATAATTTTTGTCCAGCTGGTTATTGAATTTTGGTTTATTCAATAAAACCAACTCATCCATCACCACTACTGTTTCGCCATTTATTTCATAGATTTTGGCTTTCTGCCTTTCATCATAGTAATATTTATTCCCAAATTCATCTATTCTCAATTCTTCCTGCGGATATTGGCTCAAAGGCTTGGCGATAATTGAATCTTTTTGCCCGGAAACACTAACCCCAAAAAAGAAAAGAAAAAGATAAATAATCTTGTTAAAATTCATTATTTTTACGCTTATTAGAACAAAAACTGACCGCAAAAATCATTCCCTTTTATGAAATTTGAAAAGAAATCTTTGAAATTTTTAGAAAAATACTTAAATACATCATCACCAACCGGTTACGAACACAGAGGGCAGGAAGTCTGGATGGATTATATCAGGCCTTATGTAGATAAAATAGAAATAGACCACTACGGGACGTGCTACGGCATCATCAATCCTGACGCTGAATTTAAAGTGGTAATCGAAGCACATGCCGATGAAATCTCATGGTATGTTAATTATATTACAGATGACGGTCTTATTTATGTGATCAGAAACGGAGGTTCAGACCAGACCATTGCGCCTTCGAAGGTAGTTCATATTCACGGAGAAAAAGGCATTGTAAAAGGGGTTTTCGGATGGCCGGCAATCCATACACGGTCAAATCAGAATGAGCCGACCCCAAAAATCGAAAATATATTCATAGACTGTGGTGCCACTTCCAAAAAAGAAGTAGAAGAACTTGGGATTTTTGTAGGATCCATGATTACATATCCTGACGAATTTTTTGAGATGAATGACCGATATTTCGTATGCAGGGCATTAGACAACAGAATCGGAGGCTTCATGATTGCCGAAGTAGCCAGGCTCTTAAAGGAAAATAAAAAAACGATTCCTTTCGGATTGTACATCACCAATTCCGTACAGGAAGAAGTGGGTTTATATGGTGCAGACATGATTGCAGATACCATTAAGCCTAATATTGCCATCGTTACCGATGTTACCCATGACACTACCACGCCAATGATTGAAAAGAAAAAAGAAGGGGATCAGAAATGTGGCAACGGACCTGTGATTTTCTTTGCACCCAGTATTCACCACACCATCAGAGAGCTGATCATTGATACGGCAAAAGCTAAGAAAATATCTTTCCAGAGAGCGGCAGCAAGCAGGGCTACCGGAACGGATACCGACGCATTTGCCCATTCCAACGGTGGCGTACCAAGTGCGTTAATTTCCTTACCTTTGCGCTATATGCACACAACGGTAGAAATGGTTTCAAAAGAAGATGTAGGAAATACTATCAAATTAATTTACGAAACTGTTTTGAAGGTAAAACCGGAAATGAAACTGAAGTACCATTAATAAAGCTAGTTGCCAGACTCCAGGTATTGGACTAATTTGCATTAAAGTCTTAAGTCCGGGATCTGAGATCTGGTTTCTGAAATCTAATATAAAGTAAAAATGAAAACGAAGCTTATTGCTCCTTCCCTTTTATCCGCAGACTTCGGGAATCTGCAAAGAGATATTGAAATGCTTAACAATTCCCAGGCCGACTGGTTCCATATTGATGTCATGGACGGGAAATTTGTACCCAACATTTCATTCGGTTTTCCTGTGATGAAAACAGTTCAGCAGCATGCCAAGAAATTTGTAGATGTACATTTAATGATCGTTGAGCCTGAAAAATATGTTGAGGAATTTATCAATCATGGTGCAGATCTGGTTTCCGTACATTATGAAGCCTGTACTCACCTTCACAGAACCATTCATCATATTCAGAGCAAAGGTGCCAAAGCAGGAGTTGTATTGAATCCTTCAACACCGGTTTTAATGCTTGAAGACATTATTGCTGATGTAGATCTGGTATTATTAATGAGCGTAAACCCAGGATTCGGAGGACAGAAGTTTATAGAGAATACGTATAAAAAAATCGCAGAAACTAAAGATTTAATTTTAAGCAATAATTCTACGGCATTAATTGAAGTGGATGGTGGTGTAAATTTAGACAATGCGTCCAAGCTTTTCGAAGCCGGAGCAGATGTACTGGTTGCCGGAAATGCAGTTTTCTCTGCAGAAAGCCCTGAAAGAACCATAGAGCTTTTAAAAATTTAAGTTTTAAACTTTAACATACAGGAAAAAGGCAGCTTTCGCTGCCTTTCTTCTTTGAAAATCTGAGCTTATATGGTTATCAGCTTATTTTCTTAAGACTTTAATGCTTAAATTTTCTTGTTCTATGCTGACGTAAAGATCAACATAAAAGCAATACAAAGCATCCGTAAAAACACGGAAATTTCATTCCGTATTTTCACTGAAAATTATTCCATCTTATTCCAGATACAGGCACAGACGACGAGGATGATACTCAATGTAGAGCATACAGTTCTTATATTATTCAGAAAATTCCATCTGTTTTCAAAATTTTCACGGACTTTCTTTATGGCTTCCATCGTAGAATCGGTAATATTAAACTGATCCAGCTGATCATTCATCGGTACATTCCCCACCACTGTAACACCGAATACGCCTGCCAGATAAACAATAGCAGCCAGTAAAAGCAGAATAAATACGGGACTCTGTGCACGGTAGAGAAAGGCAGAAAGCGGAAGCATCACAGCCGTTCCCATAAAACTCAGAAAAAACACCGGATTCAGGATCTCCCGGTTAATCGACTGCATCGCTTTTAAATATTCTACATCCGATAACTTTCCAAGCCCAAGGACTACAGAACATGAATAAGCATAAAAAAGCCCGCCTATAAGGGCCGTAAGTGTTGCTGTAATGATCAAGATTAATGTTGTCATTTTCATAATTTTTATTTTGATGATGTGATAATGATTGATGATATAAAAATAACTTTAATATGGATAAGTTGAAGTATAAAATGAAGTCCATTTTTTGCAGAATTAAAATGTATTTTCTATTTCCCTTATTTTAGTGAAAAGTATCAAGTAATAGGAAAATTTTTTGCAGGAAAATAGGCGCTATTGAACATAATTTAACGTGAGTTCGATATAAGAAATTATACATTACTATAGAAAAAAGCGGAAAAA
>NZ_AKJY01000108.1 GCF_000282115.1 Chryseobacterium populi
GATCTGTACATCCGGATCACTTTCCGCTGTTATGGTAATGGATGCCGGGCTACTCGTACAGTTTCCTGTTGAATTTGTCAGAGTATAGGTTCCGGGTGTTGTTACTGTAATGGATGGTGTTGTTGCTCCGGTAGACCATGTATTTCCTGTTGCCTGGCCGGATGTTAATGTTACGTTTCCTCCATAGCATATTGTTGTAGACGATGCAGTAATGGTTGATACAGCAGATTGCGTTACATTTAATTGTAATTCAGCAACTTTAAAACAGGTTCCTACCTTCACTCTTACATAGATTGTAGCATTTCCGGAGGTATATGCTGTAGGAGTAGCGATTGTACTTGCGTTTCCTGCTATTGCATCTGCCTGGTTTACATAATAGGCAAAAGTAGCTCCAGCAGTTGTACTGATGGCTGGCTGTGCTGAAGTAAGATCAAAGGTAGCAGTCGTACTATTGGTACATTCGCTTAAACTAGCATTCTGGACGGTAGGCACAGCGCCTTGTGTTACCGTTACTGATTCCTGATACTGGCATCCTGCCGGAGTTTCCACCGTAACAGTATACGTTCCCGGAGCTGAAACCGAAATCGTGCTTCCAGTTGTACCATTTGACCATGAATAGGTGTTCCCTGTTCCTGCAGACGTAGCTGTTAAGGTAGTTGAGGAGCCCTGACAGAAAACCAGGTTTCCTGTGATCTGTATATTCGGATCACTTTCCGCTGTTATCGTAATGGACGCAGGACTACTCGGACAGTTTCCTGAGGAATTTGTCAGGGTATAGGTTCCTGGTGTTGTTACTGTAATGGATGGTGTTGTTGCTCCGGTAGACCATGTATTTCCTGTTGCCTGGCCGGATGTTAATGTTACGTTTCCTCCATAGCATATTGTTGTAGACGACGCGGTAATGGTTGATACAACAGACTGTGTTAAATTCAGTTGTAATTCAGCGACTTTAAAACAGGAGCCTACCTTCACTCTTACATAGATTGTAGCATTTCCGGAGGTATATGCTGTCGGGGTAGCGATTGTACTTGCGTTTCCTGCCGTAGCATCTGCCTGGTTTACATAATAGGTAAAAGTAGCTCCCGCGGCGTTACTGATGTTTGGCTGTGCCAAAGTAAGATTAAAAGTGGCAGAAGGAGGGGAAGTGCTCGTCGGACATGTGGAAAGTGTGGTGTTATTTACGGTCAGGGGTGCTATTGTAATGTTCAGGGTAACCTGTTCGCAGTCTATAAACTCAGGGGCATTGCCACAGAATCTGTAAACAATCTGATCTGTTCCATTCCCTGTTGTGGGAGTATAGGTAATCGTTCCGTTAGGGTTTACTACCGCTGTACCATTGGTAGGAGGGGTGACAATCGTTACCGTACCGGGCACAGGTGTCTGTGTTGAAGAAGTAAATGTTGGTGTAATTACCTGTGATGAACATACATTGATATTCTGCGTGGTAAGTTTCAGACAGGAGAACACCTTAAAAATAGGTGTTACTACGGCTGCACACGATCCGTTTTGTATTCTTACGGTATAATTTCCGGCTTGTGTGGGAGTATAGGTATGAGAAATTGCTCCAGGAATATCTACTCCGTTGAGCATCCACTGATAGCTGTCAAAACCAGCTTCTACCTCAAGCACGGCTCCGGGTACACAATCTCCGCTTTTCTCAATAATAGGAATAGAAGAAAATCCTGCGAAATACCCGCCATAGCCGGCGGAGCTGTATCCTCCGTTTATCCCGGAAGTTAAGGCTCTGGAGGAATTGATGGTAAGGTTCCCTGTGACATTGTTTAGGGAATAGGTTACCCATTGGGTGCTTCCTGCTAACGGATAAGGACCTTGCGCAGGAGTAGGGGCGGTACCATTTACGGTTACCGTGGCTCCTGCTTCGGTCAGAATATTCAGTTTCAGGTTGGGTGTTGTGCCGGATCCCGGCATTACATCAACATTTCCGATCTCATCAATTTTTTTCGGAAGGAAACAGTTCAGTGGAGGAATATAATTAAATCCGCAGGTTGCATTACTGTCTCCTACACCTACAAACTGGTATAAGTATACATTCTTTGAGGTGGAAATATACATATTGGAGTGACCTGCTGCCCCAGGTTGGGCTATATAGCTGCTTTCATTGATTCTGTACCATTGTCCCGCATTGAGGGTCTGCACGGGGGTAGCGGAGCCATTTAAAAATATCTGGGTATTATTTTCGGTAGCTACAATTAATCCCCCTTCCATGTTTAAAGAAGGATCGGTAGACCTGGTCTTTACCATGGCAAAAGAATTCCCAAGCCTTTCAAGGGGAACCGACTGATCAAGAATAGCATCTGATGAGCTGCCCAGAAGACCGCTGCCACCTGCTCCAAAATTTCCGCTGACACTGCCATTGGTTAGGGAAACCGGCTTGTTTGCCGTGACTTTGGCGCCGATAAAACCAGTCAGGTTTGGAATATTTCCGCTGAAGGCATTTCCTCCTCCTCCTGCAAAAATAAAAGACTGTCCTTTGTTTAAGGTAAAGGTATGGGAATTTCCTGTAGGGGTTCCTCCGAAGAAGATCAACCCGGCAGTATTCCAGCTTACCGTTACCGATGTATTGTCTTCTGTGGCCAGGATTCCTGCGGTAAAATTATAGACTGGCCTGTTACCGGCAACATTGGTATTAGGGCTTGATGCAATATAAAATTCTTTTCCTATGCCGGCTTTTCCTTTACAGGTAATAATTTCGGCATGAACATCATTTGCAAGTCTCAGGTTACAGAAAAAGGGTTGGGTGGCCTTCAGGTATACACCTTTATTGATTACCGTGAATGCATCACTTTCATCTTCAGTGTATATACGATTGGTAGCCAGGGTATACTGCTGAGGATTGCCTTTGCTGATGGTGACTGTAGTGAGGAGCGTATTGTTGCTGTATATCTCTACACCAAAAGGGGTTGTTGAATCAGTAGACAGAAAGATGGTATTGGTATAGTCTATAGCACTACTATTGTAATACGGCGCAATCCAATGCTCAGTATCTCTCTGTGCAGATAATGTATTAATGATCATAAGCATTAATACAAAAGTTAGTCGAAATATATTCATTTTTTTCTCAGTATTTTGTTTCTAAAAATAATGATAAAAAATGTTTTTTATATCATAAAATGACATAATTTAATGAATAATTGATAATTTTAATTAGGTTTTGTATGCTTATTGAAAATTTATTTACATTAAGGTTAATCGATGAATTTTTTTCAAGTATGGCTTTGTGACATTAACCCGGTTTGCCATTAATTTACCATAGATTAGGTTGTAAAAACACTACTTTTACTTCCATGGTTTTAAGAAACAGCAATATTTTAAAAATAAATTTTGAATATAATAAAAAAAAGCTATCTTTGCAGTCCAAAATGAGATGTAATATATGTTAATAATTCCTGTAAAAGATGGTGAATCCATCGATAGAGCGTTAAAAAAATATAAAAGAAAATTTGATAAAACTGGAACAGTTCGTCAATTAAGAGCCAGACAACAGTTTATTAAGCCTTCTGTAACTTTAAGACAAGCTAGATTGAAAGCTGCTCATAAACAAAGAGCACTTAGCAAAGAGGAACAGGCTTAAGAAATTTTCTTAACCAAAATACTGAATTCACTTTTCAAATACTTATATTTGAAAAGTGAATTTTTGTTTTTATACATCTACTTATGCTAGGTAAATTTTTAGATTATTTACAATTCGAAAAGAGGTATTCTCCTCATACTATTACAAGCTATAAAAGAGACCTTGAAGACTTTTCTCATTTTTACCTCAGAACAGAATCCTCGGAAGATCTTTCCAAAGCAGATAAAAAAGTTATCAGGAACTTTATTGTCGAATTAAGTGAAAATAGTATTTCAAAACGAAGTATCAACAGGAAATTATCTTCCCTTCGCAGTTTTTATCTTTTTCTTTTAAAGATCGGTGAAATTAAAGTTTCTCCCACTGAAAGTATTTCTTCCCTTAAATTCTATCCCGAAAAGCAGATTCCGATGTCTCAGGAGGAAATGCAAATGCTTGATGATCATATTTTTGAGGAAATGCATGACCTTCTGGAACAATGTATCATGGAAGTTTTGTATCAGACAGGAATCCGTAAAGCCGAACTTTGTGGCCTGATCTTTGAGAATGTAAACTTAAGCGGAAATGAACTGAAAATTATAGGGAAAGGAAATAAAGAAAGGTTTATTCCGATCTCGGGAAACTTAGCCGTTTTGCTGCAGAGCTACTTAAAGATCAGAAAGCCGCTGGATGAATATAAATCATGTTTTTTTGTCAATAAGAAAGGGAAAAAACTCAACGAAAAATTTGTTTATGTGGTAGTTAATAAGTACCTTAGTCTTATAACATCAAAGCAAAAAAGAAGTCCTCATATTCTAAGACACAGCTTTGCTACACACGTTTTGGACAATGGGGCAGAGATCTCTAAAGTAAAAAAGATATTAGGTCATTCCAGTCTTGCCAGTACTCAGGTCTATACGAATGCTAATATTGAACAATTGAAAAAAGTTTTTAATCAAGCTCACCCTCGAGCATCTAAAAAAGAAGAATTATGAAGATCACAGTACAATCAATTGGTTTAACTCCACACGAACCACTAGAATCACACATTGACAAAAAAGTGAACAAACTAGAGACCTTTTATGATAAAATACACGAATGCAAAGTGTTTTTAAAAGTAGAAAATAACTCGGATAAAACGAATAAAACAGCCGAGATCATTTTGGCGGTTCCGGGAGAAGATATCGTGGTAAAAAAGACAACAGCCAGTTTTGAAGAAAGTTTAGACCTTTGTGTTGATGCTGCTAAAAAGCTATTAATCAAGAAAAAAGAAATGGCTTAGGAAAAAAGTCAAAAAAAGTTACTTAAAAATTTGAGAATTCAAAAAATCCGTTCTATATTTGCACTCGCAAAAAGGGAACAGCGATCTTTTGAATTCTTTTTTAAAATATGCCTCCATAGCTCAGTTGGCCAGAGCACGTGATTTGTAATCTCGGGGTCGTGGGTTCGAATCCCTCTGGAGGCTCAATTTAATATAATATGTCTGGGGAGATTCCAGAGTGGCTAAATGGGACTGACTGTAACTCAGTTGCTTCGGCTTCGTAGGTTCGAATCCTGCTCTCCCCACATTTTATATTAGAAAAAAAAGTTGCAGATTTAATATAGTTTTTATAGATTTGCACAGCGTTTACCAATAGTTTTGGAAACAAAATTGCGGAAGTAGCTCAGTTGGTAGAGCGTCAGCCTTCCAAGCTGAATGTCGCGGGTTCGACCCCCGTCTTCCGCTCAGAAAGATCACACCAAAAGGGGTGATCTTTTTTTACTACTGATGTAGCGCAGAGTAGAGTTGCTCTGAATGTTCTCAGTCTTCTTTAAATATGCCTCCATAGCTCAGTTGGCCAGAGCACGTGATTTGTAATCTCGGGGTCGTGGGTTCGAATCCCTCTGGAGGCTCAATTTAATATAATATGTCTGGGGAGATTCCAGAGTGGCTAAATGGGACTGACTGTAACTCAGTTGCTTCGGCTTCGTAGGTTCGAATCCTGCTCTCCCCACATTTATATTAGAAAAAAAAGTTGCAGATTTAATATAGTTTTTATAGATTTGCACAGCGTTTACCAATAGTTTTGGAAACAAAATTGCGGAAGTAGCTCAGTTGGTAGAGCGTCAGCCTTCCAAGCTGAATGTCGCGGGTTCGACCCCCGTCTTCCGCTCAAAAAAAATCACGCTGGAGAGTGTGATTTTTTTAGTTGCGCCGACTTAGCTCAGCGGTAGAGTGCTTCCTTGGTAAGGAAGAGGTCACGGGTTCAAGTCCCGTAGTTGGCTCTCATTATAGTCCCGAATATATTCGGGATTTTTTTTGCTCTAAACTTAAACATATTTTTCAATATAAATCTTATTTGTATGGGATCAATTATCATTCATCATCCATCCTGAATTATTCATTTATTTCACCACTGGCAAGTTCCTTTTGTCATTTCGAGGAGCAAAGCGACGAAGCAATCTCCCCTATACAAAGCTTTTAAAGTAAAGAATCTGTATTTGAATCATTAATTAACGCATATAGTTTTTTTAACCTATAATTTTTGAATCTAAGTTGTAGTCCTGGAA
>NZ_AKJY01000109.1 GCF_000282115.1 Chryseobacterium populi
TAAAAATGTAGCATAAAGAGTATATAAATTTTGTCTCAAAAATAGTTGCAAGTTCAGTCACCTGTTGCCACGGAAACAGCACTTATTGCTAAACTAAATGAATTGTATATCAATTTGAGATTGAAAGATTATCTTATCACCACTTACACTTATGATCCATTAATCGGAATAACAAGCATCACTCCGCCATCAGGAATCAGGGAGGTATACATTTATGATACAGCGGGTAGGCTCCAGGAAATAAGACAGGATTCCAAAACAGGTAAGCTTCTGAAAGAATTCAAATACAACTATAAAAACTAAGAATTGATGAAAAAAATATTAATCTCATTCAGTGCCTTGTTTGTGGTGGGCTTACTTCATGCCCAGGCAACGAATACTGAAAACTATATACAAACAAGAACCTATCTGGAGGGTGTCACCACTTCCAGTACTACGGCAAGGCAGGTACAGTCTGTGCAATACTTCGATGGTCTGGGAAGACCCAAGCAGGTGGTTAATGTAAAAGCCTCTCCTTTGGGAAGAGATGTGGTCACCCATATAGAATATGATGGATTTGGAAGACAGGTGAAAGATTATCTACCCGTTCCCCAATCCCAAACTTTAAACGGAGCCATCGTTCCCACCCCTTTATCCAATGCTACCCAAGCCGACATTTATGGTCCAGAAAAGATCTATGCCGAAAAGACACTGGAAAATTCTCCTTTAGATAGAATACTGGAGCAGAAACAGGTGGGAACAGCATGGAGTACAAAACCTGTGAAATTCCAGTATGATGCCAATATCCAGGCAGATTATGTAAGGAAATATGAAACGACGACAACATGGGATACTGCCGGTAAAATGACGGTAAGTACAATCCAGCTGTTACAGTATTTTTTACCCAGTTCGTTATATAAAAATACCATCACTGATGAAGATGGAAATAAGACCATTGAATTTAAAAACGGACAGGGGCAGGTTGTATTAGTCAGAAAGGTTGTAAGCGCAACAGAAAATGCAGATACCTATTATGTTTATAATGAATATAACCAGCTGGCTTTTGTAATCCCACCAGCCTCACCTGCAACTTTAGATGACACTGCATTAAACAATTTCTGTTATCAGTACCGTTATGACGGCAGGAATCGTCTTGTTGAAAAGAAGCTTCCAGGAAAAGGATGGGAATATATGGTGTATGATAAAGCAGACAGGTTAATTATGACCCAGGATGCCAATATGAAAGTATCAGGAAACTGGCTGTTTACAAAATACGATAAGTTCTCAAGAGTGGTCTATACAGGTATTGCTGATATTGGAGCCCAGTTTAACAGAGGACAGGTTCAGTTTAGTGCAGATTATTATATCAGCCAGGGACAACCTTCCAGTGAAGAACGTAATCAGGCAGGGTTTACCAACAGTGGAATGACTATATACTATGGGAATACAGTATATCCCACTACCGTAGCAAAAGTTTTGAGTATTAATTATTATGACACTTATCCGACAGGTACTCCAGCAATTCCGACCCTGGTTTTAGGTCAGAATGTATTGCCACAGAATGCCCAAAGTTCAAATGTAAGCACCAAAAGCTTACCTGTAGCCTCTTATGTGAAAAACATAGAAGATGATAACTGGACAAAAGCCTACACATGGTATGATATGAGAGGCAGGGTAATAGGAACTCATTCCGTCAACCATCTGGGCGGGTATACCAAAACAGAAACCGAGCTTGATTTTGCAGGTATTCCTCAGAAAGTAAACACCTATCATAAGAGACTGGCAGCAGATACAGAGAAAACAACCAAAGAAGTTTTCACTTATGATCATCAAAACAGGCTTCTGACCCATACCCACCAGATAGGCAGTGGCAGTGTTGAATATCTGACGCAAAATAAATACAATGAACTCTCTCAATTAGAAAGTAAGAAAGTTGGTGGTATAAGTGCTGCAACACCGTTACAGACCGTTGATTATAAGTACAATATAAGAGGATGGATGACCAAAATCAATGATCCTGCAACCTTGGATGGAAAATTGTTCGGATATGAGATCAAATATACCAACCCGGTATTTTCCGGTACAGCTCCCGGGAGATTCAATGGCAATATTGCAGAGATTGACTGGAAATCATCGATGGATGGTGTATTAAGAAGATATGATTACCAGTATGATGCTTTAAACAGGCTAGGAAAGGGAACTTATTCTGAGCCCGGCTCCTCGTTGATTTATAATAATTATTTCAATGAAGAACTGACCTATGACCTTAACGGAAATATATTAACCTTAAAAAGGCTTTCCAAACCCTCTTCAGGAACAGTTGCTGAAAGCATTGATAATCTGGTTTATAATTATTATAACGGTAACCAAAGCAACAGGTTACAGAAAATAACCCTTCCTACGGGTGTTACCAATAACCCTTCCGGATACAATGCCCTGGGAAATACCATCGGGTATGATGATAATGGAAATATGACCGACCAGCTGGATAAGGGAATTACCAAGATTACTTATAATTATCTGAATTTACCCAACAGCATAAAAAAATCAACGGAAACAATTAATTATACCTACAGGGCTGATGGGGTAAAGGTTGGGAAGAATTCTTCAGGTATTGCTACTCAAACAGATTACCTGGATGGGTTTCAGTATGAAACAACTACAGGGACAGCTGTACTTAAATTTATCCCAACTTCGGAAGGCTATTACAATTTTGAAAATAATAAGTATATTTACAACTATACAGATCATTTAGGAAATGTAAGATTAAGCTACACAAGGAATGATACCGGAATAGAGATCATTGAAGAAAACAATTACTATCCTTTTGGATTGAAGCATGAGCGGTATAATAACCTGGCAGGAAATCCTTCTTATCAGTATAAGTACAATGGCAAGGAACTTCAGACTGAAACTGGGATGTATGATTATGGGGCAAGATTTTATATGCCTGATTTGGGAAGATGGAGTGTGGTGGATCCATTAAGCGAATTACAATTTGCTTATAATCCCTACTCTTATGCCTATGGAAATCCAATGAGATTTAATGATCCTACGGGTATGATTGGAGAAGATCCGGATCCTAAAAAAATATATGGTCCTAAAGGAGGATATCCAATAGAAGAAGTTGTCATGACCTATACAAAGCCTAGTCCGCTTTCATTTATGGGTATTAATAATATGAATGCTTTTCACGCTTCAGAAGATAGATTTGCAGCAGGAATTAGAGGAAGTAAAGCAGCTCTTGCTACTGAAAAGTTTGAAAAAAATCTTGCTTTTGCAATGGGGACTTTCGGAATGGGGGGAAGTAACTTACTGGCTTCTGCTGGTTGGGCGGCTTTTGATACTTATATGAGTTATCAGGACGAAGATACTCAAGGAGCTGTTGCAAACGTACAACTCTTGGCTATGCTTATTCAAGTAAGACATGGAAATTTAAGTAAGGTAAGTAGTGTTTTAGATGCATTAGCAGCTGAAAAAGGAATAGTTATTAGTAATGGCATAACCAAAAAAGGGATTTTAAAAGTTGATTATCTATTTAAGGATGTCAATGATGCTAAAAATTTTGGAGCAAAAGCATTAGGTTCTTCCAAAACAAGAATTTATGATGGATCAGGTAAATGGATTGGATGGGAAAATAAGGCTGGAGATCAAGTTTATTGGGGACATGGTGATTGGGGAAAAGGTGTAGGAAGCTCTACTTTCCCGCATTTAAATTACAATATTAATGGTCAGAAAGGGCATTTATTTTTAGAAAACAAAATCAATAATAGAGGACAAGCATCCGAATTTATGTCATATTTTAATTTAGGTAAATAATTATGGAGGATTTTATAAATACTTTAAGATCTATTTTTTCAAAAACAGGGGATTCCACTTTAAAAAACTGTATTTATCATAATGGTAAAATAAATATTCAAATTGAGCTTTTTGATGATGAATTATTAAATATGGAATTTTTAACAGAATTCTTATACAGAAAAAATATTGATATGAAAGCTCCTTTTAATAAAGGATACCTTCAATGTATAAAATTATCCGAAGTTTTAAATATAGAGAATAACCATTACACAGTTTCTGGAGATTTTATAACAATTATGAAAACTCAAAAAAGCAAATTAAATCTCGCTTTAGGGTTAAGTGCAAATAAATACACACATATTATTACTTATTCAAATAACGAAATAGTTTTAGCATTTGTTATTAATGATAAAGACTCTTATAAATATGAATATGAGTAATTTTTCTATGTTCCCCCCAGCTTGCGCGAGCGCAATGTCATTAAGTTAAGAATTTAAGCTATTTCAAATCAAACACTTAGTTTGGTTTTATTGATTAATTTACATATATTTATAAGATAATCAGATAGTTATTATGTTGCAAAAAAACAGCTTTAATTATTTTGGAGAAGATACAAAAAGAGTTTTTTAGTGCATCACTCCAAGAAGCTCATAAAATGAACAATAAAGATTTTACAAGAAATAGAAAACAGTCATTTGTAAATACTCTGTTGTTAATGATTAATTTTCTGACCAAGAGTCTTTCTTTGGAAATTGAAAATTTCGTTCATTATTTAAAGAGAGAGATTTCTACCGCTGTGCCATTTACAAAAAGTGCATTTGTACAATGTCGGAAAAAAATATCTCCAGACGTCTTCCGTCATCTTTCAGGCTTATTGGTTAATGAGTTCTATACTGATAATTCAGAAGTTGAACTTTTGGAAGGCTTCAGGATATTGGCTATTGATGGCTCTCGCATTAGCTTACCTATAACCCAAGAACTTGAAAAGCATTATGGCAAAACAAGCAATCAAAGTGATACTTATATAATTCAGGCTAAAGTTTCAGTGCTGTATGATGTACTGAATAATTTTGTTCTTGATGGAGTTCTATCCAATGTAAGTATTGGTAAAAGAGAAATGACACTTGAGCATCTGCATCATTGTAAAATAGGTGATTTGATTATCTAATGAGAGTAAAAACTGATTTCAGTGGTGTGGCGAAATCTTTTATGGAAAGTGGTAAAAGATCAGAAATATTAGAAATAAATCCTGGCAAAAACACAAAACCATATGTGAGAGTAAACCAAAAGAAACCATCATTAAAAGTAAGGATGATCAGAGTAGACTTATCTGGTGGACAGACAGAATTACTCATTACATCATTACTGGAAAGTCAAAAATATACTCCACTTTTTTTTAAAGAGTTATATTTCAG
>NZ_AKJY01000110.1 GCF_000282115.1 Chryseobacterium populi
TCTTCTGATATGACCAAATGTTTCTTGAGAAAATTTTAAAGTTTTTTTTCTTAACCCTAACCCTTCTTTTTATATTCAATCAACCTCTTCTCCTGCGCTCCCTTAATTGGGATTGCAAAGATACAATTCTTTTTCACTTTATCAATTTTTATTACATAAAATTTTTAAAGCTTTTCCAGAGGCTTTCCCCTAAGATGTATCCTTAATCATGCTTATCCAAAAGCTCTCCTGCGCTACTGACATACTCTCGTTTTCAGTGCGGCAAAAGTACACATTATTTCACAATCATTCCAAATTTATTTAACATAAAGTTTAAGTTTAATTCATATTTAACGGTAAGTTACTGACCTTCTGCAATATTAATTTTAAACTAATGTTTGTTTTTGGAAGGAAAGGATCACACGGAAGGAACTAAACACAGCAATGGAAGAAAACCCCACAGCCTGGAAGTATAAGAATTGGAGGTGAAAAATTGTTGGGTTGATTGGGTTTTATTTAAAAATGAAGGATAAGAAAGTTTCTTTTTTCTTTTCTAAAAATTAAGCTTAGAGTATGGTCTGCTTAAATAAAAATCTTCTAGGTTTTGAAAATCTTGGGGATGGTAGATCTGCAGCGAGCATTTATATCGATGTTATAAGAGAATTTTTGTGATCTCTCAATATTTGAGTTTTTGGTATTGAATGGATTAAAAGGCGACTCTACGAGAAGACTGTGCTCTTTGTTATGACACAAGCTGTTTTCAATACTATACTTAGATTCTTGCAGGGTAGCGGACTTGTTGGATTCAAAGCTTATAGGGTTAAAAAACCTATAAGCGTTAATTTTTAGAGTGTAATTGCAGGCTCTCAGCTACGATAAAAACGGTATCTTTTTTTGGTCCGGCCGGAGTGAATTGGAGTCTGTAACGAAAAAGATATAGCCATTAAAGCCCTGATAAAAGTTAAAGTGTCGGAGATCCGAGATAAGAACTGGTATATAGATATTTATTGAGATCGATTTATATTAGTTCTAATTGTTAAAATGTTGTAATCCTTTTTCTGAATTGACAATATTGATATTCTGTTTTTAATTAAAATACAAAGGAGTATTCTAAGATATTCCCAACAAATAACACAGATTTACACAGATGTTTGTGCTTATTTTATGGATTAAAGAGATTGCTTTATTTACCTGTATTTAGTGTAAGACCAAAATTAATGATTCAAATACAGATTCTTTACTTTAAAAGTTTTGATATGGGAGATTGCTCGTCGAAATGACAAAAGGAACTTGCCAGTGGTCAATAATAAAGGAATAATTCAGGATAATTAATAGATGATGAAATAAATTGATTAGGTATATAGCAAAAAAAAGTCTCACAGAATACTCTGTGAGACTTTTTTATAAAAACTGGCGGCGA
>NZ_AKJY01000111.1 GCF_000282115.1 Chryseobacterium populi
ACCATCCGATACCACTAATGTTGTGACATGTGGATATTCTCCTGTTTATACTTTTCCCGCAGAGTGCGAATCTTTATAATAAATATTTATATAAAAAAATCTTAGAGACGGTGCCCATCCAGTCTCTAATCAATTGTTAATGAAGAAGTTTCCTATCTACAAACAACCGGATGCCAAAGACTGCGGACCTACATGCCTCAGGATTATCAGTAAGTATTATGGTAAAAGTATTTCCTTACAACAAATCCGTAATCTCTCAGAAACTACCCGTGAAGGCAGCAGTTTACTTGGATTAAGTGATGCTGCAGAAGATCTGGGCTTTCGTTCCTTAGGCGTTCAGGTTGATTTTAATACCCTTGCAGAAGAGGTTCCGTTTCCTTGTATTGTACACTGGAATAAAAATCATTTTGTTGTCGTTTATAAGATTGATAAAAACAACAAAGTATATATCTCAGATCCGAGCTATGGATTAATTACTTATAATAAAGAAGAATTCATAAAATTATGGATTGGGGAAAATGCAACTGAAAAGACGGAAGAAGGTATTGCCCTTATCCTTGAAACCACACCTGCCTTTTTTCAGACAGAATTTGATGACCATGAAAGCAAGGCCAGTTTCAGCTTTCTTTCAAAATATTTACTGAAATATAAATCCTTGGTGATTCAGCTTGCCGTTGGTCTTTTAGCAGGGAGTTTATTATCACTTATTTTTCCTTTCCTTACGCAGAGTATTGTAGACGTCGGGATACAGAACCAGGATTTAAACTTTATTTATCTTGTCTTACTGGCCCAGATCATGCTTTTCATAGGAAGAATGGGAATTGAGGTGATCCGAAGCTGGATTCTCCTCCACCTTTCAGCAAGGATCAATATTTCAATTATCTCTGATTTCTTCATTAAATTAATGAAACTTCCTATCAGTTTCTTTGATACAAGAATGACAGGAGATATTATGCAAAGGATCAACGATCACCACAGGATTGAGCAGCTTCTCACCAGCTCTTCCCTTAATACCCTCTTTTCACTCGTCAATCTTATTATATTCAGTATTGTATTGCTGTTTTATGATTACAGATTATTTATCGTTTATCTGGTAGGAGCCATTTTGTATATCGGGTGGATCAGCTTTTTCCTGAACAAAAGAAAGGAGCTTGATTACAAAAGATTTTCACAGGTTTCCCAGGAACAGAGTAAAGTGATCGAACTCATCAACGGAATGCAGGAAATCAAAATGCACAATGCTGAAAAACAAAAGCGTTGGGACTGGGAATTTCTGCAGGTAAAATTATTTAAAATCAGGATAAAATCTCTTTCCCTTGAACAGTGGCAGTCGGTAGGAGGAAATTTCATCAATCAGATGAAAGATATTCTGGTAAGTTTTCTTTCTGCCAAACTGGTGTTAAGCGGAAACCTTACCCTCGGGATGATGCTTTCCGTGCAATATATTATCGGACAGCTCAACAGTCCTTTATTACAGTTAATAGACTTTATCAAGCAAACTCAGGATGCCAAGATATCTCTTGAAAGATTAGGTGAAATTCACGATAAAGATGATGAAGAAAGTAAAGACGAGCAATATGCATCTGAGCTCCCTCAAAAAGATATAGAAATTGAGAATCTTTCATTCAGATATATCGGTTCTGATGTTTTTGTTTTTGAAAGTCTCAATCTTACTATTCCTTATCAGAAAACAACAGCAATTGTAGGAGCTAGTGGAAGCGGAAAAACAACCCTTTTGAAACTGCTGATGAAGTTTTATGAGCCCAACCAGGGAGATATTAAAATCGGAAATACAAAACTTAAAAATGTTTCCCCGAGATTCTGGAGAGATCATTGTGGAGTGGTAATGCAGGAAGGATATGTATTTAATGATACCATTGCCAACAATATCGCGATAGGTGAAGATTATATAGACAAACAAAAGCTTAAAAAAGCGGTAGAAATAGCCAATATAAAAGATTTTATCGAAGGGCTTCCGTTAAGTTACAATACAAAAATAGGAAACGAAGGTGTTGGAGTCAGTGGTGGACAAAAGCAGAGACTGTTTATTGCAAGAGCCGTGTATAAATCCCCGGAATATATTTTTTTTGATGAAGCTACATCCGCTTTAGATGCCAATAACGAAAAGATCATCATGGAAAACCTCGAACAGTTTTTTAAAGGTAAGACTGCAATTGTAATTGCTCACAGGCTTTCCACAGTAAAACACGCCGATAAAATCATTGTTTTAGACAAAGGAAAAGTTGTAGAAGAAGGAAGCCATGCAGAATTAGTAGCATTAAAAGGTGAGTATTACAGGCTTGTAAAAAACCAATTGGAATTAGGAAATTAAATTCCTTTTTTTTAACTAAATTCACTAAACCAATCTATAAAATTTCAGTTATGAAAAATTTAAAAAAAATCGCAAGGCACAGCTTAAAAGAAATACATGGTGCAGGGCCTATTTCAGCCTATCCATGTAATTGTTTCTGCTATATTGGCAGCAACAAAGTATGGAATGCATGTAACCAGTATTGCCCGGGAGGAGAAGTGATTCCTGGTGTTGAGATCGGCAATTCGCCAAACTGTGATTACAAACTGCCATTGTAAAATTCATTTACATGGAAACTGAACAAAAATCCTCGTTATGAGGATTTTTAATTTTCATTTGTTATTCTTATATGGAAAAGGAAATTTTAGACACGATAGAACTTCGTTCGGAAAGCGTACAGGATATTCTGACACAACCCCCGCATTGGATGATCCGTTGGGGCAATACCATTATATTTATCATTCTTCTTCTCATTCTGGTTATGAGCTATATGATAAAATATCCTGAGTTTATTCCCGCCCCGATTATCGTTACATCGCAAAACCCACCGGAGAAACTGGAAGCAAGAACCAACTCCAAAATAGAAAAGATTTTCATTAAAAATCATCAGGAAGTAAAAAAAGATGATGTACTGATGGTTATGCAGTCAACAGCCAACTATAAAGATGTTTTGGCTTTAAAAAAAATCATCGATTCTATTGCACCCAGTCAACTTTCTTCTTTTCCACTGCAGGAAACCTCACATTTCAAACTTGGAGAACTTCAGGGGGATTATAATAATTTTGCAAAAGCGTTTCAGGATGAAGCCCTTTTTACCAGGCTACAGCCTTATGCTCCTGAGAATCTGGCTGCCAACCAAAGTATTTCTGAATACAAAGTACGTATTGCCACCCTCAGACAACAAAAGAGCCTTGAAGCAGCAAAATATGAGCTTACCAAGAAAAATTACCAGCGATACCAGGAGCTTTACAGTCAGGGAGTCATTGCTGCAATGGAGCTTGAGAATGAAAAAATAAAGTACCTTCAAGCCCAACAAAACCTTGAAAATATTACGATTTCATTATCCCAGATGGAAGAAGGAATTTCGAATCTTAACAAAACAAAAAGCGGTACCGCCATTAATACCGAAAAGGATAAGATTAATTATTCTTCCCAGACCTTGCAGCTATTCGAGCAGCTAAGAAAATCTTTAAAACAATGGGAGCAAAATTATCTGGTCATTTCATCTACAGACGGTGTTGCCAGTTTCCAGCAGTTTTTTGGTGAAAATCAGTTTATAAAAAGCGGGGATGCTATTTTATCGATCCTTCCCCAAAATAAAGAAACCCTGGTAGGAAGAATGTCTGTACCGTCCGTTAATTCAGGTAAGATCACTCCGGGACAGAAAGTTTTGATTAAGCTGGATAATTACCGTTTCCAGGAATATGGTATTGTGGAAGGAAAAGTACAGAATATTTCTCTTTCACCCGATGACAAAGGAAATTATTATGTAGATATTATTCTTCCGAAAGGATTAAAAACATCTTATAACAGAAATCTCACTTTTGATAAGGAGCTTAAAGGGAATGCAGAAATTGTAACACAGGATTTAAGGCTTATTGAAAGATTTTTCTATCAGATCAGAAAATTATTGGGATATCAAAGCTAAATTCAATGATCAAAATGAACAATCATTTATTGATAAAAAAAGGCGCAGTTTTATTTCTGTTGACGACTATATTGTTTTTAAATGCTCAGAAACAGCTCAGGACATTTCCAGACATGGAAGATAAATTGGGAACTCATTTCCCTATTGAAAATTTTAAAGACAAAAACGGTAAAAACTATAACCCGAAATATCTCAAAGGAAAAACAACTTTTATTAATTTATGGTCTACTACATGTGCACCCTGCCTTAAAGAGCTTCCCTTTCTCAATAAATTGCAAAAATCTGTTCCTCGTTCCCTGTTTATCGGAATCACTTATGATAATCCGGAAAAGGTAAATAATTTTTTAACAACCCATAACTTTAACTTTCATCAAATAACTGATGCAGGCCAACAATTAAAATCATATCTGGTGATTCAACGGTTCCCTATGTCGTTTGTAATAGACAAAAGCGGAATCATTAAAGAGATCATCGGAATTGTGAACGAAGATAATTCAGATTCAATTCTGAAAAGTTTAAACGAAGAATAAAATAGCTTTAAACAGCTCAGGTATAAAATAAGAAAAACCGCAACAGATTGTTGCGGTTTTTTGTAGCGAAGACGGGAATTGAACCCGTGACCTCAGGGTTATGAATCCTGCGCTCTAACCAACTGAGCTACCTCGCCTTTTTGGTGGTGCAAATATATAAAATATTTACTATCCTCCAAAATTATTTTAGTTTAAAATACTCCAAAACATCGCCTACATGCTCTGGTTTGCTGATTATCTTATTGTTAGCATCCAAAATAAAATACGTTGGTGTTGCATGTACATTGTAGGTATCACTATAGCTGCTGTTCCATCCTCTTAATTCTGAATCATTGATCCATGGAAAGGCAGCAATCCTTTTGGTATAAGAATCTTTATCTACATCTAAAGAAAGGCCTATTATCTGTATATTTTTTGATTTCAGGTCATTATATTTCTCCAAAAGCTTAGGTAATTCACTTTCGCAATGTGAGCATGTAGAAGACCAGAAAACAATCACTTTCTTATCAGCTTTTACATCATAAATAGATTTAGCTGATGTATTGACTGCCGACTGGAATTTATAATTAGGAAAAGCAGCTCCGGTCTCAACATTAGCATTAGATTTAAGTGTTGATGCCAGTCTGTCATTAATGGTACATTTCAGATTTTTAGCAAGATTAAGATATTTATCCTTAAAATCTTTCATATCATATACGTCAAAGATATCGATCAGTTCAGACAAAACAGTTTGTCCACGTGGTGTTTCCACTTTTAATCTGTCTAAGAGCTTATCTACAGATCCTGTAACATTCTCATTTCCTCCTGAATTTAAATAAGCCACCAATATTGGTCTCAATAAAGATGAACTCTCAAGCATATCATTTGACTTATCTATAAAATTAATAATCTCTTCCTGAGAAACTTTTTTGGCAGGGTCATTGGATAAAAACTTGCTGTTATTTGTACTGTAATAGTAAATAAACGGATGCTGTGCCTGATCAACTCCATTCGTACCTCCTGATAATCTGCTGATTTCTGTTTTTAATGCCTTCCCAAAATCGGTATTATCCTTATAGTATTCTTTAATCTGAGAGAGTGCCGGTAGAATCAATTCTTTTTTCTGGGAACCTTCCTGTAACTTACTCATTATATCATTGGCTTCATCCAGATACATAATATCCTTGATTTTATTATTTTCTGTCTGAAGCTTAATATTTACATTTTTATTTTCAGAAATAAAATTGAAATTATTATTTGTATTCGGAAAATACACTTTCATCATTCCCATATAATGGCTGGGATATTTGAATGTCCAGATATTATTTTTAGCCTGTTCTTTTGTAAAAATAATATCTTTCGAACCGTTTAATGTATATAAGATGGCCTCTTGATCTTTAAAGTCAGCCGGGGCCTGAACTGTAACACTGAACTGTGCCTGTAGAGAAAAAGCAGATAGAACTGCTGATAGTATAAATATCTTTTTCATATTGTAAAAATAAAAAAACTCTCTGATTAATCAGAGAGTTTCAAATATTTTAATAAAATTTTATATTTTTTGGCTTTTGTATTTTTTTGTGAAAAATACAATGAACAATACTGCTGCAATTGCCAATGCATAAATATACATATCAATTGGTGCCGCTCCGGGAGTCGTACCACCGCCACCGTCACCATCTCCGGGTCTTGGAGGTTGTGCATTGACTAAGAAAACAGCGAAAAGAAAAAAAGCGTATACTAGTTTATTTAAAGTTTTCATATATTTTATTTTAAGATTTTTGTGTTCACAGTTTCTCCCTTATCAGAAACAATTTTTACTACATAAGAGTTTTTAATTGCACTATCCAGTTCAATTACAAAATCTGTAGAAGTACTCACTGCTTTCTTAGAGATAACCAGTTTACCGCTCATATCATAAACTTCAATATCTGCTTTCTTCCAATCCGGATCAAATCTTACAATATAGTTTGTAATTTCCGGATTATATACCACTTTTGTTCTCGAAGGCTTAACACTTACCTCGCCACCTGCTGCTTTTGCAGTCGCTATGAGTGTGCTAGGCGATCCGTAATATAGATCATATTCTGCACCAGCAACCGGAATTACATCACCTTGTTTTGCTTCTGTTACACTTCCGTTAGGAGCTTTGTAATAAAACCCTATACCTGAAGACAGTTGATGTGTTCCATCGCTAACTAATGCTGCATTTTCTCTAATCTCAAATTTATAAGATTTTATTGCGCTGCTGTAATTAACCAGCTTTACATTTTTACCCTGAAAATCATTTTCGTTGGCTTCGTTGATATATAACCAATACTTTGCAGTATAATTATTATCATAACCTCCGCTTGTACTTTCTTCGAAAGTTCCTAAAATATCAGTTCCTGTTGCTGCATACTGAGTTGTAGCAGTAGCAGTATGCCCTGTGCTACCATTAGGATAAACTACATAATAGGTAGTACCAATTGCTTTACCATTAGCATCAAGAGCAATAACTCCTAGTTGTTTTACGGTACCACTATTGCTTATTAAGCCTTTATTTGCAGAAACACTGTAATTAGTGCTTGCATCTCTGCTATAGTAATTAAATCTTCTCAGATTAGAAAAGTTAAGTACATCAGCATTACTGTTGTTATTAAGTTTGATGGCAAAAGTACCTAAAGGTCTTATCATCATATAATCAACATCTCCTGTTGGAACTCCTGCGTTGAAAGTGATAGCTCTGTACGAACCAGACCCACCACCGTTTTGATTATATTGAACTCCTGAAACATCAAGTCTTACTCCATAGATATTGCTAAGGTTTACCCCATCACCAACAGTAGCCGGCTCGTTATATGCGATTCTGGATAAGTCAAGATTCGTAAGGAAAGGGTTGGCATACTGATACCAGTTTTTACCAAAGTTTCCTGTCCATGCAGTTCCTGAAGTTAATTCAAAACCATCCTGAAGATAAGTATTATATCTTTCAGCATAATCATTTTTATTAGAACCTCCTGCCCCAAAATTGATGGCCGAACCTGCATTCTGTAAAGTAACATTCATTCCTATATCACTCCAAGGAGTTCCTTTTACAGTACGGGTAACATTACTTACATCAAGGGAATTTCCTCCAAGAATCCAGTAAGCATAAGCTGGTGCTGCATTACCAAATTTGTAGATACCGTAAAGAGTTGGTAAATGATGGAATTCTACTCTGGTGTTATCCCAGTGAAGCATATCATTCTTAGAACGCCTTGTTCCATTAAATGATTTACCTAATTCAGCATTTAATGTAGAAGGAGATTTCAAGTAGAATGGCATACCTACCTGCTGGTAGTCACCATGACGAACCTGTCTGAACTGCTGATCGATAATACCTGTAATGTTTGCCTGTGTAAGACCAGAAACATATAGCTGACCATATGTGTAAACGGGTGGTGTCGTAGGGTTATTGGCATTTACAGATGCGTAAGCTGTTGGCTCGTTAAGCATATTAACGAAATTACCACCGCCATTCGCTTCTGTTTTTGCAACATTTGAAGCATCAATAGTTCTGAAAGCATCTGTAGCATTTCCAACCACCATAACGTTACCGTGGTTTTCTATTTTCCCATCTCCTTTCATCTGCATGCCTCCTCCACTATAAACTAGTGTGCCTTTACTCACATACATATTAGCATTAGTGTCAACGTGACATAGTATCTGCGCCTGAACAGACCAACTAATTGCTAAAAGACCAATAGCAAATAAACTTTTTCTCATTGTATAATAGTATTTGTGTGTTAATACAATCTCACCTGCAAAGTTATGTTTTTTTTTCCTTATAAAAAAAATTATTTTATTTATTCACAAAAATATTATCTTCCGTTAATATAATTTCTCTTTCTTCACCGATTGAGAACATATAATTTTCGAGAACTTTTTCCGTTGTACCTCTCAATCCTCTGGCGCCCAAACCTTTTTCCATGGTTTCATCTACAATTTTCGCAATTGCTCCATCTGTAAATTTTAAACTTGTACCATCCATTTTGAAAAGTTCTATAAACTGGTTTACAATTGAATTTTTAGGTTCCTTCATAATCCGGATCATCGTTTCTTTTGTAAGTTTTTCGAGATAAGTTATGATTGGAAATCTTCCTAAAAGTTCGGGAATTAATCCGAAAGAACGAAGATCTATTGCATTAATATTAGTTAACACATAATCATCTTCATCCACCTTATTGATCTTTTCAGAACTGAAACCAATTGCCTGCTTGTTCATTCTTCTTTCAATAATTTCTTTAATTCCGTCAAAAGCACCGCCTGCAATAAATAGTATATTCTGTGTATTTACCTGGATATATTTCTGGTCAGGGTGTTTTCTTCCTCCCTGAGGGGGTACATTTACAATACTTCCTTCCAACAGTTTCAGTAATCCCTGCTGAACACCTTCTCCGGAAACATCCCTGGTAATACTCGGATTGTCTGATTTTCTGGCAATTTTATCAATTTCATCAATAAAAACAATTCCTTTTTCTGCTTTTTCCACATCGTAATCGGCCACCATAAGAAGTCTCGACAGGATACTTTCCACATCTTCTCCCACATATCCGGCTTCCGTTAAGATTGTGGCATCTACAATACAAAAAGGAACATTCAGTTCTCTTGCAATCGTTTTTGCCAACAAAGTTTTCCCGGTACCGGTTTCGCCGATCATGATAATATTCGATTTTTCTAGCTCAACCTCTCTGTTTTCGTCCTGAGCATGGAGCAGTCTTTTATAATGATTGTAAACAGCAATCGAAAGCTGTTTTTTCGCCTGATCCTGCCCGATCACATATTCATCAAGAAATTCTTTAATTACTTTTGGTTTTTTCAGTTCTTCCACATTTTCTGCAGGAGAAAATCCTGTTTTAGAAACACCGTCTTTCACAATAGAATGGGCTTGCTCTATACAATTTTCGCAAATAAATCCGTTTTGTCCGGAGATCAGCATTTGCACCTCATTTCTTTTTCTGCCACAGAAAGAACATTGGTTTGAATTCATATCTATAATATATATATGTTAAAGAAAATCGTAAAAAATTTCTTTTTTACGATTTTCCTTTTTTTAAGAATTAATAATTGAGTTTTGAATCTCTGTATACTCTTCGTTTGATAATTTTAATCTCTCATTTCTAAAATTCATATCTTCCATTTTATTTAAAGGAATCAAATGAATGTGAGCATGGGGAACTTCCAATCCCACCACTGCAATTCCTACTCTCGCACAGGGAATTGCCTTTTTGATTTTCTTAGCAACTTCCTGGGTAAATCCCCAAAGGTTTTTATAGTCATCACTTTCCAGATCAAAAATAAGATCAACTTCTTTTTTCGGAACCACCAAAGTATGGCCTTTCACTAAAGGCATTGCATCTAAAAATGCAATAAAGTTTTCATCTTCTGCAATTGTATAAGACGGAATTTCGCCATTGATGATTTTTGTGAATATTGTACTCATTCTTATCAGATGTTAGATATTAGAAATTTGATTTGAGTTTTACAGGGTGATTTCCAATACTTCAAAAGACAATTTGTTTCCGTTTGGTAAAACAATTTCTGCTGTTTCACCTATTACTTTACCCAGCAAACCTTTTGCAATGGGTGTGTTTACAGAAATCTTTCCGCTTTTTAAATCACTTTCGTTATCCGGAACCAAAGTAAATACCTGCTCTTGCTTTGTCGCATTATTTTTAAGTCTCACAGTCGTTAAGATGGAAACTTTAGAAGTATCTAATTGGCTTTCGTCTATAATCTTGGAAGTTGATATAACATCCTTCAGCTTGGAAATTCTCATTTCAAGCATTCCCTGGGCTTCTTTAGCTGCATCATATTCCGCATTTTCAGATAAATCTCCTTTATCTCTGGCTTCTGCAATCTGCTGAGTAATTTTAGGTCTTTCCACAGTTTCCAACTGTTCCAGCTCAGCTTTCATTTTATCTAACCCCTCCTTTGTAACATAGCTTGCCATAATTTTCAAAATTTAGTTTTAGTATAAAAAAATAATCCGACATTTGTCGGACAATGTTTTCGTGTAATAATCGTTTAATTTTTACAAATATATAAAAATTTAAATTGAAATGAAAAAAAAATTTTCAATCTTATCTATTTTAACCTTATTGATAATCAGTAATTTAAGTATAAATTCTTGCAGCAACAGAGAAGACACCGTAAGTTGCTTTCCCAATACCCCTATCAATGTAACCCTGAATCTTAATCTTCCCGCTTATTTTGCTTTAAACCAGGTCGGAGGCTGGGTTTACATTAACGAACAGCAATCCGGGACTAGAGGCTTAATTGTGGTACGGTCGTCAGATGCTACCTTCAAAATTTATGACAGGAATGCACCTCATATCTGCCCGGACAGCAATACTACTCTTGAAGTAAAAGATGACATCAGCGTCGTGTGCCCTAAAGACAACGCAAAATGGATCTTACTGACCGGTCAACCTACGGCAATAGCCAATGTACCTCCAAAAACCTATCTGTATAATTATGATCCTGCTTCCAAGATACTAACCACTTATTATTAATATGAAAGTTGTTGTACAGAGAGTTTCCGAAGCCAGTGTAAAGGTAGACGGGAAAATCGTGGGAGAAATCAGCAAAGGCTTTATGCTTCTCGTAGGTATTGATGAAAATGATGAAAAAGCTGATGCAGACTGGATTGTTCAGAAAATTTTAAATCTCAGGATTTTTGGTGACGAAGATGATAAACTAAATCTTTCAGTAAAAGATATTTCAGGAGAAATTTTATGTATCAGTCAGTTTACCTTAATTGCCGATTATAAAAAAGGTAACCGCCCTTCTTTTATCAAAGCGGCAAAACCGGATAAAGCCATTCCGTTGTTTGATTATTTTAAAAATGAAATGACAAAATCAGGACTAAAAACCGAAAGCGGAATTTTCGGTGCGGATATGAAAGTTTCCCTGATCAATGATGGTCCTGTAACCATTGTCATGGATTCAATCACTAAAAACTGATTTACAATGTTTCTCAAATTAAAATATTATTCATTCTTTATACTGATATTTTTTTCATCAACCTGTATCGGGCAGAACCGGGAGGAAGTATTAAAAACAAAACTCGACTCGGTATTTTCACAATTATTTAAGGCAGATGAACCCGGCGGAAGTATTCTCATCCAGGAAGGTGACAAAGTTTTATATGAAAAATCTTTTGGGTTGGCTGATCTGAAGACGAAGGCAAAATTTTCAAGCAAAACAGTTTCCAATTTAGGCTCAATTACCAAAACATTTGTGGCGTATGGAATTCTTATGCTTCAGGAGAGAAAAAAACTTTCCGTTGATGACAGCCTTTTAAAGTTTTTTCCGGATTTCAAGAACAAAGAAACAGCCTCAAAAATTAAGTTACGTCACCTTTTAACCCATACTTCCGGGCTTCCGGATAACAGAAATGTTGAAAAGGACAGTATTTTCTATCTGACAGCCAAAGATGAGGGAAATTTCAAACCTCTGAAGTCTGCAGAATCATTAGAATTTGAACCGGGTTCCAGGTGGAATTATTCTAATCCGGCATATAACGGATTGGCTTTAATCATTGAGAAAACAAGCAAGGATAAATGGCAGCATTTTATTGATGAAAATATTTTCGGTCCTGCAGGAATGAAAAACAGTACCATTACCAATGGAGCCTACCCTAATAAAAATGTAGCTCATGGGTACCTACTTAAAAATAAAGTTTATCAGGAATATGATTATGGCGAATACCCTACTTTTACTGCAGCAGGAAATGGCGGAGTATGGAGCTCAATTGAAGATCTGAAAAAATATATTAAAGCCATTAATGAGTGTAAATTCGCCGACTGTTCTGTGATAAAATCCTCTAAGACAATTAAAATCCCTGACAACTGGAATCATGAAAAAAATATGTTTCATTCCGGTGTATGGTTTGTGCATAAAGGGTTTTATTCGGAAACCAAAACGGAAGAACAAGTTGATGTCATAGAACACGCCGGAGATCAGGGAGGCTTCAAATCCCACCTCATTATCATCCCGGAGAAAAATATCTCAATCGTCTGGCTTACCAATAACAATACTTTTATTACCGGGCCTATTCGCAGGATACTATTACAGTTAAACTATATCAATTAATAAAAACGTCTTTCAGTTTCTGAAAGACGTTTTTTACAATAAACTTTTACAAAATTATTTCGCAGGAACACTGCTGAAATTCATTGCTATTTTCAGATTCATATCCGAAGTTGTCTGGTTTTTCAATTCATAAACCGTTCTTACGGTTAATCCTGAACTTTTTACTACCTCATCTAAAAATCCTGTGTCATTAAGATCTAAATTCAGGCTTGAGCTGCTTGAAGAAATATTGGTACGCGAAGCCACCAGTTTTTCTCCGGTTCCGTTGGAAGAAATATATACTTTAATTGATTTTAAAGCACTTAAGTTGCCTCCTGACGGGCTCACTACGGAAACTTTCGCATCGGAAATCCTTACATCCTTAATCTGGGCATTATTATTTCCACCAAACCATGTCTGTACATTGGAAGCTGTAGCTGTTGAAGAAACTTCCTTATCTGCAGGTACTCCTGTAGATATCAGAACATTGGCTGTATACGGGAATGTATTCTGTACCAGTGACTGAACCGTTCCGCAACTTACAAGAGCTGCTGAAGCTATTGCTGCTGTTAAAAATATATTTTTCATAATGTAAATCTTTTTGGAATACCTTACAGAAATTATACCAAAATTTAGTCTACCTGTATCGAAAAACTTCCTTTTGTATTTCCGGAAGCCATATTGCTTTTACCGATAATTAACCAGACTTCTCCTTTATCCGGGATTTCATAGTTTATTTCTCGTCCAAATGGGCCATCATATTCATCATTAGGCAATTTTATCTGATTGATCCGGATATTAAAATCTTTTTCTTTTGTTGAAATAGCAGCTTTAATAGAAGGTTTTTCATAGTTAGTGATTTTTAAAACCAATTCCTGACCGTCTTTTGTAAACTGCTCACCCAATGTGAAGGGAAGCTGTGAGGCATCAGCAGTTCTGATAATCTGACCTTCTTTCTCGATTCTCATCACCCCCTGCCGTAAAACTTTTTTTGTTGCCGGTGCATTATTAATGATAGAATCTTTTTTCTTTAATGCAACCGAATCTGCCTGGGATTCCGGCACAGGCTGTTCGCTTACAATGGTTGAATCTTTTCCTGTTGTTTCGCTCAGGTTGGCTTCCTTTTTACAGGAAATGACAATCAGTGGGATTAACAATAAGGATTTTTTCATAATATTATTCGTTTATGGTTTCATAGTAAAGTATTTTTGACAGAAAAGTCGGGGACTCATATTCTTTTACCTTACTTAGAATTTGTTTTTTCAGTAATATATTATTCTTCTGTTCAGCATATTTTAATAAATCTTTTTCACTGAAATTAGTTGACTTCAAATGATAATCGAAATTAAAGTCATTCCTTTTCATATTCTGAGAAGTTATAAAACTGCCCCAGTTGATGTAACTACAAGCCAAAATTGTTCCATAAAAATACCATGTCATGGTGTTGAATAAAAATGCATTTCTTTTCTTTCTTTGAATTTTAATGAAAGTGACCACCAAACCGATTAACGATAAAATCAAAAACCCGTAGACACCAAGCCTTTTATAAGTAAAGCCGTAATTAATGATATATTCTGAATTTTTTAACATCGCAGATATTATTAAGACAGCATTCAGGAAGATCCATACTTTTGCCAGAGCCCTCATCAGCCCTGCCTTCGAATCAAAATTAAAACTTGATTTAAAATAAAACATGATGACCAGGATGGCCATAATAATAGATACAATGACCGCATTCACCCTCTCGTGGGTTTCTTCCGAAAGCTGGTTAGGCGTTTTGCTCACTTCATAAAACTGTTCGTAATTATAAGTGATGAGAAAGAAAATCAACAGTATATTTAAGCAGAATAAAGAAATCACACCGCTCATTCTTTCAGCATCAAGATCGAGAAAAGAATACGTAGGTCTGGGTGTTTTATTTCTATCCTGAAAATCATTATCCAGAACATGGTTTTGTTTATAGACCAATTTTTCAACGGTGTAATTCCAGTAATTGAAAGCAATGAAAGTTCCTAAAGCAGTGATGAAGAGCAGTTGCCAGAAATTGACATCCCATTCAATATTGGTAAAAAGGTTGGCAAAATGATCACTTCCCGCAGAATAAACTCCAAAGAAAACGGCAATCAATACTAAGGGAATCAGAACAAAAGCGAATATTTTCTGCCATATACCCGAAATATTTCTTTTCGGAAGCCACTGATCAAAGCTGAAAAACCGGCAGATAAATGTAAAACAGTTGATCACAAAAACCGGAACCAATAAAAGGGTTTTCATTTTTCTTTGCCGGGACCGGTAAGACAGTAACAAAAGCGAACTTACAACTGCCAGAAGTGAAGGAAAATCCCGGTACCATGCAAAGGCAATGCTTGAAACAATACTGGTGATAAAAAGGATAAGAAAAGCTGTGGTTCTGTTTTTTTCCGGAGTTTTATATCCGGTAAGCAAAGCGTACAGAATTCCTATAATTCCAAGATTCAAGCCTATATTTTCGTTATAGAAAACTATAATGAATAAGGCAGTTGTAAGAAATATATAATGATGTGTTTTCATAAGGAATAAATTAAAGATTAAAAGTTGAAAATTAGTGATATGCAGGGCTTTGTTTTTGCTGGATAAAATCTTTCAGATGCTCAAAATTCTGCCACAATAACGTTTCAAAATCCCAGTGGTAAAAAGGTTTCATATTCTGTCCTTTTTTAAATGCACTGATATACATTTTGATATATTCCGGAAGTATTAAAGTTCCCAGAACGATTGCTGCCAGAAGATGGGCATTCATTTTTCCGTTTCCGAGAAGCAGATACTGCATTGCAATTTCATCTTCAAAATTGGTTCCGCATCCTGTAATGAGATGATGAACGTCGTGATTTTCCATTTTAGGAATCATTGTAAAGCCATAGCGTTTATAAAACTCGCCCAGTTTTCTTCCCAGGGAATCTTCCTGAAATTCCAAAAGTTGCTGCTGGCTGAACTGCCATTGTCTTTTTTTCTTTTTAAAATATTTCCGATAGAGTTTCTGGGTTTTGTTGTATACAAAAAGCAGGAAGCGGACGCGTAATTTTTTCATAGTGTTTATTATTTAGATTATATTAATTCCGATAACAGTATACAAAATGGCATTGATTAAAAGTTTTCCTATTCATGTTTATTTCTTATCTGTAAAATCAAAGAACTTTGAAATACAAAGTTAATTTTCAAAAAAATATAGAGATTACCTCCCTAATAATTTTTCCAAAGCATCCAAATGTTCTGTGAAAGCCTGCCTCCCATTTTGGGTAACCCTGTAGGAGGTTTTAGGCTTTTTTCCTACAAATTCTTTTTTTACTTCAATATAGCCGGCCTTTTCCAACGCGTTGCTGTGACTGGCCATATTCCCGTCTGTGATTTCAAGCAGACTTTTCATTTCTGAGAAATCAACCCAGTCGTTGACCATAAGAACGGACATAATCCCCAGTCTCACACGGCTTTCGAATTCTTTATTGAGTTGATTTATATTAATCATAATACCACGTCATACATTGCAGGGTACCGGAAAAATTTTCCGGGCTGCAAATTTAAATTTTATTTATATTTTTTATGCATAATCAATCCGTAAACAATATGCAGAACACCAAATCCAAAGGCCCAGGCCAACAATCCCCACCCTAAAAAGAATAAAGAAAGCAGTCCTAATCCAATCTGGCAATACCCTAAATATTTTACATCCGTTAAAGTATATCTTTCAGCATTTACCAGTGCTAAGCCGTAAAAAATTAATGTTGCAGGCGCCACTAATGGAAAAAGATGATGGTACAATAATCCTAAACATACAAACCCTCCTGTTACCAAAGGAATTGAAAATGTCATTAAAAGCCTCCTGGTAGTTGCATCCCAGATTTTCAATCCTTTCTTTTTACTTTTACTGGCTGTAAAGAAATATCCGCTGAGAACAGCTACAAATAAGATCAAAGTTCCGATGATGATCAATTCTCTGACTAGCGCCGGACTGTAGATATTCCTGTCACTATCAAAGTAATCAATACCTTCTCTCTGGAAAACAAAATACACGTATACTGCCCCTGCGATAGCGGCCAGACCGGCAAAAACCCCGGATAATCCGCTTAATGAAATAAACCTGGAAGAACGCTCCATCATGGAACGGATGTGGGACAGATCTTCGTGATAGTTTTTTGAATCCATATAAAGAACTTTGAAATACAAAGTTATAATTTAATTTTAAACTTCAAAATAATTTTTAAAATTTTCACATTTATTTTTATTTCCCATCATAACTAATTCTTAACTTTAGTAAAAACTAATAGTGAAAGTTTATGAATAAAGAGATATTACGTTCGTTAATTTTCAGACATCTGGATGGCATCGTTACAGCCCCGGTTGTTGCTTCATTGGTAAAAAAAGATATCCTCTGTTTTATTATTGATAAGAAAGAAATCACTTTATCCGAACTTACACAGATATTCAAGGCTAATGAAGGTTATCTTAATGTAGCTCTCCGTACACTGGCTTCTCAAGGATTTTTAGATTACCGGCTCAATAATCAAAATGATGAGATCACAATTTCGGAAAACTCCGGCACCCAATATCTGCAGAAATATTCTCCTTTTTATTTCAAAGCTGTTTCTTTTCAAAAAAAATCAGCCAACATTAAAGAACAGATTACTGACAGCTCGTTTATTGAAGATTTTACCCGGCTTACCCATTCCATCAGAGACAATTTCAGCATTACATTTTCAGAAGAACCTGGTGAAAGAAAAGTTCAGGAACAAATTATCAAACATATTGAAGGCTGCATTATTGGCCCTCTGATCGTTTATCTGGGAATGACAGGAATGTTTCATAAATATTTTATGGAAACTTCCTTTCAGGCTACTGAATTTCACAGAAATTATGAGAATTTTGAAGTCATTTTAGATTTTCTCACCCATCTGGATTGGTTCAAAAAATCGGGTGACAATTACAAATTTACAGAAACCGGGATTTATTTTGCCAAAAGGGCCGCCTCGTATGGTGTTACAGTTTCCTATCTTCCACTGTTGAACAGAATGGATGAGCTTTTATTTGGAAATGCTTCCAAGCTGAGAGATGTTGAAGAAGGTGAAGACGAAATACATGTAGACAGGGCAATGAATGTCTGGGGAAGTGGTGGTGCCCATTCTAATTATTTCAAAGTGGCCAATGATTTTATTATTAAGATCTTTAATCAGCCTATTCATCTGCAGCCCAAAGGTGTGCTGGACATGGGCTGTGGAAACGGAGCTTTTATCCAGCATATTTTCGAAACGATTGAAAGGTATACACTCCGTGGAAAAATGCTTGAGGAATATCCGCTGTTTCTCGTAGGTGCAGATTACAATCCGGCTGCGTTAAAAGCAACAAGAGCCAATCTTATCAATAATGATATCTGGGCAAAAGTGATCTGGGGCGATATTGGCAATCCTCAGAAACTTGCCGAAGATCTGAAAGAAAATTATGAAATTGAGCTTTCAGATTTACTGAATATCAGAACTTTTCTGGATCACAACAGGGTTTGGAAAACTCCTGACCATATCTCTACAAAAAGAATAAGCACCTCAACCGGAGCTTTCGCCTACAAAGGAAAAAGATTATCCAATAACCTGGTAGAAGAAAGCTTAAAAGAACATCTTGAGCTCTGGCTTCCCTATATAAGGAAAAACGGACTTTTGATTATTGAGCTTCATGCCCTCGATCCGAAACTGACCCGCAAAAATATAGGAAAAACAGCTGCTACAGCTTATGAAGCAACACATGGATTTTCTGATCAATATATACTGGAAATTGATGTCTTCAGAAAAATATGTATGGAAACAGGACTGAATATTGACAAGGATCTTTTCAGGAAATTTCCGGATTCTGAGCTTGCCACAGTCTCTATTAATTTATTGAAGATGTAATTCATTGATCATGGCAGATACTTCAATTGATTATTCCCAGATACAGCTAAAAGAAAATATTCCTTTAAGTGAAGAAGAATTAAACCGTATAGCCATTCAAAAAAGAGATTTCTTTAAAGACACTCCGGGTATTTTATTAGCCGCTATTATTGTTATTGCCCTTATTGCTTCCTTTGTTTTAAAAGATGAATTTACCAATTTTAAATTTTATCACTATATAACAGGGATCAGCATTCTGCTGGTATTTTATTCTTTTTGCTATTGTATTATATGGGGTATCTATAAATATTCAACTAAAAACTGGGAAAAAGATATTAAAGACGGTAAAAACAAACTGACAAGCATCATAACTTACCGTCACAAAACTGAAAACGATGAATACATTATTACTTTTGCCGGACGACACAAACATGAAAAAATAAAACTTCCGGTTGAGAAAGCTTATTATGATCGCTATCCAAAAGGAACAAAAGTGATTGTAACGTATTTAAAGTACAGTAAAGTAGTGCTTACTCTTAACGAAAATCCATAAAAAAGTATTGAATGATGTCAATACTTTTTTATTTTTATTTAGCTCTTAATCTTTCTTTAATGGTTTCAATATTTTTCTTGGCTGAGTCTTCGAGAATTAAACTTGCACTCATATGAATTCTTGCCGGCATCAGTTCATTAAAATGGTCGGTTCCTTCCCACGACACTTTTTTAATTAAAGCCAGGGCTTCACTGCTTCTTGAAGCTAAGGTCGTCATAAATTTTTCCAGGCTGGCATCCATTTCCTGAATGTTTTCCGAAACTGAATGATAGATATTATGCTG
Source organism: Chryseobacterium populi (assembly GCF_000282115.1). Taxonomy (GTDB): domain Bacteria; phylum Bacteroidota; class Bacteroidia; order Flavobacteriales; family Weeksellaceae; genus Chryseobacterium; species Chryseobacterium populi. The sequence goes on from NZ_AKJY01000111.1 coordinate 19,290, forward strand.
CTCAGCCCAATCTGCCGACCTGAAATCTGCATCGATTGCCATTGCTGAAAACTGGGATTTTCCTATTTTTCTTTCTACATATGGGCCGATTACAAACGGGCCGATTCCCAAATTAATTTCTGTCAAAGCAAGCGCAGAGTCTTTTGTGGCAAAACAATAATCAGCACCACAGGCAATTCCTACTCCACCACCGGTTGTTTTCCCCTGCACCCTTACCACTACGATTTTACCACAGTTTCTCATAGCATTCAAAACTTTAGCGAAGCCTCCGAAAAATTGTGTAGACGCTTCCAGCTCTTCAATCGCTAAAAGCTCATCAAAACTTGCTCCTGCACAGAAAGCCTTTTCACCTTCACTTTTTACAAGAATAGCTTTAACCTCATCTTTTGCTCCTTCGTCAAGGATGGTCTGGGCCAGTTTTTCAAGAATTGCCCCGGGAAGAGAATTGCTTTTTGGAGTGCCGAAGGTAATTTCAGCGATATTGTTTTTAAGTTCTGATGCTACGAATTCGTTCATTTTTATTTTTATATTGGATTGATGCAAAAATAGTAAATACAGCCTGTTAACGAAAATTAAAGCGGTAATAAATTAAATTTTAAACTGGTTCTGTTACAATTTATATTACACGACAGATTCTCTTTACGTAAAAATACGGAATACCCAATTTGGTATTTTCTACTCTACCCTCAGCTTCGTATATGTCGTTCCTTTGGGATATACAAAAAACTATTAACGGCGGAATCCGAAAAGCCATGAAAAGAGTAGGAACATTTAAATCTGAAAAAACTTATTATTATGGACGAGTACATGGGTATTGTAAAATTATTCGCAGGAAATTTTGCTCCTAGAGGCTGGATGTTCTGCGACGGAAGATTATTAAGCATCGCTCAAAATTCAGCTTTGTTTTCTCTTTTAGGCACAACATACGGTGGTGATGGTATAACAACTTTCGCATTACCGAACCTGATCGGACGTATGGCTTTAGGAGCCGGAACTTCGCAGGGGAAATTCAATCCACTGGGAATGGTGGCAGGAAGTGAGCAAACAACATTACTGGCACAAAATTTACCTAGTATAGGCGCTGGATTTCAATTTAAAGTGGCTAACAAAAATGCTAATTCATCAACACCTGCTGCTACTTCTGCTATTGCTATCACAGGAACACAGGTAGGAAGAGATTTTAATGCGGTACCAAGTTTTGTAAATGATTCCAATCCTGATACTGTAATCAACGGACAGTCTATTTCTTTTGTAAGCCAGAATCTGCCGATTAATAATATGCCTCCATACCTGGGATTGAATTATATCATCTGCGTATCCGGCATTTATCCTTCAAGAGAATAATTACTACTATTTACTACTATAAATTTAAAACAACTTGATCATGAAAAGAGCACTTTTATTAAGTATTTGTAGTCTGCTCATTTCTATTTTTTCTTTTGCGCAGACAAGTACAGAAGTATTCGAAACGGAATCTCACGGCAGCCCAAGTTTTACAGATAACGGAGTGATTTTTAACATCATTTCTCATGTAGGAACTTTTGATATCCAGGGGAATTATCCGGGAACAGGATGGAACGGAACAGCCATTGACAACAGATATATTGACAATTCCAATGACGCTGCATCACCACCATCTTTCAGTATTAAAACGACTTCAAACTTATTTAAGGTCAACAGATTCTGGATGTATCTATCTAAGCTCAACCTGGATCTGAATGCTGCAGGAACGCTTACTGTAACTGGAAAACTGAGTGGTGTAACGAAATTTACCCAGATTAAAACCACAGGTTTTGTAACATCAATAAGCCCTACAAATGGTTATACATTAATTGATTTAACCAATCTGAATGGTCAGAATTACTCCAATATCATTATTGATGAACTGCAGATAACTTTAGGCGGAGAATTCCGTTATGCAGGTTTTGATGCTTTCACTTGGGTAAAAGACAGCAATATTGTACTGGCGACCCATGATGTAAAAACATCTGAAAAGGAACTTAGTATTTATCCAAATCCTACGAACGGACCATTGTCAATTAAGGCTAAAGAAAGTTCCATGCTTAATATTTACAGTGAATCCGGCCAGCTGGTTAAAGACACAAAAATAAGAGCAGGAATAAATGAAATCAATATTTCGGAGCTTCCTAGCGGAGTATATATCCTGAAATCTGTTACAGAATCTTATAAAGTTATTAAGAAATAATAAAACTCTATTTCCTTAAAGTCATTTTCTGAACCATCAAAAAAAACTATAACCATGAAAACTTTTACTCAAAACTGGATGAGCCATCTCAACGGAAGTAAAAAGCTCTCAGAACTGACGATACCGGGAACACATGACAGCGGCGCCTACAATACAGGTTTAGCGGCTGCCAAGTGCCAGACAATGAGCTTTACAGAACAGCTTAATGCAGGAATCCGTTTTCTGGATGTTCGCCTGAAACGTGGATATGATGCCGATAAAGACCATGTATTGTGGGTTTATCACGGGATTGTAGATATGGATATCAGCTTTAATGGAAGTGTTCTTGGATTTTGCCGACAGTTTCTTTCGGAAAATAGCTCTGAGACCATTATTATGTCTGTCAAAAATGAATCCAGTCCGAAGGGTGATTCCGATAAAGATAAATTTTATAATGACTTCATGATTGCAATCAGCCAGTTTCCGGAATTGTTTTATACCGAAAACAGAATCCCGACATTGGATGAAGTAAGAGGTAAAATTGTTCTGGTACGAAGATTCGGTTTGGGAACAAAACCTTCTATCGGTCTTGACCTTTATGACAACTGGCCGGAAGATTCCTGCGGCTACTTTCAAAACTACAGAATCACCTATTATGTTCAGGATGTTTATTATAGCTGGTCTAAAGGAACCGACAAAGCCAATAAATTTAATGAATATGTAAAGAACGGATTGATTGCTGCTTCCGGTGGAGATCCTCAGACCTTATTTTTTAATTTTACAAGCGCAACCGGAATTACCGGTGGAGTTCTGCCATTTTCATCTACCCCACAGGATCTGGCTGAAGTGGTAAATCCGTTATTTTTCCAATACCTGAAAAATCATTCTAAAGGAAGATACGGAATTATCCCAATGGATTTCCCGAATAATTATCCGGATAACAGCCAATTGATACAGAGCATCATTTCTTGTAATGAGCTCAATGTAGTTACAGCTGTCTAAGAAACGAATTTTCATCAACAGTACAGGAATGAACTGAAAAAAAATCCCCGGTTCACTATGATTCTAATACATAAATGATAAAATCCCCTGAGCTATTCAGGGGATTTATTTTTTAATGCTACAATATATTTATCAATATACAGTTGCTTTTCTTTCGATTTATACTGTTGAATATACCTCGGATGTTCCAGAATGGTCATGATATCGAAAAGCTTTGCTTCCTTGTTGAGCTTAGCAATAAAACCGGCATTCTTCTTTCCCAGGACAAAAACTTCTGAAGTATCGAGATTCAGGCTGATGTGCTTCTTTAAAGAATCGATCATAAAATTCTTTACGTCTTCAAACAGTTTTTTATCATCATAGTAATTGGCATTCAGCCATCCGTTTTTAGTTTTCCTTACAATCGCCAGCGGAAAAGGTGAATTGATATAAAAATCTCTGTAGAATTCTTTGGCACCACCATACTCTTCAATCATATCATAGATAAAAACAGAGGATATTTCATGGGTATGGGCAGATTTCATCGGAATACCACAAACACTTTCCAGGCGTTTTGTATCGGTAAACGGAACTCCCGTGACCCCGGCGCCATGACGGCTCGGATTGATGCCGATGATGAATTTCCTTTGGTTGAAATCATTATAATACTGATGATAAAACTTTCCCATTACATCCATTGTTTCGGGATTATCCAGATAAGGATTCAATACTTCAAAATCATCAGGAAGGCTTCCTTTGTACTGCAGGTTCCGATTAAATTCAATGACTTTATCTGCAAAGGTTTTCATAAATCTTTATATTTATTCATCTTCATCAGAAAGAGCCAGTTCAATGTCTATAAACTGAATATATAAGCCACAAATTTCATTATTGGTGTCATATGCAAAATAAACAGGATAAGCGCCGTCTCCAAAACCACTGGCAAACATTGGAATCTGGTAGATGGTACCAGGTATCGTCCAACTGATCCAGTCTCCCAGATCCCTTTGGTTTTCGGGATTCATTTTATAGCTCTGAGCAAAAAGACCGGCAAAATAATCATCATAAATATTCTCAACATTTATTTCTGTAAGAAACTTATCAAAATAAGGAATTACTTCTGCATCTGTAATACATGCTAAACCCGCATCTACAGAAAACCCGAAATATTCGCCTTCTCCTACTTCTTCAAGCTCTTCATTTCCAATTAATGCTTCCCGGTAAACAACCGGTTTTTCATTTGTAAATGACACTTTAACCACAGCATACCGATCTCCCCACTCTTCAGATTTCACCACGGCAACCTTCACCGGAAAATCTCCTTTGGGAACCTCAATGAAATAAGGTTTTTCCCCGGCATTCAGATATACCAGCGGATCTCTTACAATCACCTTTCCTGAGGGCAGAGAAACATTTCCAATATCCATCACCTCCATTTTTTGAGATAAAATTTCATCCGAGGTAAAATAGGCTTCCAGGTCTGTTGGGCAAACAAGAATATCTTTCACTTCATTCCACTTCTGCAACCAGCTTTCGTTCATTATTTTTATATTTTATGATTTGAAAAATTAAAAATACCTATTTATTTAGCCTTAATCAATATAAAGCAAAAAAAAATCCCTTTCAGCTAAAACCAAAAGGGACTATAAGTGTATATTTTATCCTGAATTAAATCAATCCAAACTGTTCAAAATGATGGGTAAAGTGCTTTCTGTGCATCAGTTCCCACATTTCTTTGTTAAGCTTTCCGAAAACAAAATTCATATGCTCTGCCTGTGGATTTTCTTTATAATAGATAGAGAACCTCTTTAAATTATCCATGAAAGACTGTTTTGCAGCTTCAAGGTTTTTGTATCTTAAGTCTAATAATTTTTCATCCTCAGCGATGAAAGGTGCCGGAAAATCCTTCGGCATTTTTCTGTGATTATACAGAGAATCCTGCCATTTTTCCAATTGCTCTTCGGGAGTAAAACATTTTTCAGCTTCCGGCTCGCCTAAGCTTACCAAAACTGCATGATCCAAATGCTCGATCATCTGTTGAGGAGACATTTTACCCCAATTTGACTGTGTATTTTCTGTTAATCCGCTTAAAGTTTTCTGAATATTTTTTAAGTTTAAATCAATAAAAGGAGAATGTTTTGCAACCAACGTTAAAATAGTGGCTACACAAACCACTTCATCTCTTTGATTAACTACTTCAACCAGCCATTTCACCACACCCGAAGGAATATTTCTGCCTTTTACCCCTCTGTTGATCTTCTCTTTCGCCGTTAAATAAACGGTAATGGTATCGCCTGCATAAACCGGTTTGAAGAATGAACAGTTTTCCAGACCATAGTTGGCGATCACAGGTCCTTTTTTACCGGAAACAAACAACCCTGCCGCTGCGGAAAGTATAAAATATCCGTGAGCGACGGTTTTATCAAAAATAGTTCCCGTTAAACTTGTCGCATCAGTGTGGGCATAGAAATGATCCCATGAAACATTGGAGAAGTTAACAATATCTGCATCAGTCACCGTTCTTCCTGCTGTTTCCAGAGAATCACCGACTTCAACATCTTCAAAATACTTCTGGAAAGGATGTTTATCGGCAAATTTCTTCTCTGCTCCCTGCTGGTATATTTTTGTAATTGCCGTTAAAATATCCGGCGATCCCTGAATTGCTGTTTTCTGAAGGAAAAAATGAAGACCGTTCAGACCACCCATTTCTTCACCGCCTCCTGCCCTACCAGGCCCGCCGTGCATTAATGTTGGAAGTGGCGACCCGTGTCCTGTACTTTCTTTCGCATTATCTCTGTTTAACACAAAAATCCTGCCGTGCTGAGATGCCATTTTCCATGAGGTTTCAGCAACGAACTGATCATTATGAGAAATAATGGAGCCTACCAGGCTTCCTTTTCCTCTTTTTGCCAGCGCTGCAGCTTCCTCAGCATCTTTGTATGGCATTAAAGTAGAAACAGGCCCGAAAGCTTCGACATCATGGGAAATATTTTTTTCGAAAGGCTTATCATTTAAGAACAGTTTAGGGCTCATAAATGCTCCATTTTCATAGTCAGCATCTACAAGTTCATGCTTTCCGTCATAGACAAGCTCAGTTTCGGTTTTTAAGATATTTATTTTCCTTACCACTTCGTCGTATTGCTGTTTTCCTACCAAAGATCCCATCCTGGTTTCCCTGTTTAGTGGGCTTCCGATCTTCGTCTGGTCTAAAGCTTTGGATAAAGCATGCTGAACGTCATCAATCAAATGTTCAGGGACAATAATTCTTCTGATTGCCGTACATTTCTGACCGGCTTTTGTAGTCATTTCGTTACGGACTTCTTTGATAAAAAGATCAAACTCAGGAGTTCCCGGTTTTGCATCCAGACCAAGGATTGAGCAGTTTAAAGAGTCTGCTTCCATATTGAAACGGACCGCATTTCCGGCAACAGATGGTAAAGATTTTAATTTTCTACCTGTATTTGCAGAGCCTGTGAACAATACTGAATCTCCATCCTGAACATAATCCAGGATATTTCCGGGCTCACCACAAACCAATTGAATAGCTCCTTCCGGAAGAACACCGCTTTCAATCATATCCTGAAAAACCACATTGGTTAAATAAGAACCAAAAGGGGACGGCTTTACAATTGAAGGAACACCAGCCAGTAACGATGTTGATAATTTCTCCAACATTCCCCAAACCGGGAAGTTGTATGCATTGATCTGAACAGAGACCCCTTCACTTGGTGTTAAAATATGGGTTCCCAGAAAAGTGCCGTTTGCAGAAATTTTCTGTGTTTCCCCATCTACCCAGAAGGGTGTATTCGGAAGCATTCTCTTCGCCAACCCTGAATAGGTGAAGAAAGTACCGAAACCACCTTCAATATCTACCCATGAATCGGCATGGGTTGCTCCTGTTTTATATGATAATTCATAATATTTTTTCTTTCTTTCCAACAGGTAAAGCGCTACCTTTTTCAGCATTTCCCCACGATCATAGAAAGTCATGGAAGAAAGATTTTTATACCCTACCGTTCTTCCGTAATCAAGCGCCTGCTCAAAATTCAGTCCTTCCGTATCTGAAACAGCTACCTGCTCTCCTGTCACGGCATTGTACAAAGGAATTCCGTTTCCGGTACCTTCAACCCATTGTCCATAGATATAGTTTTTTAACTTTTCCATATAGTATTTAATTTAGCAATGTATCCATATAACAGCTATCAATGATATGAGCCGTTACAGTGATACTTTTCATTATTAGATTTATTTATTTTTATTCTGTAGTTTCAGAGCTTCTTCCAATGTGTAGTTCTTCAGCACAAAATCATTCCCGAAAAGATTCTTAGAGTACTCTTCAATTGTTTCTGAGAATCCGGCTTCTTTTCTTAGGCTGTTTACTTCGTTAAAATTTTTAATGGGCCAGATTAATGATACAATTTCTGTTTTCCCATTTTTTGTAATCTTAAAAGAAGTTCCCTGTGTTCCGTAAATCTGTTCTTTTTCTTCCTGTAGAAGCTGTCTGTCCAGCATCATCGCATATAACCTGAAAGGAATCTCCTTTTCTTCAGCAGCTTTTTTGATAACCGGCATATACTGATTAATTTTCGGCGAATGCTGAATAACCAGCCAGGCTGTTTTATTTTCAGGTTCTCCTACTAAAGATTTCCCGGGATAACCATATTTTGTTATAATTTTCTCAATCTTAGCAAGATTTTCTTCATCCTGCTTACTCATAATCTTACTGATTCCGACCGTTATATCTTCTTCCGTAAGATTTTTTGCTTTCATAATTTCCTGCTTTCTTTCTGGAGTAAGATTGGGTTGAAGCAGTTCACGATACACCTGATCATCATTATCAATCTGAGCCAATTCATTTTTAAGCTCAATATTAATCTGCTTATTCTCAGGTTTCTGAGCATTTATAAAAACAGAAATGAAGATGGCAAAAAATAAATATTTCATATGAATTAATTTAATAATGTATCTGTTTAACAGGTTACCAATGGTTGTTACGTTTATGACTTATTTCGGCTCCTGATAGGGAAACAGTTTTACCAATCCTTCATATAAACTTCTGTGAAGAATTGTTGCATGGTTATCTGTTTCCATCATTTTATATTCTACCATCCAGTTTTTCTTATTTGATTTTTTAAGAACGTCATAAAACGTTTCCGCATCTTTTACCATCACCGGGTGTTCACCTTTACCTACAGAAATATAAACAAATTTCTTAGTGTCCGGAATTTTCATTAATAATTGACCGGCCTGTTTTAAAAGACTCTCATCATCCCACCATAAACTCGGACTGATGATAAAATAATTATTGAACATTTCAGGTTTTTTCAGCAGAATTTCTGTTGCCAGAAGCCCTCCTAGAGACTGTCCGAACAAATATTTATCAGTGGTTTTAAACTGACTTTCAACGTAAGGCTTTAATTCTTTTTCCAAAAAATCAATGAACTTATCAGAATGTCCTGTAGTAGGATAATCTTTCTGTAAATCTTTTAGGTCTGTATGGAAAGTAAAATCTCTTTTCCTGTCTATATTGGCAATTCCGACTATAATTGTTTCCGGCATGGAATACATTTGATTAAAGAACTGCACCAATCCGGAAACATGTATAAAATCTTCATTCATGCTCCCATCCAGGAGATAAATCACGGGATATGATTTTGTCTTGTCAACCCCCTGAGGAAGATAAATATTCAACGTTCTTTCTTCGTTTAATATCTTTGACTTTAATGTTCTTATTTCGCCTATAGTTAAAGGCTTTATCATTCCATTCTGCGCTAAAACCGTATAATTAAATGCAAACAGAAAACCGCAGCATATAAGAATCTTTTTGATCATGTTTTATTAAATATTAACTAATTTCAAAACTTCATCAAAACCTCATAGGTTTTAGAAACCTATGAGGTTTAGGTTTAATTTTTTATAATTTTTTCTATTCGAAGCTCATAAAATCATAATCAACATTTGACTTATGATATTCTATAAAATCATTTACCGTTTCAAAATATTTCATCATTTCTTTTCTTTCAATTTCACTTGGTTTATACCAATTGATATAGGATCGATAGGATGAATATTTCCAATTATTGATATTCTCAACAAGCCCATGACTGGCAGGGTTATTATGAATATAATGTAACAATTTAATCAAATACTTCTCGTCATTCACTTTTTTACGTTTTAAAAAGTCCATAAAAAGAGCTCCTTTCCTACCATACCTTTTATTGTAGGCTTTTGCATAACCGTTTAATAAATTACTAAACTGTTTCATTAAACAGGCATGCTCATTCCCATTTGAAATCTGATCTAAATCTTTAAATCTTATTAATAAATGAAAATGATTTGGCATCAAACAATAGGCATATATTTCGCTTATTGGGATAATATATTTTAATAGTTTATCTAAAAAATATTTATAATTTTCTTCTTCTCTAAAAATTAACTCTCCCCCGTTTGCATGACTATAGATGTGGTATATATATCCACATTCAAAATTTTCTGTACTTGACATTTATTTTTTCTCATTTGTGTGTTCTTGTAAATATTCAAACCTCATAGGTTTTAAAAACCTATGAGGTTTAATTTAATTGGAATTATTTCACATCATCCCAGATGCTGTAATCAACAACTTTTGTTGGGGTTTGGTGAACGTATTCGGAGAAAGGCTCACAGGGCAGAATAGCTTCTTTCCCTTCCCTTGCCAATTCCTGATAAAGCTTTGTACCTTCTGTTTTCCAACGTATCATATCGTCTGAAACATCACGGATAATTTTTGCCGGGCTTCCTACAATTAATTTTCTCGGTTCACATTTAAAATTAGCAGGAACAAAAGCCAGGGCGCCTACAATACATTCATCCCCGATCACTGCTTTGTCCATCACTACAGCATTCATTCCCACCAGGCAGTTTTTACCGATATGCCCGGAATGAATAATCGCACCATGCCCGATGTGTGCAGATTCTTCCAAGATAGTTTCAATATTTGGGAACACATGCAGTGTACAGTTTTCCTGAACATTGGCACCATCTTTTATAATGATTTTACCCCAGTCACCACGGATCACTGCATTCGGGCCGATATAAACTTCTTCGCCAATCTCTACATTTCCGATAATCACCGCCTGCGGATGAATATATGCAGAAGGTTTTATGATAGGGCGGATGCCATGATATGAGTAGATGTTCATAATTTTATTAAAAATTTAATGTAACAATGTATGAATGAACAGTATAACAATGTACTAGATTACCAATTAAAATGTTCACAGCAACAGAACAATTGTTACATTGATAGACTGGTACATTGTTACATTAAAAAAGCTATACTTTTTCGATGATCATTGCGTACCCTTGTCCGACGCCGATGCAAAGTGTACATAAGGCATATTTTTTATTCTGTTTCTGAAGTTCCAAGGCAGCAGAACCGATGATTCTTGCTCCGGAAACTCCAAGTGGGTGGCCGATTGCAATAGCTCCGCCGTTAGGGTTCACTCTTGAATCATCATCTTTTAAACCTAAACTTCTTGTTACGGCTAAAGATTGGGCGGCAAAAGCTTCGTTTAATTCGATAACATCCATATCTTCCAATGAAAGATTCAATCTTCTCAATAGTTTCTGAGTAGCTTCTACCGGTCCTATTCCCATAATTCTCGGTTCAACACCCGCTACAGATGATCCTAAGATTTTAGCCTTTGGTGTTAAACCGTACTTTTTTACCGCTTCTTCACTTGCTAAAATAAGAGCAGCAGCTCCGTCATTCATTCCTGAAGCGTTTCCGGCAGTTACCGTACCTTCTTTTCTGAAAGCAGGACGAAGTTTTCCCAAGCCTTCCATTGAAGATGCCGGTTTAATAAATTCATCCTTATCAAAAATTTTAGGTTCGCCTTTTTTCTGTGGAATTTCAACTTTTATAATTTCTTCTGCCAGTCTTCCGCTTTCCTGGGCTTTTGTAGCCTTCTGCTGAGACCAAAGAGCAAATTTATCCTGATCTTCCCGGCTGATATTATGCATATCCGCTAAATTTTCAGCAGTTTCTCCCATTCCGTCAACACCGTACATTTCTTTCATTTTAGGATTAACAAATCTCCATCCGAAAGTGGTGTCAAACATCTGGCTGTCTCTACCAAAAGCTGATCCTGGTTTTGACATTACATATGGAGAACGTGTCATATGCTCAACTCCGCCGGCAATGTAGATTTCACCTTCTCCTGCAGCAATTGACCTGAATGTGTTGGCAACCGCCGACATTCCGGAAGCACACAGCCTGTTTACCGTTTCTCCTCCGATTTTGTAAGGAAGACCGGCCAACAGAAGAGCCATCCTCGCTACGTTACGGTTATCTTCTCCTGCCTGATTAGCACATCCGAAAATAACATCTTCAATTTCCTCAACAGGAACTTCAGGGTTTCTTGCTACAATTTCTTTAATAACTATCGCTGCCAAATCATCAGCTCTAACTTCTGATAATCCTCCCTGCAGTTTTGAAACAGGAGTCCTGATGTAATCTATGATGTATACGTTATTCATTTTTTATTAGATTTTTAGATGTAAGATCTCAGAGGTCAGACATTTGTTAATCTAATATCTGGCATCTGATGTTTTTATCTTTTATAGTTCTGTTACTTTTTTTCCTATTTTATAAACTGTTCCTACAAATTTTGCAATCAGTTCGTTGTTCTGATTGGTAATTTTAATATCGTAAACAGCTGTTTTTCTGGTATTGTTTACCAGGATGCTTTCCGCTCTGAAAATATCGCCTTCTTGTCCGGCCTTGGTAAAATTGATGATACAGTTCAGAGCAACAGCCGCATCTCCGGTGTTGTTGGACGAAAATGCCAAAGCAGAATCTGCGAAAGCAAATGTAACGCCCCCGTGAACCGTTTTAAGCCCATTAATCATTTCATGCTTTATAGGCATTTCTATTAAACAATAATTTTCTTTGACCTCGATCATTTTTATATTCATCCACTGGGAAAAATAATCCTGATCAAACATATAATCTGCAACTTGTCTTGGCGTCATTTTTTTTTAATTTAACAATGTATCAATGTAACAGTTTACCAGTGAGATGCTTCGATAAACTCGGCATTACAGGGATTGTTACATTGCTAGACTTACTATATTGTTACATTTTTCGTAGTAACGGGCTTTGTCTGTATCTTTCTTCCTGGTATTCTTCATAAAGGCTCTGAAGGGTTTCTGAGATTTTTGCATATCCGATTTCTTGTCCCCAGCTTAATAATCCTTTTGGATAATTTACTCCTTTCTGCATCGCCAGCTCGATATCTCCATCATTGGCAACACCCAATCTTTTGGCCTCAACCGCTTCGTTGACCAGCATTGAAATAATTCTTAAAAAGATTTGCTGATACAAAGCATCATCTTTTTGAGCAACAGGTTTTACTGCATTTTCGCTGTAGTCATAGAACCCTTTTCCTGTTTTTCTCCCATGGAGTTTTGCTTCGGACATACGTTGCTGAAGTAAGGACGGCTTGTATTTCGGATCGTAGAAATAATCTTTATAAACGGTAGTAGTTACAGCAAAATTTACATCAACCCCAATTAAATCCATCAGTTCAAACGGACCCATTTTGAAGTTTCCGATGGTTTTCATTGCTTCATCTACCTGCTCCGGAGCTGCGATATCTTCTTCGACCATTCTTAAGGCTTCACCGTAGTAAGGGCGGGCAATTCTGTTCACGATAAACCCGGGAATATCTTTAGCAATTACAGGAACTTTTCCCCATTTTTTCATGAGGTCATAGATTTTTCCCGCTAAAGATTTTTCGGTAAGTAAGGATGGAATTACCTCAACTAGCGGCATTAAGGGAGCCGGATTGAAAAAGTGAATTCCGATGAAACGTTCCGGTTGTTTTAATTCCGCACCTAAAGAGGTAATAGAAATGGATGATGTATTGGAACTGATGATGCAGTTTTCAGAAACATAGTTTTCAAGTTCTGTAAAAACCTTGGTTTTGATTTCTTTATTTTCGATAATGGCTTCGATTACCAGATCAGAATCTTTTAGATCCTGTAAAACCTCACCTTTAACGATATTATTTCTGATTTCTGTAGCTCTTTCCTGAGAGATCTTAGTTTTTTCAACTAATTTCTGAAGTGTTTTCTCCAGACCGGAAAATGCTTTATCAATTTGTGCAGCCTGCGCATCGTATACAACCACTTTGCAGCCTGCCGTTGCAGCAACCTGAGCGATTCCGATACCCATGGTTCCTGCCCCAATAATTCCAATATTGTTCATGTTTTGTACTATGTAAAATGTACAATGTAAAATGTATTTTTAATTGTAATGTACTTTGTACAGCTTACATTTTACATTGTACAGTTTTTTTATTTTCCTTTATAATCAGGTTTTCTTTTCTGTAAAAAGGCATTTACACCTTCTATAAAATCTTCTGTTTCTGCTGCTTCCTGCTGCAGGTCAGCTTCTAATTCAAGCTGTTCTTTCAATGTATTGTTGTACGACTGTGCAAAAGCTTTTTTAGTTAACTTAATTGCAGCGGTAGGCATATTAGCCATTTTTTCCAAAATTTCCATGGATTTGGGAGCAAACTCTTCTTCATTGAAAACCTCAGCCACTAAGCCATAAGATTTAGCTTCTTCTGCATGTAACTTTTTGCCTGTGAATGCTAAATAATTGGCTAATTGTCTCCCCAATAATTTTGGTAAGAAATAAGTACCTCCCGTATCAGGAATTAATCCGATATTGGAAAATGCCTGGGCAAAATAAGACTTATCCATTGCCAGGACAAAATCACAGATCAGAGCCAACATCGCACCAGCTCCTACGGCAGGACCGTTTACCAATGCAATAACAGGCTTTCTGCAACGCGTAATTTCTGTAACCAAAGGATTGTAATAGTCTACCACAATTTTTCTGATGATGTCATTATCATGGTGCTCATTGCCCTGTACGAAAGCATCGTCTAAGTTCTGACCGGAACAAAATGCTCTTCCTCTTCCGGAGATTGCCACACATCTTACGGTTTCATCTTCACCACAAGACTTTATAAAATCTTTTAGATCCGATAAAGAAGGCTTTGTGAGGGCGTTCATAGTTTCCGGCTGATTGAGGTAGGCAATTTTAAGTTTTCCGTCAAAATGCGTTTCAATGTCAAGTTGTGTATACATAGTTTAATTTTTAAATTTAATACTGTACTAATTTAACAATATAAAGTAATGTAACAATATATCAGCTCAACAATATAATAATCATTGTCATGCTGAGCATATCGAGACATCTCACTGGTAAACTGTTACATTAATTTAATATTAATCAGTGGCATTTAAAATAGTCAAAAGGCTCTAAACAGTCTAAACATTGATATGAAGCCTTACATAATGTAGATCCGAACCTGCTGATCTGTTTTGAGTTCATTGAACCACAACGCGGACATTTTTTCGGTTTTCCGATATGATGCTCGTCGGCTCCTTTCTCAGGGGGAGTGATTCCATATTCACGAAGTTTTTCTCTCGCTTCATCCGTTAACCAGTCTGTCGTCCAGATTGGAAACATTTTGGTTACTACTTTTGCGTCCCAGCCGTTTTCTTTCATGATTTTCATGATATCTTCCTCAATGGTGAACATAGCTGGACAGGCAGAATAAGTTGGTGTAATAGCTACCTCACAAGTATTCTCGCCGGTAATTTTTGCTTCTCTTACGATGCCCAGCTCCACGATATTGATTACCGGAATTTCCGGATCGGGAACCATTTTTAATATTTCCAAAGGGTCTTTCATTTTAAAAGTGCACCAATTTAACAATCTAACAGTCAAGTAATCAATTGTCACATTGACAAGCTGTTATATCGATATATTTGAATTTACCATGTACATCCCGGATATGCCCTCTGCATATATTGTAATTCGCAAAGGATAAATCCGAAATACTCGGTGTGATATCCGGTTCTTGATTTTGGCTGCATGAAATGATCTTTTGGATATTCCAGACCATATTCTGCAAAATCTTTTTCAATAATTGCAACAAACTCTTCATATAGTACATCAACATCCGGCGCAATGTTCAATGCAATCAGATCATCTTCTCCTTCCACTTTTGCAAATAAACCTTTTGTATATTCCCAGATATTTTCAATCGCTTTTATCAAACGGATTTTACTTTCTTCTGTTCCCTGTGCGAAAATTTTCATCCAGGAAGATGCATGAGTATAGTGGTATTTTACTTCTTTTAAAGATTTCTGAGCCAGGGCAGAAATCTCTTCATCAGCCGAGTTCGACAATGCTTCGTAGATTAATTTCTGATATACGGAGAATACATATACTTTAAGAATAGTCTGTGCATAGTCTTCGTTCGGAAGCTCCGTCCAGTGCGCATTTACATATTCATGCTCATATCTCAGGAATGCTAAATCATCTTCGCTTTTTCCGTTATCCGCGACTCTTGAAGCATACTGATAGAAGTTGTTGGCCTGGCCAAGCTCATCCAAAGCAATGTTCGTCAATGCAATATCTTCCTCTAAATAAGGCCCTTCACCGCACCACTCTGACAATCTCTGTCCCATAATGAAACTATCGTCAGCAAATTTTAATAAATAATTATATAATGGGTTCATTGTTTAGTAGATTTTAGATTTCAAACATGAGATTTCAGATTGGCAAAAGTTTTGTATCTGATATCTCGCATCTTAAATCTTTATTGATTACATATTTTTTACATCGTTAGGAATGTCGTAGAAAGTCGGGTGACGGTATAATTTGTCGTCTGCAGGATCAAAAAAGGCTTCCTGATCCATACCTTCCGAGCTTATGATATATTTACTTGGAACTACCCAAACGCAGGTTCCCTCTTTTCTTCTTGTATAAACATCTCTTGCATTCTGCAAAGCCATTTCTGCTGTCGGTGCCTGTACTGTTCCGGCGTGCTTGTGGGATAATCCCGGTTTAGTCTGAATAAACACTTCCCACATATCTAAATTTGCCATAGTCAAATTAATTTAACAATGCATCAATGTACCAGTTTACCAATGAAATTCTTCGCCTTGCTCAGAATAACAATTGATTGTTACATTTTTACATTGGTATATTGTTACATTATTATATTACTTCTTTTTGTTGTTTTTCTGCAAAAGCCGCCGCTGCTTCTTTCACCCAAAGGTTTTCCTGCTGTGCTTTTACTTTGGTTTGTAATCTTTTCTTATTACATGGTCCGTTTCCTTTTAGAATCGTCATGAATTCATCCCAGGGAAGCTCCCCGAAATCATAATGACCTCTTTCTTCATTCCATTTAAGGTCCTTATCCGGAATAGTTAATCCTAAGAATTCAGCCTGAGAAACAGTCACATCAATAAATCTCTGACGAAGACTGTCGTTACTTTCTCTTTTCACTCTGTAATTCATAGAAATCTTAGAGTTGGGCGAACTGTCATCATTCGGGCCAAACATCATCAGAGCAGGCCACCAGAAACGGTTTAATGAAGCTTGGGCCATTTCTTTCTGCTGTTTTGTTCCACGGCAAAGCGCCATTAAAATCTCGTAACCCTGTCTCTGATGGAAAGATTCTTCTTTACAGATTCTTACCATCGCTCTTGAATAAGGACCGTAAGAATTTCCCATCAGCATTACCTGGTTCATAATGGCTGCACCATCCACCAGCCAGCCGATTGCGCCTATATCTGCCCAGCTTAAAGTAGGATAATTGAAAATACTTGAGTATTTTGCTTTTCCTTCGAGCATATCATCATATGTTGCGTCTCTGTCTGCCCTGATGGTTCCGTTACCCAGAGTTTCTGTAGCTGAATACAGGTATAAACCATGTCCTGCCTCATCCTGAACTTTAGCTAACAAAGCCATTTTTCTTCTCAATGAGGGAGCTCTGGAAATCCAGTTGGCTTCCGGCAACATTCCTACAATCTCAGAATGGGCATGCTGTGAAATCTGACGAACCAATAATTTCCTGTAATCATCAGGCATTACATCTTTCGGCTCTATTTTATTTTCTTCGTGAACGTATTGAACAAATTTTTCTAAGTCCATTTCTTTTGTTTTTTGTACTAAAGTAAAATGTCAGTTGTACAATGTATTTTCGATGTACTTTTTACATTTTACAAAAATTAAACGTCATAATTAAGCATCACCACGTTGGTTGTCGGGTGACATTGACACGTCAGAACGTAACCTCTGGCTACTTCATCTTCGGTAAGCGCGAAATTTTTCTCCATGAAAACTTCTCCTTCCAGAACTTCGGCCTTACACGTACAACAAACTCCGCCTTTGCAAGCAAAAGGTACGGGAAGATTGTCTTTTAATGCTTTATCTAAGATACTCTCTTTTTTAGAATTAAGGTGAAACGAATATTCATCATCATCAATAATGACCGTTACCATACTTTCTATATTGGCAATAGCCTTGAATTCATCACTCATTTCCTCAGAATTCTCTTCGTCAGGAGCGGTAAAATATTCAAATAAGACCTGAATGGCAGGTACTTTTCTATCTTTCTTTAAATAATCAGCAATCCCTTTGATCATTTCCGCCGGTCCGCAAATAAAGAATGTAGATTCTCTTACATCAATATCTGCATATCTTTCAAAAAGATGATCCAGTTTTTCAGGAGAAATTCTCCCTTCAAAAATAGGGTCTTCATGTTTTTCACGGCTTACCAGATAAACTACTTTCAGCCTTCCATTGAAATGCTCAACCAGTTTATCAATCTCCCCTTTTTTCATCACATGATTCATGCTTCTGTTACTGTAGAACAGGTAAGCATTAGAATTGGGCTCCTGATAAAGGCTTTCTTTGATATTGGAGAGAACCGGGCTGATTCCGCTTCCTGCTGCCAAACCGATATATGTTTTCGTATTGGTTGGGTGATAGGATGTATTAAAACCTCCCATTGGTGGCATTACCTCCAATACTTCATCCATATGAAGATGCTCATTGAAGTATCCTGAAACTTTTCCGCCTTCCAAAAGCTTAACCAATACTTCCAGTGTATTGCTTTTTTCACTTGGAGCGTTGCAGATAGAATAAGAACGTCTTTCCTCATTCCCATCGATCATCATCCGGAAATTAAGATACTGCCCCTGCTTAAACCTGAATTTGTCTTTCAGCTCTTCAGGAATTTCAACAGCTACATTCACTGCATCGTTGGTATCTTTCTGAACTTTTACCGTTTTTAGTTTATAAAATGAATTCATTTTTTCTTTAGTATTCTATTAATTTTTCCACCTTCACACTTAGGCAAACTGTCCTGGGCATGAATTTTTACCTTAGTCGTAATTCCTACCCGTTTTTTTATTTCGTTTTCTATATTTTTCCCAAAGTTTCCGACAAAAATACTATAATCATCGGTATTTATATCTATTTGCTGTGCTTTTACAAAATCGTCATCAATCTCCAGATCAATATCCAAAGCTACGCACATCTGTTCTTTTTCAATCGGGGTCAGATAATAATTCGGAACAACTCCTTTTACATGGGAGAAAGCTTCTTCAATCTGACTCGGATAAACATTTACTCCTCTTACAATCAGCATGTCATCGGCTCTCCCTAGAATTGGTCTCATTTTGACCATTGTTCTTTTTGAGTTTTCATCGTAATAAAGGCTTGTGATGTCATTTGTCCAGTATCGTAAAAGCGGCATTGCTTTTTTCGTTAAGGTCGTGATCACTAACACTCCTTCTTCTCCAAATGGAACCGGTTTTTGGGTAACCGGATCTAAAATTTCAGGATAAAAATGATCTTCCCAGATGTAGGAACCTCCTTTTTCTTCAAAATCTTCCATTGAAACTCCCGGGCCGATGATCTCACTTAATCCATAGATGTTGGTCGCATGAACGCCTAATTTTTCTTCAATATGATGTCTGATAATTTCTGTCCAGGGTTCTGAACCCAAAACAGCATATTTTAAACTGATCTCATCTGCAGAAATTCCTCTGCTGGCAAATTCATCAGCGATCGTTAAAGCGTATGATGGAGAACAGCAAATCACTTCAGGTTTAAAATCCATAATCAGATCTACCTGTCTCGTGGTCATTCCTCCTGAAATAGGAAGAACACTCATTCCCAGTTTTTCCGCTCCATAATGAAGGCCAAGCCCACCCGTAAAAATCCCATAACCATAAGCATTATGCAACTGCATTCCAGGTTTTGCCCCTGCTGCATTTAAAGATCTTGCCACTACTTCACTGAAAAGATCCACATCTTCTTTTGTGTATCCTACTACTGTTGGTCTTCCCGTTGTTCCGCTTGAGCAGTGAATTCTCTGTAATTCATTCTTCGGAACAGTAAATAATCCGAAGGGATAATTATCCCTTAAATCCTGTTTATAAGTAATCGGAAGTTTCGTAATATCTTCAATCGACCTGACATCCCGCAGAGCTATTCCTAATTCATTGAATTTTCTTTTATAAAATTCCGACCTTTCTCCCAGATAGTCCACCAGATTAACCAACCGCTCAGATTGAAGCTGTCTCAATTGGTCGAGCCTTAAATATTCAACTGAAAAATCCATACTTTAACTAACTAACATTTGTTAGGTGTAAATTTAAAAAGATTTTGGGAGCTGACAAAATTTTTATGATTTTTGTCATATTTTGAATGATTCTAAATAGCTTAAGTTACGTTCTGGTCTAGTTTAATAAGCTACGTTTTGCCATTTTAAAGCGGACGAAGATCGAATCTAAGAACCTATTTTAAAGTTAAAAAAATATTGCGATTAATTTTTTAACACAAAGCCTTATCATTAGCTTTATAGTAAAGCGAGAAAAGAAGAGTCAACAAGTTGATTTGATGAAGCGCTATTTTCAAGCTTTGCGAAGCAAATTTTATTTGTCTTTGTCCTCTAAAAACAATGTCATTGCAAAATAATCTTTGCATTAAAAAATAAAGTATTCCAATTGAATGGCAATACTCTGCATAAACAGTGTTAAAAGCTTTGATTAATTATTATGGTTTCCCAATAATCCAAAAAGAATTTTATCTCTGATTTCGCCAGTAATTTCAGTAGTTGATTCAATATTTCTTTTGAACCAGAAATAAGAATTGTTAAGGGTATGGAGAATGAATCTGGTGGTAAAAGTAGGCGACTTCAGCTCCCAGTTTTCGGCCTTATAGATCGCAGAGATCAATTCTTCTACTTCATCCTGATAATTTTTTCTTAATTCAACAAACTCAGGAAGCCTTTCCTCCAAATGTCTCCATTCATTGGAATAGATATGGGTAACATCACGGTTTTTAAGAACTACCGATAAATGCTTATCAATAAAAAGATTCAATTTATCTTTTGGGTTGATGTCTGTACTTTTTACCGTTTGAAGTTCAGCGAAAAAATCATTGGCAATTCCAAAACAGATCCATTCCAGGATTTCCTCTTTAGAGCGGATGTGTGCATAGAGAGAAGCTGCTTTAATATTCAGCTTAGTTGCTAAATCTCTTACAGAACTGCCCATATACCCTTTCTCTTTGAAAAGCTCTACAGCAACATCTAATATTTTAATTTGTTTTTCTTTTAACTCCATGGGTGAAATGCAAAAATAAGTATTCTGATTTAAACAGTTGTTTTTAACCTGTAAAAAGTTTTGATTAAAATATTATTAACCACCCCGTCAAACCTTCGATTGGCCACCTTTCCGGCGGAGAGGAATTTTAATAATGCACATACTGACTGCTACCTGTGGTTTTAAGATTTTCATCTTCTGACTATTTGTTCCTGTTTATGAATCAGATTTTATAGAATCGGAAATTTTGTCAAGTTAATTTTACGTTAAAAATACAATATTCGGAAATTTTGTCCATATTTTTTGTAAATTTAATAATTGAACAGTTTTTGCGGTAAGGTAATCGAATTAAATGATAAATAATTGATGGCATTAAGAAACTAAGCCTGAAAATTTGGTTTCTTGATGTTTTTTAGAAAATTAAACAGAACTCAATCATTACAAAAAATATAAAAATATGAACTTAAACCAATATACTGTAAAATCACAAGAAGCGATCCAGGCAGCCCAGCAGGTTGCAATGGAATTCGGCAATCAAAGTATTGAGCCACAACATCTCCTTGAAGGAATTTTTCAGGTAGATGAAAATATTTCGCCTTTCTTATTAAAGAAGGCTGAAGCTGATACAGATTTATTAAGGGGGCGTAACCGTGAAAGTTTAGAAAAGCTTCCTAAAGTACAGGGTGGAAATATTTACCTTTCGCAATCTGCGAATAAAGTTTTACTGGATGCACCCAATATTGCTAAAAAAATGGGTGATGAATATGTAACGATCGAGCATTTATGGTTATCACTTTTAGAAACCAATTCTGAAGTATCTAAGATGCTTAAGGATATGGGGGTAACCAAAAGTCTTTTGGAAGGAGGAATTAAAGAACTAAGAAAAGGAAGTAAGGCCACTTCTGCAAGCTCGGAAGAAACTTACCAGTCTTTAAATAAATATGCTAAAAACTTCAACGAATTAGCCGCTGAAGGAAAACTTGATCCTGTAATCGGACGTGATGAAGAAATCAGAAGGGTTTTACAGATTCTTTCCAGAAGGACAAAAAACAATCCTATCCTGATCGGGGAACCGGGTGTTGGTAAGACCGCTATTGCTGAAGGGATTGCACACCGCATTATTTCAGGCGACATTCCTGAAAACCTGATGGATAAAACATTATATTCATTGGATATGGGAGCATTAATTGCCGGTGCCAAATATAAAGGAGAATTCGAGGAACGTTTAAAATCTGTGGTCAATGAGGTGATTAAATCTGATGGCCAGATTATTCTTTTCATCGACGAAATTCATACACTGGTAGGAGCCGGAGGTGGTGAAGGTGCAATGGACGCAGCTAATATTCTGAAACCTGCCCTGGCAAGAGGAGAATTGAGAGCGATTGGTGCCACCACCCTGAATGAATATCAAAAATATTTTGAAAAGGATAAAGCACTTGAAAGACGTTTCCAGAAAGTAATGGTGGAAGAACCGGATACTGAATCTGCAATCTCTATTCTTCGGGGTATCAAAGACAAATATGAAGCCCATCATAAAGTAAGAATCAAAGACGAGGCTATTATAGCTGCGGTAGAAATGTCTCAAAGGTATATTTCAGACCGTTTTTTACCGGATAAAGCGATTGACCTTATTGATGAAGCTTCTGCAAAACTGAGAATGGAAATCAATTCCAAACCGGAGGAACTGGATGTTTTAGACAGAAGATTGATGCAGCTGGAAATTGAGCTGGCAGCCATTTCAAGAGAAGGCAACCAGACCAAAATCGATCATGTAAAAGAAGATATTTCAAAAATCTCAGAACAAAGAAACGAGATTAATGCAAAATGGCTGAAAGAGAAACAGAAAAGTGAAGATCTCACCCAGATTAAAAAAGATATTGAATCTCTGAAACTGGAGGCTGAAAGGGCTTCCAGAGCGGGAGATTATGCAAAAGTAGCTGAAATCCAGTACGGAAAAATCAAAGAGAAAGAAGATGCTTTAGAAAAACTGGAACTGGAAATGCAGAATCATCAGAATGAGCTGATTAAAGAGGAAGTAACTTCTGAAAATATTTCCGAGGTGATTGCAAAATGGACCGGAATTCCGGTAACCAAGCTTTTACAGTCTGAAAGGGAAAAATTACTGCATCTTGAAACCGAACTTCATCACAGGGTTGTAGGACAGGACGAAGCTATTCAGGCTGTCGCCGATGCTATCCGAAGAAACAGGGCCGGATTAAGTGACGAGAAAAAACCGATCGGATCATTCCTTTTCTTAGGAACAACCGGTGTCGGTAAAACTGAGCTTGCAAAAGCACTTGCAGAGTTTTTATTCGACGATGAAAATAATATGACGAGAATTGACATGAGTGAATATCAGGAACGTCACTCTGTTTCAAGATTGGTAGGTGCGCCTCCGGGATATGTAGGATATGATGAAGGCGGGCAATTAACAGAGGCTGTGAGAAGAAGACCTTATTCCGTAGTGCTTTTAGATGAAATTGAAAAAGCGCATCCGGATGTTTTCAACACATTGTTACAGGTTTTGGATGATGGTCGTCTGACCGACAATAAAGGTCGTGTAGTAAATTTCAAAAATTCTATTATCATCATGACCTCGAATTTAGGTTCACATCTTATCCAGGAGAATTTTGAAAATATTACGGATGAGAACCAGGATGTTATTGTAGCCAAAACAAAAGATGAGGTTTTCGATTTGCTGAAGCAGACTTTACGTCCGGAATTCTTAAACAGAATTGATGAAATAGTACTGTTCCAGCCTTTAAGAAAAAAAGAAATCGGAAAAATCGTTCAGTATCAGTTGAGAGGTTTCAATGATATGCTGGCAAAACGAAATATCATTATGACCGCCACTCAGGATGCTGTAGATTATCTGATGAATAAAGGTTATGATCCTGCTTTCGGGGCAAGACCTTTAAAAAGGATAATCCAACAGGAGGTTTTAAATAAATTATCGAGAGAGATTCTTGCAGGAAATGTAAATGACGGTGACAGGATCACTTTAGATTATTTTGAGGAAACAGGTCTGGTGTTCAGGCCTGCAGAAAAATAAAGTAGTTTTTTTCATATATATTATTTTTGTAGTAAGTGCTGTAGATAAGGTCTGCAGCACTTATTTTTTATAAGTGAATACATTATTCAGCCAGAAAAAATTCTTTCGGTTTTTTTATTCATATTATTTTTTACTCTTCCTGTTCCAGATCGTTTGATTATAAGAATCATAGTAATGAGCATTTTCCATATAAATATAATTTTCACAACAAACCTCATAGTTATCATTCAAATTTTTCATTTTTATAAAAATATGTTGAAAAATTAAAACAAATAATGAAAATATGAAAATAAATTAAATAATTAAAAAATAAACATTAACACATAAAAAATGTTAAAACAGTGGATTATATTCAATGTAAGTTTATTTTTTATATATTAGCATCACATTTAAACCATAAGAAATAAATTTATGAAAAAAACATTATTAGGAGTACTGATTACTCTTTTTGTTTCTTGTAATAATGAAACAGAAAATTCTATTGTCAACAATTCAGGCCCTGAACAATCTGAAACCCTTGCCAAAGGAGATGCTATCTGTGGTTCGGACGTAGTAAGGCAAAAATTCCTTTTAGAAAATCCAGAGGCCGCACAACGCTTGCTTCAGATAGAAAATAAAACAGCTCAGTTTATCCAGCAAAAACAGATGGGTAAAGTTTTAGCTGACGGTAGTGTTGAAATTCCGGTAATCTTCAACGTCTTATATACAAACTCTACCAACAATGTATCAGACGCTAGAATCAATTCCCAAATTGACGTTCTGAATAAAGCTTTTGCATCAACTCATGCTGATGTTTCTAGTATTCCTGTAGAATTCCAGCCTGTAAATGCCGGAGATACCAAGATCAAATTCAGATTAGCGCAGATCAACAGGAAGTCAACGACAAAATCAAGATGGTCTCCTGATGATAAAATGAAAAAAACAAGCACCGGAGGAATCGACGCCACAACTCCAAATAATTACCTAAATATATGGGTAGTAGACTACATGCCTTACCAGTCAGGATATGTTTTAGGATATGCTACTTTCCCGGAATCTGCTGGTCTTTGGAATGACGGAGTAGTAATGATGGATGAATATGTAGGTGAAGGCGGACCGGTAGCAACCCACAATAAAGGGAGGGTAACAGTACATGAAGTAGGCCACTATCTGAATCTGAGACACATTTGGGGTGATGCCAACTGTGGAAATGACCTTGTAAATGATACTCCGCAACAGATCACAAACCACAGAGGAGTTCCTACATACCCTAAATATGAAACCTGCGGTGGTGTTTCACGTTCTGTTATGTTCATGAATTATATGGATTATTCTGACGAAACCACCTTATTTATGTTTACACAACAACAGAATGACAGAATTCAGGCTTCTGTTTCAGCAACAGGCCCAAGAGCCGGATTGAGAGTATTATAGAAAAAATTCAAAATACAGATTGAGTCCCCAAGTGAATAGCTTGGGGACTTATGCATTTACATCCTTTTCTGCAATCCGTAAAAACACGGATAATAAATAGGTAAAATACGAGCATTTAACATAAAAAATTTACGAAATTTGCAATATCAATTATAAAACTGACATTATGAAAACAAAACCTATCTTTGAAAGTGAAGCTATTGAAACACTCAATGCAGCTAACATGATGACAACAAGTCTTATCCAAGAACTTGTAAATAATTACCGTAACAACCATTTGATGGCGATTAATTCAACCCTGGAAATTACTGATGCCCATTCTATATGGTTTGATCTTCCTAAATTGAAAAAATTTATTGCAGATATTGAAATCGAAGCACAAAAAGTGAATCCGGATACAACCGAAAATGATTTAGGAATCAGGTTTTATTATGCAGCCTATCCGAAATTAGAAAACTGGGATATCATGGAAAGCCATCCCGTTCCTACAGAATATGCAGAAAAGCACACACTGATCATGATTCCAACTTTAAAATCTGAAAATGAAGAGGGAGAATTATTGGATTATGACTTCAATCCTCTAAGCGCAGTCAACGGACAAATGTCTGCAATGGCATTTAAATCAAGCAATGCAGATGATCCTGAGGAGGATGAATCATTAGCTCAAAATCACGGGCAACTTATTCCGCCTGCGACTCCAGTAGTTCAAATGTATTAATCTATCCCGCTTAAACACAAATAATGTTAAATAATTTTCAAATTTTCCTAATTAACAGCAGCCTTTGGGTTGAGGGATTTGCTGCTATTATTGCTATTTTATACTACAAAAACATAAAAGGACAATATTGGAAATATTTTGTCTATTATTTAATCATCATTTTTTTTTGTGAAGCTTTTGCAAAATGGGGTGTTAGCTGGATCACATTTTCAAATCCGGTGATAGAGCACACAAAAAAAGCCATGTATTACAATTATTTTGTAATCCCACTACAATTTGTTTTCTTTTATTGGCTTTATGGAGTAAAATTGCAGAAGAACAAAGGTTTGTTTTGGGTTTTAACATTGTTGTACTTAATTTCATTTATATTAAGTGAAACATACTTTAAGGAAAGTAAAATAATAAATTCCTTTAATTATACTTTTGGATGTCTGCTTCTGATGATTTTGGTTATTATGGAATATTATAAGCAAATCAATTCTGATGATATTATCAATTTCCACAAGAACAGAATGTTTTATATCAATTTAGGAGTAACATTATTCTATATCGGCTCACTTCCTTTTTATACCTTTAATATACTTTTGTATTATGAGCATCGGGAAATTTGGGACATTTATTACAGCTATAGTTTAATTTCCTGTATTATCATGTATTTATTATTCTCAATTTCATTCATATGGGGAAAGCAGAACTCTTAATAACGGTTATTTTATTCAACTTATTCTTTGTGTTGTTTGTAGTTGCTGTATCCATTTATATTAGGAAATACAGACTTCGTAAGAGAGAATATTTAAATGAAATACAGATTAAAAACGAAATTCACCAAAAAGAACTTCTGGCCACTCAGCTGGAGATTCAGCATGCCACCATGCAACAGATCGGGAGAGAGCTTCACGACAACATCGGGCAAAAATTAACACTGGTAAGTCTGTACACCCAACAGCTTCTGTACGAAAACAAGGTACCGGAAGTAAGCGAAAGAATAGAACAGGTTTCACAGATCATCAACCAGTCTCTTCAGGATTTAAGGAGCCTGTCAAAAACTTTAACGGATGATAAAATCAGTCAAAAAGAAATCGTAACTTTAATTCAGGAAGAAGTAGACAATACCAATGCTTTTAAAAGATGTACAGTAAGTTTCAAACACAACTTCCAACAGCTTGACCTTGGATTTGTACATAAAAACATGCTTCTCAGAATTACACAGGAATTTATTCAAAACAGTATAAAACATGCCCGTTGCAAGAATATCTTCATTAATCTGAATACTTCCGAAGAATCACTTTGGGAGCTTAACATCAAGGATGATGGTGTTGGATTTAACCAATCTGAAATAACATCAAAAGGAATCGGCTTAACCAATATGAAAAACAGGGCGGAAATTATCGGCGCTAACTTCAGACTTGAAAGTGAGAAAAATATCGGAACTACACTTAATATTATTTTAAAAAGACAGCCATGAAAAAAACGATCGTTATTGTTGATGACCACGTACTTATTGCGAAAGCTTTAGAAGGAATCATTGATAATTTTAAAGAATTCGAAGTGATTTATGTGGCCGAAAACGGAAAAGATCTCATTCAAAAGTTTGAAAATAACAGTAAGATCCCGGATATTATACTTCTGGATATCAGCATGCCAATTATGGACGGTTTCGAAACCGTTCTCTGGCTGAAGGAAAATCATCCGGACATTAAAGTGATGGCCCTGAGTATGCAGGGTGACGATAAAAGCGTCATTAAAATGATTAAAAACGGAGCCAAAGGATATTTATTAAAAAACACACATCCAAAAGATCTCGAAACAGCACTTACCAAATTAAATTCGGATGGATTTTTCTATCCCGAGTGGGCCTCAAAAATTATTTTTTCAAACCTTAATAATGATAAAGAGAGTGAAAATGCTATCAGAATTTCTGACCGTGAAAAAGAATTTTTAAAATTTACGGTAACTGAACTCAGCTATAAAGAAATTGCCGATAAAATGTGCTGCAGCCCAAGAACTGTGGAAAGCTACCGGGATCAGCTTTGTGAAAAACTGGATCTGAAGACCCGTGTGGGACTGGCTGTTTTTGCTATTAAAAACGGCTTTGCCAACTAACCACCCTGTTTGAGTTCCCACAAACCGGAGCAAAATACCTTCAAATTAGAATAAATGGAAGCTGTCTCATTCTGGAGGTAGCTTTTTCACTTTCTTTAAGTGAAATATCCTGTTTCATAATTTGGTTGCCAAAAAAATGTCAATATTCATTCTTTAACCATTAAATGTTAAGCGTAAAAAATCCATCATTTCAAGCACTATTATGTGAAAAAATAACATTAAAAAATATTTAAAATTAATTTTTTACAAAAAATAATCAATATTAACTAAAAATCAATAAAAAACATTATATAACATCAAATACATAACAAAATTAACATAATAATAAAAATACATTAAAAAAAACATCGTTTTACTTGCATCCTAAATCTAAATAATATAATTTCATATTTTCAAACCAAAATATAAATTTATGAGAAAATTATTATTTGGAGCTCTTGTGCTCAGTTTTATGTCTGCTTGTAACAGCGACGGTATTTCGAACCAGGAATACCCTTCAGACCCAGGTGTTCCTTCCGGGATTATCCAATCCAATAGATCTTGTCCTTCAGACAAAATAAGAGAAAAAAACCTCAAAAACCATCCTGAGCTAAAAGCCCGGTTTGACGCCAACGAATTGCAGTCTGAGAGATTCTCAAAAGACATCGCATTGGGAAAAGTACTTGCAGACGGAACCGTTGAGATTCCGGTTGTTTTTAATGTAATTTATAACACTTCTGCCCAGAATATTTCTGATGCAAGGATTGCAGAACAAATCGCTGTTCTGAATGCTGATTACGGAGCTACCAATTCTGATATTTCAAAAATACCGTCAGCTTTCCAGCCCTATGCTGCCGGGAATGTGAAAATCCGCTTTAAACTGGTGGCAACCAACCGTAAACAAAGTTCAAAAACAGGATGGAGCTCCGAGCTGGAAGAAATGAAAAAATCCAGCACCGGAGGGATTAATGCTACTGACGCTACTAAAAATATGAATATCTGGGTGGTTAACTCTATCCTTGACGAGAATGGGGACCCGGGAACCCTGGGATATGCCTATTACCCTGAATCAGCGGGTTTATGGTATGACGGCCTTGTAATAGGTTATCAATACATCGGAAAAACAGGTGCTTCTGCTCCGTTCAATTTAGGAAGAACTGTTACTCATGAAGTAGGACATTATTTAAACTTACCCCACCTTTGGGGATCATCCGATACAGGATGCCAGACCGATTACTCTGGTGATACTCCCGTTTCTCCGGGACCAAACTACGGAACACCATCATACCCTTTAAACAGAGTTTGCGGAGGTATAAGCCGTTCTCAAATGTTCATGAATTATATGGATTATGTAGATGACAGGGCCATGTTTATGTTCTCTGCCAATCAAAAAACCAGAATGCAGGCCGTAGTTGCTTCATCCGGACCAAGAGCAGGATTAAGATTATAAAATAAAAATGGAAACTGTCTCAAAAGTACCCCTCTCTCAGACGCCTGTCTGACAACTTTTGTCATTTAGGAGATTCTCAGAGCATTAATTTACCTTTTGAGACAGCCTCTCTTTATTTTCATCCG
The DNA here is from genome assembly GCF_000282115.1 of Chryseobacterium populi. Classification (GTDB taxonomy): domain Bacteria; phylum Bacteroidota; class Bacteroidia; order Flavobacteriales; family Weeksellaceae; genus Chryseobacterium; species Chryseobacterium populi. The sequence goes on from NZ_AKJY01000111.1 coordinate 48,765, forward strand.
GACATTAAAATAACAATCCAGGGCATATGATGTACCTTTAAAAAGCTTGATTTAAAAACAAAGTTTTGTTTAATAAAATTCTTCATTACTCAATTTTTGTAACCTTTTAAAAATCCTCTACACAAGAAAAATCCAACGTTAAAAAAATAATATTCATAAATGAATTTTATTAAATAAAAACAGCCAATAATATTAATTAACGTAAAATAAATAAAAATATAAAGTAATTTAAATTAAATAACAATATTGAAAATTATTTAACAATTACAGTATAAACGTAAATAATAAGCAAAAATTAACCTCAAATATTAAATTTTTATTAAAAAAATAAGCAAAACTATTGTGTGATAATTTCAAATAATATAATTTCACAATCTGAAACTCTACCAAAATCAGAATTATGAAAAAACTATTGTTTGGAATCCTTGCGCTAGGATTCATGTCTTCTTGTAACAGTGATAATGTTACCAATCAAAATGAAAACCCTTCAAACGGTGCTGATGCTTCAGTAAACCTTGCAGGTAAAAGGGAGTGCCCATCTGAAGAAATCCGAAAAGTAGCCCTTCAAAACAATCCGGAGCTCCGACAAAAGTTCAATGTATTAGAAGCCAATACTGAAAAATTTGCCAACGAACTGAAGTTAGGAAAAGTTCTTGCTGACGGTACTGTTGAAATTCCCGTAGTAGTGAATGTAATTTACAAAACTGCCGCAGAAAATGTTTCTGATGCCAGAATTGCAGAGCAAATTGCGGTATTAAATGCTGATTACGGAGGCACAAATACTGATGCTTCAAACATCCCGACAGAATTTCAAACAGTAAAAGCAGATGATGTAAAAGTAAGATTTAAACTTGTTAACACAATAAGAAAGTCTACTTCAAAAACAAGCTGGGGTACTAATGATGCTATGAAAAAAGCATCTACCGGAGGCCTTGATGCAACTACCCCTACCAACTATCTAAATATCTGGGTAGTAGGTAAAATGACCAGCCAGGGAAGAACAATTCTGGGATATGCTACTTTCCCTGAATCTGCAGGATTATGGAATGACGGTGTAGTAATCGCTGCTCCATTCTTTGGAAAAACAGGTGCATCAGCTCCATTTAATTTAGGAAGAACTGCCACTCACGAAGTTGGGCACTATTTGAATCTTAGACACATCTGGGGAGATGCCAACTGTGGTAATGACCTTGTTGCCGATACTCCAACCCAGACTACAGCCAACTATAACAAACCGTCATATCCACTATATAACACATGCAGCGGTGTTTCCCGCTCTGTTATGTTCATGAATTACATGGATTATGTGGATGATGCTGCTATGTTTATGTTCTCTGCAGGGCAGAAAACAAGAATGCAGGCTGTTGTAGATGCATCCGGCTCAAGGGCAGGATTAAGAGTCCTTTAAACATAACATACTATTTAATATTAAAAAACTCCGGCCTCACTGCGTGAGGCCGGAGTTTTATTTTGAAATAAAACTTACAGGGTTTTTAAATTATCTTCCGGAGTATAATCCATAAAAAGCCCACCGTCTAATTTGACTGATTTCACTTTCTTTTTAATCGGAACCGTCAAAACAGCCTGCTTCTGATCCTTTTCCCAGATCGATGGAGAAAAATGAAGCTTTTCTTCTGCTCCGTCTTCATAGGTAAGTACGGTATCAAAAGGAATTGCAAAACCGCCAACATTATCAATATTTACTGTCAGTAAATCATTTTGCTGATTAGCACCTGTTACTTTTAAATCGATATAATAATTGGTATAAAACCAGTTATTCCAGAACCAGCTTAGATCTTTTCCGGAACCTGTATTCATTGAATAAAAATAATCCCATGGAACAGGGTGTTTCCCATTCCAGTTATCCATATAATGATGCAGAGCTTTTTTAAACAGATTATCTCCTAAATAGTCTTTCAGCGCCAAATAAGATAATGAAGATTTTACATAGGAGTTATTACCATATCCAGCTCCGCTTACCTGTGTACTCATGGAGATAACAGGCTGATCCTGTTCTGCTGAAGGATCATTGATCCACCTTTTCACCCTGAAATTCCGGTAGAATTCTTTAGCTTTTGCTTCCCCGTTTTCATCAATACCAATCAGGTATTCCAGAGTGGTTGCCCACCCTTCATCCATAAAGGCATATCTTGTTTCATTAATTCCCATATAAAAAGGGAAATAGGTGTGCGCAATTTCATGATCTGCAGTCAGCCTTGCGTCCTGAAAGTCATCAGGAATGCTGGTATCATTGATCATCATTGGATATTCCATATCGGCATATCCCTGAATAGCTGTCATTACCGGGTATGGGTATTCTACACCCGGCCAGTTTTTCGAAAACCAGTCAAGGTTATAGCGCATCCAGTCTACATAATGTTCAAAATCTTTTGCTCCTGCTTTGTATCCTGCCTGAACACTTGCTCTTTTTGTTTTAAGCTGAACACTTGCCGCATCCCAGACATAATGATTACTCAAAGCAAAACAGAAATCGGTAATATGAGTTGCTTTAAATTTCCAGACATTCCATTTATTCTGCTTGGTGACTTTTCCGGATTTCATTTCATCCTCGTTGGCAACATGAATTACTTTATCACTTCTCAAAGAGGCCCTATACCTTTTCAGATACTCAGACTGAAGTACAGCATCGGGATTCAGAAAATCCCCTGTAGCCCAAACAACAAAATTCTTCGGAGCTGTAATCGCAAAATTATAATCATTAAAATCATTATAAAACTCCTGTCTGTCTGAATGTGGAAGCATATCCCATCCGTTGTAATCATCATATACAGAAATTCTCGGGAATGAATAGGCTACATAAAAAGTTTCAGGATCGATCTGCCCCTCTCTTCCACTTTGTACCGACAGCGGGTATTCCCATTCTATTTTAACCTCAGCTTTTGTTTTTGCTTTTAAAGCATTATTAAGTTTCACTGATTCTACAGTTCCCCAATCATCACTGTTTATATTATATTTTTCACCGTTTACAATGAAAGATTTAATATGCAAACCTGAGGATAAAAAATCTTTTGATACAAAACCTGACCTTGGGGCCTGTGGCTTATGAAGATTATTAACAAATCTTATCGCTAATGAATGCAAATCATTCGGGCTGTTATTGCTGTAAACAATGGTTTCTTTTCCTGAAACTATTTTGGTATTGGCATCCACTTTTACCTCAACATTGTATATTCCTTTATTCTGCCAGTAATTTTTCCCGGGAGCACCCGAAATATCACGGGTCCCGTTCTGATATGCTTTTTTAATGTTTCTGGGCATGTATAATTCCTGGGCAGAAAACTGACCTAAAGACATTAAAAACAAGCCTATAACCAATCTTTTCATTAAAATTATTTATGATAAGTATTAAACGTACAAAACTGTAACAAAAAAAACAATAAAAAAATATTGCCTTTGTATTTTTAAAACTGTAAATCTACAATGACAGGAAAATGATCAGAGGGATAAAGGAGATTAGGCCTCCTGTCATTAATGTGCCGGTGTGATTTTATTTTGAACCCTTTTACAAAAATATAATCAATCCTGTCTTTCGGTGCTTCATTAACGTTGAATGCCGTGAAAGTCCCCACTGGCCCGTAATGCTTTGTTTCCGAATTGTAAAAAGTATCTTTTAAGTTTTGTGAAATAATTTTGATAGGCTCTGAATCATCCGTTAAATTAAAATCACCACTCAAAATTACAGGTAAGTTTTTGGGGTTGATTTCTTTGATCTTATTTAAAATCAGCTCTGAAGATTTTACCCTTGCTACATTTCCGACATGATCAAAGTGAAGATTTAATGCCATGAATTCTTTTTTGGATTTTTTATCCCTGAAAACAGCATAGGTACAGATTCTGTTTAAAGCAGCATCCCATCCTTTTGAAGGAATATCAGGAGTTTCAGAAAGCCAGAACGTTCCTGAAGTTAATACCTGAAGCCTGTTTGTATCATAAAAAACAGCAGAAAATTCTCCTTTTTCTTTACCGTCATCTCTTCCTACTCCTACATAATCGTAATTTTTCAATCCGTTTTTTATATCCTTCATCTGTTCGGGGAGAGCTTCCTGAACCCCAAAATAATCGGGATGATAGTAAGTCAACAGGTCTGCAACATCCTGTTTTCTTTGTGGCCATGCATTTTCTTTATCAGATTCTACATTTAATCTGATGTTAAAACTCATTACTTTAAGATCCTGTGAAAATCCCAATGCAAAAAACATAAGGGATAAAATTGAAAATCTGAAATACATAATCCTCTATTTTAAATAATAAAGCAACAAAAATAAAACTTCTTCTGCAGAGAATGATCTAAAAGACATCATTATAATGTTAAATTATTATAAGTTTTTCTCAAAAGATTGCAAAAAAAATAAGCTCCAAAAAATTTTGGAGCTTATTTTTAAATATTTTATAACAGATCGTTATTCCTTAGTGAATTTGAATTCTCTACCACCTTGTGTGAAATTGATTGTTTTCTTATCCTTACTGAAAACTATTGTTATTTCAGCCTGCTCAAAAGTAAATTTATTATCTCCCGTGTATTCAAGAGGAAATTCCTGCTGGCCTTTTGCCTGCCCGAAAAGCTGTCCATTTTTTTCAAGAAACGTTAATTTAATCGGAATATCTTTACTGCCATAGGTTCCTGTAAAATCTTTCGGATTGATTTTCTCAACAGCTACTGCCTGTGCGGACGTCCATAAATTGTTTTTTGCATTAACATCAGGAATCTGACCATTCGGATCCAGTTTTACCTCATCAATTTCTTTATTGGAATTGATTTTGAATGTCCATTCCGTATTTCGTTTCCAAACTTCAACAGGCACTTTTGAAATTTGTGTAGTTCCGTCTTTGAATTTCACCTGAACGGTAGTTGGCATCGGCAACTGTCCAAGGTTCTCAACCGTAATCTGGGCACCGTTTTTAAAGTCACCATTGATATATTTTACATTTTTAACAGACTGGTCGATTTTCCATTTATTAAGGAACCATCCTCTCCAGAACCAGTTAAGTTCTTCACCCGAAACATTTTCCATCGTATGGAAGAAATCCCATGGAGTCGGATGTTTGAAGGCCCAACGGTCTATATACGTTCTGAATGCCTTATCAAATTTTTCAGGCCCCAGAATGGATTCTCTTAAAACCTCCAATCCTGTTCCCGGCTTGAAATAAGCAAGGATTCCGATATTTCTTTCTTTCATATTGTCAGGGCCTATCATAATAGGTTCAAAACTATCACTCATCAGAAAACCTCCGGACTGGGCTACATTTTGTTTTTTATAATATTCTCCTTTATTGAAAGCTTCTGTAGAAAGGCCGTTAATAAATGTGTTAAAGCCTTCATCCATCCATGCGAATAATCTTTCATTGGAGCCCACAATCATCGGGAACCAGTTGTGCCCGAACTCATGGTCTGTAACTCCCCAAAGGCTCTCTCCTTTAGAATCCATATGACAGAATACGATTCCGGGATATTCCATACCGCCTTCATTTCCCGCTACGTTTGTGGCTGCAGGATAGGTGTATTCATACCATTTCCGGGAATAATGTTCTATAGCTGCTTTTGTATATTCCGTGGATCTCCCCCATGCTTTTTCGCCACCACTTTCAGCAGGATAAGCGGAAATCGCCAAAGATTTTTTCCCACTTGGCAAATTAATCCTTGCTGCATCCAATACAAATGCAGGTGAAGATGCCCAGGCAAAATCTCTTGTTTTTTCGATTTTAAATTTCCATGTTTTTGTTCCGGAAGACTGGTTTTTACTAATCTCAGATTCCGGATGTATCATGACCGTTTTATCACTGTTTCTAGCCTGCTCCCAACGACTGTTCTCTTCTTTGCTGTACATTTCCTTTTCATTAAGAAGTTGCCCGGAAGCAACAACATAATGATTGGACGGCACTGTAATATTTGCCGTGATGTCACCATATTCCAGATAAAACTCCGAAGCTCCAAGATAGGGCATCGTGTTCCAGCCTAATATATCATCATATACACACATTCTTGGGTACCACTGTGCAATCGTAAATACTTTTCCGTTTTTAGTCTGCTGCACACCCATTCTGTCTGATCCGTATTCCGGAGAAACAAAAGCGTAGTCGATTTTAATTTTAGCAACACCCCCTTTTGCCTTCAGCTCTTTAGGTAAGTCAATCTGCATTCTTGTATCAATAATGGTATATTTCACATCCTTACCATCAAGTTTTACCGATTTAATTTTGTACCCCCCATCAAAATCTTCCCCATGAGCTCCGTTTCTGCTTCCCGAAAGCGGAACTACTGCATTACCCCGGGAATCTTTCGCGAATAAATTCTGATCCAGCTGCAACCAAAGAAAGCTCAGCATATCCGGACTGTTATTGGTATAGGTAATTTCGGCGCTTCCCGTAATTTCATTTTTAGTATCATTCAGACTGACATTGAGATTATAGTCTGCAGAATTCTGCCAGTATGCATGTCCGGGCTGTCCGCTTGCAGAACGGGTTTCTGTGCCCGTGTGAGGGTAAAAGAAGGGTTTGAATGCTTCTGTGTAATCATACTTTGGAGCTTCCTGTGCAAATGCAGATCCTGAAAAAAGAAAAACTGTTATTGCGGAAACAAGAGTTGGAAGTTTATAATTCATGTGAAAAAGTTTAAATACTTATCAGATAGGTAAAAAAACTCCCGGAATTGTTACAAGTCCGGGAACCTTTTATATCAATTTAATTAATTTGATTTTTTTGCTTTGATCATAGCTTCCAGCATATCCCACATTTCCTGCGGAACATCTTCCAGCATATTAAATTCTCCTGCACCCTGAAGCCACTCTCCCCCATCAATGGTTACCACTTCCCCATTCATATAAGCAGAATAATCTGATACCAGATACGCTGCAAGATTTGCAAGCTCCTGATGTTCTCCCACTCTTCTCAACGGAACTTTTTTCCTCATATCGAATTTTTCCTGTAAGTCACCGGGAAGCAATCTGTCCCAGGCTCCTTTGGTAGGGAAAGGTCCCGGAGCAATTGCATTAAAACGTATTCCGTATTTCGCCCATTCGACAGCCAACGATCTTGTCATTGCCAGAACACCGGCTTTGGCACAGGCTGAAGGGACTACATACGCAGAACCCGTCCATGAATATGTAGTCACAATATTCAGTACCGTTCCCGGAGTTTTAGAATCGATCCAGTACTTTCCTATGGAGAGTGTGCAGTTTTTTGTTCCTTTTAAAACAATATCCAGAATAGAATCAAATGCAGAATGCGTCAGTCTTTCTGTGGGAGATATAAAATTTCCGGCAGCATTGTTTAATAAGATATCGATTTTACCGAATTCTTTTAAAGTTGCTTCCTTTACAGCTTCCACTTCATCCCAGTTTCTTACATCACAGGCAACACAAAGAACCTTACCTCCCGTTTCATCTTCCAGTTCTTTGGCTGTGGCCTGCAATTTCTCCAGGTTCCTGGAAGTAATGACAACTTTAGCTCCCAATTGAAGAAAATATTTGGTCATGGCTTTTCCAAGACCGCTTCCGCCACCTGTAACGACAGCAACTTTATCCTTCAGTGCGTCTTCACGCAACATAGGTTGTGTATATAGATTCATAATTTTAATTTTTCCTAAAAATAGGAAATATTGATCGGAGTTTATTTAAAATGACATGATAAATAATGCCATAAATAATTATTCTTTCCACACTATCATTTTTTATAAATAGGAACAGCCTGATCATAATGATCGGGCTGTTTCTTAATTGGCTTTTAAATAAAAATTAACCAGCAACCACTACTCCTTTGAATGAAAGAGTTTTTGGGGTTTTGCTATCACTGGTTGTAACGTTAACCGTTTTCATAAATGCTCCCGGATTTGCTGCATTGTAACTTGCCTCCACAAATCCTTTCTTACCCGGAAGAATCGGGGTTTTTGTATAATCCGCTGTTGTGCAACCGCATGATGGCGCCACATTTTCTATAACAATCGGTTTTGAGCTGGTATTGGTAAATTCAAATCTGATTACTTTAGGTTTTCCCTGAGGGATATTTCCCACATCAACAGATTCTGATTTCCATTTGATTGCATCAATAATTACCTTGACAGAAGTATTTTCAAAAGGAAGTATACCTGCATAAAAAGGAGAGAATGCCAAAACCGCTAAAAGGACAGTAATTTTTAATTTTTTCATGATATAAATTTTATTAATTATTATGTTTATCATATTTTGATATCGCAAATGTAAAGGTGATTCTCAATTCAGCATGTTAACTGCTCTCAAACATTTGTTAACAAGTTGTTAATGATAAAAGATAAATAGATATTTTTGAATAATATTGCTTCTGTAAAATGGAAATTAAGAAACTTAATATTATAATAACCCTCGGGTTTGTAGCTATTATCGGTATTTTGATAGCCCAACTTTTATGGACCCGACAGGCATATAATCTTGAGGATAAAAAATTCAACCAAACGGTAAACATCGCTTTACTGGGAGTAGTGGAAAAATTATCAGGAGGAAAAACCTCTTTTACTGAAAACCCGGTGCAGAATATTTCCAATGACTATTATGTGGTAAATATCAATAATGAATTTCATCCTGCAGTCTTAGAGCATTATTTGAGAACGGAGTTTAACCGCTTTCAGATCAATACGAATTATGTTTACGCAGTATACAATTGTCATAGTGATAAAATGATCTATGGAAAATATATTTCAAAGCATCAGGAACACCCGGACAGTAAGGTCATTAAATTTCCAAAGCATAAAAATCTGGTGTACTATTTTTCTATTCGTTTCCCGGATAAAACTACATATCTGATAAGCTCCCTGCGGTTTTGGTATTTGCTCACCTTTGCTCTTATTATTATCCTTCTCGTTTATGTATATTCCATATATACCATTATTCAGCAAAAAAAGTTCTCGGAGCTTCAAAGGGATTTTATCAATAATATGACCCATGAATTTAAAACACCTCTTTCTTCCATCCTTCTGGCTTCTGAAGCATTGACAAAGCAGGAACTCATCAAAGAAAATCCTAAGCTGGAAACCTACACATCCATTATCACAGACCAAAGCTATAAACTTAATAATCATATTGAAAAAATATTGAATATCGCCCGGCATGATGCCTCCGGGCTTTCTTTAAAATCTCAAAAAATAGTTTTATTTCCGTTCATTTCACAAATTGCAGATACTATAAAGCAAAAGAATGAGAACCTTACCATACAAATTGATATTGAAGAAAATATCTCAATAATTGCTGATGAATTTCACTTGACTAATATCATTTATAACATTTTGGACAATTCTATCAAGTACTGTGAAACAAAACCGGGTATTATCATATCTTCCTTTAAAGATTCAAAAGGCTTATATTTAAAATTTAAAGATAACGGAATAGGAATCCCTGCTAAAAATATTCCTCATATTTTTGATAAGTTTTACAGGGTAAATACAAAAAAGAGTCATGAGGTGAACGGTTTTGGATTAGGATTATTCTACGTAAAAAAGATCGTACAGCAACATAACTGGAAAATTTCTGTTGAAAATAATCCTGATGAGGGAATTACCATCACTTTGTTTGCACCGTTTTAAAATAATAATGCTCAAGCTATGGAAAAATCTAAGATCTTATATGCTGAAGATGACAGTACGATTGCATTCCTGATTCAGGACAGCCTGGAAAATTATTATGAAATTTCCTGCTATTCAGACGGAAAATCTGCGTTTGAAGCTTTCAATACCCAAAATTTTGATATTTGTCTTTTAGATATCATGATGCCAGAAATCAATGGATTTGAACTGGCACAGCACATTCGTGAAAAAAATTCTGAGATCCCTATCATTTTTATTTCTGCAAAGGCTCTGAAGGAGGACAGAATTAAAGGGCTGAAAATTGGTGCGGATGATTATCTTGTAAAACCGTTCAGTATTGAAGAACTCATTCTTAAGATCGAAGTTTTTCTAAAGCGTTCAAAGAAAACAAATACACAACCATCCAAATACAAAATCGGAAAATATGACTTTGATCCTAAAAATTATACTTTGCAGGATACTCAAAACAGCATTACTCTCACCCAAAGAGAATCTGAGTTGCTGCTATATTTCATCAGCCATAAAAACATGGTTTTGAAAAGACAGGACATCCTGAAAGCAATCTGGGGAGATGATGATTACTTTATGGGACGGAGCCTGGATGTATTCATTTCAAGACTGCGGAAAGTATTTGCAGATGACCAAAATATATTCATTGAAAATTTACACGGAATAGGTTTCCGGTTTTCTGAAAAATAAATAATACCTGAATCAAAAACGATAAACGGTTATTCTTTGATTTTATTTAATTTTACTCTCCGAAAAATTACCCATACATGAAAAGGTCAGGAACTTCTCTTTTTCTTTTATTCCTATTTTTTAGTTTACATTTTAAATCTCAAAGATTCGAAAAATTAATACAATACGTCAATCCGTTAATCGGAACTGAAAAAATGGGACATACGTATCCCGGTGCTACCGCCCCTTTCGGAGCTATACAATTAAGCCCGGAAACGGATACTATTTCTTATGAACTTAACGGAAAGTATAATGGTGAGGTTTATAAATACTGTGCAGGATACCGCTATGAAGACAAAACGATTGTCGGTTTCAGCTCTACTCATTTCAGCGGAACAGGACATTCCGACCTTGGGGACTTTTTAATTATGCCGACAACAGGAAAGCTCCAGTTGAATCCCGGAACAGCATCCAACCCTGAAAATGGCTACAGAAGCAGGTTTTCTCATCAGAATGAAAAGGCAGAAGCCGGATATTATAAAGTAAAACTTGATGATCATCATATTTTAGCTGAACTTACGGCTACGACAAGAGTAGGCGTACATCGTTACACATTTCCAAAATCTGACCAGGCCCACATTATTTTAGACCTGATGGCAGGAATTTATAATTATGAAGGTAAAAATGTATGGACTTATGTACGTGTCGAAAACGGCAATACGATTACAGGATACCGACAAACCAGTGGCTGGGCGAGAACAAGAACTGTTTATTTTGCCGTGAAATTTTCAAAACCGTTCAAATCATACGGGCAGAAAAATTACGACGGGAAACAGGTTTACGGCGGGTTCTGGAGAAAGTTTGACCAGACTAAAAATTTCCCTGAAATTGCAGGGAGAAACCTGAAAATGTATTTTGATTTTGATACGAATGAAAGCGAAGCGATTGAGGTGAAGCTGGCTATTTCACCGGTAAGCCAAACCAATGCACTGGACAATCTTGAAAAAGAAACCGGCGGCTTATCATTTGATCAGGTAAAAGCAAAAACCCAGGAAGACTGGAATAAAGAACTCAATAAAATTGTCATTAAAGGTTCTGACACCGAAAAGACAAACTTTTATACAGCGATGTATCACACATTCATCAACCCTACCACTTATACGGATATGAATGGAGAATACAAAGGCCTGGATCAAAACATCCATAAAGCGGAAGGTTTTACCAATTATACCACCTTCTCTATTTGGGATACTTATCGTGCTCTTCATCCATTCTTGAACATTATTCAGCCAAAACGAAATAATGATATGGTAAGATCGATGATGGCACATTATGATCAGTTTTCAATGAAAATGCTGCCGATCTGGTCACATTATGCCAATGACAACTGGTGTATGAGTGGTTATCACAGTGTAAGCGTAGTGGCAGATGCTATCATTAAAGGAAACTATACCGGAGACGCCAAAGAAGCCTTAAAAGCATGTGTAGCGACAGCCAATAAAAGAGATTATGAAGGAATCGGGCTATATATAGATTTGGGCTATATTCCCGCCGAGAAAAGTGGGACCTCGGTTTCCAACACATTAGAATATGCTTATGACGACTGGGCTATTGCACAACTGGCAAAACATTTAGGTGAAACAGAAATCTACAATCAGTTTATCAGACGTTCTGAAAACTGGAAGAATAATTTTGATAAAAGCATCGGATTTATGCGTCCCCGACTGGCAGACGGCAGTTTCAAAAAAGATTTTGACTTATTAAGTACCCACGGACAGGGTTTTATTGAAGGAAATTCCTGGAACTACAGCTTTTTTGTTCCTCAGAATCCGGATGAATTAATTAAAATGATGGGCGGAAAGAGAAAATTCGCTTCAAAACTGGATGAACTGTTTACCATGCATTTGCCTGACGAATTCTTTGCTGATACGGAAGACATTACAAGGGAAGGTATTATCGGCGGGTATGTACACGGAAACGAGCCAGCCCATCATGTTGCTTATTTTTACAATTGGGCAGACCAGCCATGGAAAACCCAGGCCCAGATCAGGAAAATTTTAGAAATGCAGTACAAAGCTACTCCTGACGGGTTGGGAGGAAATGATGATGCAGGACAAATGAGTGCCTGGTATATTCTGAGCTCACTTGGTTTTTATCCTGTGGCACCAGGTTCGGAAGATTATGCAATTGGCAGCCCGGCGGTAGATCATGCTGTTTTGAATTTAGAAAATGGAAGAACTTTTGAAATTGAAGCCATTAATCAAAGTCCGGAAAATGTATATGTTGAAAAGATTCTTTTAAATGGAAAAGAAATTAAAAATTTCACATTGAAGCATTCTGAATTGATGAATGGCGGAAAGCTGACTTTTTATATGAGTGCTAAACTGAAAAAATAAACATATAGTTTGTCATTCTGAAAGAATCTAAGCTTTGATCTTTGCTTTGCTGAGATTGCTACGGAATGATAAAATTGAACAAAACTCTCGATCGTACGCAATCATCTGTAAAATTTACTCAATCTACAGGAGTTTAAAATAGGTTTTGGCTAAAGCCAACTTGATGTTTTTAAAGAAAAAGCGGGCTAAAGCCCGCTCCTATTGATATTTATTCCTGAACTTCAAAAAGCAACCGTTCCCCGAATTTATTTTCATTAATTTTTCCGTTATCATAAACCAGATTTCCATTGACAAAAGTATGGGTCACTTTAGAACGGAAATTCATTCCTTCTAACGGGCTCCAGCCGCATTTGTACAGAATGTTGTCTTTGGCAACCGTCCAGTTTTCATTTAGATCTACCAAAACCAGGTCTGCTTTATATCCTTCTCTCACAAAACCTCTTTTTTCAACTCTGAAAAGGATAGCCGGATTATGGGACATTTTTTCAACGATTTTTTCTAAAGAAATTTTGCCGCTGATATAGTTTTCCAGCATCACAACTAAAGAATGCTGAACCAAAGGTGCTCCGGAAGGACATTTTGTGTAGACATTCTGCTTTTCTTCCCAGGTGTGTGGTGCGTGGTCTGTAGCAATCACATCAATCCTGTCATCCAGCAATGCCTCCCAAAGTCCATCTTTATCTTTCTGGGTTTTTACAGCAGGATTCCATTTGATCAGGCCTCCTTTTGTCTCATAATCTTCATTGGTGAACGTAAGATGGTGCACACACACTTCCGCTGTTATCTTTTTATCTTTTAAAGGAATATCATTTCTGAAAAGTGCCGTTTCTTTTGCCGTAGAAAGATGAAATACATGCAGTCTCGCTCCTGTTTTCTGCGCCAGCTCAACAGCTTTGGATGAAGATATGTAGCAGGCTTCTTCACTTCTGATCAGGTGATGAAATTTTACAGGAATATCCTCTCCATACTCATCCAGGTATCTTTGAGTGTTTGCTTTAATTGTGGCTTCATCTTCGCAATGAACGGCAATCAGCATTTTTGTACTGCTGAAAATATTTTCTAATGTTTCCGGATTGTCCACCAGCATATTTCCAGTGGAAGAGCCTAAAAATAATTTGATCCCTGGAACATTTTTCGGGTTTGTTTTTAAAACTTCTTCCAGATTATCATTGGTTCCCCCCATCATAAAACCGTAATTGGCGTAAGCTTTCTGAGAAGTTATTTTATACTTATCTGCCAATAACTCCTGGGTAACCGCATTCGGTACTGTATTCGGCTGGTCTATAAAACTTGTTACCCCACCTGCAATGGCAGATCTTGATTCAGTTTCGATATCTCCTTTATGAGTAAGGCCCGGCTCACGGAAATGTACCTGGTCATCAATAACTCCCGGTAAAAGATATTTTCCGGACGCCTCAATAATCTGGTCTGCTTCTTCAGAGATATTGGGATTTATTTTAGAAATCAGGTCATTTTCAATTAAAATATCGCTTTCAAAGATCTGGCCTTCGTTAACGATTTTTACATTTTTGATAAGGGTCTTCATTTACTTTTTTTAGAAGTTAGAGGTTAGGTCATAGAAGTTGGAGAGACAGGTGTCATTAATTATACTATTAATTTCTGACTTCCTTATTCTAATTTCTATAAAGGCAAAATTAAGGTTTATGAATGAATTTTAATACCACTCTTAAAAAATCAATTTGTAAATATTTACATTTGCAAGAAATTTCGCATTTTGAAAAAACTTCTTAACGAGACTATCATCTATGGAATAGGCGCGATTATGCCGAGAGTGATTCTGTTCATTCTTAATCCTTTATACATCGATCAGATTGAAAAAAAGGATTTCGCCATATTTTCAAATTTGTACGCATTGATTTCTTTCGTTAATATTATTCTATCATTTGGCTTTGAAACCGCTTTCTTCCGTTTCTCTTCGGAAAAAGATAATGAGAAGAAAACCTTCAATACTTCATTTTGGTTTTTATTTGGATTGTCTACCCTGTTTCTGTTAGCCTGCTTAATTTTTACCCAACCTATTGCAGATAAACTCGAATATTCAGGTAATCCCGAATACATCCGCTGGTTTGCCTGGATCGCATTTTTCGATAATCTTTGTGTTATCCCGTTTGCATGGCTCCGGTATAATAATAAGCCGATAAAATATTCATTGGTAAGAGTTTTACAGTCTTTATTCCAGACTGTAGTTACCCTCGCATTATTTCTTTATATTCCTTTCAGCATATCCCAGGGGTTCGGATTAAAAGAAAAAGTTTCCTTTCCTTTTTACAGCAATCTTGCAGCAAGCTTTTTAGGATTTATTTTACTGCTTCCTGTAGTTTTGAAAATCCGGTTTAAATTCTCAGCTGACCTTTTTAAAAGGATGATTGGCTACTCCTGGCCTGTAATGATCGCAGGACTCGCATTTATGTTCAATGAGAATTTTGATAAGGCCATTCAGATTTATTTTATTCCGAATGAAGATGCAGGGGCCTATGGAGGCTGTTATAAGCTGGCGGTTTTAATGACCTTATTCGTTACCGCCTACAGAATGGGAATTGAACCTTTCTTCTTCAAACAAATGAATAATGAAAATGCTAAAAATACATATGCAAAAGTAACCGAATATTTTACATTTTTTGCTTCAACAGTTGCGATGGGAATTATTGCCAACATTGGATGGTTAAAACAAATTCTTATTCCCAACAGCACCTACTGGACTGCTATTGACATTATTCCGATCATCGTTATTGCCAATCTTTGCTTTGGAATTTATTATAATTTCTCAACCTGGTATAAAGTGACCGACAGAACCAAAATAGGAACGGTCATTTCATGGCTGGGAGCAATCATTACCATTGTTTTAAACCTGGTGCTGTTAAAAAAATATGGCTTTATGGTTTCAGCATGGGTAACTTTCCTCGCTTATTTTGTAATGATGGTTACTTCTTATATGCTGGGACAAAAATACTACCCGATTCCTTACCGTATTAAGAAAATGGCATTTTTTATCGGGCTATTAATGGCTTTCAGTTTTATTACAGTGTATATTAATTATAATTTCTGGTTGGGCAACCTTTTATTTATCATCTACACCGGAATTTTAATCTATACTGAAAAAAACATGCTCTTATCAAGAGTCCGGAAGACCTCTTAAAACTTTGGTCTCCATTTTGATACTACTCAGTTTTATTAAAAAATTAAACAAATATTTAAAAAACAGCAAGCATCACCGGTTACACTGGTATAATTAGTATCTTTATACTGAAAAATTTAAACAATACAAAAACCTTAGAACTTATAATATATAAATGAAAATTATTGTCCCTATGGCTGGACGCGGTTCCAGATTACGCCCACATACATTAACGGTTCCTAAACCACTTATCCCTATTGCCGGAAAACCTATCGTACAGAGACTGGTAGAAGACATTGCTAAAGTGGCCGGAGAAAAAATAGAAGAAGTAGCCTTTATCATCGGAGATTTCGGTACTGAAATTGAAAAATCTTTAATTCAGATTGCTGAAAAACTGGGTGCAAAAGGAAGCATTTATTATCAGAATGACCCGCTTGGAACTGCGCACGCTATAAAATGCGCCGAAGCATCCATGCAGGGAGATGTTGTCATTGCCTTTGCAGATACCCTTTTCCGTGCAGATTTCCAGTTGGATAAAAACTCCGACGGAGTGATCTGGGTGAAAAGTGTAGAAGACCCTTCTGCATTCGGAGTGGTAAAATTAGACAATTACGGCTTCATTACAGACTTTGTTGAAAAACCTACAACATTTGTTTCCGATCTTGCCATTATCGGAATCTACTATTTCAACAGTGCTGAAAAACTGATGGATGAGATCAATCATATCATCGATAATGACATTAAAAACGGCGGTGAATATCAGCTGACCATGGCATTAGAGAATTTAAGGGCTAAAGGAGCAAAATTCAGTCTTGGGAAAGTAAATGACTGGATGGATTGCGGAAATAAAAATGCCACTGTAGAAACCAACAGCAAAATTCTGGCTTACGAAAAAGAAGAAATGGCCAATTATCCGGCTTCTGCAACTATTGAAAATTCTTTGATTATTCAGCCTTGTTTTATCGGGGAAAATGTAAAAATATCGAATTCTAAAATCGGTCCCGGAGTTTCTTTGGGAAATAATACCGTTATTGTAAATTCAAATATTGAAAATTCTTTAATACAGGAAAATACGGCCATTAATCACGGGAACCTTTCTAATTCAATGATCGGAAACTCCGCAAAATATTTTGGAGTGGCAAGAGAAATTTCATTGGGGGATTATTCCGTTTTGGATTTTTTATCCAAATAGTCGTCCCGGAAATTATTAACTTTAAAAGCATATAATCAAACCACACAAAATGTTTTGTGTGGTTTGGCGTTAATATTGCAAAGCATTACTTTAGTTGAAAAGATTAAATACATGAAAAACTGGATCCCGCTGCTATTATTGCTTCTCGTTTTATCATCCTGTAAAACACGAAATGCCGCAAAAAAAAACAATACCGGCTCTATTAAAGACAGCACGATAGTAACCGAAGACGATAACAATCCTAAAGATGCAAATCAACCGGTAAGAGATAAGCTTACATTCTATGAACATGTAATTATTCCGCCAAAATTTGACCAGATTAAAATCAACAGTAAAGTAAATGTAGAAACAGGAAGTTTTGTCCCTACTCTTGATGCGGTCATTTATATTGAAAACGACAAGAAAGTCTGGATGAATTTAACAGCCTTATTCATTGGTGTGGCAAGAGGAATTGCAACTCCTGAAGGTGTAAAAGGTCTTGACAGAACCAGTAAATCTTACATTGATTCGGATTTTGATTACCTCAATAATTTATTGAACGTTAATTTTATTGATTATAAATCTCTGGAAAAAATTCTGATGGGAAGAACGTTTGTGAAAATCAATGACTCCCAGTTTTCCCTTACCCAAAATGCACAGGGATATAAAATGTCCTCAATTCAAAATCAGAAAATTGTTACTGATGAGAAGACCCGGGAATATAAAATAGTCCTGGAATATGATACGAATTACGATTTATTAAGTGTTAACCTAAAGGATGTTTTATCTCCGGATGAGCTGGAAATTTCCTACAGCAACTGGGATGAATATAATGGAATCCGTTTACCAAAAAATGTTAAAATAATTATAAAAGGTTCAAAAACAAGTCAGATTCTATTAGAAAATACGAAATTTGATTTTTCGAAGATGGAAACACCCTATTCAGTTCCAGCCAATTATAAGAAAATTGAAATTAAATGATTAAAAAATTTAGCTTTTTAATAGGTATTTTGCTGTTCTCATTGCACTATGGGCAAAAAAAAGAGCAGTTACAAAAGCAGAATGCTGAACTTAAAAAACAAATTGCACAGATAAATTCAGATTTAGCAAAAACAAGAAACGAATCTAAGCTTTCTATAGCTTATCTCAGTAATGTAAACAAAAAGCTGGCTTTAAGAGAGAAGGTGTATACCAATACTCAAAAAGAAAAAAGATTCATAGAAGATGACATCTATCTTCGTCAATTGGAAATCAACCGACAAAATAAAGAACTGGCCGTACTCAGAAAGAATTATGCTGAGGTTTTGGTAAATGCCTATAAAAATAAGGGGGTACAAAATAAAGTGACTTTCATTCTTTCTGCTAAAAATTTAGGGGAAGGAATCAGAAGGGTCCAGTATTTAAAGCAATATTCAGACTATCAGGATAAAAAGGCTGCTGAAATTACAGATGCTGCCAATAAAATTAAAAATACCATTGCCCAAAGGCAAAAATCAATCAAAGACAAGGATCAGCTTTTGGTCAATCAGCAAAAAGACCTGACAACCATTAATGCCGAGAGATCTCAAAAGGAACAATTGGTTGCTGAATTCAAGAAAAACGAATCCAAACTGACAGCCGAACTTAAACAAAAACAAACCCAATCTAAAGCGCTTGAAGGACAGATCAGAGCTATTATTTTGGAAGAAATACGAATTGCCAAGGCGGAGGAAGAAGCCAGGAAGAAAGCCGAAGCAGAAAAGATCCGTTTAGCAAAAATTGCTGCTGAAAGAGAAAAAGCAAGAATTGAAGCTGAAAATAAAGCAAGAGCCGAAGCATTGGAAAGAGAAAGAAAACTGGCCGAGGCGGAAGCTAAAAGAGCAACGGAATTAGCAGCAAAAAGAGCAGAAGAAGAAAGAAAACGTACGGAGGAAGCTGCAAGAGCGGAAGCCAACTCAAGAGATGAGGCACGAAAAGTAGCAGCATCAAAAGCTTCAGAAGAAGCCAATAACAGAGCAAAAGAAGCGACCAAGAAACTGGCAGATGCAAAAGCAGCTGAAGCAGCCCTGGCAAAGAGAAAAGAAGATGAGAAAAAAGCAGCTGAATCTAAGGCAATGACCAGCTTCGGAGTTTCTACAGCAGCAGGGAGTAACTTTGCGGAGAACAAAGGAAGATTAGGTTTCCCGGTTGATAAAGGACAGATTACCCACCGTTTCGGAAGACAGCCGCATCCGGTTTTCAAAAATATCATGGAAGAAAATAACGGGATAAAAATTTCCGTACCATCAGGAACACGGGCAAAATCTGTATTCCCGGGAACAGTATCATCAGTTCTTGCAAGCAGTGACGGTACCAAAACAGTCATGATAAAGCATGGAAATTATTTCACAATCTATTCCAATCTCGGGAATGTAAATGTATCCAAAGGACAACAGGTATCTGCAGGTACTCTGGTAGGAACGGTAGGACAGGATTTCGACGGTTCTTATACGCTTGATTTCCAGGTATGGAACGGTAGTACACCGGTTGATCCATTAGGTTGGGTTTCTTATTAAAAAAAGACTAACTTTGCAAAAAAATCAGAGATGCAAACATTAACAATACTTGCCTTATCTTGGCAACATATCCTCATCGTAGCAATCCTTCTTGTGTTACTTTTCGGAGGTAAAAAAATTCCGGAATTAATGAGAGGGGTAGGTTCAGGGATTAAAGAATTTAAAGATGCTGTAAAAGAAGAAGATAAACCGGGTTCTGAGAACAAAAACTCTTCAACCAACAATAATAGCAACTAAAAATTCTTTATCACTCCAATGAATTTTACAGAGACTGCATGGAAGGTCTTCAATAAATCTATTGAAGAATACCACGTACTTGATGACGTTAACGCTCTAATTAATAACCCGTTTGAAAAAGACAGTTTGGAACGGATTTTGTATGCAAAGAACTGGATTGATACCGTTCAATGGCATTTGGAAGATATAATTAGAGATGAAAATATTAATCCGACTGACGCTCTTCAATTAAAAAGAAGAATTGATGCCTCTAATCAACAGAGAACTGATTTGGTGGAATTTATAGACAGTTGGTTTCTTAAAAAGTTTGAAAATATAACTCCTAAACCTGAAGCAAAAATCAATACGGAAACCCCGGCTTGGGCCGTAGACAGATTATCAATACTTGCATTAAAGGTGTATCATATGTCGTTAGAAGCCAATAGAGATTCCGCTTCTGAAGAGCATCGTTTAAATTGCCAGGCAAAATTAGACGTATTACTTATTCAGAAAGAAGATTTATCAACTTCTATTAATCAGTTGCTTACTGATATTGAAAACGGTAACGTTAAGATGAAAATATACAAACAAATGAAAATGTATAATGATGAAAGTCTTAACCCAATCCTTTATCAAAAGGGGCGACAAAAATGAAACATTTATTTTTTATCGGATTAATACTCATACTAACTTCTTCCTGTGCAACGGAAAAATTAAATTTTTCTCCGCTGTCAAATAATTTTTATAGTGAAGCTAAAGGTTCTGATTCAGATAGAGGGGTAAAGAAAAGTATTGACATCAATATTAAAGAAAATGTGAATGCTTCCGAAATATCCAATCTGATTTCTACCTTTCCCAAATTTAAAAATCCCAACCTGAATGAAGAAGTAACTACTTTAAAGTACAGCTTGCAGAATTATTTATATGCAATTGATGCTAACAATATTTCAGGAAAAAACAGGTCCGTTAAAGATTTTGAGAAATCTTATAAAAAAATTCAAAAACTCAGACAGCACCTCAATAAGGATGATGATGAAGTACTCAACAGATATCTGGTAAGAATAAAAACCAATGTTTCTGTGATTGAAGACTCTCTAAAAGGAAATTAAAAAACTAATTGAACGAATTAATTAATGATTAAGATTCAGGCGGAAGCCAACGTTCCTACAGAACACGGCTCTTTCCGAATGATAGCTTTCTCCGAAAACGAAAACGACTGGATGCCCCATATGGCTATTATAGCCGAGAATACAGACTTTTCAAAACCTGTAAATGTGCGCTTCCACTCAGAATGTATCACCGGAGAAGTTTTCCATTCTAAAAAATGTGAGTGCGGACAGCAATTGGATGCCGCAATGAAATATATCCATGAAAATGGAGGGATTATTATTTACCTTCGCCAGGAAGGAAGAAATATTGGAATTATCAATAAATTAAAAGCATATTCATTACAGGAAAAAGGATTTGATACCGTAGAAGCCAACTTACAGCTGGGTCTTCCCGCAGATGACAGAAACTTTGGAGTGGCAATTGAAATCCTAAACTTATTGAACGTAAAGAATATTAATTTGCTGACCAACAACCCTGAAAAGGTAAAATATGTAACGGAAAGCAATATTCATCTTAATTCGAGGATTCCTTTACAGATTCCTGCCAATGATATCAGCAAAGGGTATCTGAAAACAAAAAAAGATTATTTCGGGCATCTTCTGGATGACAATGATAATTAACAAAATAGTATAAAAGCAAAAGCTCCGGGATTTCTCTCGGAGCTTTTTAATTATAAAAAATTGAAAAGATATATTCTTAATTTTTAGTCTTAATTTTAGACTCGTCAATTTTGTAATATCGGATTACGCTGTTGTAATCGTTGTAATCAACCTGAGTACTTTTACCGGCACTTGCAGGAACTACCACCACTCTGAATCTCTTATTAGTATAGTACGTTGGATTAACACTTAAATCTAATGTAGAGTTTACATTGATCCCGATATCATACTTACTGAAATCAAATGAATAATCTACAGCAGTATTGTTGTTGGTAAAAAATGTGTAAGGCAATAATCTCCAGATCGGCGAATTATTATTTGTAAGACCTGTCTGCAGGTAAATCAAAACCACATCTGATTCTACCAAAGGGGTATTGAACTCATCAGAATACTGATATAAATTGTTGTTTGTTTTACTGAAAGTCGGAGTAATATCGTATGCTACCGAATACGTATCGTGATCTACAAAATTGTTATTGTCATTATCATCATCACAGCTATATATGAATAAGCTCACAAAAGCTAAAAGTAAAATAGGAAGAAATTTTTTCATTTTTATAAAAAGTTTAATTATTATTGATATGGCATATTCAAAACATATACCAAAAAACTCAAAAACATTGTTTTCATCATTTTTTTTAATCGTATTTTTGTTCATATTCAAAAGTTATGAGCAAAATAGTTTACACTTCCTTATTCATATTTCTCTTCATCAGCACTAAAATTACGGCTCAATACCTCCCTAAAAATATATCTCAGACTGATTTAAATAAAGCCCGGCAATGGGCCGACACCACCTATCAATCGCTTTCCCAGGACGAAAAACTGGGACAGTTATTCATTGTGGCTTTATACACTAATAAAGACGAAAACCATATCAATCAGGTAAGAAACATCGTAATTAACGATAAAATAGGAGGATTGATCTTAATGCAGGATGATGCAGCCAGGGAGATTAACCTGGTCAATGAGTTCCAGCAAAAATCCAAAGTACCATTGATGATCGGGATGGATGCTGAGTGGGGATTGTACCAGAGAATTGCAAAAGCTCATAAATTTCCGTGGGCAATGACCTTAGGAGCTATTCAGGATAAAAACTTAATTGAGCAGATGTCTGCCAAAATTGCAGAAGACTGCCACAGGATGGGCATTAACTGGGACTTTGCGCCGGTTGTGGATGTCAATACCAATCCTGACAATCCTATTATTGGGAACAGAAGCTTTGGTTCTGAGGTGGATAATGTGATCAATTCCGCTTTATCTTATTCAAACGGGCTTCAGAATAACAACATTCTGGCTGCTATTAAACATTTTCCCGGACATGGTGATACCAGTACAGATTCACACCTTGATCTACCGCTGGTCTCTCATCAATTGGACAGGTTGAATGCTATTGAGCTGGCTCCTTTTAAAGCTTTAATGGATAAAGGAATCGGCGGGGTGATGGTTGCCCATTTGTATGTTCCGGCGTTGGAATCAGGAAAAGGAATTCCGGCTTCCGTTTCTAAAAATATCATTACCGGATTATTAAAAGAAAAATTAGGCTACAAAGGTTTAATTATCACTGATGCTTTAAACATGGGGGCTGTTGCCAATAAATATCAACCGGGACAGCTTGATGCTATGGCTTTCAAGGCAGGAAATGATATTATGCTGTTTTCTCAGGGCGTTTCAGAAGGGAAAAGATTAATTCAGAAAGCGATCGATAACGGAGAAATTCCCCAGTCGAGAGTGGAAGAAAGTGTAAAGAAGATTTTACTGACAAAATATTTCTTAGGATTGTATCAGTACAGTCCGAAAAACCCGGAAAATATCAATTCTGACCTCAATAATGATTCACACAAAATCTTAGTTCAGAATCTTTATTCAAATGCACTGACCTTAATAAAAGATGATAAAAAATTACTTCCTATTACCGGAAAAAAAGTATATTATGTTCCGTTGGAAGAAGCTCCTTATGAGACATTCGCATATCAGTTAGGTGCAGATGTAATCATCACAAAGGCAAACGAAATCAATACCATTCCTTCTCATTCAACAGTGATTGTAGGTTTTCATAAAGATAATTCCACAGCGTATAAACCTTATAAAATATCAGCAGAATCAAAAAAAATCCTTGCCGATTTAACGAGGAAGCATAAAAAAGTAATATTAAATGTTTTCGGAAGTGCTTATGCCCTGAAAGACCTTGATATTTCAAAAGTTCCAACCGTACTTGTTTCGTATGAGAACAACGACGATTCAATGACTGCAACAGCGAACGCTTTAAACGGAAAAACAAAAATATGGGGAAGGCTCCCGGTTTTGGTTAATGACCAGTTAAAAGCAGGGATGGGAATCGATCTGAATCCCACTTCAGTTTCAAATTCAACAGTATTTACAACATCAAAACAACAATAAACTAATGAAAATAGGCATACTTTGCTATCCAACATATGGTGGAAGCGGAATTGTAGCAACAGAACTCGGGATGTCTCTGGCCAATAAAGGCTATGAAGTCCATTTCATAAGCTCGGCTCTTCCTGCAAGATTAGATATCACCAACCCCAATATATTTTTCCACAGGGTTAATGTTCAGACCTATCCCCTTTTCCAGTATCAGCCTTATGATATTGCGTTAAGTTCAATGATTTACCGTGTCGTCAACCTTTATAAACTTGATCTGCTCCATGCTCATTATGCAATACCTTACGCATATGCAGCCTTTACAGCAAAACAGATGCTGCGGGAAGACAACAATGATATTCCATTGGTAACCACTCTTCACGGAACTGATATTACTTTGGTAGGCCAGCATCCAAGTTACAAACATGCAGTAGAGTTTTCCATTAACCAGTCAGATGCCATTACTTCTGTTTCTGAAAGCCTGAAAAAAGACACTCTGCAGTTTTTCAATATCAAAAAGGAGATCCAGGTGATTACCAACTTTATTGATAATTCCGAATTTGATGAATGCAACGAATGCCAGAGAACGCAGTTTGCGAATCCGGATGAGAAAATATTGATTCACGTTTCAAATTTACGCCCTGTAAAACGGGTTGATGAAGTGCTTCAGATTTTCAAAAATGTTCAGAAAAAAGTAAAATCCAAATTAATTATCATCGGGGAAGGACCGGATATGGAAAAAGTAAATCAGTTCCTGGAAGAAAATCCGGATCTCATTTCTAAAATCCGTCTTCTTGGAAAGGTGAATGATTTGTACAGAATTTTACAGCTTTCTGATGTTTTCTTACTTCCATCCGAGCAGGAAAGCTTCGGTCTGGCAGCATTGGAAGCCATGGCAGCCTATACACCGGTAATCAGCTCAAATGCAGGAGGAATTCCGGAAGTGAATATTCAGGGAGAGACCGGATTTTTAGCTGAAATCGGAAATGTAGAAGCCATGAGCAACTACACAATCAAACTCCTGAGCAACGAAGAGCTTTTAACCAAAATGAAAGCAAATGCGAAAGATCAGGCGATAAAATTCGATTTGAAAAACATTCTTCCCATATATGAAGAAATGTACAAAACAACTATAGAAAATTTTAAAAAAGAATTGTCTAAAGTATAAATTGCTTATAATCTTCAATCAGATTTAAATTATAATGCGACAAGTTTTGTCGCATTATTGCGTTAGTTTTGCACTGATAAAAAGTTTATGTTAAATCCTTCATATACATCTTTTTACCGTGAAATAAAATAACTACTTTTGCAGCAAATTAAAAAACAAATAATAACTAAACACAAGTATGAAAAAACTCTACACGGGTGTACTTACAATGTGCACTGTTTTGGGCGTGTCTGCCCAGGATGTGGTATGGCAAAAAGACATTAAATCCTCTACCCAGGATTTCCTGAGCCAGGTAACCACAACAATCGATCAGCAGTATTTAATTACAGGAAGTTCAATTCAGGCAGGTACCCTTCGGGAGCCTCAGGGTACGGGTAGTTCTTCTATCAACTCTAAATCTTCAGCTAACAAACAAAACAACGGCTACGATTTTCATCTGGTGAAACTTGACCAGCAGGGTGAACAGGTCTGGGAAAAATATTTCTCAGGGAAAAACCATGATTTCCTGTCAGCTACGGTGGCTACCCAGGAAGGTGGATTTCTTTTGGCCGGAACTTCTTATTCCGGAAAAGGACTGGACAAAAAAGAAGATTCCAAGGGCGGATCTGATCTATG
>NZ_AKJY01000112.1 GCF_000282115.1 Chryseobacterium populi
TGGAGAAAGCATGTGAAAGGGGAATCAAGAAAAAGAGAGGAAAGACTTTCGGATATAAGGCTAAACAGGGATGGTTCTATCATTTTGGCAGGAACCAGTGCAGAGGAATTAGGAAAGGAGAACTGGAAGATTGTAAAACTGGGTGACAAACAGATAGACCAGTTAATCGAAAAACAGGATATTAAGATTTACCCGAATCCTGTGACTGATTATGCGTATGTGGAAATAGGCTTTACCTCTTCGGCAGGCTCAGGGCAAGGCTTTAAGGAAGCTGAGATTGTGGTGTATGATATGGGTGGAAGACAGCTTCAGAGTTTGAAAACCAAGAATATGGTGACTAAGATTAATACTCAGTCTCTTGTTCAGGGAGCTTACCTTGTGGTGGTGAAAACAGATACGAATAAAACAGCGAATGCAAAACTGATTAAAAAATAAGATGATGAAAAAACTTTTTCTAACTATTATCTTAATAATAACCGGGCAGGCTGATTTTTTTGCACAAAACTATAATCTGCATAGTGTTGATCTTGATAATGCCCTCACTCCTACTGCTTCAGTTTATTCACTTGGAAAATATGGTAACAGTTCTTCTGTAGACAATAAAGGAAAGTACAACCAGAATATAAGTCTGGTTAACCTGAAAACCGGTAATCTGAATTATAGTATGAATCTTCAATATTCCAGCAACGGTCTCAAGCTGAATGATTGGGGAGGAAGACTTGGGCTATTATGGAGTGATAACTTTACATCTGTGATCTACAGGGTAGTCAGGGGAATAGCAGACGGTTCCAGTCAGAAAGTAAATGAATTGGGAAGTGGCGGAGGCTTCAGCCTGGAGGAATACAAGACCATCAGAAACATGTATGAATCCAGCAGCGGTGGCTATACCTCCGGAAAAGATGGAGAATCAGATATTTTTTATTACAATATTTTTGGATTATCCGGTAGCTTTATTATTGTAAATGGTGAAGTAATTCAATTAAACTACAACAAAAAAATAAAAATAGAAGCTGGGACTTCTCTAAGCAGTTTTACCATTACCACAGATGATGGCACAAAATACTCTTACGGACAAAACGAAATGCTGGAAAAAACGGCCTACAACACCTTGTGCCGGGAAGAATATGCAACTCCATTACAAACAACAAGTGCATGGTTTCTTACAAAAATTGAAAGTATGGATACCAAAACCATCAACTTCCAATATACTACCATAAGTTCACAACATGTAGATGACTATAATGAGTCTTTTTTAGTAAAAAATAAAGCTTATCCGGGGGATGAATACTGTATAGATTTCGGGGGAAATCCTGTTCCACCTGTTCCTCAGGTCATGGAAACTTTCTACTGTACAAGAAGTAAGATATTTGAAACTAAAGTGCTTACAAAAATAACAGCAGATAATTTTACCATAGATTTTTATTACAATAACAGAGAAGATATTGGTAATGAAAAAATTTTAGATCACATTGATATTAAAAATACATTCGGAAGTGTGGTCAATAAAGTTAAATTCAGCTATGACAAATTTGGAAGTAACTTAAGTGTGAAGACTTACCCTTTTTCAAACAGTTGATAAATATAAAATATTCTCTAATTGAT
>NZ_AKJY01000113.1 GCF_000282115.1 Chryseobacterium populi
TTTTTTTTTTTTATTTTGGTCAGCAATTCTATCAGGCTGTCGGTATACTGCAGATGAAAAAGCTCGAGTTTATGGTAATCTAAAGCCTTATTTTCCTGAAATAAATTGTGTATAATATCTGTTTTAATATAAATTGATATGATAACAACATTTTCAAAAAAATTTGAAAGAAGTTTAAGTTTCGTTAATCTTCTTTTACTTTGTGACATTATGATTACAGCTTCATCGTCCACCTTTGTTCCGTATTATTAACCTCTGATATTTGCTTTTAATTCGTGTTCTAATGTCTGTAAATCCTGATCCAGCTTTCTTCTGTTTTCCGTACCTTGTTTCTGGATCTGCTTCACTTCATTCAATGTATTGATCAACATGGCTGTTGTTTCTTTCAATGTTTCAGCTGAAACAATGGTTTGTTCGTTTGCCTTAGCTACATTTCTTGAGTTCTGTCCGAGACGTTCTGCATTTTTTCTTAAGATCTCTTCTGTTGTTGAAGAAACTTTCTGCTGAATTTCAATATTCTGCTGCTGTCTGTGCATGGCAACAGCCAGTGAAAGCTGGTTTTTCCAAACCGGCAGTGTGGTCGTAAGAATCGTCTGCGCTTTTTCTGCAATTGAAACGTTGTTGTTCTGAACCAGCCTGATCTGCGGAAGAGACTGCATCATGATCAGGCGAACCACTTTAAGATCAGCCAGCCTTCTGTCTAATCTGTTGATAAAATCTCTTTTATCAGCAATCTGGTAATCGGCATAATTCTGAGTATTGGTTTCCATCTCAGCAAGCTCTCCGGCTGCTCTTTCCATTCTCAGGTTTCCGGCAATTACAAGGTCTTCTATCTGCTTGATCGAATTCACATTGCTGTCGAAAATCGTCTGCAATACTGCATTATCTTTTGTAGAGGTGATGATTCCTGCATTTACTTTATGGGAAATCTGATCGATATTGTTAACGATTTTATCATACTTCGCGAAAAGATTTTCCACCTGGGTCATCATTTTCTTCATAAAAGGCAGTCTGCTGAAAAAACCTTTTACTTTATTACCTCCGTTTATTTCATCAACATCTACGTAATTAAGTTCCACTAATAGATTATTGATCAACTCTCCTACTTCACCGGAATTCGATCTTCTTACGTTATTTAAAAAACTGTCACTTTGATTTGCTAAGGTTTTCTGAAGTTCAGATCCGAAATTCACGATAGAACCCGGATTGGTTTCATCAATTGCATTGGCGGCCGTTTCATATTTCTGAAGATCGGCACTCTGTATCTGACTTAAATTTACATTCCCGTCCCTGTCTACCAGAACAGGGGCTGCCCCCTGAGTTGGCTGATTTGGCTGAGCCGGTTCAAAAGTTTTAAGAGGCTCAATTGACTGAAGTGGATCATTCGGTTGATTGGGTTGATTATCCATGATAAATTATTGATAGATTGATACAAATTTTTCAAGACCTTCTCTCTGGCCGCTTCCTACAGCCTCAAATTTCCATTCTCCGTTTCTGTTGTAAATTCTTCCGAATTCTACAGCAGTTTCGATTGAAAAATCTTCATCCAATTCATATTTCAAGATTTCTTCATTGGTATCTGTATTAAAAATTCTGATGAAAGAATTTCTTACCTGCCCGAAGTTTTGCTTTCTTGCTTCAGCTTCATGAATGGTAACAACTACCGAAATCTCCTTTATGGCAGAATCAATTTTAGTAAGGTCTATTTTAATCTGCTCATCGTCACCATCACCATCACCTGTTAAATTATCCCCTGAGTGAATCACCGATTTATCCGGAGATTCAAGATTGTTATAAAAAATAAAGTGATTATCTGAAACTAGTTTTTTGTTCTCCCCTAATAAAAATAAAGAAGCATCTAAGTCAAAAGCTCCGCCGGTAGAAGTATTATTGATATCCCACCCCAAGCCTACTGTAAATTTAGGTGCATTTATATTTTCTCTTTGTCCTTTTTGTAAGTTAATAGCCATAATATAGTTCTGTTTGTGTTAAAGTGTTTATGTTATTTTCGTATTCTTTTATTAAATGATAGTTATTGCTGATTGCCAGCTCAAGCAAATGATCCATCTGTTCCTTTTTTATCTTAGACGTTAAAAATTCAAATTTACTTGATTCTAATCCTAAAATATATTTTACGACTCTTGTATTAAACTGAAATTCAGCCTTTATCATCACTTCAGCTACATGCTCTACATTTTTCACTGCATAATAGTTGAAATAATTTTCAATCGTAGGATCGATGTCAAAATTCATCAGTTCCGCATAATATAAAAATACAAAATCTGCTTTCACATCATACTGACCTAGAATTTTATTTATTGTGTATTCGTGGCTCCCCGTTATTTTTATATCATCTATAAAAATACAAAGTTTTCCCTTTAAAAAATCTTTATCAATATAGTAAGTATCATTGGCAATCAGATTTTTACGGTCTTCGAAATTTAAATTCCCATAATCTGTAATATAAGTATGATTACGGTTGATTTTTGACAGGATGCTTGATTTTTTCCCTTTCAGGAATAAATAAAAATCGAGGTGCTTTTTAAAGTAAAAACATAAAAAATTAGAAGCCGTAGGAATCGCCATATAAGGGCTCGGCAGCACTACAATTTCTTTATCGGTATCCAAAAGCTGTTCATTTTCAGAAATAAACCCTTCGAATAATTCTTTTGCAAATTTCTCGGCATACGACCTGTCGCCATATTTAAAATAGCTGTATTCCGCAGGCGAAAAAGTAAATTCTTCTGCTGAATGGATGTGATGCAAACTGTATCTTTTATTCATATTTTAATGTTTAAGTAGGTGTGCATTAAAACCAAAATCTTTTGCCCCTTTGTAATCAGCGATCGGATTGTCTCCGATATGCAAAATCTGATGCATTGGTAAATCCTGATTTTTAATCTTATTTTTCACTTCCTGAAATACAAGCGGATTTGGTTTGGAACAATTAATTTCATCGGAATAAATATGGAAATCTATGTACTGATCAAGGTTTTCCTCTACCAGGAATTTCCGCATCGTCGTTCCTTTGATAAAACCTGTATTGCTCAAAATATTAATTGTTTTTCCTTTACTTTTAATTTCATCAAAAAACGGATGAATATCTTCAAAAATAATAACAGGCTTATATTCCAGGAAAAGTTTTTCACTTTCCAGATAAAACTCATTTAATTTGTCTTTGTCAATTTGTTTTAAATCGACGTCTGATGCTCCCAAAATCAAGAGATACATCTCAAACGTATCGATATTTCCTCCTATCACTTCATTAATCGTATTGCATAAATCATCATAATATTTTACAATTTTCGCAACTTCCTCAATGGGTTTATCTATGTTGAAAAACGAAGAGAACAGCTCAACTCTTTTTGTTTTAAATTCAGGATGAGATTTTATTAGGGTAAGCCACAAATCAAAAGAAAAATGCGAGTGATTGTGGATGTCGATATCTACTTTCAAAATATTAGAAGTTAAAAATTTTATTTAGCTTTTTCTTGAAAAAGATTTTAATTGGTTTCATGTATTCAGCGTTGGTTTTTAAGTTGAATTTTTCAATTCTTCTCAAAGATAAAATTTTTATACTTAAAGTCTGATTTTTTAAGATTTTTTAAGATTTATGAAGCTATTGCTTTATATTCTGGCTTCATCTCAAATACTTTAGTAGCCTAAAAAAAACAAGGGCTGTAAAATGATTTACAGTCCTTGTTTGGTTATGTATGATGAATTCAGATTTTTTATTATTTAGTTACTGAGCAATCAGTTTAGATAATTCTATATAGGCACGTTCATGCTTTTTTAAATTTTGATTTTCTTTTATAATCTTCATAATACTAAGTATTTGTTTTTCAAAACCACTTGCATCAATTTGATTATTAAGATTGGGAAACTCTTCAAAAAAATTAGGATACATTAAAGTTATTGTTTAGTTAATATCAAAGCTTTTGCATCAGGCATTACTGTTTTATAACCACTAGGACATTTAGAAACAATATCCATATCCTGCATAAAAACAAGTTTCATTTGATTTAAATTATTTGGATTCGGAAATGATAAATAAACATAGCCTTTATCATTACATTCTGCATACCCCGAATAATACATTTGGTATTTTATTAAATTTTTATCAAAATAATGACCATCAAATCGTGTATCATTGTCAGAAACGGTAAGTGTATTTTCTAATTCTTGCCCTGATGGTATTTTTACCAAAAGACGCCCTTTTAATATATCGCAAAATTTTTCATTAAAGTATCCACCGTCATTTTCTTTTTTTGTAAAACGAAATTCATAAGTTCTACCATCGGTATAGGTTCCTTTCCAAGTCCCAACAAATTTATTTAATCTGTTATTGGTATCCTTTAAATATACATAATCTGGACAATCTGGACCGTTTTCACATTGTGATAGCTGATCTAAAGAAATTGTTTGTGCCTTACAAGAAATTATTATTGTAAAAAATAATAATATATAATTAATTTTATTTTTCATAACATTTATATTTAATAATTATAAACAGTCTTCATCGACTATTTGTGTTTTATCTGCATTTAGTTTCTTCTTTGTAAATGTACCATTATCATTCATCTTTATTAAAGTTATTCCTTTTACATACATATTGAAGACTTACCCTTTTTCAAACAGTTGATAAATATAAAATATTCTCTAATTGAT
>NZ_AKJY01000114.1 GCF_000282115.1 Chryseobacterium populi
AACTACAAATTTTGAGACAGAAAAAAGACTGCCCCTTTTGAGACAGCCTCTTTTTATTGATAATAATTTACTATTTTAGTTAAGAATTCCGGCTTTCCTCCTCCATTTCCACTTCATGTCTCAGCTGCGCTTTATAAAGGGTCGCGTAATATCCGTTTTTATCCAGAAGTTCCAGATGCCTGCCTTCTTCAACAATTTTACCATGTTCCATGACGATAATCTTATCCGCTTTTTCAATCGTTGACAACCTGTGTGCAATAATAATCGAGGTTCTGTTTTTAGTGATTTTCTCTGTAGCTCTCTGGATCAGCTTTTCACTTTCATGGTCGATAGAAGATGTTGCCTCATCCAGAATCAGGATTTTAGGATCAGATAAATAAGCTCTTAAGAAAGATAATAACTGGCGCTGTCCTAAAGAAATGGAAGATCCCCTTTCGCTTACCACATAGTCATAACCACCCGGAAGCTGTTCGATAAACTGGTCCACTTCAATTTCTTTCGCACCTGCTTTTATTGTGTCCAGGGTAATCGTTTCGTCACCAAAAGCCAGGTTTTCAAAAATACTTCCATGGAATAAGAAAACATCCTGCAACACCACTCCGATATGACTTCTCAAATTATACAATTCATAATCTTTCAAATCTGTATCATCTACTAATATTTTGCCGGAATTAATATCATAAAGCCTTGTAATCAGACTGATAATAGTAGATTTCCCTGCACCTGTCGCACCAACGATCGCTACTGTTTCCCCGGGATTTACTTTAAAATCAATTCCCTTTAAAACTTCCTGTTTATCATCATAAGCAAAACGTACATTCTCAAACTCGATTTTTCCATCGAAATGGTCTTTTTTTATTGTTCCGGTATTCGGCATTGAATTTTCTTCATCCATCAATCCCAATACTCTTTCTGCCCCTACAATTCCCCGCTGGATATTGTTAAAACGGTCTGCAATCTGCCTCAAAGGACGGATCAGCATTGAAATATATTGGATAAATGCAATCACAACTCCGGCACTGATCGTAATATATCCACCATAAAACAGGATAAATCCTATAAAAAGAGAAGAAATGAGCTCAACAACAGGAAAGAATAACGAGAAGATGAAAACCGTTCTCAATAATGCTCCTTTCAGCGTTATATTAATATCATCGAATTTTTTAAATTCAGCCCCCTGCCTGTTAAACACCTGTATAATCGGCATCCCTGCAAGCCTCTCCTGAACAAATGAGTTTTGATTGGCCGTCCATGTTCTTTCATCACCAAAAGCTTTTTTAAGCCTTTTCTGAAAAAAACGGGTAATCACCACCATTAAAGGTAAAATAGCCAGTGTGATATAGCTTAAATGTACATTGGTACTGAACATCATCACCAATACAAATACAATCCTCAGAATGTCACCGAAAACCATGAGGAATCCGTCTGTATATACCGTTGCAATGGTTTCCACATCTCCTACGGCACGGGTCACCAGCTGCCCGATAGGTGTTTTATCAAAAAAAGAAGTTCTGAAGTAAATCAGCTTATCATATAATCTCTCCCTTATATCCCTGATGACATTCTGGGAAATATAGTTGGAAAAATAAACTAAAAAAAAGTTTAAAACAGTTTCGGCAACCACCAATCCTACCAGGATATAGATATGCTTCATCATTAAAGCCTTATCATGCAGTTTCGTGATATCATTATCTACAACCTCCATGGTAAGATAAGGCCTGTAAGTAGAAACTATTGCCAGTATAACGGAAATTATTAAAGTAAGGATAAACCAAGAACGAAACTTCATTCCAATAAAGAACAGCCTCCTTATAATTTGCCAGGTATCTTGTTTTTTCATTGTACGACTTGAAGAAAAGAATTAAAATAAAATTCTTTGCAAAAATAGGACTTTATAATTTGAAAGTCTGAATATCTTGAATAGAAAATTTCACATACCTGTCATTTAAAATATGAATATTTCTCTAGTTTCTTTTTAACCAGCCTAAAATATATTCCGCTACTTCTTCCCAGCCTTTTTCACCGCAGATAAAGTGGCTTCTTCCTTCAAACTCCTTAAAATCAACAATGCTGTTTTTATCATGGTAAGAGCCTGCAATCTTTCTTGAAAATTTCGCCGGAAATATCTTGTCATTGGACCCGGCAATAAATAATAGCGGCTGATGAGGTTTTTTTAAATCTAATTTTGCAGAAGATTTAAACAGGGGATCTCTTGCTAATTTTCTGCTTTCAGGAGCTGCGACGGTTTCATATAATCTATCACTTTCCTCTCTGGAATAATTATTGAAGAAGGCACGGTGATACCAGTCTTTAGTTCCCAGATAAGGGCTGTTCCCCTTAAAAAAATTGACTACCGGCCATACTATTTTTACTGTAGAAAAAGGGGCCATTACATTTTTTGGTGGAGCACCGTCAATACTCACTCCCGCAACGGCTTTATCCATATCAATCAGCTTCTGTACCATCAGGCCTCCGAATGAATGCCCGATAACGATCGGTTTCTCAGGAAGGGTATCAATAAATTTCACAAGATTCTCAACTGTATCATCAAAGCCTACATTTCTTAATTCAGACGGGATATTGGCTTTCAATTGTACAGGATCTCCGGCATGTCCGGGATTTGAAGGGGTGTGAACTGTATAGCCCTGTGCTTCAAAATAAGTTTTCCATTCTTTCCAGCTTGTATTGTTTACAAATAATCCATGAATCAATACGATAGTTTTTGTTTTCATAACTTTTATTGTTTTAAATTCTGAAACAAAGTTGCGGAGATAAAACGAGGATTATTTTAACCTCGGTTAAAATCGTATTACTTCCCTGAAATTCTTTTTCTTATCCTGCTCAGTGACGGCCCCTGAATTCCCAGATAGGAAGAAATATGATACAAAGGAACATTATTAAAAATATCCGGATGCTGCCTGACAAGGTCTAAATACCGTTCCTCAGGAGATTTCAGCAAAAAACCTTCTATTCTTGTCATCGTTACATTAAAAGCTTCCTGTGCCAATAATCTTCCGAATTTCTCCCACCGGTGCGATTGCTGATACAGCGCAAGCAAATCTGTATACCTGATATAAATAATCCCGGCATCAGTGAGTGCCTGGGTATGGTAATCACATGGAATCTGATTGATAAAACTCTTGAAAGAAACCACAAAACCATTGGCAGAATAAAGGAAAACATTTTTTTCTTCTCCTGTTTTTTCATCAATTGTATAAGAGCGGAATACCCCTTCTACAATAAATCCGAAATATGTACAAACTGTTCCGCGAAGATTGTAAAATTCTCCTTTTTTATAAAGTTTAGGCAACCAGAATTCTGAAGACAGTTTAAAGTCATCTTCCGTAAGACCTGCAAAATGATTCAGGGCATAAGCGAGCTTTTCAATTTCATCCATGGCTGTTTTTATTTGAATTTCGGTGGTTTCGGGAGCCCCAGCCACCTTTGTCAGGACTTTTCAGACTATTGATTGATAAGCTTTCGGTGGCTGAGGCTCTCGAAGCCACCGTTCTTATTATTTTTCACGAACACCTATCTCTTCAATTTCCAACGACGGTTTCTGTAGATTTTCCTTTTCAAACCTCCGTTCCAGAAATTTATAAATCCCCCAGACAACAGCAATAGAAATCAGCCAGCCGACAAGGTTTACAAACGTAAATGTACTATTGCTCGTCGTATCCAAAGAACCGGGGTTCATGATCTCTTTAAATAATCCGAAACAGAGCCCGAATGCAAACTGGGCACCCAGGTAAATAGCAATAGCAAGAAGCCCGAAATGCCATTTCGTTTTACCAAATTTTTCAGCAAGTCCTGCATAATACCTGTAGGCTCCTACAAGAATAATAATTGATATCATTTGTTATTAGTTTTTAATTATTTTTAAATTCGTATCCTACATCCACCAGGGACAATCCATGTGCAGGTGCGGAAGTTCCCGCCGAATTACGGTTTTTGTTTTCAATCACTTTCCGTAAATCTTCAGGCTTTATTTTACCGGCCCCCACTTCCACCATGGTTCCTACCATTGCTCTTACCATATTTCGGAGAAAACGATTAGCTGAAACTGTAAATTTCAGTTCGCTCCCCTCCTGCTCCCATTCTGCTTTATATATTTTACAAAGATTCGTTTTATTATCGGTATGCAATTTTGCAAAACTTGTAAAATCTTCATATTCAAATAAAATCTTACAGGCTTCGTTCATCACTTTAATATCCAGCGGCCTTCGCCAGTGTTGCCATGCAGAATCCCGGGTAAAAGGATTTTTTTCCAAAGAAATATAATATTCATACGTTCTGAAAGTTGCATCAAAACGCGCATGAAAATCATCTTTCACCTGAAAAATCCTTTTAACGGAAATATCCGGTGGCAGAAAACTGTTCAGCCTGTGTGGAAGCTGGTCACTTAAAATCTGCTCTGTATCAAAATGAGCAAACATTTTCTTAGCATGCACACCCGTATCCGTTCTTCCGGCCCCTGTTGTTTTAATCTCTTCCCTTAAAATAGTGGAGAGCGCTTTTTCCAGTTCTTCCTGTACGGAAATGGCATCCGGCTGAATCTGATAACCGAAATAATTTTTACCGTTGTAAGAAAATTCAATAAAATACCTCAATGTAATAATATAACTCCACAAAAATACTTTAATTTCATGAAATATTTGTTGAAAACTCATTCGGAATATTGAAGTAATCCTTCTGAAAATTCCTATTTTTGCAAACGTATGAAAAGATGGTACCTTTATCCTTTTTCCCTTGGTTATCATTTGGTAACGGGTATCCGAAACACAATGTATGATCTGGGAATTTTTAAATCTACAAAATTCAAGACTCCGATAATTAATGTCGGCAACCTGTCTGTGGGCGGAAGCGGGAAATCACCAATGGTGATGTATCTTGCCCAATACCTGTCTAAACATTACAGAACGGGTGTACTTTCACGTGGTTACGGAAGACTCACAAAAGGCTATGAAGTAACGAATTACGACAGCAACTATAAGACTGTGGGTGATGAAGCAATGCAGTTATTTGAACGCTTCAAAAACCGTTTTGTGATTGCCGTTTCAGAAGAAAGAGTTCCCGGAGCAAAAAAAGTCATTGATGATATGGATCTGGATGTACTGGTATTGGATGATGCCATGCAGCACAGAGCCATTAAAGCAGGATTCAATATTCTGATGACCGATTTTAATGATCCCTTTTTTAAAGATCATCTTCTTCCGGCAGGTGATTTAAGAGAATCCAGAGCAGGTTCCAGAAGAGCTGATGTCGTTATGGTAAGCAAATGCCCGGATGAATTAACGGAAGAAACCAAGCAGTATTATATTTCCAGAATCAGGCCGGACCGCTACCAGAAAGTATTCTTTTCATCTATCGGCTATGACGAAAATGTATACGGAAAAGAGAAAATGCTTCCCGACAACAACCTGAATTATTATGACATCCTGCTGATCACAGGAATCGCAAACCCTAAACCTCTACTGGAGCATCTTGCCAAATTTTCCCAGCGAGTAAAACATTTAAAATTCAGGGATCACCACAACTTTTCTGACGACGATATTAAGAAGATCGTTGCCGAATATAAAAAGCTGGGTGA
Source organism: Chryseobacterium populi (assembly GCF_000282115.1). GTDB lineage: Bacteria > Bacteroidota > Bacteroidia > Flavobacteriales > Weeksellaceae > Chryseobacterium > Chryseobacterium populi. The sequence goes on from NZ_AKJY01000114.1 coordinate 5,591, forward strand.
ATATAAATTAATCTTAACAACCGAGAAAGATTATGTACGTTTGAAAACCTTTGACTATCTTAGAGATATTGTTTACTATTGGCCTATCAATGTAATCATCGATAAGAAGGAAGAATTCAACCAAATCATTCTCGATTATGTTAGAAAAAATTAAAGGAACAGCCCAGTTCATCAGGAATATCATTCAGGAGACCCCTGATTTTGCTATTGTTTTAGGATCAGGATTAGGAAAACTGCAGAACGAAGTAAAGCCTATTCATGTTTTAGAATACAAAGATATTCCCGACTTTCCGCAGACTACTGTAGCCGGACACAGCGGAAAACTGATCTATGGAATCCTGGAAGGTAAAAAAGTATTGATGATGAGTGGCCGTTTTCATTACTACGAAGGCCATTCTATGGAAACAGTGACTTTCCCGGTCAGGGTTTTTCATTTACTGGGAATTAAGAGCCTTATTCTTTCCAATGCCTGTGGCGGTGTAAATCCTGCTTACCATGTTGCCGATATCGTGATTCTAAAAGACCACATCAATATGATGCCTGAACATCCGCTTCGAGGCAGGAATATTGATTCTTTCGGCCCCCGCTTTGTTGATATGAGCGAACCTTATAACAAAAAAATGATCGCTGTAGCAGAAGAGTCTGCAAAGCAAAATAACATTAAAATCCATCAGGGTGTCTATGTTGCTTTACAGGGCCCCACTTTTGAGACCCCTGCAGAATACGGAATGATAAAAGCAATCGGCGGAGATATGGTCGGAATGAGCACCGTTCCGGAAGTGATCGTTGCCAGACATATGAAAATGAATGTTTTCTGCATTTCCATTATTACAGATCTTGGCGGTCCTGACATTGCATTCTCCGTTTCCCATGAAGAAGTTTTGAATGCTGCCGATAAAGCCATGCCTAATGTAATCACGGTAGTAAAAGGCCTGGTGAAAAACTACCGGTAGATCATAGAATTTTTCAATCTCATAAATTTTTCCTAATTAATAAAAAACCAATCCCAGATTGCATTTCATTGTTTAGATTTGCATTAAAATGAAATTGGATATGAAAAAATTTTTGTTATTATCAATGATAGGAATTTTCGGATTAAGCTATTCTCAACAGGCTCCAAAAGTTCTTAAAACCAGCTTTTCAAAAGAAGCACTAAACCAGAAACTGGAAAATGAAGAAGGAAAAAGCACATCTATACAGGAAATTCTTGATCAGCATAAAGGAAAAATATTAGTGATTGATTTCTGGGCCGGATGGTGCAGAGACTGCCTGAAAGCACTTCCAAAAGCGGAGGAACTGGAAAGAAATAACCCGAAAGTAGATTTTGTATTCCTTTCACTGGAAAGATCAAAAGAAGGTTTTGATAAAAGCCTTGACCGGTTCAACATGAAAGATAAAGATAACTACTGGTTTGCCTCCGGATGGGAAAATGATTTCAATAATTATATCGATCTGAACTGGATCCCGAGATATATGGTGATTGATCAAAAGTCAGTCATCGCAAAATACTATGCTATTTCACCGGAAGATCCGGAAATCCAGCAAACCATAGATAACCTTTTACAATAATGACAACAAGAGAGGCTACAGAACAGGACTTAAATACCCTCTTAGAGTTTGAGCAGGGAATTGTCACGACGGAAAGGCCGTTCAACATTACACTTATCGACGGGGAAATTCATTATTATGATCTGCTTCATTTAATACAATCTCCTGATGCCTCAGTCATAGTCGCAGTAGAAAATAATGAGATTGTGGGCTCAGGCTATGCCCTGATCAAACAGACGGAAAAAGATTATTATAATTTTAATAGCTTTGCCTACCTCGGCTTTATGTACGTAAAACCGGAATACAGAGGTCGGGGAATCAATAAACTGGTTCTTGATGAGCTGATCAGATGGGCCCGGTCCAGGGGCATTTCTGAAATCAGACTGGATGTCTACGATCAGAACGAAGCTGCTGTAAAAGCTTATGAAAAAGCCGGTTTTGAACCACTTCTTCTGACAATGAGACTTAAATAATAAACAGATTATTTCAAAATAAATGAATCCATATCTTTGTGATATGGATTTTTCTTTTCCCATCCGCAAAATTATTCATGTCGATATGGATGCATTCTATGCTTCTGTAGAGCAACATGATAATCCTGCATTAAAAGGAAAAGCGATTGCTGTAGGAGGAGAACACCGTGGCGTTGTTTCGGCAGCAAGTTATGAGGCAAGGAAATATGGAGTACGGTCTGCAATGCCCAGCAAAACAGCCAAAGAAAAATGTCCGCATCTGATCTTTGTTCCCCCTCATTTTGCACGCTACAAAGAAATCTCAAGAAAAATCCGGGAGATCTTCTATGAGTATACCGATCTTGTGGAGCCCCTGTCCCTGGATGAAGCCTATCTTGATGTTACCGAAAACAAAAAGGAAATAGAATCTGCCAACCAGATCGCACGGGAAATACGTCAGAAAATTTTTGAACAAACCGGGCTCACTGCCTCTGCAGGAATCTCTGTGAATAAATTTCTGGCTAAAGTAGCTTCAGACATTAATAAGCCCAACGGGCAGAAAACCATTCATCCCGACAAAATCGAAAACTTTCTCGAAGAACTTCCTGTTGAAAAATTTTACGGAGTAGGAAGAGTTACCGCAAATAAAATGTTTACTTTAGGAATCTTTAAAGGAAAAGATTTAAAGAAAAAGACTTTACAGGAGCTTGTTTCCCTGTTTGGAAAATCAGGCAGCTATTATTACAATGTTGTACGGGGCATTCATAATTCTGAAGTGAAGCCTCACAGAATTCAGAAAAGTGTGGCTGTGGAGCGTACATTTTTTGAAGACCTTTTTGATGAACAGCAGATCAATGAGAAACTGGAAAGCCTTAGCGCAGAACTTCATCAGAGATTGCAAAAAAATAATATTCTCGGAAGAGCACTCACTTTAAAGATCAAGTATAAAGATTTCTCGCTCTTTACAAGAAGCATTACTAAAGAAGAATATTTTACCTCAGCTGAAGAATATTTCGGGATCTCAAAAAAACTCTGGGAACTTCGTCCATTTGACAAGCCGGTTCGTTTATTAGGCTTATCACTCTCTCACCTCAATACAGAAGAAAAAAAGCAGGTTTCAGTTCAACTAAAAATACCGTTTAAAGAATTCGAAAATTAACAATTAAAATTTTTCACTAAATTGTAGTAACCAAACTCACAATTTATGAACCCAACGATGATTCAGTTTTTCCATTGGTATTCTGAAGGAGATGGAAAATTATGGAAAGAAGCCGAAAAACAGGCAAAATATTTAGCGAAACATGGTATTACATCAGTATGGTTTCCTCCGGCTTACAAAGGAACAAGCGGTGGCTATTCAACGGGATATGATGCTTATGATCTTTTTGACCTGGGAGAGTTTGACCAGAAAGGTAGTATCCCAACCAAGTATGGTTCAAAAAATGATTATATAGAAGCTATTCACGCTTTAAAAAAACAGAATATCCAGGTTATTGTCGACATTGTTTTAGGGCATAAAGCAGGTGGTGATGAATTAGAAACGGTAAAGGCAGTCAAAGTAGATGAAAATAACCGTGAAAAAGTTATCTCAGATGTTATTGAAATACAATCCTATACTAAATTTACTTTTCCAGGAAGAAACAAAAAATATTCGGATTTTGAATGGAATGCCACTTGTTTCAGTGGTGTGGATTATGCTGAGGGAATGGATTCCCATATTTTTAAAATCCAGTCTGAATATGGAAATGATTGGGAAAAAATGATCGATGATGAAAAAGGAAACTATGATTATCTGATGTATAATGACATTGAGCATCGTAATCCCTTCGTACGTGAGGAGCTTAATAACTGGGCAAAATGGTATTTTGATCAGACTGATTTTGATGGAGTAAGGTTAGATGCCTTAAAACATATTTCTTTTGATTTTTACAAAGAATGGCTCACACTGCTCCGTTCCAATTCAGGGAAAAATATATTCGCTGTTGGAGAATATTGGGCTCCCGGATATTTAAATTTACTCCAGAAATATATTGAAGTAACAGAAGGGTGCATGAGTTTGTTTGACAGCTCTCTGCAAAATAATTTCTATAACGCTTCAAAAGAAGGAGGATCTTATGATTTGAGAAGGATTTTTGATGAAACCCTAACTCAGGCTGATCCTCTTCATTCTGTAACCTTAGTTGATAATCATGATACCCAACCCTTACAGGATCTTGAAGCTCCTGTTGAAGAATGGTTCAAGCCGATTGCCTATGCTTTAATTCTACTAAGGGAAGATGGTTATCCCTGTATATTCTATCCGGATCTGTTTGGAGCACATTACGTAGATAAGGACAGGGAAGGGAATGACCAGGAAATCTTTCTGAATAAAGTAGATGGAATTGAGGAACTATTGAAAGCCCGTAAAGATTATGCCTATGGAATCCAAAGGGATTATTTTGAAGATGCCAATTGCCTTGGCTGGGTACGGGAAGGAAATGAAAAACACCCGGGCTGTGCCGTAGTTTTAAGCAATAAAGAAGCTTACACCAAACCTATGGAAATGGGTGAAAAATATATTGGACAAAGCTTTTATGATCTTCTTGGAAGATTTGAAGAAAAGGTAATTATAGATGAAAAGGGATGGGGAAATTTCCAGGTTCCTGCAGGAAATGTGAGTGTGTGGATTCCTGAATAAAGACAAATGCAAACGGTATTGATAATTTTATTAGTGTCAATGTGGTTAAATAAAACTAAACTTTTCGGAGCTCTAACAGGTCCGGTATATCGGAATTGTCTGAAATTTTTCCGCTCCGGGCAAATTCAGTCCACAATCTTCTCAGTTTCCGGCCGTTTTCCTGCATGTATTTCCAGGGAATATCTTTCAATAAGCCGGAAGATTTCCATGCAATTTCATTTCCAAAAATCAAAGGCAGATCAAATGCATGAGCTGCTCCGAAAAAATTGTTGATCAGTCGGGAATGAATTTTAAAGATATAGGCATTTCCTCCTGCTACAGCATAGTTTTCAGCAAAAGTTTCAGCCGGCTTACCGTAAATAATATCTGTTGTTACTCGAATAGCTTTATTCAGAATTTTTTTACCGAAGCCCTGATTAAAATATTTATTCCAGGAATCGGAAGCTTTCAGATAAAATGCAGTTTCGTCCTCATTTAAACCAATTAAAAGATCATATTTTTTTGCACTCAGCATCCATTTTTCCATAACTTCATTTTCATTGCATAAAGGTGGAAAACCATATTGCACTCCAAAAGGCATGGCAGCTTTTAATCCGTACCTGAGAAAAGACGGTACAAAATTTTTATAATTTTCAATAATTTCCAGAATATCTGTTTCAGCTGTAAAGTGTTCTGTTTTACTCAAAAATTCAGATGACATTTTTTTCCTTTCATTACGAAGTCCCAAAGGCGCACTGTGGATAATCACTCTATGAAATAAGCCTTCAACCCCCTCGGAGATCATCAGGTGAGCAATGGCATCCCCGCCTGAAGACTGTCCGAAAAGAGTAATATTTTCAGTATCTCCACCGAAACTTTCTATATTAGCTTTAATCCATTTTAGAGCTTCTATAATATCAAACAGTCCTAAATTAGCCGGCCTTTTTTCATTTCCACCCAGAAAACCGAAAATTCCCAAACGATAGGAAACCGAAACCAAAACAATATTTTGTTCTTTTACCCAATCTGTAGGATCAGCAGTCGCCAGATCCCCACATCCTATCTCGTAAGAACCACCATGAATCCATACTATAACCGGTAATTTTTCATCCTGCTCAAAAACATCAGGCCGGTATACCGAAACATATTGCGTTGATTCTTCCACATCAAAAAGATCAAGATCAGTTTTTCCGATCAGTTTATCTAATAATGTGCTTAAATTTTGCGGACAAACCGGGATTTTATCCGGGAAAATAATTTCTGATGCTGAAGGTTGTACGGGCACAGGTTCCTGAAATCTTTCGGAACGGGCATAGCGGATACTTCTGGCTTTGATAATGCCATCTTCTTTTAATGCTAAAATTTTTCCGAAAGGAGCCTGAAAGGTATAAATCCCTACATTTTGCTGTGTCGTCATCTTAAAACAGAAATATATTTTAAATTTAATAATTTTTGTTTTAATTTTTAAACATGAAATGATTGATGCTACGAGTTATTTGAAAGATTAAACACGAGTGGCACCAATTTCCTGCACGGATGGACACAAAATGCTTCTGTTATTTGTGAAAACATTTATGCTATTAGTGCTTAGACTAGTTAAGTGATTTATATTCACTTGGAGAAACTCCGACTTTTGTTTTGAACAGCCTTGTAAAATGCTGCGGATATCTGAAACCAAGATCATAAGAAACTTCGCTGATGGATTTTGCAGGATTAAATATCTGCTCTTTTGCTACATCAATCAGCTTATTATGAATAAATTCCTGGGCAGAAATCCCAAGCTCTTTTTTAATAAGGTCTCCAAAATAATTGGCCGAAAGATTAAGTTGTTCTGCAAAATAATTGACCATCGGAAAACCGATATTTTTAGGTTTATCAGATTTTAAATAATCATCCAGAAGGTTTTCAAATTTTCCGATAACTCCCTGGTTTACATGATCACGGGTAATAAACTGACGGTCATAAAACCGCATACAGTAATTGAGGAATAATTCAACATTATTTACGATTAAAGACTTGCTGTGCTTATCGATAGCCTGTTCCAGTTCAAGCTTTATATTTTTAAAGCACTCGAGGATAATCTCCCTTTCTTTTTCTGAAAGATGCAGAGCTTCATGCACATCATAAGAAAAGAAAGTATAATCTTTAATATTTTTACCCAGATTCGTACCTTTTATTAAATCGGGATGAAATATCAGAGCATATCCTCCCGGCTGTATATAAGCTCCGTCATTACTCATTCCATAAACCTGCCCGGGCGCTATAAAAACCAGTGTCCCTTCCTGGTAATCATAATTATTCTTACCATAGTACATATCTCCGCACATAACATCTTTGAGAAATACAGTATAAAAACCATAAGTCCTTCTGTACTGTGAAATGGGATCAGACTTGGAAAAATCAATGATACTGACCAAAGGGTGCAAAGTTTCATGATTCATCATTTTATTATAATCTGAAACACTGCTGATGATTTCAACATCTTGATTTTCCATAGAATACCTTTTTAATCTTAATCAAAATTACCACTTTCTATTTTACTTTTCCACAATGTCTGTAAAATTGGTAAATGTTTCTGTAATCTGTATAAGTGCCATTTATTTAAAAGTATCGACTTTTGCATTGTTATGGAAACATTCGAAAATAAAAACATTTTTCCCAAAGGAGAAAAAGCACCTTCCAAATATTTTTCGGGCGGAACTGCTTGGGTACAGATTTTAAAACCCAACGAAGACGAACTGAACTGCCAGATCGGAAACGTAATTTTTGAAGCCGGCTGCAGAAATAACTGGCATTCCCACGGTGGCGGGCAGATCTTAATCGTAACTTCAGGAACCGGATATTATCAGGAAAAAGGAAAGCTTGTGCAAATTTTAAAATCCGGAGATGTAGTGAATATTCTTCCTAATGTTATTCATTGGCATGGTGCAAGCGCGGACAGTGAATTCACTCATATGGCCATCAACCCTAACACTCAGAAAGGTATTGTGGAATGGCTGGAACCGGTAACTGATGATGAATACAAAAACTTATAAACTTAAATTAAAAATCAAATGGACACATTTACAGTAAAAGCTTATGGAGCCGAGTCTACGACTGCAGACTTAAAAGAAATGAATATTGAAAGAAGAGATACAACACCTAATGATGTAGAAATTGAAATTCTATATTGCGGTGTTTGCCACTCTGACCTTCATACCGCAAGAAATGACTGGGGCGGAACTGTCTACCCTGCAGTTCCCGGACACGAAATTGTAGGAAGAATTACGAAAGTAGGCAGTGACGTTTCTAAATTTAAAGTAGGAGATTTAGCAGGTGTTGGTTGTATTGTAGATTCCTGCGGACATTGTGACAGCTGTAAACATGACCTGGAACAGTATTGCCTCAATGGATTTACAGGAACGTATAACGGTAAGGACAAGCATCTGGGTGGACATACTTTTGGCGGCTATTCTCAAAAAGTGGTTGTAGATTCCAATCATGTTTTAAAAGTACCTGAAAATCTGGACCCGGCGGCAGTAGCTCCCCTACTTTGCGCAGGAATCACTACATGGTCTCCATTGAGACACTGGAACGTAGGCCCGGATTCTAAAGTTGCTGTTGTTGGTTTAGGTGGATTGGGTCATATGGCCATTAAACTGGCTAAGGGATTAGGGGCTGAAGTGACTTTATTCTCCAGAACTCCGGGGAAAACTGAAGATGCAAAGCAATTAGGAGCAGATCATGTGATTATCTCTACAGATGATGCACAAATGGAATCTGTAAAAGGAAAATTCGATGTCATCATTGATACTGTACCTTATGTGCATGATGTAAATCCTTATGTTGCCACTTTAAATATCAACGGAACTCATGTTTTAGTTGGGTATCTGGGTGGTTTGGAACCTATTCTAAACACAGTTCCTATGATTATGGGAAGAAAATCTGTAGCAGGTTCTGTTATTGGTGGTATTGCTGAAACCCAGGAACTATTAGACTTCTGTGGTGAGCACAATATCGTTTCGGAGATTGAAATGATCAAAATGCAGGAAATCAATGAAGCATATGAAAGAATGCTGAAAAGTGATGTAAGATACCGTTTTGTGATTGATATGCAATCTTTGTAAAATCTTTATATATTCTAGCGAAAGAGACTGCCTGAAAAGGTGGTCTCTTTTTGGTTAAAAATTTAAGGTTGTGAGTCTGAATTTTTTTAAATCGCAAAGGAAGACAAAGATAATGACTGGGAGGTCTTTTTAAAGAAAAACAAAGACATTTCATTTAAGAAAGAAATGCTATTTTAAAGCTCTTTTCCTCTAATTAAATGTTATTTCTCTTATTTATAATTTCCTTTCATATCCTCAAAGGCCCATTCTGCCATTTGATGGATAACGGGAATTAAGCCTTTACCGGATGTACTTAATTCATAAGTAACATGTGGTGGAACGACAGGTTTTGCTGTTCTGATAATCAGTCCGTCGGCTTCCAGTTGTTTTAAGTGCTGGATCAGCATTTTCTCCGTCACCGCCGGAATCGCTCTTTTAAGCTCACTATATCTCCTGTCTCCACTGGAAAGATGGTATAAGATAATCGGCTTCCAGAAACCACCAATTTTTTCCATTACATAGGTGACCGGGCAGAGATCCAGTGCATATTTTTTGTTCTGTTGAATGGTTGAACTTTCTTTAATTGCTGTCATAATACATACTTTAGGGTAAGTACTTGTATAAAAGTAAGTACAAATATAACTTTGTCAACGGAAATAAAAAAATATTTATTATGAAAATTGTCATTACAGGTTCCCTTGGGAATGTAGCAAAACCATTGGTCCAACAATTAATAACTGAAGGCCATCATATCACTGTAATCAGTAGTAACCAGTCTAAAAAAAGCGATATTGAATCTTTAGGAGCAACACCTGCCATCGGTTCAATTACTGATTTAGATTTTCTGGTAAAAACCTTTGAAGGAGCAGATGCTGTATTCGCAATGACACCTCCTAATATGGGTTTTGAAAACGTTGTTGAAAACACAATTAACGCAGGGAAAAATTATGCCGAAGCAATTAAGAGAACAGGAGTAAAACGTGTTGTGATGTTAAGCAGTATTGGCGTAGAATCTCCGGTTGAAAATGGACCGATTAAAGGTTTACATTTTATAGAGAAAGCATACAATGAATTAGAAAATACATCAGTTACTTTTTTAAGAGCCGGATATTTTTATATCAACTTCTTCAATGATATTCCATTGATTAAAAATGCAGGGATTATAGGGAGCAATTATCCTGAAACCGTAAATGTTCCACTAGTTCATCCTAATGATATTGCAAAAGCTGCTGCTGAAGAACTAGTAAAAAATCAAGCGGATAAAAATATCAGATATATTGTGAGTGACCTCCGTAAAGGTTCTGATTTTGCAAAAGTTTTTGGATCTGCCATTGGCAAACCTGAGTTGTCCTGGGTTGAATTTTCTGATGAAGAATCATTAAACGGAATGCTTCAGGCAGGCCTTCCACAGGAGATTGCAGAATTGTATACGGAAATGGGCCGGGGATTGAGAAACGGTATTGTACAAAAAGATTTTAATGAACATGGAGCATTGGCTAATGGTGAAACAAAACTGGAAGATTTTGCAAAGGAATTTGCTTCCAAGTTTTAATTTCTCTTGATCGCAGAAATCAGAACTGTTGTAACAAGTTTCGGCGCACCTTTGGTGCGCCGAAACTTGTTATTTTCTTTAATTTTATTAATCCTTTTTTTTCAAAATCTCCTTCAAAACTTTCAATTTACCATCAATCGGCTGAGCAATTTTTAATCCTAAAATCTGAGCGACCATTGGATAAACATTTACATTAGAAAATTCATCAATGACGAGATTGTTATTAAATTCGGGACCCCAGGCATAGAAAGTTGCTTTCATCTCAGGAACGAGCCTCGGATTATAGCCATGCTTTCCTATTGAAGTCGTTTTTCCTTTAGGCAAAAATATTTTAGGGGCTTTAGGAATTAGAAGAATCTGGCCTATCCTATTATACTTATCATCTTTAGAGGCAAAATGCAGGTATTTCGGAAGCTTCTTATCCAGATATACTTCGTAGTCATCTGTTTTATTTGCTTTTAAAGCTTTATAAACCGATTTAACTTCAGCAGGATTTTTAACATAAATTCTCAATAAAGTCTGGGAATTATACAAATCAAATTTATCCTTATTTAAAAGCAAAGCAGGAATTTCCAATGGGTTTCCACCATCTATTTTTATCATTCCATGGTCAGAAACAAAGATGAAATTGACATCTTGAAGCCCTAAACTCCTCACTTTATCAGCTAAATCTCCAATGGCTTTGTCAACCAAATGCACTGCATCTTCAGTTTCTTTGGTGTCGGGACCGAAATGGTGCCCGCTTCCATCTACTTCGGGGAAATACAACGAAATAAAATGTGGCCTTTTATCCATTGGCAGCTTCAGCCAGTTAATCACTTTATCCACTTTTTCAGCTGGTGTAAATTTTTCGTGATAAGGATAATAATAAGTAGGCCTTATATCCCCTGCATTACTTGCAGAGCCCACCCACATTAAAGAAGCTGAAATCATCCCCTGTTTTTCGGCCAGTCCCCAAAGCGGAATTCCACCATACCAGCTTCCGTCTTCTGCATTTTTTTTATCACTCATGGCATAGGCTTCCTTCCTCTTATAGTCGTAAAAATAATTATCAATCAAACCATGATGAGAAGGATAAAGCCCGGTGATCAGACTCCAGTGATTGGGAAAAGTAATACTTGGATAACTTGGAATCATTGCCTTTGCCTGAACTCCAAGGTTTGAAAATTTTAAAAGATTCTGAGCATTATATTTCTTAGCATAATCATGCCTAAAACCATCGGCAGAAATCATGATGATGTAAGGTTTAGTCTGAGCTTCAACAGTATTATATCGGTTGGGAATAACGATCTGAGCAGTATCTACGGTTGCTTTCTGAGCAAAAGCCGTAAAAGAGATCAGTAGCAGTAAAAAATGGAGTCTTCGCTTCATTATAAAAATTTTCACAAAGTTACTGCCTGTAGCTCTCAGATGAAAGTTTCGTGGGTTAAAAAATCATTAAAAGCGAATAATTAATGGATCAGAGCTAGATAAAATTAACAATAATGCATAAAAGGTATAAAATTATACTTCAAGCAAAAGCAAGTACACAACAATATTCACAATTAACTGATTTATGTTGACTATACTTTGTAAAAACATTAGCTTTCTTAAAAATATTAATCTTTAACCTGAACATATGATGTATGAAAAAAATTCTATCCGAAATCCTTATATTAAATCTAATGCGACAAGTTTTGTCGCATTGTAGCGTTAGTTTTGCATTGATGAAAAGTTTGTGTTAAATCCTTCATATACATCTTTTTACCGTGAAATAAAATAACTACTTTTGCAGCAAATTAAAAAACAAATAATAACTAAACACAAGTATGAAAAAACTCTACACGGGTGTACTTACAATGTGCACTGTTTTGGGCGTGTCTGCCCAGCAGGTGGTATGGCAAAAAGACATTAAATCCAATACCCAGGATTTCCTGAGCCAGGTAACCACAACAATTGATCAGCAGTATTTAATTACAGGAAGTTCAATTCAGGCAGGTACCCTTCGGGAGCCTCAGGGTACAGGCGGTTCTTCTATCAACTCTAAATCTTCAGCTAACAAACAAAATAACGGCTACGATTTTCATCTGGTGAAACTTGACCAGCAGGGTGAACAGGTTTGGGAAAAATATTTCTCAGGGAAAAACCATGATTTCCTGTCAGCTACGGTGGCTACCCAGGAAGGTGGATTTCTTTTGGCAGGAACTTCATATTCAGGAAAAGGACTGGATAAAAAAGAGGATTCCAAAGGCGGATCTGATATCTGGCTGATCAGAATCAATGAATTCGGGGATGAATTATGGCAGAAAACGATTGGAGGAACTTCTGATGAAGAGGCAAGATCAGTGATCCAGACTACGGATTTGGGATTTTTTGTGGCTGGAAATGTACAAAGTTTCCTTCCCTTCGACTCTGCTGAGGGTAAACTGCCTCAGGGGACAAAAGGTTACGGATCAAAAGATGTTCTGATTGTAAGACTGGATAAAAACGGAAAAGAACTGTCACAACTTGTTTTGGGCGGAAAAGGACTGGATGAAGTTGAAAAAATGATTCCAACGAAAGATGGAGGGGCTTTATTGGGAATGTATTCCAGAAGCAGTGCTACAGGGTCAAAGAAAACCGAAAACTATGGTGAAGGTGATTACTGGATTGTAAAGCTTAATAAAGACGGAAAAGTGGAATGGGAAAAGAATTTCGGTGGACAAGGAGATGATCATTTAAGAACCCTTGCTTTAACCTCCACAGGATACTTAATTGGTGGTGAATCAAGATCGGAAAGATCGGGAAACAAAACCACAGGCATAGAAGAAGGAACAGATCTTTGGCTGATTTCATTAAACGAAAAAGGTGAAGAACTCTGGCAGAAATCCTACAACTTTAAAAACAGGGATGTTCTCATGGGAATGAGTGTTCTGCACAGCTCTGATGATAAATCTTCAAAAGGAATTTTACTTGGAGGTTATACCCAGGCAGAGGGAAGAATAGAGAATGATGATGAAACGTTCTGGATGCTGTACCTGAACCAGGATGGAAATGAAGAATGGAGAAAGCATGTGAAAGGGGAATCGAGAAAAAGAGAGGAAAGACTTTCGGATATTAAATTAAACAGGGATGGTTCCATCATTTTAGCAGGAACCAGTGCTGAGGAACTGGGAAAGGAGAACTGGAAGATCGTGAAACTGGGTGATAAGCAGATTGATCAGTTAATCGAGAAGCAGGATATTAAGATGTACCCGAATCCAGTGTCTGATTATGCTTATGTGGAAATAGGATTTGATTTCAAGGAAGCTGAGATTGTGGTGTATGATATGGGAGGAAGGCAGCTTCAGAGCATTAAAACAAAGAATACGGTGACTAAAATTAATACACAGCCACTTATTCAGGGAGCCTACCTTGTGGTGGTGAAAACAGATACGAATAAAACAGCGAATGCTAAACTTATAAAAAAATAAACACATACATGAATAAATTTATCAATTTACTTTTTAGCTCTGCTGTCATTACAGTTGCGGCGCAGGGAGCAGGGCCACAGGTAACCGGCAGCGATCCCTCCACCTTACCTAAAATACTTCCTTCTTCCCCGGAAGCTTTCAAACTCGGAAGCTATGGAAATATACCCGTAAGTCTTTTTACAGGCACGGCCAATATAAATATTCCCTTGACAAATTATAAAGTTGGAAACCTTAGTCTTCCGGTAGCCCTTAGCTACAGCTCTAATGGCGTAAAAATTGATGACATGAACGGTTCCACCGGACTCGGGTGGAATCTGATTACAGCTGGGGTAATTACAAGGACCATCAGGGATCTTCCCGATGAAGAAAATGCAAACATATCTTTTCCTAACGATATTGAAACCTTAGGGATACGGCATCCTACAGTGATGCAATATTTCCAGGATGCATCCAATGATCTGGTTGATTCGGAGCAGGATCTGTATATGGCCAATTTTAACGGAAACAATATCCGGTTTGTATTTGACAGAAGGGGGATGCCTATAGTCTATTCTCAAAAGGATGTCATCATTGAAGGACAAAGTGGTGGCGGTTCTTTTACCATCACAATGGATGATGGTATTAAATATTACTTCACAGATAAGGAAACCACGGAGAACAGGACTTTAGGTGATGGACAGTCCCTTTTATCGAGCAATACAACAGCGTGGTATCTGACCAAAATTGAAGACCCATCCAATGGAGAACAAATTATTATTGAGAATCAGAATGCAGGATATTCTGCCACATTGAGTAATTCTCAAATGATGAGATATACCTTAGGAGCAGCGCAACCCTCAGTGTGTGGTGGTTCCGCATTTTCTCTCCCACCTATAGTTGGAGGACTGATTAGTCATTTACAGTCTGTGGGTGGAAAACAGGTCAAAAGAATTTACAGCAATAATCCTAATTATGGAGAAATTACGTTTGAATATACTGCCTCCACAGGAAATGAAGATTATCAGAAACTTACCAAAGTCGTCAGAAAACTAAATTCTGTAACCATCAATGATATCAATTTTAACTACACTCTTACCGCTAATAAAAGATTGTTTTTAAACAGTATCAGTGACAATATATCAAAAGCGGTTCATTCTTTTGAATATACCAATCCTGAGGAGCTTCCGGTAAGGCTTTCCTTTGCCAGAGATACGGGAGGTTATTATAATGGAATATCAACCAACACTAATCTTATTCCTCAGCTTTCAATACCATCAGTATCTTACCCCGGTGCAACTCAGGGAGTAGTTCCTACTAAATCACAGGTTGGAATGTTGAGAAAAATAATTTATCCGACCAAAGGGAGCTCTGAATTTTCTTATGAAAATCACACCCAAAAACAGTATAAACTTATTACTCCGGGTCAAAGCAATGGTCTTTCAATAGCAGCTGAAAGTACCGACACTGATGTGACAAACCCGAATATAACAAAATCAGAAACTTTTACTTCCATCAAAGATGAAGAAATTATGCTTGGTGGGTCAGCATCGTTCAATGCTACAAAATGTGATCCCAGCCTACAGGTAACAGGAAAACACAGAGCTGCCGTTAAACTTACAAAACCGAGTGGGGAACTTATTCCATTCTATATTAAAAATCAAGGAGGATCCACCACTGCTATAGGAACCACATTTGTTCTGCCTTTAAATGGGAACACATTTTATGCCCAGATTCCCAAAAACCTGTTACTAAAACTCTCGATTACTACTTCTTTTGAGTGTACAAGATCATCTGTAGCCACTAACTATACGGCGGCTGAAGCCGTT
>NZ_AKJY01000115.1 GCF_000282115.1 Chryseobacterium populi
TTTTCCGCTTTTTTCTATAGTAATGTATAATTTCTTATATCGAACTCACGTTATTTATAAGAAACAAGATAGAGTGGAGAAACTTTCTTGTTTCTTTATTCCTTTAAGGTTCCAGCAACAAATTTAGATCTTCAATCACTTTTGACCAATATTCTCTTGCTAGTTCACGCTGACTTTCATTTTTTAATTTATCCACATGGAAGGAAATTGTAGTCTTATCTTTATTTTTGGAAGGAATAAATCTCATCTGTAAATTGGCGTATTCCTTGAAGTCGCTATGCCTCCATTTCGTTCGGATATGTGAATATTCCTTAAAAGTTGAAAAATCCAGGTCTACACCTTCAGACCAATAACCTAATCCCCGGTCTGAAAAAAAGACGTTCCACAGTTTTTCCAGGTTCGTGGACACAGTTTTTCTGATTCCGAACTGCCAGCCTGCATCTTTGGTTAATCCAATGTTATTTGCCATGTTTATTATTCTTGGTAAAATGATTTCACATTTGAACATAATTATTTTTTTTCAATCGAAGCAAAAGCTCTGACCGGAAACGTTCCGACACCTTTAAATTTTGGTGGAGCGGCGGTGAACGTAAAATTCTCAGCTGGCAATTTATCTAAATTACAGAGATGTTCAACGATCAAAATCCCAGAGCCCAATAGGATTGTATGAACGGGTCTTGTTTTGCCAGATGTGTCATCTATATTGTGGGAATCAATACCTACAAGGGTGACGTTACAATCCCGCAGATATATCGCTGCCTTTTGCGTAAGATATGGATGATCCTGATAATATAGTTCGGTATTCCAATGTTTATCCCAACCGGTCTGTATCAATACAGCTTTATTTCTGATTTCTCTATTCTTAAAATGATCTTCCGTAATTTCTAGAGTTTCTGTAAACGGTATATGGATCATTACTGCTTTCAGTTGCGCAAAATTCTTTAATTCCGTTTGAGAAATATCTTTACCTTCAGCAAATCTGTGAAATGGACAATCGATATAAGTTCCGGTATTAGTGACCATTTCTATTTTGCCGATCTGAAAAGATATATCCCCGTCATAGTTGTGTCTTGACTGTTCCCTTGAGAGATAGTCGCAAATATGTGGTGCCGGCAGACCTTTGTAAGTTATCAGACCATCTTCGATTGTA
This sequence comes from Chryseobacterium populi, assembly GCF_000282115.1. Taxonomy (GTDB): domain Bacteria; phylum Bacteroidota; class Bacteroidia; order Flavobacteriales; family Weeksellaceae; genus Chryseobacterium; species Chryseobacterium populi. The sequence goes on from NZ_AKJY01000115.1 coordinate 1,151, forward strand.
TGACTCAAATCTATTAAGAATTCTTCTGCCACGCTTTCATCAATTGGTTTACGTTTATGAGGCTCAATAAGGATTTCCTTGTTAAGAATATTAACTTTCCCTACCATTAGCAACTGCATATCTTCCACAATGTAGTCCGCCAGGGCACTGTCGCTGATATCATCTCCGGATATATCAAGCCTGAAATCTTCCCCTTTGATACTACCACCATTCGTAAAGAATATCTCGAAGTCAAATTTTACTCTTTTTTCCATAGGATATTTTAATTTTACTATCACAAAAGTGTGGAAATCTAAATATTGTTTACTTGACTTAGATCAATTTGATTGATTTTTTTACTCCTGATCCTACTAAGTGTTTCAGGACTGATCCCAAGGTATGAAGCAATATGGAAAAGCGGTATCCGCGTATCTGCATCCGGGAACTGTTTTAGAAAATAGTGATATCGTTCATTGGCGTCCATAAGTAAAAACGAACTTTCCCTACGGCATTTTTTGATATATTCCTTGGCTAAAATATTATTCAATAAAATATTCCATTTGGTATCCTCCCGGAGCAATTTGTCCATAAGAGCCTTTGGTATACTTATCAAATCACATTGTTCAATGCATTGAAAATATAAGTTCGTTTTTTCCTGGGTCAGAAAACTTGTAAACGCAGTAAAAAATTCATTTTCAAAAAAGAATTCGGTATTGATTTCTTTATAATCTTTCTGGTAGAAACTTCGTACAACCCCTTTTTGTAGGAAAAAGAGTTTGTCTGCAACTGATAATGGGCTTATGATACTGCTTTCCCTGTCTGTATTGAAAATATTAAGGTTATCCTTCAAAAGTAAGATTTCGCTATCATTTAGAGGAAAAAGACTTTCAATGTTTTCGATCAATTGGGTTAACGGGTTATTTTCCAAGCCTGATAGTTTTAAAATTCTGATTACAACATTATGAGTTTGTGCAACGAACGATCCTATAATTAAAAGTAATAAATTATAAGCATTTGTTCAATACTTATAATAAAAAATAATATATCATTAAACAAATGGTCTTAAATCCAATAGTTTCTGTACAAGCCTTCCACTTTTTCACTTAACTCTGTTTTATCTTCAAATTATGGATAATGATATTAAGAAGTCAAGGAATATTTAAGTATTTATAGATTGTTTTTATCTTTTCTTACAATGAATTTTGATAGATTTTCAACTTAAACTTTTCAAAATATAGTTTAGATTCTTCAAACTTATTTTTATCCATAAAGTTGATAATAAAGTTTAAATATTCTTCAGAGGGTAAAAACTGGTATCCCATCTTTTCTGAAAAAGCCTTATACTCAGTCTCCAGAAGCTGTGGATTTTTGGAGAGTTTTTTGATATCTGTCCGGTATCCTTTAAATATAAATCTCAAACCATTATAATTTCCTGGGTAAGAAACTGTTCCATGCATTTCATCTTCATAAAACTGGTGTTTATAATTAATCTTATCTTGTGAAGATAAGATGGTTTTGAAATTTTGAATTCCGTCAATCATATCTGAGTTCCAGCTTTTGTTATCTTTATTATCCGCTTCAGAAAGATATAAAAATTTAGCTTTTGAAAACTTACCATCTTTTAAAGCTTTTCGCATTTTTTCATTCACGATCTGTTTATCCCACCAAAGGCTTGGATCATTGGCTATATAAGCATTAAAGTAGTCAGGGTGCTCAACTAAAGTGTTGATGGTAAATAATCCTCCAAATGAATGTCCTAATAAAATTGAATAATTTTCGGTACGGTAATTATTTTGAATGAAAGACTTAAGCTCTGTTTGAATAAAAGCAGCAAAATTCTCAGCACCTCCACTGTTTTCAAATAAAATTTCTGTAGGATTTACAGGGCTTTTAGTGGAAGATTTACTAGGCGTCATATCTCTGGTTCGGTCCGTATTGGTAATCCCTACCAAAATACATTCTGGCATATCTGGGTAGGGGTTTCTAGCAAGGTACTTCAACATAGGCTCTACATAATCGAAATTAATTTCTGCATCCAGAAGATAGATTACCGGATATTTTGCTTTTGAAATATCAGAACTGTGATAACTTTTGGGTACAGAAATCCAAATTTCTCTTTCCTCATTCAAAACTTTGGAGAAAATCTTCTTTTTATCTACATTCTGCTGAGAGAAAACTAATACACACAGCATACAAAAGCAAAAAACAATTATTTTTTTAAATATTTTTATCATGGTGAACTTCTTTTCTGTTTCGGTGAATGTTTTTAACTTCTGTAGACTTTTTACCCTTCTTGTTTCTTCGCCCCCACCAGATTAAAAAACCTGTGATAGGTAGTGATGTAGCGATAATCCCTGCAAGAAATGTTGATAGCTTACCGAGTTGGCCCCACCACTGTCCCATGTGAAGCTGCCATACAATATTTTCGGTAGTCTCATGCCGCAGATATTTTTTATCAATCTCTATTTTTTTTCCCGAATAACGATCAAAAACTGAAATATCGGCATTTTCTCTACTTTTTAAACCTGCCGTCCCTGAGGTAAATACAAAAGCTCCCATTTTTTGCTGATCAAAATTCCAGATACTGACAGAAGGTTTATCCGGAAATTCTTTTTGTAAAATTTCAAAAGCAAAAGGAATCATGTCTTTTGAAGTTCTTGTAGAATCCATTTTCGGAAGAATATCATCCATATGCTCAACAGAACCGCCCGTAGATTTAATTGTGAGTTCCATCATAGGATGAAAAAATATAATAAGTCCCGTCATCCCGAGAATAAAACAGACAATAAGAGAATAAAATCCGTAGACATTATGCAAATCATAATTGAATCTTTTGAAACGTGCTTTCCATTTAATGGTAAAACTTGCCTGTCTGGTCGTTTTATTCCATTTTTTCGGCCACCAGAGAATAAGCCCCGTTAGGGTACTGATGACAAAAACAATGGTTGAAATGGCTACAATCCATCCGCCAACTTTTCCTGCCAAAAGAGCACTATGCAGATGTGCCATTACAAAGAAAAAATAAATGGTTTCATCTACTTTAATAACTTTTCCGGAATAAGGATTGACGTAAACATAGGCCAACTTTTTTACTTCAGGATTAAACGCTCTTACACGAATGCTACGTTTCAGGTCTTTAAAAATTACGAATTCTGAAACTTTTAGGGCAGGATTGAAATCGTGTATATTTTTCATTAACTGTTGGTGAGTTACCCTTTTGGCATTTTGCGGAACTTCCACATATTTGGCATCGCCTGCGGTATAGTTCATGATTTCGTCCCCATACACTATGATGGTTCCTGTTAAACTAACAAAAACCACAATAATTCCTGCAACAATGCTCGGCCAAAGATGAACCCAAGCTACAATGCGTGAGAAGAGTGATTTCCCTTTTTTATTTTTTATTTCTTTCTTTTTTTCCATTTTCTAAATTTTCTTTCTTTTTGGGCGATTTTAAACGAAAAATTGTCCACAGAAAAAATCTATGAACAATTATTATCAGTTTTTAATTCTTAAAAATTGAACGATAGGCTTGCCAGGAATGTTCTGGTCTGCTGCTGAATCGCCCACGAAGTGGAAGTCCAGTACTTTTCATTACTTAGGTTATTTACTTTGATGGCAAAACGATACTTCGGCATTTCGTAGAAAACAGTAGCATCCATCGTGTGGAAGCCATCTACTCTCACGGTATTCTGATCATTAAAATAGTAAGCGCTCGAAATATTCCCCCCAAAACCAAGTCCGAAATTTTTCAGTGATCCTTCACTAAATTTATAGCTTGCCCAGTAGTTGGCCGAATTTTGAGGAACACCCGCTGGTCTTTTTCCTGAAATGTTCTGCTGGTTATCCCCAACATCTTCATATTTGCTTTCGTTATAGCCATAGCCTAATAATATATGTAGACCTTTTACAGGATTGGCGATTAAATCCATTTCAAAACCTTTGCTACTCTGTGTCCCGTCCTGAACGGCATAAAGAACATTATTACTATCTAATATTGAGCGTACTTTATCTTTAACCTTGATATTGTAATAACTTACTGTACCATTTAGTTTACCATCGAGTAATTCAAATTTAACCCCACCTTCTAATTGGTTGGCCTGCTCTGGTTTAACGGTGATATTAGGATTTGTAGCTAAAGAGTTAGGAGAAACGTTTTTAAACCCATTCTGCCAGTTTCCAAATATGGAAACCTGATCTTTTAATACCTGATATACTACGCCGAATTTAGGAGAAAAAGAGGTCTGTTGATAATCTCCGGCTCTGTCATGGAAACGGTCTGCTCTTAAGCTTGCCATTACATTAAGTCTATCGAAAAACGTTACTACGTCGGATACATAAGCACTGAACGTCTGCGTGTCTCTTGAGTTAGCAGTTCTAGTTGCATTGCCTAAAGCATTCTGATATGTATTTACATTGAGTACAGGTGCGTTTTGATTTAAAATAACAGAGGTTGTATCATAACTATTTATCGTCGTTCTAGTGTCATTAGTTTGAAGCTGTGTATAATCTAGACCAATTAATAATTTATTGTTTACACTGCCCCAATTATGCTCTGCATTAAAATTCTGCTGGAACTGAATGGTATTAAATGTACTCGGAATACTCATTAACCTTCTCTGAAGTGTAAAGTCCCTAGTAGTATTTCTTCCAACCAATAAAAAAAGATAGTTGGCATCATTGTCTGTATTGGAATAAGAAAATCTTGTATCTGAAGTCCAGTGCTCATTGATTTTATAATTGGCATTCGCAAAAATATTAACCACATTAGCCTTTGAGGTAATATCATTCGACGCATAAGAACGTTTCCAGTCCCAATTCAATTCACTGAAATTGGAGATGTCAGCATTCGGGTTTAAACCTACATATGTAGAATTTCTTTCAGACTGGAAATATTCCATATCCAAAGCAAGTGTTAATTTATCATTCACTAAATATTTGAATGATGGAGCCACCATAAATGTCTTATTTACGCCTTGATCCTGGAAAGATTTTTCTCTATGAATAGCCGTATTTAACCGGAAAAGGAACGTTTTTTCAGGGTTTAATGCTCTGTTAAAATCTAAAGTTACTCTTCCCAGACTATAGCCACCTCCTGTAACACTCACAGCAGTTTTATCATATGGTAAAGGTTGCTTGGTAACTCTGTTTACCAACCCACCGTAAGAAACCAGCGTAGTCCCAAATAAAGTAGAAGATGGACCTTTGATTACCTCTAATCTTTCTAAGTTAACAGGATCTGAAAGGGATACAAAATTTGTTGCCATCCCGTTACGGATAGAGCCTGCACCATCTGCACCGGAGAAGCCACGGATCAACATAGAAAGTCCTGTTCCGCCGGAACCTACTCCCAACATCACATTGGTAACACCCGGAGATGTAAATAATGCATCTTTAAGATCTACAGCCACTCGTTCTTCAAGCAATTCTTTAGGAACAACCGTATATACCTGTGGGTTTTCAAGATTCTTCAGGGGCATTCTCGCCACCATTTCAGATTTTTTTTCGGCATATTTTTTAACACCATTTATACTTACTTCTTCTATTGATTTTGTAGTTATGGTGTCCTGGCTTTGTGCATTAGCAAAAATAGCAACAAGTAGAGATAAAGAGATTGTGGCTTTCTTCATAGATAAAATTTTCAGCAAATTTAACTATTTTTAACTATTCTAAATTAAAATATGAAATATATCATTTTATCAAGCAAAAACTCAAGATCAATCATCTTTTTATTACCAACCTAAAATATAATAAATGAGACTGTAATAGCAGTTTAACGAAGAAGCAGAAATAAATATTATCAAACTAATTTTGATGATAATACTTTAATTTACCTCTATGTTAAAAAGTGGAAAAAATTATTATATCTTATTATCTAACTATTAATCAAAATCTAACTTAATTTTTAATGAGGCTTCCCTGGCAACGGAATCTATTATTGTAGTATAAATTTCTGTTGTCTTAAGGTTTCTATGACCCAAAAGTTTAGAAATTGTATAAATAGATGTGCCTGATGCAAGCTGTAATGTGGCAAATGTATGTCGAAAGCCATGAAACGTAAAGTATTTGTTGATGCCGGCATTCTTTAGCCATGGTTTAAGAAATTTAATAACATCATCATACTTAATTCCTTCAAAAACTTTTTCATTGTTATCTTTTGGAAGACCCAATATTTCTAATGTCTTATCTGATATAGGGTAGTATTCTGCATTTCCAGTTTTACTTTGTTTGTATATAATGTAAAAACTGCCCGTAGATCCTTGTATGTCACCCCATACAAGGTTTTTAATATCGGAAAAACGAAAACCGGTTAATGCGGAAAATAAGCCAGCTTTTTTAACTAATTGTGATTCACATTTTGCATCAGCCATACTTTGTAGCTCATTTAAGAACAGGAAACAGCGATGAGTTTCCTCTAATTTTATTCCTTTGACCAGCTTACTGAAATCTGTTAAAATATATTTATTATTAAAAGCACTCTTAATGGTATTTCTAAATTTGTCAAAATAAGATGATGCAGTATTAAGACTGATTTTTCTTTCGTATCTGCCAATAGATGGATTAGATAATAGAAAATTTCTAAACTGTTCACATGTAGGATAGTCGAGCTCAATAAAAGGTAAATTTTTCCCGCAAAAATTCTGAAAATACCTTACAGCCATTTGCCAATTGTATGAATCTGGTCTTTTGTTTGCTTCAGCTTGAAAGAATTCCGTAAAATCTGATATTCTTTTTTTGATTAAAAAATCATAGTTTTTATTTTGAATATCTATTAGACGTTCGGCTTTTCTATATTCCACCAATTTCAAAGTTTCAATATTATGTAGTTTTTCTACATTATTTTTAGGATTCAAATAGGTGTGTAAATGTAGAAAATACTTTCTCTTAAGTTCTCCCGTTATTGGATGTGCTATGGGAGGATAGATATCCAAATAATGAGATTCTTGTCCATTACTTATGGGCTTTTGTCTTAGTTTTACCCTTGTCATCACCGGTTTATTTTCTCATTAATAAAACATAGTTTAAAGGTCAAAAGGTCTTTTTCACAATTGCAGTTTTTTCGACTGCTAATTCTCTTTGACTTTTCGAATACTAATCTTAAAAAGATTATCAATTTCTATTCTACTAATTCTGGTATTTCTTACAGATAGTTTTATTGATTTTAAACGGCCAGAATTAACTAGATCATATACCATTTGCTTACTACATTTCAATAAGCAGGCTGATTCTTTAACGGTTAGAAAAGCGGAGCTATTTATAAGATCCATAGAGGATTCTTTAAAAAGTTGAGTGTTGATGTTACTTTTTTCTATTTTTTTTGTTTTTAGTTCAGCTTTATATGCTTTTTTATTACAGGTATGGCTGCAGTACTTTGTGACTGTTGTTTTTGCGATAAATTCCTTGCCACAATATTGGCATATTCTTATGATCTCAATGTTAGAACTCATATCAATGTTTTTAAAGCGGACTGTTAACCAAATAATTTAATATGGGATTAACCCATAACATTTTGCAATGTGTATCCATAATAGTGGATACTGTAATGTTTGAAAATTCTAGAAGTTTAGTAATTTCCTGATAATATACTCATTCGGAGTTTATTGCTAATCCTATCATTATATACTTCAAGCATCATTTTTACTCTTAAATTTTCTGCTAGGAACAGTGTTTGGTCATTATGCTTTTTTTCAATTTGCGATTTAGGCATGCGATACAGAAAAAGTTTTAAATAAAATTTTCGCTGCGATTTTCCAGTTAATGGATCATAGATAGGAGGATAAGCATCTAAATAAAGTCTAACAGTATTTTTAGCTGCAGGCTTTTTACGTAATTTAATAAGTGTCATAATATTTTGTTTTAGAGTTGTCTACAAAAATATTATGAACTCTGTTTAGTTTTAAATTATGTCTTTGAAAAGCCTAATTTGTCTTTTATAGGCCTTCCAGTAATATAAAATCAACTATATTAATTATTATTTTTGATAACTGTATTGAATAACCTTCGTATAATTTCTTTAGACACATAAACAGATTTTCCCTTCTTTATTTTAATTATATTATTTATTTTCAATTTATTGTACAGGGCACTGGCAGAGATTTTATATAGGTTAATGATCTCATTTATTGTCCAACAGTCTTTTATTTTTGTATCTTCATCTTTAAATATAAAAGGTTCTATTTCTGTTTTACTTTGATATAATAACTTTCCAATTTCTTCCTTAAAAACTCTGGTTTTTCTTTGACTAAAATTAATAGAAGATAACTTTCCTTTTTTGATCATATCATAGATTGTAGTTCGGGCACATCCTATAATACTGGAGGCTTCTTTTATCGTCATGCAATCAAAGGGAGAATAAGTGTACATTTTAAAATTGCATAAATTCTTATTTTCTATTGTTTGAGATGAATTTTTATTATATCTCTTATACATTTTTGTTCTACATCTTTGACTGCAAAACCTTGTTACAGTAGTTTTGGCTGCAAATTCTAATCCACAATATTCGCATGTTTTCAATATTTGGATATGTGTACTCATTGCTTTGTTCTAACTAGATGTGCATCTTGAATATAAATCTAAAAATAGATGGTTGTAAATGAATGCAATAAATTGTCCAAAGTCTAAAATAAGACAGTTAAATTGTCTCAAAAGTGGATTATAAAATGCTTAAAAGAATCTTAGAAATCAACTTTGATAATTGTTAATCAATTTATATAGAAATTAGACTCATTAAGTACAGTAAATTAACCTTTATACTAATGGTAAATTGTTTAAATCTAAATCGTTTGTATGAAAATGAATTATTTAAAAAAAGGCTGTAAAAGTTCTAAAGAATTACCTTTAAATAAATACTAATTAATTCATTTATAGGGTGCTAGTATATATTAAGTGCAGTGAATTAACCAATAAAATCGTACGGTTTTTATTTTGGAGCTAGGGGACAAAACTGGGGACAAATTTAACTGATTTATAGTGCTAATTTTCTTTTGTAAAACATATAAATTGCTGTAATACAGCGGGTTATAGCATATTTAAGAGAGTTTGTTTAATTATTTTAAGTTGTTGATTTTCAGTCACTTACACGCATTATTTCCCGATACAGAACTTCGAAAAAATATTCCCCAACACCTCATCATTCGTCACTTCCCCGGATATTTCACCAAGATGCTCCAAAGCATTTCGAAGTTCATAGGCCAATAGTTCCGTTGAAATCCTGAAAGTGATGGCTTCTTTTACTTTGGATACGGCATCTGACGATTTTCGTAATGCTTCAAAGTGACGTTGATTGGTGATAACGACATTATTTTCTTCCGATTTTAATTGCTCTACGTAAGAGGATAATTCGTTTTTAAGATCCTGCATATTCTGATCCTCAACCGCAGAGATCTTAATAAAATCAAAATCACAGGAAATTCTGTTTCTGAGAATATCTTCAACCTTTTCATATTTCGTTGGAAGAACTTCATCAATTTTTGTAGCACAGATAATCAGCTTCAGATCATCTCTCTGCAGAGACCTGATCATTTCAATGTCTTCAGAGAAATCTTCTGTTGCAGCATCTGCCAGATACACTAAGACGTTGGCATTCTGAACTTTTTCTTTCGCTTTTTTAACGCCAATTGCTTCGATTTCATCTGCGGTTTCACGTAATCCTGCCGTATCGATCAGGCGGAAGGCATGCCCTTTTATATGCAATACCTCTTCTATCGTATCTCTCGTTGTTCCGGCAATATTGCTTACAATCGCTCTTTCTTCTTTCAATAAAGCATTCAGTAAAGTTGATTTTCCTGCATTCGGTTTCCCGATGATGGCAACAGCTGTTCCGTTTTTGATGGCATTCCCATATTGGAAGCTTTCGATCAGGGAACTCAATTTTAAATCAATCTTATCAAGCAACTGATTTAAAGCCGACCGGTCTGCAAATTCTACATCTTCTTCCGCAAAATCAAGCTCAAGCTCAATTAATGAAACAAAGTTCAGCAAGTCGGTTCTTAATAACGATATTTCATTGGTAATACCACCTTTCAGCTGATTGATGGCTACTTTTCTCGAAGCCTCATTTTCAGATGCGATCACATCGGCAATTGCTTCTGCCTGGGAAAGGTCAATTCTTCCATTGATAAAAGCACGAAGTGTAAATTCCCCTGCTTTGGCCATTCTTGCCCCGTTTTTAGTTAAAGTTTCAAGAATACGTTTACCGATATGTGGCGAGCCGTGGAAGGCAATTTCCACAGAATTTTCAGTGGTAAAACTTTTCGGAGCCAGAAAAACAGATAACATCACTTCATCAATAGCTTCATGCTCATCCATAAAATAACCGTAATGGATGGTATGTGACTTCTGTTTTTCCAGATTTTTGGAAGGAAAAGATTTTTGAACGACAGTTAATGCCTCGTTCCCTGAAACTCTGATAATGCCTAAAGCTCCTATTCCATTAGCTGTAGCCAGTGCACAAATGGTATCGTTATTCATGTTGCAAATTTACGCTTTTTAATGCTAATTTTTACAGTAAACGGCTATACGGATTGTCTATGGTATTGATTGAGATCAGGAACGAAAAACAGTTTAACTTATTTATTTTTGATTTTATAAAGACAGCCAAGGGAAGGAGTATAGGGAGAAGACACAACGTTAAATTCGATTGGGTAAGCTTAATCTTTTGTACAAGAATCGGATTTATAAGTTAAGAAGTATAAGGATGATATTGTAATATATATCAACTTATCGAAAAATTAATGTAGAAGTGTTAGCAATATAAAAGTTATTTGTGGCGATTCTCTCCATGCAGATCAACAAAGATAAAATTTCAGACATCTTCTGGTAGGCTTTGGTTTCCGAAGTCACCTTTTCATAATCCACTACGATTTCAACATGAAATATTTTTTTGCTCGATGCGTTCATCAAAGTTATCCGATACAGAGTAGATTTTATTGCATTAAGCAAACAGAACCAATGCATTAAAACTACCAATCCAGCAGCTCTGCAGTCCCATTTGTAACCTTTATCTGATCATTATTCTATTTAGGTAAAACAGAGTTGTTGAATGATATTGGAAATGAATATTTAAAGATTCTTCTCAAAGGTATTGGACCGGCAGTTGGCGCATGGGCTGTATTTATATTGTATAAAGTTCTTAAAAAATTTTCGTTTTGAACAACGGGAATTAATAGAAAAAAGCTAAATACTATTAAGGAAAGTTGAGAGATCATCATCCTTAATCAACCCAAGCTTAGATTTTATTTTTGTTTTGTATACTCTTACAGTTCCTGTTGTTGTATTTTCAAGAGCAGCAATTTCTTTAGAGGAGAGATTCATAATAAAATAAGTACAAAGCTTTAATTCTTTTTTGGTAAGATCAGGACAACGGTTAGAAAGCTCGTCCATCAATAGCTTATTTTCCATTGTGCCTTCAGTGAAAGAGTTATAGCTTCTTTTATCAATCAGTATCAGGTTATTTACTTTTAGCAGCAGGTCTCTGATGACTTGTTCCGAATCTACATTTACCCTTTTCGTTTTTTTTAGATTTTCCAACAAGATTTTTTCAGCATCAATCTTAATGCTAAGTGTTCGGTGCAGGTTTTTTATTTTCTCTTTTTGGAAGCTCCTATCCTGTTCCAGTATTTTCTCATTACTTTCAAAGAGTTCTCTCTGTTTTTGTGCAATTTCTTTTTCGTTTTTGATTTTGTTCTTTACACTGAAAATAATGATGGTCAGAATAATGATACATAAAATAGCAAGGCTGCTTAACCATAGTTTTTGCTTTTTTTGAAATTGAATGTCATACCTGTATTTATTATCGATATCCTTGATGATTAGACTATTCAGATTATCAGTGATCTCCTGAACATTTTTTTTACTTTTATCATCAAATGCATGGTACAGGTTAGTTAGTTTTTCAGAAGTAACCTTCAGTTCCTTTAACTGATTATTGCCGGAATAATATCTTTGAATAATTTCATTTAATTTGATTTTATCGGATATATTATTTACCTGAGGTTCAATGTTGGCAAGGTAATCGACAATTTTTTTCTGCTGATCGCTTTGCCCCGTTGTGATATAAAGGTCAAATATTTTTTCTGATGAAATAATACTCAGATGATCATCTTTTTTATTCTTGTAATATTCAAACTGTTGAAGTAAGATTTTTTCGGCATTACCATAATTTTTCAATTTGTAAAAATACCCACCAAGATTGTCTCTCATTGAATTAAGAAATTCAATTTCTTCCTGATTCAGATTTTTTTTACTTTCCAGAATTTTAATCCCTTTTTTAGTTTCTTCGATGGCAAGACCCGTTTTCCCCGATTTATCATAAGTAAGCCCAAAATTATTATGCATGGATGCAATATATAATGTATCGTCAGGCTTAAGATTCTTGAGGGCCTGCTGGAAATAATACATTGCTTTAGGATAATTTTTATCATTATAATAAAACCTTCCTTTAGCATGGTATAAGTGGCTGATATAGTATGTTTTATTTAGTTTTTGGTCAAATTTTATACTGTTGTCGATAAACTGCATGGCTAGTTTAGGTGACGTATGCTCTAGTTCCAGAGCCAGGTTAAAATTGCAGATCATTGAAATAAATGCGTACCTGTCATTATTATGCTTCAGTAATTCAAATACAACAGGGATTTGTTTAGAACCGTTATGCTCTTTTAAAAAATATTCTGTGTATCTGGAACTTATCAGGTATTTTTCATCTTTGGTTTTTTCGAACTTCGTAAATTCTCTTTTTTGGATTGCCTTAATCTTATCCGGTTCTTTATAAATTGGAGATAGCTCTTGTGTTAAATTGTAGAAATAGTCATTTGCGTCATCCTTTTTCTCACAAGAAACAAACAAAAATAAATTGAACAGGAATAATAAAAAAAACTTCAATAAGCTGATAGTTTTCATTGTTTTTTGACAAGATTTGTGATTCATACCATTTAAAATATAAAATTACAATTAAAATGATGAAATACTTCATTATTTTCAATTTTTAAAGGTTTAGTGAATCATAACAAGAAATAACAACAAAAAATTCATATGAGCAATGGTGGACAGCTGCAATTAATTCCTTACTTGTAGTTTTTTTATGGATATAATTTTTTTTGCGAATTGTCGGATATCTAAAATAATACCGTAAATAAAAATTATATTTCTGCTGGAATAATGAAAATTTTCATAGCTGGTTGTATTTAACTGATTAATAATGAATTTATTATGGTTTGTTGTAGAAGTGGAATTATTTTATTCTTATTTATACAGCTTTTTCCATTTTGCAACTGTATTCCTGCTTAAATTAAAATATTGGGCAAGCTGGGTGTTCGTATAATTATATTTTTTTTGATATTCAAGAATCTTAAATATAGATTGCTGGTCATACGAACGAAGCTGCTGATTAATCTTAGATGTTTCTTTTTCCGTATGGCTGAATATAAGTGCGTTAAGCTGCAGAATATCAAAGCTTGATAATCTACTTTTGGTTAAAATTTTTTCGCAAAATGACCTTTTTTGAGGAAATTTCTTCTCTATAATATCAGTATAAATACGCTTATAATCCGGGGTTAAATTTTTCATAAGTATCTTTTTAAGCTGTTTCACTATAGTTATAGTATGGGTAATAAAAAATTACAATGACTGATGAATTTTTTTATTTTTTGTGAATCCATCTGTATAAAGTAGTTTTAGGTATTTTATATTCCAGCATGATTTGTTCTTTTGTTTTCTCTCCCTCTTCTAGAAGCTCCAGGATAAAGTCTATGATTTCCTTCGTGTAGAGGTTTTTTCTGAATTGAGGAAGGTTTGATTCCTTTTTTTTCTTACTTTGCGAATCAGGATTTGAAGGAGGGGCGTAAAAAATTAAATGTTGGGAATATATTCTGAAAAAATCATATTCTAATAATTTGCACCATCTGAGAAGGATTTTAGTATCCATACTTTCCGCCAGGTACATTTTCTCAATTTCTTTTTCATCCATGCGCAAAAAATTACAGATTCTGGATGTTTCCAGATCTAATTCTAATGTTCTTTCTTTAATAAGTTTTCCTATATGGATTTCTTTAAAATTAGTCCCTGTCATATATTTTCTTTTTAAGAGATTTTTTAAAAAACCCCCAACTAATTGGAAAAACTTAGTTGGGGGTAAGACCACCATTAGCTGAAAAAGTAATTTACTTTCCGAATATCTGCCTGGTTTCGCTGAATAATATTATTAAATAGTCATTACTGATGGTGTAATTATAGTGAGTTTGTGTTTTTATAGATTATAATTTAAGGCCTCCAGAAGCTCCAGACTTTTCCGTTGAAGACCGCCAGTAGTTTTGCC
>NZ_AKJY01000116.1 GCF_000282115.1 Chryseobacterium populi
GCAGGATTTACGCATACAAAAGGAGTTACGGTATTCGTTAAAATAGGAACTTTATCAATGAAAATTTTGGCATTTTTAATAGAGTGTCTTGCTGATGCTCCTCCGGTAGATGCTGAAAAGCCGAAGTATCCCTGCGTCATGGCTACAGCTGCGGCATCTGGTGCAAATGATTGATCTACAATCAGAATACCGTCAATTCTTACTTTAATGATCCAGTTGGTAGGGTTGGTAAGATCTGTCTCTCCGTTTACTTCTACATGCTTGTAAGTTGCCCCGACAAAAGGTTGGGTTGGGTTCAAATCCGGTGAGTGAAATGAACTTCCGGGCGTGTTGTAAAATTCAATATTATTGGTGTCCGATGTGTTAGGAACCAAACCGTAAGCAAGATGCACTTTACTCATCTGTCCCTGTGTGGTGTTGTTATAGATATCAAATCCTACCATAAGGCCTATTGCATTCTGAGGGATTCCTAATCCGGATCCTTGTTGGCTGGTGATGGGCGGATTGGCAAGATACCAGAATGCGAAACCATCTCCACGGTTAAATCCGGTAGTTCCGTTTCCGTCAATTCTGAAATCAAATTCGACTTTCCATTTGTCACAGTATTTCAGATTAATCGGATCATTTAATTTTATTGCACCGGAGCTACTGCCTACATCATCTGTAAGTCGTATAAAATCTCCGCTTACAGTAGCAGAAGGAACTACAGTCCATCCGGTGGTATTAACGGGATTTCCTGTAAGCTGATAGGTTTGGGAATGTAAGTTTTCTGACAAGCCTAGTAAAATGATAAAAAGATAAGTGAGTAGAGTTTTTTTCATTTGAAGCAAGTTTGGTTGAGTTTTTTATTAATATTACAAATATATTCATCTTTTGTTAACTGTCGTTTGTTAGAATTAATATATGTAATGGATTTTATCAATGATGTAATGAAAGCTTTACCGAAATAAAAAAGCTTTAAAATAGTATTGAAAGTAAATGGAAGATTAAAAAAAGATCACCCGGTTCGGAGTGATCTTTACTGTAATTATTCTCTGTTTTTTACCAGTACCCAGCCGCTGTATTTTGTCTGAGTATTGTTTCTGTCATTTTCATTCCAGGAAATGGTGTACCAGTAAGTGCCGGTGATAATTTTCTTGCCACTTGCTGTACCATCCCATTTGTAATTTCTGATTTTGTCAGCTTCATATAATTTGTTTCCGTACCTGTCATAGACCGCAAACACAAGGTTCTTTTTATATGCCAAAGCGGAATAGTCAATATAATCATTTACATTATCCCCGTTTGGAGTGATGGCATTGATTAAATTAGGAACAGTAATCTGTAGTTGAATAGGTTCGCAGTTGTAGTGGTCTTTTACAAATACTTTGACTTCGCCTCTCGGAAGTCCCGTAAATACATTTGAATCCTGCCAGCTGACACCATCTAATGAATATTGGTATGGAGGTGTTCCGCCATTTACATTTACGGTAATCGTGTTATTTGTAATATCTATAGTTGAAATAACGGGCTGCGGCGCTGCATTTACTCTTACCGTTTGAATGGTGATACAGTTTCCTGTTTTCAGCTGAACCCAGTAAATTCCGACCGGAACACCCTGGATCGCCTGAGTTGTTGCTCCTGTACTCCATAAGTATCCGTCAAAACCGGGACCTGCATCTAAGTCGGTTCTTCCGTCAATACAGATTGCTTTATCTTTAAGGACGGCAGATTGTACAGGCGGTAAAACAATAAGATTGATCTTGGCAATGGTATAGCAACCTGTTGTATTGGTCACCCTCACATATACAGTTGTGCTTGTTGAAACATAAGCTGTCGGGTTTGCAATTTCATTCGTTCCACTAAGGGCATTGGCTAATGAAGTGTAGAATTTCTTAGTAATACCGGTTTGTGTTGTTACATTCGCTGAGGTAAGATCAAATGCAGCTGAAGTGGTATTGTTTTCAATAAAACAGGATTCAATAGTAGCATCATTTAATATAACCTGAGGCAGGAAACCTAATGTAATCTGTGCGGTATCGGTGCAGCCCTGTGTAGTCGTTACTTTTACAAATACAACACCGGCTCCTGAAGGGTAAGCGGATGGATTGGTGATCTCATTGGTTCCTGCTGTAAGATCATTCATTGTTTTGTAATACTTTTTCGTAACACCAGTAGTAGAAGTTACATTCGCTGTAGTAAGGTTGTAAACTGCTGAATTTGTATTGTTATTGTTACATTCCAGAAGAGTGGCATCGGTTGCATTGAATGGTGCCAGATTCAGTTGTATCGTTCCGTCGGGGTTGTCACACAAAACGCCTGCATTATCTTTAATGACCACCGAGATGGTTGTATTGGCACTAAACTGATAACTGGCAGGGTTGGCTATCGGCGTTGAGCTGCCCAGAACATAATATGTAAAAGTATAGTTAGCCGGAGTACTTACAAATTGAGGATTGAAACTTGTTAAATTTACGGATCCGTTTCCGGTTGTAGGATTAGGACAGAAAGATTGTGTTATGCTATTTTGTAGAATAGAGACTTTATCGGTGTAGATTTTTACATTTTTAATAGAACTTCTTACCGATGCAGCTCCTGTAGATCCGGAAAATCCAAAATATCCCACACCCATTGTAGCG
>NZ_AKJY01000117.1 GCF_000282115.1 Chryseobacterium populi
TAAAAATGTAGCATAAAGAGTATATAAATTTTGTCTCAAAAATAGTTGCAAGTTCAAGGAATACATTCGCTCCATTTTGCTACAGGTATGTTTAAAGCATGGAATGCAAGATATGGAGGGGCAGAAGCTTCAAGAATTACTGAATTTTATGCTCACAGTATGACAGATGGTAGATCAATTATGATTTAAATAAAGTTTCAACAATTTTAAAATATCACTCTAGTAAGATGATTTTTAATAAGTAATACATTTATATAAATGAATCCGTCTCACAACAAAAAAGTGAGGCAGATTTTTAGTTAATTAGATTTTTAGTTCGTTATTAAAAAAAACACTATCCCATGAAGTGTGTAAGTTAAAAATAAAATAACTTTACTCCCCAATTGAAAAAAGTTTTTAATTTTATGGTATGAAAGTTTTATTAGTAAACGGACCCAATCTGAATCTATTGGGTACAAGGGAACCTGAAATCTATGGCACTTTATCTATGGAAGATTATCTTGAGAAATTGAGATCTGAGTTTTCTTCCTATGAACTGATTTATTATCAGTCCAATATTGAAGGAGAGCTGATTAACAGGCTTCAGGAAGATGATTTTGATGCTGTGGTGATCAATCCGGGGGCTTTCACCCATTATTCTTATGCAGTTGCCGATTGCTTAAAAAATATCAGTAAACCTAAGATTGAGGTACATATCAGCAATATTTACAAAAGAGAGGAATTCCGTCAGAAATCTGTTACTGCAGCCTGTAGCGATGCCGTTTTATCCGGTTTCGGAATGGAAGGATATCGATTGGCGATTCTTAGTTTACAGTATTAGTTTATGTTAATCACAGATTACTCAGATTTTCACAGATAATCAGAACTTAATTTTCAGTAAGAATTCAAGAGCAGTTTAAGAAAGCAGAATATATAAAAAAGCCCCATCGATCGATGAGGCTTTATATTGATTAAATTGTTTGTTCCTGTAACTGAGGACCTGAAGAAATTAATTTCTTACCTTCTTCGGTATTGCAGTACTGGTCAAAGTTTTTGATATATTTTGCAGCAAGATCTTTCGCTTTTTCTTCCCACTCAGTGGCATTGCTGTATGTATTTCTAGGATCTAAAATACCTTCCGAAACATTAGGCAAGGCAGTCGGAATCTCAAGATTCATGATCGGAACTCTTGTTTTAGGGGCATTTTCAATAGAACCGTCGATGATTGCATCAATGATCGTTCTTGTATCTTTTAAGGAAATTCTTTTCCCTGTACCATTCCAGCCGGTGTTTACCAGATAAGCTTTAGCTCCGTGTTCTTTCATTTTACCTATCAATGTTTTAGAATACATTGTTGGATGTAATGTAAGGAATGCTTCTCCAAATGCAGGTGAGAAAGAGGGTTCAGGTTCTGTAATTCCCCTTTCGGTTCCTGCTAATTTTGACGTATATCCACAAAGGAAGTGATACTGTGCCTGGTTTTCATCTAAGATAGAAACCGGAGGCAATACTCCGAAAGCATCAGCAGAAAGATAAACAATTTTCTTAGCATGCCCTGCTTTAGATGGTAAAACGATCTTATTAATATGGTAAATCGGATAAGAAACTCGTGTATTTTCTGTGATCGATCCGTCTTTATAATCAGAAACACCGTTATTTACAACAACATTTTCAAGAAGCGCATCTCTTTTAATCGCTCTGAAAATATCGGGCTCTTTTTCTTCAGATAAATCAATTACTTTGGCATAGCAACCACCTTCGTAATTGAATACTCCATTGTTATCCCAACCATGTTCGTCATCACCGATCAGGTATCTTTTCGGATCTGCAGACAATGTTGTTTTTCCTGTTCCGGAAAGACCGAAGAACAAAGCAACATCCCCTTCTTCACCTACGTTTGCAGAACAGTGCATTGAAGCCATTCCTTTTAACGGAAGATAATAATTCATCATGGCAAACATTCCCTTCTTCATTTCTCCACCGTACCATGTACCCCCAATAATCTGTAATTTTTCAGTAAGGTTAAACATCACAAAATTTTCTGAGTTTAATCCTTGCGCTTCCCAATCAGGGTTTGTTATTTTAGACCCGTTCATTACGATGAAATCCGGTTCTCCGAAGTTTTCCAGCTCATAATGAGAAGGACGGATAAACATATTAGTAACGAAATGCGCCTGCCACGCCACTTCAACGATGAATCTTACTTTAAGCCTTGTGTCTGCGTTTGTTCCACAAAAGGCATCTACTACATAAATTTTCTTTGACGTTGAAAGCTGGTTCAGCACTAATTCCTTGCAAGACCGGAAAATCTCCGGTGTTGTAGGTAAATTTACTTTACCATCCCAGAAAATTGTGTCTCTTGTAACATCATCCTGAACAATATATCTGTCTTTAGGTGAACGACCTGTGAAAATTCCTGTTTGTACAGATACTGCACCGGATTCCGTAAGCTCAGACTTCTCAAAGCCTTGATTATCAGAAGATACTTCAGCCTGATATAATTCCTCAAAAGAAGGATTATACATCATTTCATAATCTCCTTTAATCCCTAATTTTTCTAAATCCTGGATGATTTTAGCGTGTTTCATTTTACTTTATATTTTCTATTTCTTTTTGGGTTCAACAAAATTAAATATTAATTAATTGTTAAAGGTGGATAAATATAATGATATAAGTCAGAATACCAAAGAAAAAAACCTTAGCGTAAGGAGTTGATTATAAAGAAATTAAATCATCCCAATCAAAAATAGTCGTAAATCCTTTTCCCCAAAAATACTCCTTAAACCCTTCAAATTTTGCACTCATTACAAAATCTCCACCCCAGGCACCAAGACTTTTAACAAATGAAGGACAATCAGTGAAAATTTTTTGTTTAACTGTAGGAATTTCAATAAAATCAGATATTTTTTGCTCATGAAAGAACATTAATTGAGAAAAATTCTCTAATCCGTCACATAACAAAATATTTCTTGTGAGATCTGAAAACTCATTCACCAGTTTTTGAGACCTTGTTTTAGATTTATAAAGCGCAATGCCTTCACGGCTGTCCTGCTTTTGATTTAAATGAATAAAAATCAATTCATTTTTAAAGGAAGGATTAAAGTTTACCTTCTCATACCTGATTTCGGGTTTGTTTTGAAAAAGGACGGCAGATTTCTCTTTTGCCACTGCAATATCATATCCACTTCCTCCCAAACTGACCGAATTTAAGTGAAAAGGATCTACTTCAGCCCACACAGCCAGGTTATTCATTAAAGTAGAGCTGCTTCCAAGGCCATAGTCTGCCGGAAACTGAAGATTTGTCTTTAAGTAATAGGAATCAGTGCCTTTGAATTTTGTTTCAGAAAGATCCTGAACATTTTTCAGGGTTTTTAGAATAAATTCAGCACCTGAAGGAATATTGGCTTCCAAGACCTGCCAGCTTTTAAAATCAATGACAGCTTTCAGCCATAATTTGTTCTGATGATAAGCTTCCCAGAAAATAAGTGACTTCTGATCATCCCTTTCATCAAAGAAGAACTCTTGTCCCAGCCTGGTAGGTACCGCTAAGACAAGGGCTCCGTCTATCGCGAAATATTCTGAAGTAAGCATCAGCTTTCCCGGTGAAAATATTCCGCTCATATTTTTTTATTTAGATGGCAGAGGCAACGTCTACAGAACCGTCAATTTTCTTGATCAATCCCTGAAGCGTTTTTCCGGGCCCCACTTCAACGAAATTGGCAGCACCGTCTTTAATCATATTCTGAACAGATTGTGTCCATTTTACAGGTCCTGTTAATTGTGCGATCAGGTTTTGTTTGATCTCTTCAGGATTTGTAATGGCTGTCGTTGTAATATTCTGGTAAACAGGAATTGTTGCTTTTCTGAATTTGGTCAATTCGATAGCAGCGGCCAGCCTTTCCTGTGCAGGCTGCATCAATGGGGAATGAAAAGCTCCGTTTACAGGCAATAATAATGCCCTTTTGGCTCCTGCTTCTTTTAATTTTATACAAGCTTCTTCAACAGCTGCTGTTTCTCCGGAGATCACTAATTGTCCGGGACAATTGTAATTAGCAGGCACAACGATTCCGCTGATCTGTGCACAGATTTCTTCAACTTTAGCATCTTCCAATCCTAAAATTGCTGCCATGGAACTTGGATTGGCATCACAAGCCTCCTGCATTGCTTTTGCTCTTTCGGAGACTAATTTCAGACCGTCATCAAACGACAGAACACCGTTTGCCACTAAGGCTGAAAATTCACCTAGAGAATGTCCTCCAACCATTTCTGCTCCAAGACCGTTTACTGCTTTCAGAACAGCTACTGAATGTATAAAAATTGAAGGTTGGGTAACCTCTGTTTTCTTCAAGTCTTCGTCCGTTCCATTAAACATAATGGAAAGGATGTCGAAACCTAAAATTTCATTGGCAGATTCCATCAAATCCTTTATATCTTTTCGAGAATCATATAATTCTTTTCCCATCCCAACGAATTGAGAACCCTGCCCAGGAAATACAAGTGCTTTCATGTATTAATTTAAAATATTATGCAAATATAGATATAATGTTAAAAATATTATTTAACATAAATAAATATCTTAAGGAACTAAACGTATCACACGGTAGCCGGTATTTACGTATGCTCCGTTCACTTTTGATTTTACGAATTCAAATTTTGTAGCCAGCTGTGTCTGAACTTTATTCATTTGCTTAAACAGCTCTCCTTTTTTGTTTTCTCTGGTCAGCATATCATTCACTACATCAAAGCCTATGATCGCATATTTAGCCGGAGTTTTACAATACTTGGCTTTATATGCAGCCAGGATCTCTTTTTCAAAGCTTCCTTCAGTATTAATTTTTCTGTCCATCAGATAAACCAGGCTTGCCTGGCTCAGGTCGTCTACTTTTTTCTCAAAGCTCGGTACAAAATACATGCTGAATGCTTTCATTCCCTGTACTTCTTTTGACAATGCTATTATTTTATTTGAAAATGCCTCTCCGGTACTGTCATTGTCACTTGCCAGGATTGCAATTACCGGTGCTGACTGGCCGGTCATCATATTTTTATCCAACTGTATTTCAGCCGGAGAACTGACAATCGTTATATTCGGATTTTTAACTGCTTTTTCAAGACCGGCTTTAATATAGTTGGCCAGCTCCTTTTTACTGTCAGCTACAACATAAATCTTTTGATCTGAATATGCTGTTTTTACTTCATCAACGATTTTATCCGCATACGTCTGGTCATTGGTCTCAATAATGACAAGATTACTGTAATTGTGTAATTCCGGAGTGTTGGCAAACGGTGCTACAACAGGAATTTTCTGGGTCTTAGTAAAATCTAAGACATCGATCACATTGGATTTAAAAAACGGCCCGATAATCAAATCGGTATTATTAGGGTTTATCTGTGTTAATGAATTTTTAAAGGAAGCTTCATTTCCGGAATCCACCACTTTGATATCTAATTTTTGTCCGTTTCCTGCATTTCTTTCAATCGCTAATTTTGCTCCTGTTAAGAAATCCAGTGCCATAGCCCTGTATTGCGTTTCATTGGTATTATACCCAAAAGGCAGCATCAGCACAACACTTAGAGCATCACCGCTCTTTTTCACATAGCCCGGATCAAGTTTTTTAATTTTTAAAACCATTCCTGTTTTCAGGCCTTTTGAAAGATCAGGGTTTAGGGCAATTAATTCATCAATTGAGATTCCGTATTTATTTACGATAGAAAAAACAGTATCTCCCTGCTGAACGGTATAGGTTACATATTCATCTTGTGAAACTGAAACAGCAGCCGTAGTATTTTCCGAAGATTTTTCGTTTCCTGAATCAATTTTCGTTTTATGGTTAACAGGCTCAGAAATTACTTCTGTATTCTGTTTTTTAACTTTAATGGTTTCTCCCGGTTTTAAGCCTTTTTCTTCCAATCCCGGATTTAAAACAAAAAGCTCCTGCTGAGTGATTCCAAATTGCTTTGAAATCCTGTAATAATTATCTTTAGACTGAATGGTATATGATTCTCCGTCTGCTACAGGAGCAGCTGGTGTTTCCACTGTTGTCTCTGCAGGTTTAGGTTCGGGTTTTGTTGTTGTCACAGCTACCAGTTGCTGATCAGCACCATATTTTTTTATACTTTCAAGAGGAAGGGTAATCTCATCCCCGATTTTCATATGAGAATCAAGCTCAGGGTTGAGCTTTCTCAGGTCTGTTTCTGAGATACGGTACTGTTTTGTAATTCCGTAAATGGTCTGTTTAGGCTGCAAAACAATTTTCCCTGTCTGGGAAATATTAGGTTTTGGCTTTTCCACAACTGTTTTAGGAACTGAAGCTGTTTTTTTATCAGATTTAACGGTTAAAACGTCTCCAATTGCCAGCTTACCATCTTTAAATTTCGGATTTAATCTGAGCAATTCATCTACACTTATCCCATACTTCTTAGCAATATTGTAAGGAGTATCTCCTTTTACAACCGTGTGGGATTGTTGAGCGGAAACACCCAAAACCATACATAAACCGGATAGAATAAAAAACCTCTTTATCATAGTCGATAATTATATTTACAAAAATACTTCTTTAAAATTAAATGGCAACAATTATTAATTTGGATTCTTGAACCACCATTTCTTCTAAACAAGTTTCAAGCCACGAATACCCGTAATCTGCAAAAAACACACTAAAATTATAGACTCTCTCCTGCCAGGTTTTGGAAGGATGTACGTCTAAGAAAAGATTTTCAAGCCTTTCCAATAATTCGTTCTGTTTTATTTTTTCTGCATGCAAAAGACGTTTTTTCATTCTCATAAATGATTTAAGCTGTCTTATTTCTTCAGCCCGGACCATATTTCCAAATGATTTCTCTGTTGTTTCCGCAGCAGATTTTAACTGAGAAAATTGATTGACCAAAAGACTTTCTTTTTCATCAAGCAGTTTCAGAATTGCATGATCTTCTAAAATTTTGTTATTCGTAAGGTTCGTAAAATTTTGAAAAAAATCTTCAATTTTCAAATTAAGCTTATCTGTTTTTTTCAATGTTTTTTCTTTTAAAAACAGCATTGAATTTCTTGGGATAAGAATGGGAAACGGAATATTGATTTTTGAAAAATAATCTTTCAGTTCCAGCCAGTACATGATTTCGGCATTTCCACCGATATAAGCTAAATTTGGCAGTACTTTTTCCTGATAAACAGGACGCATCAAAGCATTCGGACTAAATTTTTCAGGAGAGTTTTCCAGTTCGTTTATGATTTCGCTTTCCGTAAACTGAATATTTTTATCGATGATATTATATTTCTGGCCATCAAAGTCAATCCTGTCTCTGGTTTCAGAAAAATAGAATAGATTGATTTCTCTTGGATTCACCTGTACCTTACCATATTTAGCAGTCAGAAAATTTACTTTTTCTTTTGAGGTATTTTGTAAACTGAAATGAAGAAGCTCATCTTTGAAAATATCTTTGACCTGAGTTTTCAGCTCTTTAGAATCACCATCAAGAATTAATAATCCTAAATCAGAAAAAAGCCTGTTGACCAATGTTTTAATAGCATCTGTCAATGTATTTCCTGTTTTATATGCTTCTTTCAGCATTAAAGTCAGCTCTGTTCCGAAAATAGAATCTTTAAATTCTTTCTCAAATTCAGAAATGAAAAATGTATCATTGATCTTGATTCTTCCAACCGGCCCGCCGGATTTCTCATTAATTTCGTAATAATTATTTTCCGTTTTGAAATGATTGATCTCGGCAAAATCATGGTCTTCCGAGGCCATCCAATATATCGGTACAAAATCAAAATCGGGGAAGTTTTCTTTTAAATAAGTGCAGGTTTTAATCGTCTGCAAAATTTTATAGACAAAGAAAACAGGGCCCGAAAAGAGGTTCAGCTGATGCCCTGTAGTAATCGTGAACGTGTTCGGCTGTTTTAAATTTTCTATATTTTCTTTTTGCCTTGCAGACAAGATAAGGTTTGAAAGCTGTTTTTCAAAAGCATCAGATAAAACATTTCTTTGTTCTGATGTGAAAGATTCCTGTTTTAAATGAATCTGCTTCCTGAAATGATCCAAAGAAAAAGTACTTTCTTCGAAACCTTCAATTTTATGATTTAAAAAATCTTTTATTAACTGAGGTATACTCTCGATATCGGTAAACGATATTTTATTGATTGTTTTCAACTTTAACTGAGTTTTTTAGTTGAACAAATACCATACAATCCCGATATTCAGTCTAAAGTCGTAAACCGGATAATGTGGAAATGCATAGGCTTTATTATGTGAAAGAAGGGTACCGATCTGCTGTCCTTCGATAAAGAAGAACATTTTCTTTACTTTCATGTTAAAGTAGATATCAGCAATGGGCTGTCCTCCTATTGAAAATGAGTTGGAATTCGGCAGAAGGTATTCGTTCAGCATCGGCGAATAATCTCTTGAAGCAAACTTCGAGAAGTAATATACTTTTATACCTGCCTGAACTTCTGCGGCCTTTTTAAACGCTTTAGCCTGGTAAAAGAAGTTAGCCCGGCCTATAAATCCAGGCATAGGATATAATTCTTTATTCGTTAAAGCATTCTGGAACTGAACTCTTGTATTTAAATGAAAATTACCATAACTGAACGTTGCATCTCCTCCGATCTGAGAAATATTCAATGAGCTCTGGCTCTGTTTCGGCATCGCAGAACGATCCAAATAGGTATAATTATCAATCCTGAAATAGTTGACAAATAATTCCGTCTTGAACCATTTCAGATTAATATTCCCCCCGATTTCAGTGATCGATTGATTTTTAGCATTCTGAAGATAATAATTCAGGTTATTATATATTGAGGTATTTATAAGATAATTAAAAGATGGATAGGCACTCTGGAAATTTACTTTAGCATTAACAAAATAATCTTTGATCGGTTCAAATTTTAAATTATTTGTTGTTTTCACATAGTTTCCGAACTGGCTTCCATTGGAAAATTCTACAAATGAATTTAGCTGGATTTTATCTAAAAGTTTTACCTGAAGATTCCCAACTGCTCCGATCCTGTTTTCTTTAATTTCATCTGGAATTTCTAAAATCGGTAAAGTAATCTGAGTTGACCCAAATTTCAGCATTTGATAACGAACTCCGGCATCAAGCTTGAATTTTTCATTATCCCAAACCAGACTTACCGTATTGCTCAGGTTGTTTGAATATTTTTTTGTTGAAAGAGGGAAATTACTGACAATCTCAGACGGAACATCATACCAATATCCTTCTAAAGCATCCTGGGCATAATAATATTTATTCCCTTGATTAAAAATCGTGTGTCTGATTCTGAAAGGAAATTTCTCTGAATTAAAAGGGGTAAACTGGTGGCTTAAATAGTATCTTCTATAGGAAAACTGTGAGCTTGAAGATGCCAGATTCACTTCTGCATTGAGCCTGTTTCTGAAATCACTGTTTCCTTCCTGAAAAAGATCATCTTCAACAATCCCGCCATTTTCCTGATTGTTTACATTCTGGTGTAAGTAGTGCGCAAATAATTCATAGTTTCCGCTTTTACTTATATAATGTCCTGAAAATAGCGTATTGTTATTAGATGCTAATGAATTTCTATACAGACCTTGTGAACGGAGGCCCATATATTCTAATGCGAAATTAAATCTCTTCCCGATATTCTGGGTATAGGTAGATTTCAAAGCTGCCCCGTTTTTCATAGAGTTATGATAAATAAAGGTAGCTGTAGGGGTTTTCACATCATAATATCTGACATCATTGATTCCTAAAATCCCATAGGATTTATTGGACGGTAACAAAGCCAAATTCTGTTCAGCATTTACTTCATAGGAAAGCGGATTAAATCCTGAACCAATATTGGAAAACTGTATTCTTCCGAAATTGTCTTTATTGTTGTACTGGGAAAATATGTGTGTTTTCTCGAAAGTCATCACCGTATCAAAGATTTTCTTTTCAGAAAACTGGGTCTGATACTGGTAATCATTGATTGTGGGTTTGAAAATTTTTAAAGAGTCCTTTTTCCCCGAGTCTATAACTAAGGTATCTTCACCCTTCTTCGGAAGCTGGTTTGAGTCTGTTTTATTGACAACCTGTGCTTGAGCCGTGAGACTGAAGAATATGATAAGAAATAGGTATTTCATGCATTTATTTATATTGTTCAAAAACCGAAGCTATTTTAAAAAGGCTTTGTATTTTGTACAGCAAAAATAAGAAATAAAAGGAAATAAAAAGCCCTGCTTTGAGCAGGGCTTTAGATTATATGATTATTGTTGATTAATAACCTGTGTTTTGTGGCAATCCAGGATCTTTATTAATTGAACCTTGAGGAATTGGCCATTGCCATCTGTAATCAGACGCAGGAACACTTTGTGTAACAGCTGGTACTCCTGTTCCATCAATATTAGCTCCTTCGCCAGTCCTCTGTAATCCCAATCCTAAACGCTTAAGTGTATAGAATCTATCATTTTCAAATGCTAACTCCAGTCTTCTTTGTAGCATAATCTCATTCCATAGAGCAGTTCCTGTTAAAGTTACTGGTGTATAATTAGTATATCTTTCAGCTTTTAAAGTATTTAACAATGAGTTAGCTAATGCTTCATTTCCTGTTTTGTATGCCGATTCAGCAACATTTAAATATACTTCTGCAGTTCTTAAATATTTTACTTCAACAACATTTAATGGTGTTTGACCACCTGTGTTAACAGCCCACTTAATAACATTGTTTCTCAAAGTTCCTTGATATGCACTCTGTCTGATATAAGCTGTTTTTCTGATATCATTATCTGCAAATAGATTATATAAAGATTTTGGCACAACATATTCAGCTCGTATATTCCCTCCAGTCGCTGTTGCTCCCTGTTGATATACTACACCTGTTGTAACTGCTTCTGTAGTAGAATTAAGTACTTTAAATAATACTCCATCAACATTATTTGATGACCAAATTAAAGGAAAGGTAGCAGCAGAACCTACACTTTGAGATGCCGCAATTGATTGCTGCCCAAAATTAATTGCATTTTGATAATCTCCTTTATAAAGATATACTCTTGATAATAAACCTAAAACAGCAGGTTTAGTTAATCTTCCTTTGTTTACTGTTGATGTTGTAATATTATTAACTGCAAAATTTAAATCTTCAATTATTTTATCATAAACCTGGGCAACTGTTAGCTTTCGTCCTTCTGACTTTCCAAAAGGGTCATAAGTAGTCTCATAATCAATTCCTATAGAAGCATTTGCATCACTACTTTGAGTTGGAATTTTACAATATGCTCTTACTAAATCAAAATGGATCATTGCTCTGATTGCTCTACTCTGTGCTATTATGTCATTTTTAGCAGCCCCATCAGGTAAATTATTTATATATTTCAAAGGAAGATTAGCATTACTAATTGCAGAATATCCGGCTATGAATAAGTTGGTTACTGATCCGATTGTCGACGCAATATTCCAGTTATAAGCTAAAAAATTGGTTTGTCTTCCAGTAGGACTGATTACTAAGTTATCAGAAATTTCATCAGGAATTCCTAACTGACTTGTATCTCCTCCAAAATAACCTGTAGCTTTCATAGCGTCATATGCAGCATCTTCTGCAGACTGAAATGCAGCAATGTCCGTGAAGACATCATCCGTTAATACTTTTTGAGGAGATGTTTGGTCTAGTTCTCTATCACAAGAATTAACCACAGTTAAAAACACTAATGTCGCAACTATATATTTTATCTTTTTCATTGTAAATATTTTTAGAATTTAATATCAAACCCAATTGAAAATGTTTTTTGAATTGGATAAGTATAAGCATAATATGAATTTGGCACTGTATTAGCCGCTGTGTTACTTTCAGCTAAACCAACTGCTGCCTCTGGATCTCCCTTAAATTTAGTCCATATATAAAGGTTTTGACCTTGTATGTATACTCTAAATGATTCAATGAATGATTTATCCCCTAAGAAGTTCTTATCAAAAGTATAACCCAAACTTAAACTTCTAAATCTGATATAGTCTGTTTTTTGAAGGAAATAATCAGTAGAATATAACCCAGAAGAAGTAGGTTTCGGAAGAACGTTAGTATCACCCGGTTTTTGCCAGAAGTTTACAGCATCTGTACTTTTATTAGTATTGTACTGTGCAGGATCCAATCTGTCTAACTCAGCCATGTTCACAGCCCATCCACCATATTTATAGGTGAACTCAGCACTAAGATCAAAATTTTGGTAAGAGAAAGATGTTCCAAACCCTCCAAATACTTTAGGAAAAGGAGATTTCCCATCAAGAATCTGAGCGTCAGAACCATTATATACATTAGTAGCTTTACCGCCTTCTAAATTATAGAAAGTTTCTCCCTGACTTGCTGTTTCTCTATTAGTATAATATAATGCTTCTCCAGTATCTGGATTTACACCAGCATATCTAACCATTTTAAAAAGATAAGGTACCTCTCCAACTTTTAAAACGCTATCATTATAAGCTCCAGTTATTCTTTCAGTTTCCCCGTCTTTTAATGCTAATAATTTATTTTTAACATTCGAGATATTACCATGAACATTCCATGACCAATTAGAATTTTTAATAACGTCATAAGAAAGCTCAGCTTCTATACCTTTATTCTCTAAATCACCAACGTTACTATAATATACATATCCTCCTTTAGTATCAGTCCCTGAAACCTGTTGTAAAAAATCAGATCTTTTTGTAATAAAATATTCAAGAGAACCCCTCAATCTGTTGGCATATACAAAATCTACTCCGTAGTTCTGCATTTTCGCAACTTCCCATTTTAAATCTGGATTTCCGACAGTATTTATAAATGTTGTTGGTGTAGTCCCATACAGACCAAAAGAAGCATAATCATAATTTTGATAATCAGGAATTGGAGCATCATTTCCTACTGTTCCATAAGATGCTCTTAATTTTAATGTAGATAATTTGGTATCGGCTAAAAAGTTTTCTTTAGCAATATTCCATCCTCCACTTACACTCCAAAATGTTCCATACTTATTGTTTTCTCCAAATCTCGAACTTGCATCAGTTCTCAAGGAAGCACTTGCAAAATATTTTTTATCAAAATTATAATCAAGTAATCCTGCAAATGAGTTTAATGTATATACAGTTTTAGTACCTGTCGCAGTAAGTGGAGTCGCATAATTTGTCATCTGGAACGGGTCTAATTTAGGATTATTTATACCTTGTTTAGATGTTGCCAAAGTATTGCTTAAAGCATAATAAAACTCATGAAATGCTGTTGCACTGATGTTATGTGAACCAAACGATTTATCAAAATCTAATCTATTATTTATTGTATAATTGAAGATATCATTATTTGCTAGTGAAAACCATCCGTTATACCCTAATACTGTATCTAGATAAGAACCTTTATAAATAGCAGACGGTGTTTTAAGTTGAGCATAAGTACCTAATAATGTAGATCTAAACTTTAAATAGTTTGTAAACTTATATTCTCCAAATAGACTTCCATTAAGTCTTAAATTTTTATTATAATTAGGGTTATTTTGTAAAGCACCTAAAACAGGAAAGCCTGCTCCAGTTAAGTTATATTCTCCATCAGCATCAAAAACTGTTTCATAAGGATTTGCTGCATACATGAAATAAATAGGGTTTTGAGCATTATATCTGTCTCTTTGATTTTGAGTAATCTGATATTGTAATGAAGTATTAACCCCCATCCTTAATTTATCAGACAACTGACTTTCAAAATTAAATCTTGCAGTATATCTCTTCAATCCATCTAAATAACGGATAATACCAGAATTATGATCGTATCCTAGTGAGTAATAAAATAAATTTTTATTATTTCCCCCACTTGCGCTGAATAAATATGATTCTTCAGAAGAACTTTGTAAAACATCTTTTTGCCAATCATGATTTAATGCTGAAAGTTCTGCTATTTCAGAAGGTGTATAAGGAGCGATTCCAACTGCATCTGCAATTGAATTTTCCCAATTCAATTTTTGGTTAGCATCCATCATTTGAAAATTAAGCTCTTTATCAGAAACTTTTTTCGAAAATCCGAATCTAGTTTGGAACATATATGAAGTCTTACCGCTAATCCCTTTTTTAGTAGTAACAACAAGAACGCCTGAAGATGCTCTCGAACCATATTGAGATGTTGATGCAGCGTCTTTCAATATAGTAACTGATTCTACATCACTAGGATTTAATGCATTATATTGAGCTATCGAAGAATACATTCCATCAATTACTACTAGGGGATCAGAATTCGACAATCCAGAAAACCCACGTATTGTAATTGATCCTCCATTTCCTGGCTGTCCACTACTAGCCTGTACTAAAACTCCGGGAGCTTTACCCTGAAGCATATTTGTCATAGACAATGTGGCTTGTTGTTGAGAAAATTCTTTAGAAGAAACAACAGATTGTGCCTGAATAATTTCATCTGCTTTTTTAGTTCGGTAACCCGTAACTATCACCTCTTCTATTTGCTTTTCTTTCGGAAGAGTATCTCTTTTTGTTGTCTGTGCAAAAACAGCCTGCCCCAAGAAAAACAATGCTCCAGCACTTAATACACGTAATTTCACATTCATATTAACAAATTTTAATATTTAAAAGGGCAAATATGTTAATAAATTTTAACATTAACAACTTTTTAACAACGTGATTATTATTACGTTTACACCAAATATATAGTTAAATTTATTTTTAAATGAAGGAAATTTAACGATAAAATCATTTTATTCTTTTACTAAAACAGAATATTTATCAATCAAATTATGTTTAACAAAATTCTACTAATCATTAAAATATTATTTAGAATTATTACAAATTATTGTTTTTAACAAAAAAACCACTTTTTTTAAAAGTGGTTTTTTTGTGCTATAAAAATTGAATTATTTTAGCTTTTTCTTAACAGCTACTTCTTCATAAACTTCAAGAATATCACCTACTTCTATATCGTTGTATCCTTTCAGATTCAAACCACATTCGTAACCTTTCGTTACTTCTTTTACATCATCTTTGAAACGCTTCAAACTTTCCAGTTCTCCGTCAAACTTCACGATACCGTCCCTCAATACTCTTACTTTGGAATTTCTTGTCACTTTTCCTGAAAGAACCATACATCCGGCAATTGTTCCTACTTTAGAGATTTTGAATATTTCTCTAATTTCAACATTACCAATTACCTGTTCTTTAATTTCAGGGGAAAGCATACCTTCCATCGCTTCTTTTACTTCATCAATAGCAGCATAGATTACAGAATATGTTCTGATTTCAATTTCTTCTTTCTCCGCTAATTCTTTAGCATTTGCACCAGCTCTTACATTAAATCCGATAATAATCGCATCTGAGGCTGTTGCTAAGTTGACATCAGATTCTGTGATCTGTCCAACACCTTTATGAAGAATATTTACATTGATCTCTGCTGTGGATAATCTCTGTAACTGATCTGATAATGCTTCAACCGAACCATCAACGTCACCTTTTAAGATAATATTCAATTCTTTGAACTCACCTAATGCAATTCTTCGTCCGAGTTCTTCAAGAGTTGTATGCTTCTTCGTTCTGATAGAAAGTTCTCTCTGAAGCTGTTCTCTCTTGTTGGCAATTGTTTTAGCCTCGCTCTCATCTTCATACACCTTGAACTTATCACCTGCCGTAGGAGCTCCGTCCAGACCTAAAATGGTTACAGGAATAGATGGGCCTGCTTCTGCAAGGTTTCTACCTCTTTCATCAAGCATAGCTTTTACCTTACCATGGTTTTTACCTGCCACTACATAATCTCCAACTCTTAATGTTCCTGTCTGTACTAACATCGTGGCAACATATCCTCTTCCTTTATCTAATGAAGCTTCAATAACAACTCCCTGGGCATTTCTATTCGGATTAGCTTTTAGATCAAGCATTTCTGCCTGAAGCAATACTTTTTCCAATAGAATATCCATATTATTACCAAATTTTGCAGAAATCTCCTGCGCCTGAACATTTCCACCCCATTCTTCCACAAGGATATTCATCCCGGAAAGCTGTTGACGAATATTATCGGGATTCGCATTGGGTCTGTCAACTTTGTTCAAAGCAATAATCATTGGTACTCCGGCAGCCTGTGCGTGGGAAATTGCTTCTCTTGTCTGAGGCATCACATCATCATCAGCTGCAATTACGATAATTGCAATATCAGTGATCTGGGCACCTCTGGCTCTCATTGCTGTAAACGCTTCGTGACCCGGTGTATCTAAGAATGTAATTCTCTGCCCGTTCTCTAATTTCACGTTATAAGCACCAATATGCTGAGTAATACCTCCGGACTCACCAGCAATAACATTGGTTTTTCTGATGTAGTCAAGCAGTGATGTCTTACCGTGGTCAACGTGTCCCATTACCGTTACAATCGGAGCTCTTGGAGAAAGATCCTCCTCGGTATCCATATCCTCTTCAGATTCTACTTCTTCAAGATCAGCATCTGAGAATTCAATTTTGTAACCAAATTCATCAGCAACCAATAGTAAGGTATCTGCTTCAAGTCTTTGGTTCATTGTTACCATTACTCCCAATGAGAAACAAGCAGAAATCACTTCTGTGGGTGAAACATTCATTAAGCTGGCTAATTCGCCTACGGTAATAAACTCTGTAACTTTTAATGTTCTGTCCTGAGCGTCAATTTCCTGCTGACGTTCATCTTGTTCTCTACGGAAAGTTCTCTTGTCTTTTCTGTGTTTAGCAGATTTAGATTTACCACCTTTGTTGGTAAGCTTTTCAAGGGTTTCCTTAATCTGATTTTTAACCTGTTCATCAGTTAATTCAACAGGCATAACTCTTTGTCCGGGTCTGTTATTCTGTCCTCCCTTCTTGAATCCGCCACCTTGTCCGGGAGGGCGGTTTCCCTGATTATTATTCCCAAAACGGTTTCCTCCCTGACCACCTTGACCAGGAGGACGATTTCCTTGTCCACCTTGCCCTTGAGGACGGTTCCCCTGGTTTCCACCCTGAGGTCTGTTTCCGCCACCTTGCTGGTTATTGTTGTTGTTTCCGCCTTGTTGATTGTTACCTTGGTTTTGTTGATTAGGGCCACCCGGTTTTTCAATTCTTTTTCTTTTCTTTTTTGCTCCTGAGCTTGGTTTCGGGGCAAACTGAGTCAGATCAATTTTTTCACCAACAATTTTAGGCCCATCAAGTTTTTGATAGACTGTCTCAATTTTTTGTGGTTCCTGAGACTGAGGTTCAGTTTCAGTTTCAGTTTTCTGAGGTTCAGCTTTAACCTCAACAGGTTTAGCTACAGGTTGCTCTACAACCGGTTTTGGAGCTTCTTTCACAGGCTCAATTGGTTTTTCCTCTGCTTTTTTCTCTTCCACTTTTGGTTTATCTTTTTTAGCAGGTCTGTTTCTAGATTCTATTTGAGACAGATCAATTTTATCTAAAACTTTGAATTCCTGCTTTTCAGGTGTTGCTTTAACTTCCGGTTCCTGTGCCACTGCTTCTTCTTTCTTTTCTTCAACCGGTTTTGCTACAGGTGTAGCAACGGGAGCTTCTTCAACTTCAGGTTTTTTAGTTTCTAAGTCTATTTTACCTAAAATTTTAGTTTCAGGTTTATTAGCTTTAGCTCTTATTACTTCAGGGGTTTTCTTTTCTTCAATTTCCAGCTTTTCTTCCGGAACTTTCGTGATCACCACCTCATGGGAAGCTTTACGTTGTTCACCATCTTTGGCAAACTCAGCGTCCAATGCAGAATATGCCGCTTCTTCTAATTGAGCGTTAGGATTGCTTTCAACCTCGAAGCCCTTGGATTGTAAAAACTCCACTAGTCGGGACATCGATATGTTGAATTCCTTAACCGCTTTATTTAATCTAATTTTTGGCATCTATATTATTTACTGTTTTTTTAATTCTTAAAATTAAAGTATTTCTTTTTACTGTTTATTAAAATTTATTTAAAATCTTAATCTTCAAATTCTTCTCTTAGAATACGTTTTACATCTTCAATCGTTTCCTCTTCAAGATCAACCATATTTAAAAGACTCTCAGTATCTTTATCCAACACCGATTTTGCCGTAGTAAGACCTACTTTCTTAAACTCATCCAAAATCCACTGTTCGATATCGTCATTAAATTCTCTTAATTCAACATCATCATCCTCACTGGATTCTCTGTATACATCAATTTCATATCCTGTCAACCAAGAAGCCAGTCTTATGTTTTGACCTTGTTTTCCGATTACTTTAGAAATCTCTTCAACAGGGGTATAAACCAATGCATAGTTGCTATCCTCATTGATATCAATTTTATTGATGGTAACGTTTCCTAAAGCTCTCTTCACCAAAATCTCAGGGTTTTTAGACCACTGAATAACATCGATGTTTTCATTTCTCAACTCTCTTACAACGCCGTGAATTCTGGATCCTTTCACTCCCACACAAGCTCCTACAGGATCTATTCTGTCATCATAAGCATCTACTGCAATTTTCGCTTTCTCCCCAGGAATTCTTACAACTTTTTTCAGCATAATAGTTCCATCCTGGATCTCAGGAATTTCCAGCTCTAATAATTTCTCCAAAAATTTAGGTGCAGTTCTGGAAATAATAATCTGTGGCTTAGATCCTTTAAAATCTACGGTTTCTACAATAGCTCTGATGTTTTCACCTTTTTTAAAGAAATCGGATTGAATCTGGTTTTCTTTCGGCAAAATAAATTCATTCCCTTCATCATCCAGCAAAATTACATGTTTGTGACGAATATGGTGAATTTCTCCTACAACAATTTCCCCGATTCTGTCTCTGAACTGCTCATACAGCATAGCATTGTTGTGCTCCTGTAATTTTGTAGCCAGAATCTGCTTCAAAGTAAGAATGTTTCTTCTTCCCAATTGAGCTACCGGAATTTCCATTGTAAAATCTTCTCCCACTTCAAAAGTAGGATCTATCTTCTTTGCTTCAGAAATTTCGATTTCCAGATCATCATCTTCCGACATTTCATCTTCTACAATCGTTTTATTTAAAAATATCTGAAAATCTCCTTTATCAGGATTCACAATCACATCAAAATGATCATCTGAATCAAATCTTTTTCTTAAAAGAGTTTTCAGAGAATCTTCAATAATCGCCATAAGATCAATTTTACTGATCCCTTTCTCGTCTTTAAAATCACCGAAGGATTCAATCAACGCTATATTATCCATTTATTCTTTTTTCTTTTTTAAAATTTAATTACTACTAGTGCTTTTTTTATCTCTGAGTAAGGAATTTCTTTTTCCTCCTCCACATCTACTTTACCTTTTCCAATATCTTTTGGTTTTCGGTAACGTAAGATCAATGTGATTTTCTCTTCATCCACTTTAGATAACTCTCCTTCAATTTTGGAAGAATCTTCAAGCATCACTTCAATCTCCCTTCCCAGATTCTTTCTAAACTGTCTTGGAGCAGACAAAGGCTCACTCAGCCCGGCAGACATTACCTGCAGACTGAAATCATGTTC
Organism: Chryseobacterium populi; assembly: GCF_000282115.1. GTDB lineage: Bacteria > Bacteroidota > Bacteroidia > Flavobacteriales > Weeksellaceae > Chryseobacterium > Chryseobacterium populi. Next base: position 19,378 of record NZ_AKJY01000117.1, read on the forward strand.
TTCACGATCCATGTTAAACTCTATTGCACGGCTCGCATCAAGACAGTCCTGCAAAGTAACTCCATTGTCCCCATCTAAAATCACTGTAATGTCATCCCCTGCAGAAATCTTTAAATCAACAAGAAATAAATCAGTTCTGGTTCCAAGGAAGTCATTTAATAATTCTTCAATTTTTTTTCTAAACTCCATAAATTTAACTTGGTTTACCTGTACGAAAAAAGGCTTTCTTGCGAAGCCTTTCCATTATTTTTCCGTAAATCCATTGCAAATATACACTTTTTTTTCTGAAAAAGCAAAATCATCTTAATTATCAGACTTATAAGTTATAATCTATTAACATTAAATTTAAAGATGTTTTGAAAGTATTTTTATTATTTTTGTCACAAACTTTAAAAACATACATTTTGAATATAACGATTGTAGGAACAGGTTATGTAGGATTAGTTACAGGAACTACCCTTGCAGAACTTGGCAATTCAGTATACTGTGTTGATATTGATGAAAAGAAAGTAGAGGATATGAAAAACGGCATTGTTCCCATCTATGAGCCGAACCTCGAAGAAATGTTCTTAAGAAACATTCAGTCTCAAAGACTATTTTTCACTACAGATTTAAAAGAAGCTTTAGATAAAAGCGAAGTAATTTACCTGGCTTTGCCTACTCCCCCGGGAGAAGACGGCTCTGCAGATCTTTCCTATGTGCTGAAGGTTGCCAATGACATCGGTGAGATGATGACAGAATATAAAGTCATTGTTAATAAAAGTACGGTTCCGGTAGGTACAGCTGACAGAGTACATAAAGTAATTGCTTCAAAAACAGACATCCCTTTTGATGTGGTTTCAAACCCTGAATTTCTCAGAGAAGGTTTTGCCGTTGAAGATTCTATGAACCCTGCAAGAGTGGTGGTAGGATCAAGCTCAGAAAAGGCAAAAAATATTATGTCTACAATTTATCAGCCCTTCACGAATACCGGAATCCCTATTATTTTCATGGATGAAAAGTCATCCGAGCTCACCAAATATGCCTCCAACTCATTTTTAGCTGTAAAGATTACGTTTATGAATGAGATTGCAAACTACTGTGAAAAAGTAGGTGCTGATGTGGATAAGGTAAGATTAGGAATGGGAAGTGATGACAGGATTGGAAACCGATTTTTATTTCCCGGCATCGGATACGGAGGAAGCTGTTTTCCTAAGGATGTAAAAGCACTGATTAAATCAGGAAAACAGGAAGATTTCAATTTCCAGATTTTAGAGGCTACAGAGAACGTGAATGTTGCCCAAAAAGTAATTCTGGTTTCTGAAATTGAAAAGTATTTCGGCGGAAGTATTGAAGGTAAAACGATTGCCATGTGGGGCTTGGCATTTAAAGCCAACACCGACGATATCCGTGAGGCCTCATCTCTTGACAATATTGAACTTTTATTGAAAAAAGGTGCAAAAATTGTTGCTTACGATTTGGTGGCGGAAAATAATGTTCAGAAAATCCTTGGAGATAAAATCCAGTATGCTAAAGGAATGTATGAAGCTTTGGAAAAGGCTGACGCCTTATTTATTGCTACAGAATGGCCGGAGTTCAAAAACCCTAATTTCAGACTTATGGCTGAAAAAATGAACAATAAGGCTATTTTTGACGGAAGAAATATGTATCCTCTGGAAATCCCTGAACAAAACGGATTCTATTATAAAAGTATCGGAAGAAAAACCATCTTAAATTAAGAATATCATAAAAGGAGCCTGTTCCATAGGGGATATCAGGTACCATTACTGATTTATTCTAATAATTAAAGATACATGTGTGTCCCTATTGTTTTTTTCAATCGGGCATTGTGTTTTCCTTTATAATGAGTACTTTTAATATTTTTAACGCTAAAATTTTTTCAAAACATTAAAATGAAAAATATAATTATTACCGGAGGAGCCGGTTTTATAGGCTCCCATGTTGTAAGAGAATTTGTAAAAAACAATCCCGGCACTACTATTATCAATCTTGATGCTCTTACCTATGCCGGAAACCTGGAAAATTTAAAAGACATCGAAAATGAGCCTAATTACGTTTTCGAAAAAGCAGATATAACAAAACCTGAAGAATTAAGAAAGGTTTTTGAAAAATATAATCCGGACGCTATTGTGCATCTGGCTGCAGAAAGCCACGTTGACAGAAGCATTACTGATCCGATGGCATTCATCAATACCAATGTGAATGGTACAGCCAACCTCCTTAATCTGTGTAAGGAATTCTGGACGTTAAACCCTGATCATACCCATGGGAGATTTCCTGATGAGAAAAGACAAAATTTATTCTACCATGTTTCTACGGATGAAGTGTATGGCAGTTTAGGTGAAACAGGTTTTTTCCTTGAGACAACATCTTATGATCCCCAATCACCCTATTCTGCATCGAAAGCAGCTTCAGATCATCTGGTAAGGGCTTACGGGAATACCTATGGAATGCCGTTTATCGTTTCCAACTGTTCCAATAATTACGGTCCGAATCATTTCCCTGAGAAATTGATTCCGCTTTGTATTTCCAACATTATCAATGAAAGGCCATTGCCTATCTATGGTGACGGAAAATATACAAGAGACTGGTTATACGTTATTGACCACGCCAGAGCAATCCACCAGATTTTCAATGATGCCAAAACAGGTGAGACTTATAATATCGGAGGTTTCAATGAATGGCAGAATATTGATTTGGTGAAAGAGCTGATCAAACAAATGGATTCTAAATTAGGAAAACCAGAAGGCTACTCCGAAAAGCTGATTACATTTGTGAAAGACAGACCCGGACACGATAAACGTTATGCTATTGATGCTACAAAACTTAATAAAGAACTGGGTTGGAAGCCATCTGTCACTTTTGAACAGGGATTGGGAAAAACCATCGACTGGTATCTTGAAAATAAGGAATGGCTGGAAAATGTAACAAGCGGAGATTATCAGAAATATTACGATAAACAATATAACTAGCCGGATGAAGCGTATTGCATTATTTCTTTTTGTATTATTTTCTATTTGGGGAAGTGCCCAGCAATTGCCTCCACCTCCTGCTGCACCTAATCTTTTGCAAAAACAATTGATTGATGAATTTATAGAAGTTTCCCATTATAAAAAGTCTATCATTAATTACGCAAAAAATTACCTTGAGCTTAAAATGTTTGATTACAGTGTAGATCCTCCCAAAGAGCTTCTCTCCAAAGAACAGGCCCGCTCTATTATTAATAATTTTAATTTTGATCACGTAAAATCCTCATTATACAGCTCTTTTTCTTTTATTCCTGAAGATAAACTAAAAGAATTAGTTAAGTTCCACAGAGCTATCGGAGGTCAGTTATCAAAAGATGATTCAGCATTTTTAATAACACCAACTCTTGATTTAAACATTAAGAATCAGCTGGATTATGCTATAGAAAACATAAAAAAATAAAAGATGAAAGGAATAATATTAGCCGGAGGTTCCGGCACCAGACTTTACCCTCTTACCATTGCCGTAAGTAAGCAGCTCATGCCAGTGTATGACAAGCCCATGATTTACTATCCTCTTTCCACACTATTGCTGGCAGGGATAAAAGATATTTTAATCATTACAACACCGCATGACCAGGCAGGTTTTATGAAACTTTTAGGTGACGGCTCCCAGATCGGATGTAATATAGAATACGTTGTACAACCCAGCCCGGATGGACTGGCACAGGCATTTATTCTGGGAGATCAATTTATCGGAAATGATTCAGCTGCATTGGTTTTAGGTGACAATATCTTCTATGGCTCCGAAATGGGAACCCTGTTGAAAAACAAAACCCAACCGGATGGAGGCGTTGTTTTCGCCTACCATGTCTCTGATCCCGAGAGATATGGTGTGGTAGAATTTGATGATGATTTCAAAGCAGTCTCTATTGAAGAAAAGCCCATTCAGCCTAAATCAAATTACGCCGTTCCCGGACTGTATTTTTACGATAACGAAGTAGTGGAAATCGCTAAGAATATACAGCCTTCTGCTCGTGGTGAACTTGAAATAACGGATATAAATAATGTTTATCTTAAAAAAGGCAAACTTGAAGTAGGTGTTCTGGACAGAGGAACTGCCTGGCTTGACACCGGAACATTTGATTCCCTTCATGACGCCTCAGAGTTTGTAAGTGTCATCGAAAAAAGACAAGGCTTCAAAATCGGCTGTATTGAGGAAATTGCTTTCAGAAATAAATTCATTGATGAAGAAAAGCTACTCGAAACAGCATTAAAATACGGTAAAAGCGGATATGGTGAATATCTGAAACAACTTGTCAAGAAATAATAAACAATTCCCTCGACTATTGGCGTTATAGTCAATAGTTTGCTCATAATAACAAATATTAATATATTAGTTCTTCTTTTCCGATTTTATATGAATAATTATTCATAATCCGGGAAATATCGGTTAAATTAATTATTATAAATTTGTATAAACTATTACACAAATGAATGAACCACAACAAAAGTGGACAGAAACGATAGAGGCCAGTCATTCTTTATTTGATTTAAAACTTAAAGAAGTCTGGAGATACAAAGATCTTGTTTATATGTTTGTAAAGAGAGATTTTGTATCGAGCTTTAAACAGACAATTTTAGGCCCGGTATGGTTTTTTATTAATCCCATCTTTACTACAATCACCTATCTGATTGTTTTCGGAAGAATTGCCAAATTACCTACAGACGGAGCTCCTCCTTTACTGTTTTACCTTGCAGGGATTACACTCTGGAACTATTTTGCATCTTCATTAACCGGAACATCATATACCTTTACCGGGAATGCCGGAATATTTGGAAAAGTATACTTCCCAAGACTGGTAACTCCCCTTTCCATCGTTATTTCCAACCTGATGCGTTTCGGAGTACAGTTTTTATTATTTCTTCTGGCATGGGCCTATTATTTTGCCATAGGTGAAGCTCATCCTAATATCTGGATTTTGATAACTCCATTTCTCATTATTCTTATGGCCCTTTTTGCGTTGGGTACAGGAATGATCTTTTCCTCTCTTACTACAAAATACAAAGATTTAAATATGCTGCTTGGGTTTGGAGTCAGTCTGTACATGTATGCTACTCCGGTAATATATCCTACCTCTTCACTTCCTGCAGGTTTTAAAAAACTGGCTTATTACAATCCTTTAACCGGTATTTTCGAATGTTTCAAGTATGCCTGGCTGGGGGTTGGAGATTTCTCACCTTTAATGCTGGGAATCAGTACTGTTATTATTCTGATTATTTTAGCAGTAGGAATCGTTATTTTCAACAAAGTTGAAAAAACTTTTATGGATACGGTATAATTAAAAATCGTAAAAACTGTTTAGAACTTATACTCAGAAGTCTAATTCTTAAATTAAAAAAACATGCTGGCTTTAAAAGCTGAAAATATATCAAAACAATACCGCTTGGGACAAGTGGGCACAGGAACTCTTTCTCATGATCTCAACAGATTCTGGCACAGAGTAAGAGGTAAGGAAGACCCTTATTTGAAAATTGGAGATACCAATGACAGAACGACAAAAGGGGATTCTGAATATGTATGGTCCCTTCGGGATATTGATTTTGAAATCGAACAGGGAGATGCAGTAGGAATTATCGGAAGAAACGGTGCCGGAAAATCTACCCTTTTAAAATTATTAAGTAAGGTAACCAAGCCCACTACAGGCAAAATATATACGCAGGGAAGAATTGCATCTTTGCTGGAAGTAGGAACAGGCTTTCATCCTGAAATGACAGGCCGTGAAAACGTTTTCCTGAATGGTGCCATTTTAGGAATGACTAGAAAAGAAATTACAAGAAAGTTCGATGAAATTGTAGATTTCTCCGGTGTTGAAAGGTATATCGATACTCCAGTGAAAAGATACTCATCAGGAATGTACGTTCGTTTGGCATTTGCAGTGGCAGCCCATTTAGAATCTGAGATTCTGATTGTAGATGAAGTTTTAGCAGTGGGTGATGCTGACTTCCAGAAAAAATGTCTTGGTAAAATGGGTGATGTTACGAAAGGAGAAGGGCGAACGATCCTGTTTGTAAGCCACAATATGGCAGCTATAAAGACCCTTTGTACAAAAGGTATATTATTGAATACCGGTAAAGTTGCTTTTCAAGGAAATATTGATGATACCGTATTAAGATATTTGGGAGGTAACAATACTTCTATCACCAATCATTTTATTTATGAAAATATTAAAACAGATTTTTTCAAACTAGAAGAAATAATTTTAAAAAACGACAATAAAGATATAAATGAGCCTTTGGATGAAAACCAAGAAATAGAATTCACCACCAATTTTATTCTGGATACCGGTCAACCGGAACGTTATCATATCACCTATCATCTTCTGAATGATTATGGCGAAGCTTTATTTTCATTCAGCAGTATCTCCCAGGAAATAAAATATAATAAAGGATTCAATTCTTTAAAGTGTATCTTTCCTAAGAACTTTTTCCAATCTGGTAATTATCATCTCTGTTTTTTCCTTGTTGAAGACAAAAAAGAGGCAATATTAGTAGAAAAAGATATTGCTTCATTTTCAGTAGTTGATGGAAACAGGGAAATTGGAGTGTATATGGGACGGGAACCAGGCTTCATCCGTCCTCAGTTTAACTGGCAAATAAAATAATTATGATTCCTGTAACACAACCCTTTCTTCCGCCAAAGGAAGACTATGATAAATATTTGGAAGGTATCTGGAAAAGAAACTGGCTTACCAACATGGGGCCATTAGCCAGCCAGCTCGAAATGGAGCTTAAAGATTATCTTAAACTACAGCACCTCCTTTTTGTAACTAACGGCACTGTTGCCCTACAAATGGCTATTAAAGCATTGGAAATTACAGGAGAAATTATAACGACTCCTTTTTCTTTTATTGCCACAACCAGCACTATTGTCTGGGAAGGATGTACTCCTGTTTTTGTAGATATTGATTCCCGAAGTTTATGCATCGACCCCAAGAAAATAGAAGAAGCCATTACAGAGAACACTCAAGCGATCCTTGCCACTCATGTATATGGAAACCCTTGTGATGTAGAAGCGATAGAACGCATTGCAAAGAAGCACCATTTAAAAGTAATTTATGATGCTGCCCATGCATTCGGTGTAGAAGTAAACGGTACATCTATTTTCGAATATGGAGATATTTCCACATGCTCACTGCATGCCACCAAATTATACCATACAATTGAAGGAGGCTTATTGGTCACTAAAAATCCTGACCTTTTAAAAAAGCTTGCCTCAATAAGAAACTTCGGAATTTCCGGGTTTGATTCTTTTTCCGATTTAGGAATTAACGGCAAAAACTCCGAATTTCATGCTGCCATGGGATTAGCCAATTTAAAATATATCGGGCAGATACACGAAAAAAGAAAAGCACTTGCTGCTCTGTATGATGAAAAGCTTAAAAACTTAAAAGCGGTAAAACCTCTCTGGCATGTCAATGCCACTGAAAATTACCCTTATTATCCTATTGTGTTAGAAAGCGAAGAGCTGCTGTTAAAATTAAAACAGGAAATGGATAAGCAGGAGATTTTTACACGAAGGTATTTCTACCCGAGTCTGGCATCTGCCCTTCCCTATTTACCAAAATTAGAACTGCCCATTACTGAAGATATTGCTAAAAGATCTTTATGTCTTCCGTTTTATTATGACCTCACTTTTGAAGAAGTTGAGCTTATCTCCCGGCTTATGCTAAGAATTCAAAATAATTAATTATGCTGATCATAGGCGCAAAAGGCTTTGCAAAAGAAGTATTAGAGATATGTCATCAAAATAATGACCTTACTCACCTTGCATTCTATGATGATATAAATGATGATATAAAAGGCTTTTTATATCATACATTTCCGATTATGAAAACTATTGAAGAGGCACAGCATTATTTTGCAACGGTAGATGAGAAGTTCACCATTGGAATTGGAAATCCGGACCTACGAAAGAAATTAGCCCATAAATTTTCTGACATTGGCGGTATACTGACTTCTACCATCAGCCCAAAAGCCGACATCGGTTCATACGGAATACAAATAGGCAATGGTGCGAATATTCTGGATGGTGCAAAAATTTCAAATGATGTGATCATTGGAGAATCTGTTATTGTTTATTATAATTCAATCATTACGCATGATGTAAAAATTGGCGACTTTACAGAAATATCACCAGACGTAAAAATATTGGGCAGGGCTGTTATCGGAAGCTTTTGCCAGCTGGGATCCGGATCTATTATTCTTCCGGACATTAAAATCGGAAACCATGTTATTATAGGTGCGGGCACCGTAGTAACTAAAGACATTCCCGACAACTGCACGGCTGTAGGAGTACCTTCAAAAATTATAAAACAAAACAAATGATAAATCCATTAGTAAGTGTGGTCATGATCACCTACGGTCACCAAGACTATATTGAGGAGAGTATTAATGGTGTTTTATCTCAAATTTTCGAATCAGAGATTGAATTGATAATTTCCGACGACTGCTCACCAGATTATACTGAATCCATAGTAAAAAAAATCATGGAAAATCACCCTAACGGGCATTGGATAAAATATATAAAACACTCTGAAAATAAAGGAGCCATTCCAAATTTTGTCTGGGCAATCCACCAAACCCAAGGCAAGTATATCGCAATTTGTGAGGGCGATGATTATTGGACCGACCCTTTGAAGCTTCAGAAACAGGTTGATTTTTTAGAAAAAAATCCTGAATACAGTCTTACGTTTCATAAAATAAAAGAGCTGACGACAAGAGACGAGAAATTTACCTATCCTAATCCTGATACTGAAGAGACTTATACTCTAGAAGACCTTTCAAAAGAAAATTTTATAATCACCGTTTCCGTTGTATTCAGAAAAAATATGGAAGTTTTGCCCGACTGGCTGAAATATTCTCCTATCGGCGACTATCCTTTACACATGCTGAATGCATCCTATGGACTGATAAAATATTTTCCTCAGGAAATGGCTGTGTACAGAGTGGGAAGCGGTATGTGGAGTACACAAAACAAAGTAGATCAAATCGTAAATACGATGTACTGTTTGAGATTTTTATTGCTAGCTTTTAAAAATAATGAAAAGGCTTACAGTAACCTTTTGAAGCAGTACAATAATTTTAGAGCCGAGCTTATAAAACCTATTGAAGCAAAAAAAACGCAAGACGCAAATCTAAAAGATTACCGATATATTGAAAAAATTACGGACTTGAGTAATATTTATAAAATCATAAAAATTAAAATCGGCAAAAAAATCAAATTTTAAAGATTAATTGTTTTAAAAAATGCTTACAAAACTAAAAAATAATGTTGCTCAAAAAGTAATTGCTCTTATGGAGAACAATGAAAAAAGAAAAAGGCAGGAAAAATGGAATGTTTTCATATCAAAATCTCATATTGATATTCATCCTACTTTCTTTCCAAAAGATGCGGATATTTTCAAAGGTGAAAATAATGAGTTTGGAAATGTTTCTATTGGAGAAAATGTTTTATTCCGGAAATATTGCAATATTCTGATCTTCCCAAATGCCGATCTTTCAATTGGTAAGGGAGTTTTTTTTAATAATTATTGCTCAATTAATTGTCTTGACAAAATAAAAATTGGTGATGACACAATCTTTGGTGAAGGTGTGAGATTATATGATCACAATCATCTTATTGAAAAAGGAGAAACATTATTTGTTGAAAAAGAAAAATACACAAAAAATCCTATTATAATAGGCAAGAATTGCTGGATAGGAAGTAATGCTGTTATATTAAAAGGAGTTACGATCGGTGATAACTCCATCATTGGTGCAGGCTGTATTATTCATAAGTCTGTCCCCTCAAACACAATTTTGAAAAACAACCAAAATTTAATTTCTCAATCTCTCTAAAATGGGTACAAAAAAAATATTATTCATTTCCCACGAAGCCTCTCTATCCGGGGCCCCCATTCTTGTTTTAGATTTGATTAAAAGATTGAAACAGGAAAAAGAAAATTATGCAATAGATGTTTTATTAATCAGGGGAGGAGAATTATATGAAGACTTCGCAAAACTCTCAGATAATATCATTGTTGCCCATTACCATCTGCAATCATTTTCTTTTTTAAAGAGAAATATAAAAAGAGTTCAATCTATTATTTTCAGAAAAAAAGAAACTCAACAGGACAAAATAAACAAAATTACAGATGCTCTTCTGGAGAATAAATATGACCTTGTTTACGGAAATACTATGGAATCTTTGGTCTGGACATTACCTTTCCATAAAAATAATATTCCTACCATTGTTGCAATCCACGAGCTTAGTTTTGGAATAGAAAGCACATATCCTAAAGATTTCGTTTTAGAAAATATCCCCAATATTACGAAGATCATAGCAGGCTCAAAAGCCGTAGGAGATAATCTTGTCACAAAATATGGGGCAGATCCTAAAAAAATAAATGTTGTCCATTCTTTCGTTGATACCGTTCTTACTGTTCAAAAAGACAAAGAAAATCTTAGAAAAGAACTGGGGATCAAAAACGATGATTTAATTATCGGAATTGCCAGTTCGCAGGAATTACGGAAAGGAACAGACATGATTCCCATACTTGTTCAAAAGATAAAACAGAAAACAGGTATCAACTTTAAATTTATCAATTTAGGAGGGACATCAAAAAGTCCCGCTGTAAGATGTGCCAAAATAGACGCTGAAAAGCTAGATGTAGATGATGTATTACTTTTTATAGATCATAATAAATTTCCTAATGATTATATTAATCTGTTCGATATATTCCTTTTGATGTCGAGGGAAGATCCTTTCCCTTTGGTTATGTTAACTGCAGCAAAGCTCAAAAAACCAATTGTCGCTTTCGAAAAAAGTGGTGGTGCTGTAGAATTTTTAGAAAATGACCATGGAGTTCTTATTCCTTATCTAGATTTAGATATTATGGCTGCAGAAGTTATTAAACTGATGGAAGACGCACGTCTGAGAGATACTTATGGAGAAAAAATCTATAAAAGACTCGAAAATGATTATTCAGATAAAAAGCTGGCAGGCAAAATTTTCACCATTATCGATGACTTATTATCAATATGATTTCCATAATAATATCCTCCTATCTTCCCCACTATTTTTCTGCTTTAGAAAATAATATTGCAGAAACCATTGGCAATATACCTTATGAAATTATTAAGATTGACAACCCCGGGTTGATGGGAATATGTGAGGCTTATAACAAAGGTGCTGAAAAAGCAAGGTTTGATTGTCTTTTGTTTACTCACGAAGATATTTTGTTTAATACCGGCAGCTGGGGAGAAAGACTGATTAAACATCTTGATGTTCCTCATTCAGGAATCATTGGGTTGGCTGGCTCATCTTATGTTCCTGTTGCACCTTCCAGCTGGACTGTTTCAGAAAAATATAATTCCGTGAATATTCTCCAGGGAAATAAAAAGAATACAGATTCATATTTAATAAAAACGACAAAAGAAAACAGAAATCCGGTCTATGCCGTCGATGGGGTTTTCCTTGCCATAAAAAGAGAAAATTTCAACCAGTATAAATTTGATGATGCCCTGAAAGGTTTTCATGGCTATGATCTTGATTTAAGTTTAAGAGTATCAAAACATTTACAGAACTACGTCATTGATGATATCCTGATCCAGCACTTTTCCAGCGGAAATCTGGATAAAAAATGGTTAGATGCCAATATCACGGTCAAGCAGAAAACTGGATCCCGTTTTCAAAGAAAAATTGATCGCAAAACAGAAGAAAAAGTTTTTTTAAGCTTTTTATATAAATATTTTGAATACTATCCTGTTGATAAAAAAAACATTCTTTTCACTTTAAAGTTTTACCCCTATAAATATCTCAGTTTCGCTCAGCATTTAGGTATTGCAAAAAAATATTATAACTATATGAAATATGCACCTGACATCAATAAAAAGCTAAATACTAATGCTTAAAATTCTTTTTATTATTTTTAACAATAATTAATTACCCAAAATATTAAACACAATATGATTATAGGAAACGGGCTTATTGCAAGTTCATTAAAAAATATTGACTCAGATGATATGCTTTTTTTTGCGTCCGGAGTATCCAATTCCCTTGAAACCAGACGTTCGGAATTTGAAAGAGAATTTAATCTTTTAAAAAACGCTCTTGAAAATGCTAAAGAAAAAAAAATAGTTTATTTTTCCACGTTGAGCATTCATGACCAATCTAAACAGGACAGTCATTATGTTCTGCATAAAAAGGATATTGAAAATTATATAAAAAATAATTCCGAAAATTATCTCATTCTTAGGATAGGAAATATTGTGGGAAATGGGGGAAATCCCAATACTCTTTTTAACTTTCTCAAAACGCAAATCTCCAATAATCATCAGTTTGTTTTACATTTAAATGCCAAAAGGTTGTTGGTGGATATTGATGACATCTCAAAATTTTTAGAATTAAACTGCAGTAAGATGAAAAACAGAACACTCAATTTTGCTTATCCTTATTATTACAATTTAAAAGAAATCATTGCTGTCATTGAAAAAAGCTTAGCTAAGAAAGCATATTTTGAGGAAGTACAGCAGGGTGATTTTTACCAGGTAGAATTTAATGAGAACATTAATACCTTTTTCGCAGAAACCAGTGCTGAGAGATATCTGGAAATTTTAGCTGATAAATATATTTAAAAAAATGCCTGTAGTTTACATAATTATTGTTACTTATAATGCCATGAAATGGGCGGAAAAATGTTTTACAAGTTTAAGGCAATCTTCCGTTCCTGTGAAATGTATCGTAATTGATAATGGCTCAGCGGATGGCTCTCAAAATTATATCAAAAATAATTTTCCGGAGATAGATCTTATTCAATCTGAAAAAAACTTAGGATTTGGGAAAGCTAACAATATCGGGATAGAAAAAGCCTATAAAGAAGGTGCTGATTTTTTCTATTTAATGAATCAGGATGCATGGCTTTATCAGGACAGTATTCAAAAGCTACTCGATGTTTATCACAATTACCAGGATAAGGAGGAAATCGGGATTATAAGCCCAGTGCATATTGACGGAACTGAAAAATACCTTGATATCTTTTTAGATAAATATATTGCTCTTAATTTTGAAAAAACAAGGCTGATTTCTGATCTTTATTTTCAGACTTTAAAGCCTTTTTATGAAGTAAGGTTCATCAATGCGGCCCATTGGCTTCTTCCAAAACGAACCATAGAAACTGTTGGCGGTTTTAATCCTTATTTTTTCCATTATGGGGAAGATGATGAATATACCAACCGCGTCCTGTTCCATAAGAAAAAAACATTGCTTGTCCCCGGCAGCAGAGTGGTACATGACGGAAAACAATTCTTGACTAAAGTTGATTATAATAAATATCCGAATTTGAGCATTGAAACCAAAATGATTAATCCTAATCTGCCCAATGCAATACATTTGGAAAAAAAATCTCTGAAACAAGGTATTTTGAAAAGCCTCATCACAGGTAAACTTGATCATTATAAAAAACTTTTTCAGAAATATAAAAAGATTACCGGCGAAGAAAAAGAATTAGCAAATATCCGAAGGAAAATCACTCAACCCGGCCCTACTTTCCTTGATCTGTAAAAGATTTTCTGTAAATAATATTTTTATAATATCATCTTATTATCAGATTTAATCTGATAAATTCATGTTTGGATTTTGCCGTCCTCAGATCTTTCCTGAGCTACTATTTTCCGAGACATGAAAAATTTCAACAAAAAACACATATATTTAAATTATTTTCAAACAAATACGTCAAAAATAACAAACAAAAAAGAAAATAATACAGATTAAATAGAATATAATTACAAAAAGCAAACTATTTTTAAATAATCAATATTTTTTGTGTTAATTTTAGTGTTCAAAAAAAACACATAATGAATCGGAAAATCACGATTATTATTCCTGTTTACAATTCTGCAAAATTTCTGCATAAAACCCTTAAAGCTGTAGATGAGCAAAGAAAAGAATCTCAATGGGATCTGGAACTGGTCTTAGTAGAAGATGGCAGCCCTGATATCAGTTTTGAGGTAGTAGAAAAACTTGCCCGGGAATATAATTACATCAAAGGCGTTAAGCTTTCAAGGAACTTTGGCCATCAGATTGCCGTAAGAACGGGCTTAAGCTATGCAACAGGAGATTATATCGCCATTATTGACGATGACCTGCAGGACCCGCCTTCACTTCTTCCAAGATTTTTTGATCAGCTTGAACAAGGCTATGAAGTAGTGTATGGCATCCGGAAAAAAAGAAAAGAAGACAGGCTGAAAAAAATGGCTTATACCAGCTTTTACCGAATTCTCAGCTCTATAAGTGATACCAAAATACCTTTGGATTCCGGGGATTTTTGTGTAATGACCAAAAATGTTAAAGATAAAATGCTTACCCTCAATGAGCAAAACCCTTATCTGAGAGGGATAAGAGCATGGGTGGGCTTTAAACAGATAGGCCTGGAATATGAACGAAGTGGGAGAATAGAAGGAGAATCCGGATATTCCCTGAAAAAACTCGTTAAAATTGCAAAAGATGGCATCTTTTCATTTTCTTCCATACCCCTGCAGATCATCAGCATCCTTGGAAATCTGGGACTTCTGATTTCAATTGTATTTACATTATTTACCATTTTCAGATATTTTAATAATGAAATTGAAGTGGCAGGCTATACCACCATTATCATCATGATCATGTTTTTCAGCTCCATTCTGCTTATCAGCCTCGGAATTATCGGAGAATATATTTACAGAATCTACAATGAGGTAAGGAACAGACCCCACACCATAATTGAAAAAACAATTAACTAAAAACACAAATTTATTCCCATAAATGAAAGAAAAAATACAGTCAATTATTGACTCCAGCTTTAAATATGAATATAAGGACGGAAAATTTGTTTTCCTGGAATTTGATGAAGACATCGTATCAGATTCTCTTGATAAGATAAAAACTTTTTTCAAGAAGTATGTATGGCTATATGAGCTCCTGATCTACATTATTGCGCCACTATACCCTTCCAGATATTTCTTTTTAAAAAGGGTTTTGAAACAAACCAAAGATTCCGGTAAAATAGTCGTAAATCTTGGCAGCGGCTACACAGATCTCAGAGGTGATATCATTAATGTGGACCTTATCCCGTACAACCCTGTGAATGTTGTCTGTGATATCACAAAATTACCTTTTAAGGATAATTCTGTTGATCAGATTATTAATATTGCCGTTTTAGAACACGTTCCGGATCCACAGGCCGTAATCGCAGAGATCCAGCGGGTTTTAAAGCCGGGAGGAAGGTTATTATGTGAAATACCTTTTATGCAGGCTTTCCATGCTTCCCCTTATGATTTTCAGAGATATACATACGAAGGAATCAAAATACAATTCAAAGAATTCAACAACTTAAAAATCCACTCAATAAGCCCTACGGGAGGGATGCTTTGGCCGTTGCAGGAGTGGTTTGTAATGTTGTTTTCTTTCGGAATCAAACCATTACATAATATCTTATTAATCATCGTAATGTGCCTTACATTTCCTATTAAATTTTTAGATGTTATTCTGCAATATCATCCTTTAAGTAAAAATATTGCATCCGCATTTATATTTGAATGTGAAAAATAATGTGTTATGAAGAAATTACTTCAAAATCCCGCGCATTTTTTTGCCTGCATTGTATTTCTTATCGGAACTGTATTTTTAGCCTGTCTCACCTATCATCATCTTGATAAAGGCTTTATTTTCAATGATGAGGCTTATTATTTATCTTACTATAAAAATAAAGGAGAAAGTTTAAGTTTTGACAGAACCAATTTTTTCAGAATATTCAGGTTTCTCTATACCCCGAATATTTACCATTTCAGGATCATCTCTATCACTACTTTAGTTTTAAGTAATTTTTTACTTTGTTGTACCATTTTCAAGTATTTAAAATTTGACAATAGCTTATTTTTTTACAGTCTTATAGGTATTTTTATAGGATTTGAAAGCTGGAATATCAGCAACCTGATTATTCAGCAGTATATTGGCAATACCATCCTCGTAAATGTCGGAATATCATTAATGCTTATATCATTGATAATCAAAAAAAAATTCATCCTGACACTCTCCGGATTTGTATTATCTTTTATATTATTCAATGGAAATTCCCATGTTGTAGTTATCATCCCTATATTGATTTTTTTCATTGTCAGTGATTCAGAAAACCGGAAATCAAATTTATTATACCTCTTTTCGGGTTATATAATTGGTGTTATTGTTTACTTCACGTTCTTGGATACTTTAGATAATTTCGTTTTTCAGTTCAAATTTCTAAAAGAGTACCTCAGTTTCCATAGAAAACAGCATTCAAGGACCTTTATCGTTTTATGGTGCGTTTATCTTTTCCTCAATGCGATCTTACCGACAGCCATTGCCTACTTTTTTTTATGGGAAGCAAAGTTTTCCGAAAATTCAATTAAGACATTAAATAAATTGATTGCGTTATTAGGTATTCTTACAATTCTACTGCTTTGTTTAAAGTATGAATTTTACCTATTCTCGCTCATCCTTTTTACCCATATTTTGGCATTAAGATTCTGGATTGAAAAAAACGAGACCCTAAAAAATAAATATGTGATTATTTTACTTTTAATAATACCATATTGCCTGGCTTTCGGTTCCCAGACGTGGTTCCACCTCAGACTTAACGCCTACAAGCTATACTATTTCCTCCTTATTTTCATCTGCCTTATGAGGCTTTATAAAAATAATTTATGGGTTGCAGGATATCTGATAAAAATATCCATTATGATTTTTGTATTTCCTGATGTTCTAAAAGATAAAGGCTGGAAGGATTTTGTTTTTACAGAACAGACAGAAAAAGTCAAAGTAAACGGTTATCCTCTCTATCTTGACAAACAGAGAAAAAAAGACCTTGATATATTACACCCCTATCTGCAGAATCAGCCGGATGTAATTTATTCAAGTAACCATCTGATGGGCTATCTGTACATCCTCGATGCATCTCCACCTATTTATTATTATTTTGAATTAAAAGATTATATCCGCTTTATTATCAAAAAAACAGGAAAAACACCAGACGATTTTATATATTTTGAGAGCATTGATTACCCTTTCAATCCTAAAGAAATTGTACCTTTACAGTTTGTAGATCATCCTGAAAATTACAAAATTGTAAAAACAGGAAGATTTACCTTATACCTTCCCTCTAAATACAAAAAATGAACAAATGTGCGGAATAGCAGGAATTATTGCAAACAATGCCAGAAATTATCAATCTGAAATTCAAAAAATGACGGATGCCATAAGCCATCGTGGTCCCGATTCTTCCGATCACGAGTTTTATGAAAATGCAGCTTTAGGCCATCGAAGACTTTCTATTATAGACCTTTCGGAAAGTGGAAAACAACCCATGTTTTCAAATACCAAAAATGAATGCATCGTTCTGAATGGAGAGATCTATGGCTACCTGGACATAAAAAAACAATATTCGGAATATTCTTATCACGGAAGCTCTGATACAGAGGTTATTCTTGCCATGTATCAGAGAAAGCAGGAAAACCTCATCCATGACCTTCCCGGAATGTTTGCATTTGCCATCTGGGATGACCAGAAACAGCAGTTATTCTGCGCAAGGGACCGCTTCGGAGAAAAGCCCTTCTATTATGCTATCGGAAATAATAATGAATTTATTTTTGCATCAGAAATTAAAGCAATCCTTGCATCAGGCCTGATTCAGCCAAAAGTAAATTCCGAAGCCCTTTCCCAATATCTGCAGTACGGATTTGTGAATACTTATCAAAGTATTTACAGTAATATTTTCACATTACCCCCAGCTCATCAGTTAATCTGGAAAGAAGGAAAAGCTACTGTTTCCCGCTATTACAATATCCCTGCAAAAGACAGAAACATAAGCTTGTCCGATGCAAAAGAAGAGTTTTTATACCTGTTGAAAAACGCTGTTAAAAAACAGCTTATTGCAGATGTGGAAGTAGGAAGTTTTTTAAGTGGCGGATTGGATTCTTCTTCTATTGTTGCTTTGGTGAATGAATTTTTACCTAAACAAACTACCATCAGCTTTGGATATGACCATAAAGCAAATGAGCTGAAATATGCCAAAGAGATCGCTGAAAAATACAACACCAATCATATTGAGGTACATGAGAAAAAACAGGATCTTGCAACTTCCCTGTTGAACGTTTCCCCGTTTTTGGATGAGCCATTTGCAGATATTTCTTTTCTACCCCATTATGAAATTTGCAGAAACGCAAAAAAAAATCTTACCGTTGTTCTTTCCGGAGATGTTGGAGATGAGCTGTTTGGCGGTTATGATTTTTACAAAGTTGAAAATAAATTGAGAAATCATTTCAGCTATAAAAATATTATTGCCCGGTTCGGATTAAAGATGTACCAGAACATCAGAGAAACCTCTTTCCTTACCCAGAAAAACCTAAAGCATTCCTCCATTTTAGATTTCCATGAGAATTCCGTGAGAAATGCATTTAATAAGGAAGAACAAAACCTGCTGGGTATCTCAGAAAATTACCGGCAGCCCTATAGCTTTACTCCAAATCCCGATTCTCTGAACGATATTATGAGAGTAGACCTGGAAAATTATGTTCCGGGAAATATGATGGTAAAATCAGACAGAATGGCTATGGCCAATTCATTGGAAGTGAGAACCCCGTTTCTGGATATAGACTTTGCTGAATTCTGTATACAATTACCGGAACAGCTCAAACTGGATAACGAAAATGATAAAATTATCCTTCGGGAAACGATGGATTCTTATTGGACTGAAACCATAAGAAACCGCCACAAACAAGGATTTGGAATGAGTGTTAAAAGCTGGTTTGAGGAGGATAATCTTATGAATCTTTCCAATGACCTGCTGAAAGACCAAAACCAGAAAGTCTTCAATTACATCGATTTTGAAGCGGCTCAGAAGTTCCTGAATAAAGACCATAAACACTGGAATTTATTACAACTTGCTCTTTGGGCACATAACAATCAATCTGTATTATAATGCTTGATATTTCTGTAATTATACCGGTATATAATGCCTCTGAGTTTTTAGAAAAAGCAGTCTTATCCGCTTTGCAGTTTGACGAAGTAAAAGAAATTATTTTAATTGAAGACAAATCAACTGATAATTCACTGGAGCTCTGTCAAAGAATGGCCATTGAAAACCCTAAAATAAAATTATTTCAACATCCCGACAAAGGTAATCACGGTGCCGGCGCAACAAGAAATCTGGGAATTGAAAAATCAACAGGAAGTTTTATCTCATTCCTGGATGCGGATGATTATTATCTACCCAACCGTTTTGATGCAGAAAAGGAGATCCTTACTGATTCTAAAACTGAAGGTGTTTTCGGAGCTATTGGCATTGAATATCTAACTGAGAAAGGAAAAAAAGAATTCCAGTCTAAATTTAAAGATACTTCACTTACAACAGTCAATTATCCGGCAGAAGGAAATGAGGTTTTTAAGGGATTATTGGGTCTTACACCTAAAACTTTCGGTACATTTTTTCATCTGAATGCACTTACTATACGGAGATCCTCTGTTGAGACCAATCATTTGCGTTTCAATGAAAACCTTCGGGTACATCAGGATTCAGACTTTATTATTAAGCTTGCTTATCATTGTTATTTAAAATCAGGAAATATTTCTGAGGCAGTTGCGATGAGAGGTGTACATGATAATAACAGAATTACTAAAATAAAAATTTACTCCAAGGAATATAACCAGCGCCAGTCTCTGATCTGGAACTCACTTTACGAATGGTCTGAATCTGTAAAGCCTGATGCTGATGCCGGACAACATATTTATTTACAAAAAAAAGCTTTTGAGCTCTCTTTAGCAAAAGGGATTTCTAAGGCGGTAAATTTGTTCTCAGTAATTCTTAAAAATCCTAATATTCTTAAAACGAGATACCGTTTTACCTATACCCATTCATAAGCTTATCCCAGCCATTTTTATTGAAGAATAAAATACTTTAATTTTCACTTTATTGAGAATAATTTTCAGTTTTTATAGGATATAAATATTATTATTTATATCTTTTTCGTGTTATTTATAGAAATATTTTCTAAACGACTCGAAATAAAAAGCAAAATATAATTTGATAAAATGAAAATTTCTGTCATTATTCCTGTCTATAATGCTGAAAAGTATGTTTCCCAGGCTGTAGAATCTGCGCTTGGGCTTGAGGAAGTAACTGAAATCATTTTAGTAGAAGATAAATCACCTGATCATTCTTTACAGGTTTGCCGGAAATTAGCCTCAAGGTACGACAGAGTAAAATTATTTCAGCATCCCGATGAAAAAAATCATGGTGCCAGCGCAACCAGGAACCTTGGAATAGAGAAATCAACAGGAGATTTTATTGCATTCCTGGATGCGGATGATTATTATCTGTCCAACCGTTTTGATGCGGAAAGAGAGCTCTTTAGAAATCCTGAAATAGATGGAGTTTATGGTGCTTTAGGCGTACATTACTATTCTGAAAAGGCAAAAGAACAATATTATCCTCTTTTTAAAAACTCTTTAACTACAGTATATCAAAAACATGATCCGGAAGATGTTTTCCCGGGACTGCTTAATATGCGGGGAAGTTTCGGACTTTTCAGCATTGATGCTTTAACAGTTCGAAAAAGCTCTTTCAAAAAAATGAAAACCCTGTTTAAACCGAACCTGAGACTTCATGAAGATACCGAGTTTTTATTCAGGCTTTCATATTACCTTGATCTTTATCCCGGAATTATTGATAAAGCCGTGGCAATGAGAGGTGTTCATGAAAATAACAGGATCACCAAAGTGGATAAAAACAGGACTAAGCCCGGAGTTTCAAGAGTTATATTATGGAATGAGGTGAATAACTGGGCTCAAAACGAGAAAGCTGTTCCTGAAAATATAAAGCTTCATATTGAAAGAATGCTCCGGAGTTTTGAAATCGCAAATGTCCCGAGATTAAAAAAATGGACTATGATTGCTAAATATTTGCTTACAGATTATCAAAGTATAAGATCAGGCTTGTATAATATCAATTTTAGATATACCTTAGTCTCTTAATTCTTTAGATTAAAAACACAAGTACCGTTTAGTTATGACAACAATGAAAATATCTGTCATTATTCCCGTTTACAATGCAGAAAAGTATATTACCCAGGCCGTAGAATCTGCACTTCAATTTGAGGAAACCTATGAAATAATTCTTATAGAAGATAAATCCCCTGATAATGCACTGGAGGTTTGCAGGAAGTTAGCTGAGAATAATCCACGGATAAAGCTTTATCAACATCCTGATAAAAGGAATCACGGAGCCGGAGCAACCAGAAACTTAGGAATAGAAAAGGCTACAGGAGATTTTATTGCATTTTTGGATGCTGATGATTATTATTGTCCCAACCGTTTTGATGCAGAAAAAGAACTTTTTAAAAACCCAGAAGTTGAAGGGGTTTATGGTGCCATTGGAGTGCATTATTATTCTGAAAAAGCAAAGGAACAGTATTATAGTATTTTTAAAGACCACCTGACCACCGTTTACAAAAAGCATGATCCTGAATATGTTTTCCCTGGACTACTCAATATGCGTGGGAGCTTTGGACTTTTCAGCCTTGATGGCCTAACAATAAGGAAAAGTGCCTTAACAAAAGTAAATACAATCTTCAAAACCCATCTCAGGCTCCACCAGGATACGGAATTTATTTTCCGTTTATCCTATTATACCAATCTTTATCCCGGAATTATCGATCAGGCTGTAGCGATGAGGGGAGTACATGAAAATAACAGGATTACCCAGGTAGATTCTGGGAAAATAAAACCATCAATATCAAGGGTTTTACTTTGGAGAGAAGTCAATAAGTGGGCACAAAGTGAAAATTCAATTTCTGAAGATATAAAAACACATATTAAAAGAATGCTGAGAAGTTTCGAAATAGCTAACGCTTCCGCTCCAAAAAAATGGGCAATCATCTCGAAATATCTGGTTACTGATTTTCACAGTATCCGTTCAGGATTATACAATATTAATTTCAGAAAACACCTTTTTTAATGCTTCCGGTGTAAAGCAATTGAATCGGCAAGCCTTCCTGAAAGCACCTTACCTGATTCTTTATACATATGGGTCCCGTCACTATACAGATAATCAGCATATTGGGTCGTTAAATCGTAATAAGCAACATGATGTTTCGCTGCCATATTCTGTATCAACTTATTAAATTCAGGAAATTTTTTGTTTTCTATTTCTAATATTTTTTCTGTAGCCGGTATTCTCACCAGATATACCGTTCCTTTGTCTTTCAGGTACTCAATAATTTTCGAAAGGGCTGATAACCGTACATCAGATAGTTTTTGTTTTACCGACATATCTTTATAGAAATTAATCTTTTCAGACACTCTTTTGGATACCGAATCTTTTTGCATATCAACGGTAACCTCCATCCAGCCGTCCTTATGCAAATAGGTATTGGATTTTCCTGCTTCTTCTCTTTCTGTATATAATTTAAACCAGCTTCTGCCATAATGCTTCAGTAAATACTCATAATTGGGTGAGCAATCATAAAAATGCATATCTGTGAAAGGTGAATGTGACTGTTCTTCAGGATAGTCTTTCAGTCTTTTTACATTAACGTCTAAGGATAAGTTCCAGGGATTAACCGTTAAAATAAATATTCCGTTTTTGGTATCGGGATCTATTTTTCTTTTTAAAGCATCCAGATAAATCTGCCCATACGGTGACTGAACGATATTTAAAGAAAAATTATCAAATTTTTTTGCAAGCTTTTTCTCCAGTTCAGCCGGAACAATTCCCTGTGCTCCTCTAGAATCCCCCAGGATAATATTCTGAGGCTTTTCTACGGCAAAATGCATATAATTATTATCTGTATTCCCGTCCGCATAAAATCCCAGAATTCCAAACAGTAAAAGGATTCCCAACATATAGAATGATATTTTAAATAAAAACTTTTTCATGCTAAAACTGAAAATAGATAAACTCATTATTTCCGAAGTTGGCATAACGGACAATGATATAAATGATGATGATATACACTCCCCTTCTCACCCAGGGATTGAATCTCTCGATCTTCAGCCCATGCACTTTTTCCCTGTTGATCCATTCGATAATAAACATGACTGCAGTGAGTGCTAGTATTTTAATGGGAAATGGCTGTGGAATGCTAAGCAGTGTATTGCTGAATATTTTCTTTATGTAAGAAAATGCCTGGGCCACCGATTCTGCCCTGAAAAAAATCCAGGCGAAACACGTCAGTATAAAAGTAATCAGAATCTGGAAGATTTCTTTAGCAGATGGTAAAAATTTTCCCATTCCCGCTACCTCAAGATTCTGCCTGTTTTTATTGGTCACCAATAATGGCATAAAATATAAAGCGTTCAATCCGCCCCAGATAAGGAACGTCCAGTTTGCCCCATGCCAGAAACCCGAGACGAGAAAGATAATAAAGGTATTCCTGATCTTCATCCATAAACCGCCTTTGCTGCCTCCTAAAGGAATATAAAGATAATCCCTGAACCATGAAGAAAGTGAAATATGCCATCTTCGCCAAAATTCAGCAATATCTCTCGAAAAGTAAGGAAATGCAAAGTTTTTCAGCAACTCTACTCCAAACAACCTTGAAACACCCAATGCAATATCCGAATATCCCGAAAAATCCCCGTAAATCTGAAATGCAAATAAAACAGCTCCTAAAACCAGATTACTTGAACTTTCCGTATGGTAATTATTAAAAATCTCATTGACTAAAGGGGCACAGTTATCGGCAATGACCATTTTTTTGAAAAAGCCCCAAAGAATCTGTCGCATCCCATCTGCTGCCTGCTCGTAATTAAAGATCCTTTTTTTCTGGATTTGAGGTAAAAGATGAGTTGCCCTTTCAATGGGCCCGGCTACCAATAATGGAAAATAGCTTACAAATACAGCATAATCGATAAAGTTCCGTTCTGCTTTAATCCTTTTTTTATAAATATCAATAACATAGGAAAGCCCATGGAAAGTATAGAAGGAAATTCCAACAGGAAGAACGATATGCAATAACCAGACATTAGCCTTAAAACCGAAGCCTCCTAACAAATCAGCAAAGCTTCCGACAAAAAAATTATAATATTTAAAGAATCCCAGAAAACCGAGATTGATCACAATACTTAATGTCAGCCAAAATGTAGCTTCCTTATTGGTTTTACTTTTTTCAATCTGAATCCCGGATAAAAAATCCAGGCCGATAGAAAACATCAGTAAGAAAAGAAACCGCCAGTCCCAGCACGCATAAAAATAGAAACTGGCAACCAGCAACAGCAGATTCTGATGTTGGTATTTTTTATTAAAAACAAACCAATAAAGTATGAAAACTATAGGCAGAAAAACTAAAAAGCCAATGGAATTAAATAACATAGCGTTTTATAAAATTATTTTTTTATAAAAACACCTACATATTTACCTTCAAATTCCACCACCGTAGTTTCAATCTGATTTTTTTCGCAAAAATCCTGATAAGCCGAGTTATCTCCTATATCATCACTGATAAAAACCCCTCCGCTTCTTAAGTGCTTATACAATTCGTTATATGCCCAGACTCTTCCGTTGTAGCTTTTATCCGAGTCATAATGTATCACATCAAAATTCTGATTTTCCTCAAAAATCTTCGGTAAAGATTCTTTATCAGCAAAACGGAATAGCTTCCAGTGGGTTTTGAGGTTTTCAGGGACAATGTAGCCAACGTACTGATCTCCATTTTGCCCCAGATATGGCATATCAGAGCTGTATAAAGTACCATCTCTTTTTTCAAGAGATAATAAAGAAGCCAATGAAGACCATCCATAAGCAACTCCCGTTTCTACAACATTTTTTGCCTGGGTATATTCACAGGCATAATAAATCAGCTCAAGAGCTCCCGGACCGCCCATTGTAATTGGGCATTCCTTCTCTCTTTGTTCCGATTTTTCTAAAACATCATGAAATTCATTTCTGAAAGGAGCAATATTAATTCCTAAAAGCCGGGAAACTGCCTCTTGCTGTGAAATAGCTTTTGATTGTGCCCAGGAATGGGTTTTTTCTTTTCCTTTAAACGCATTATTCCTGTTTACTGTATTTTTCAGAATCTTCCTTCCCAATTCAGGATAAAGATCAGGTCTTTTCAGATAGCCGTAAAATGTTTTGAGAACCCTGGTAATTTCATTCATCGTGTAAAATCATAAGGGACAAAAATAGAAATTTTTCTCTAACTTTTGATTATTAATCCATTAAATTGCATTAATAAATCAAATGTTAAGCTCAGTTAAATCAGACTATAATTTTGATGATTTTTAAGCTGTATTTATGGTAAAATCTGGTTTTATTAATGAAATCAATTATCTTTACAGCGTTCATTTGAAGAAATTCAAACAGAAGGAGAAAAATAAAAAATTTTCATTTCAAAACACACAATGCCTGATCAAAAAAAAATAAAAATCCTTTTCAGACATCGTTCCATGGAAATGGGAGGCGTGGAAAAAGTGATTTTAAGCATGCTTAATCACCTCGACAGGAATCAATTTGAATTCACTGTTTGCCTTAATATCAACCAGGGAGAGCTACGGAATGAGTTTCCTGATCATGTAAAAAAAGTTTATATTACTGATGGTAAAGAGGATCTTTCAAAGAATTCAATCCTTCAAAAAATTCAACTGGTACGGAGAAGACTTAAGCTTAAAAAAGCACAGGAAGACCCGAGATTCACCGACCGGCTTTTGAAAGAAGATTATGATGTGGAAATTGCGCCTACCTATGCTGCTTTTGGATCCGTTTTAAACTCATCCAATAAAAATTCAAAGAAAATAGGCTGGTTTCATTCGGATATTACCCTCCCTAAACTTCAGCCTTTAGTTCCTGAAATTTTAAAACAAATCCCGGAGTTCGATTATTTTATCTTTGGTTCTCAACAGACTAAAGATATATTGATAGAAACTTA
Organism: Chryseobacterium populi; assembly: GCF_000282115.1. Taxonomy (GTDB): domain Bacteria; phylum Bacteroidota; class Bacteroidia; order Flavobacteriales; family Weeksellaceae; genus Chryseobacterium; species Chryseobacterium populi. Next base: position 45,318 of record NZ_AKJY01000117.1, read on the forward strand.
TCCCGATCTGGAAATTCCCGAAAGCCAGGTTATTTTAAATGCGATTCCTATTGAAGAATTAAAGCAAAAAGCGGCGGCATTTAAGCCTGAATTCCCGGATAAGCCTGTCTTTGCATCCGTTGCAAGATTACATACAAGAAAAGGATTTCACAAGCTGCTGGAAGCTCATGCAAGATTATTGAAAGACGGCTTTGACCATCATATTGTAATCATAGGGGATGGCGAAGAAAAAGAAAATCTTAAAAAACAGGCTGAAAGCCTTGGTGTTAGCAATAGTTTTGAATTATTAGGCTCTATGATGAATCCTTATCCTTATGTGAAAAATGCAGACTTTTTTATACTTCCTTCCGAATCTGAAGGCTGGCCTTTAATTATTGCAGATACCCTGATCCTTCAAAAACCGATAATAGCAACTCATGTAGGAGGAATTCCGGAAATGATTACCCATAAGAAAAACGGCTACCTCATCAATTATGAAGTGGATGATATGTATGAATCGATGAAAAGTTTTCTTACCAGGCCAGAGCTTGTTTTCACAATCAAAGAGAATTTAAAGGATATTGAATTGCAATTTGACAATCAGAAGATTTTTGATGCCGTTGAAGATATCATTATTAACTTAGTAAAAAAATAAGCATGCTTTTGATATACCGGTTGATTCTAAAAATTCATACTTCTTACCTGTACATGATCCAGCAGATTTACCTTAAAATATGCATTGCAAAGGGTCTGAAAGTAGGTAAACATGTCCGTTTTGTAGAAGTTCCCCAATTCGGAACAGAACCGTTTCTCATTGAAATCGGTGATGAGACTACATTTTCGAATAACGTAAGATTTGTAAACCACGACGGCGGCCAGAATGCCCTGCATTTTTTTGACAAGTATAAAGATGTAAGGACTTTCGGAAGAATAAAAATCGGCCGGCAATGTCTTATCGGAGCTGATACCATCCTTATGCCCGGTATAGAGATGGAAGACAACTGTGTTTTAGGGGCAGGCTCTATTTTAACAACCTCAATGCCTAAAGGAAGCGTTTTTGCCGGAGTTCCTGCCAAATTCATCTGCACGATAGAAGAATACGGTGATAAATTACTGGCCAACAATGTAATGTACCCGAGAGAATTAGAGCTTGTGCGCCCTCAGCTGGAAGCTTACATCAGAGAACACCTTCCACACACTTACAAACCTGTAAAAAAATAAATGCCTGAAAAAAAGAAAATACTGATCAGAATAGGTTCTCTCCGTCATGGTGGAGCAGAAAAGGTACTCGTTACTTTTCTTAAAAATCTTCCGGAAGATCAATACGAAATCGATCTTCTTCTCAATCTATATTCCGGAAAATATTTACCGGAAGTTCCGGATTGGATCAATGTTGTTTATATCAATAAAGGAGAAATGATCACGACTAACCGGCTACAGGATATTCCTAAAAAAGCGGCGAGGGTTGTTTATCAAAAAATATTAAAAAAATTCCCTGATCTTCTTTACAAAGGAAAATTGCAGAGTAAAAAATACGATATCGAATTTGCCGCAATCCATGGAATGAGGGATGAAATTCTCAGCTCTCCCGTTCAGTCTTCTAAAAAAATAGTCTGGATTCATAATGACCTTTCACAGGTAAAAGGGTATACGGATGCTGAGATCCGTAAATTTTTCGGATTTGATAAAATAATGGTGATTTCTGAAAAAATTGAAAAATTATTCCTGGATCTCACGAAAAATGAAAATGAAAAAAATAAAATTGTAAAAATCTACAATCCTTTAGATACACAGGAAATCTTGACTAAAGCAGAAATGCCGGTTGCAAATTATGTGTTTGATCCCATTGTTCCCACTTTTGTTTCCGTCGGCACTGTTTTTCCACAAAAGGGATTCGACAGGCTTTTAAAAGTTCATAAAAAGCTGCTTGATGAAGGTTTTCAACATAAAATTTTGATCATTGGTGACGGCTATGATTTTGAAAATATCAAGAAACTGAAATCAGAACTGGGACTTGACGAGACTGCAATCATGCTGGGATTTACAGATAATCCGTATCCTTATTTCAAAAATGCAGATTTTTACATTTTAAGTTCGCGGTATGAAGGCTTCCCCACAGTTCTGTTTGAGGCCATCACACTGAAAAAGAAAATCATCTCTACCGAAGTTTCCGGAGCAAGAGAAATGCTTGGTAACGGAGCGCTCGGACTGGTTGTAGATAATTCGGAAGATGGAATTTATCAGGGCATAAAGCAGGCTCTTTTACAACCTGAAACATTTGCTGGATATGAAAACAGACTAAAGGAATATCAAATGCCTTTCAATCTGGAAAATTCTGTGAGTAAAATTACATCTATACTTGATGAACTGTAAACTTAAAGTAACAACCTCCACCATTTTTTAAGTTCAGAACAACAAAATGACGTATTAATTTGTCAAAATAAAACTTTGCGGGTAACTTATCCGGGAAACATTCAGATTCAATTGTAAAGATTTTTCTATTCTTTACGAAAGCCAGCCTAAATTACACTTACTTAAAAATCCTCCACACTTACTAAGTCTGACTTTATCCTCCAAACTAAATATCCTACACTTGTGAATAATCACAAGACTTTTTCGATCCTGATTATACAAATTCTAAAGGTTGGAATTAACCCTGAAAAGCAACCTTAAAAAGGAGTAAGGGACCATTAAACTATAAAAGCTATGAAAAAAATTGTCTTATCCGCAGTAACCATGGGGATCATTCTTTCCTCTTGCAGCAATAATGATTCTGATACTCCATCAACGGCAGATCAGAAAGCGTCACAGTCTGCAATGATGAAAACCAACCTTTTCAATCTGTCTCTTGATGATAAAAGGGCCTATCTGGAATCTATCCTGATGACTTCAGCCAAATATATTGTTTTAGAAGCCCAGAAAAGTGCTGAAGCAAGAAATGTTATTTACGCCGAGCTGGAAAAAAATATCGATGGTGATGATAATGCTTTGGTTGATATTTTCTACCAAAACATACCTGCTCTGTATACTAATCCTGAATTTAAAAACAGCCTAACCACTTTTAACGATTTAGAGGGCAGTAAATATTTTCCACAGGTTTTTATTTACAACTATAGCGGCTTAAAAGCTACCGGTAAAACCGGTACATCAAATCCTATTTTAACTGTTTTCTATACCGGTGATGAAACGCAAACATCTGCAAAAGCATATGCGCTTAATTCATCAGGGAACTGGGAATTTGTAAAAATGGTAGACGAGCAGACCATTGAAAATGAAGAAGTATGGGTTTTCTCATTAAATGAAACTTTTGTTAATACAATCGATTTATCCGTACTGCCAAAAGATGTTGTTCCTACTGCCCAGAAAGGGCCTTCTGCTCCACCCCCGGACGACCGTTGCCAGGACGGAATTCATTATTGGCCGTATTTTGAATATATGACCATAAGAAAACATAATGAGTCTTTCTTCGCGGGAAAAAGTGATATCTGGACCAAAACATATACGGCTTGGGATACTCCAAACAGTGTAAACCCTTGTAATTCTTCATTACCTAAGCTTATGTGGACCAACAATCCAAGTGGTGAAGTCTTTATCAGAAAATTCATGAGATATATGATTCCCAATACCTCCCTTTATGTCGTATGTGGCTACGCAGGGTCATGGGATCCGGGGCCTGCAAATGCAAACGGATGGCAGGGAAATGCATTTAATTATGTGATTTTTGAAAAAGATTCGTGGCCAACAGGGGTAAGATTCACAGATATCAATAATAACGGTTTCAACGCCTCTCATCAATACCGTTCCGCCGATGATTATTATGATAAGGGGATTATCCTGCACTGGAGCAGTACCGGCCCCCATATGAATGGCTATTCAAGAAATATTAGTGGCCAAATCAAATTTAATTCGAGATTATAACCACCTGATCCAATAGGGCTGCTGTTTACTACGGCAGCCTTTTATTTATTAAATAATGTCATTCAGCCCAATAATCGGATTTTCGTTTTTCCTGATTTTAATTCTAAAGTATTTTTTATAAATTGCTGCTTTAAACAGGCTCTAACTTTGTGACATGTCAGAAAAACATTCCCTTATTCAAAAAGATTTTTATCGCGAAAGTGGAAAATGGCTTTCAAGGTTTGAAATCTGGGCAAAATGCATTAACCCAAATCTTCATTTTATCTATCTTTTGAGAAAAACTCAGGAATATAAGAAAAGGTCTCTGCCCGGGGCTTTCTGGAGATTTGTGCTCCGGCATCACCAGATTAAATATGGTTTCCAGATTTACCCTGAAACAGAAATCGGGGAAGGCTTTTACCTCGGACATTGGGGCAGCCTGGTTATCAACCCTAATGCTAAAATCGGGATCAATTGCAATATTGCACAAGGTGTGACCATCGGACAGCAGAACAGAGGAAAAAATGAAGGTTTTCCTAACATTGGTAATGAAGTCTGGATTGGTCCTAATGCAGTAATTGTAGGAGGAATCACGATAGGGGATAATGTTTTGATCGGTCCGAATTCGTATGTTAATTTTGATGTTCCGCCCAATTCTGTAGTTATTGGAAATCCCGGAAAAATTTATTCCACTGAAAATGCAACCGACGGATATATCAATAATAAAGTATAGATCTCATTACACTGTTGGATTTACTCATTTGATTTCCGATTTCTTTTTCATTAAGTGTTGCAACAATCTGGTTCCTTAAACTATTTTTTAAGGAAATTTAAGATTATTTTAATTTCCGGATGTTTAATTAAAATTTATAGTTTGTATTTTTATGTTTAGTTTTTGAATTATTCAATTAATATTATAGTTCATTAAAAAACAGAAAAGGCAGCTTTATTCAATAGTATATATGATTTTAAACATATTCTCATATTAAACTTTGTTAAAAGTGATTGCTTTTTCATCAAAAACTATATTTTTGCATAATTATTGATTCAGTCTATTGAATTTAAAAATAATTTAAACGAAATAAATAATTATAAATCTTAAAAATTTTATTTTATGTCACAATCGTACGAAGTTATTTTTGAAAACAACAGAAAATGGGTAGAGTCTAAACTTTCAACAGACCCTCATTTCTTTGAAGAGCTTGCTAAAACTCAGCATCCTGACTATTTATATATCGGATGTTCAGACAGCAGGGCTACTGCAGAAGAACTGATGGGCGCCAAACCTGGAGAAGTTTTTGTTCACAGAAACATTGCTAATGTGGTCAACACTCTGGACATGAGTTCAACAGCGGTTATTCAGTATGCTGTAGAACACCTGAGAGTAAAGCACATTATTGTTTGCGGACATTACAACTGTGGAGGTGTAAAAGCAGCGATGACTCCTGAGGATTTAGGATTATTAAATCCATGGTTGAGAAACATTCGTGATGTTTACAGATTGCACCAGGCAGAGCTTGATTCTATCGAGGACGATGGTAAACGTTATGACAGACTTGTGGAACTTAATGTTCTTGAGCAGTGCATCAACGTGATTAAGATGGCTTGTGTACAGGAAAGATACATCCTTGAAGAGTATCCTATCGTTCACGGCTGGGTGTTTGACCTTAGAACCGGAAAAATTATTGATCTGGAGATTGATTTCGAAAAAGTATTGAAAGACATCCAAAAGATCTATAATCTTACGGAATCTAACTGGGTAATGAACAGAAAGACCAAATAACCTGTTCAAAAAAAGAATGTGAAATGAAATTCTGGAGTATTATTGTATTGACGATTTTTCTAAATTTTACAGCGTTGCCAGGCATTGCTGCAGTGGCCGGGTGGGATTTAGCAAGAACCAATGTGATACTGAATGAAGAAGAACCACACTCTCATCCTACCTCTTTTATTGTTTACGAAAAAACACTTCCAAAAACTTTAGATGTATTCGATTACCTGAAGTTTTTTGAACCTGATCTCAAAGACAGGTCTTTTGTGCTGATAGATGATTCTTTTCATCTGTCGCCTTTACTCACTATATTTTCTCCGCCTCCGGAAGCTTAATTTTCAGGTAAGATTATTAATAAATATTCATATCATTTTTGATATTGGATACACATGCTTTAAAATTAAATTTCCAATCTTTTATAATTGATATGGTAAGAATAAGCCGGTCAGTTATATCGTAGTATTTTTCAACATCATCATGAAAAAAACAAAATCATTATTAGGAGGAATCAAGGAGAATTTCCCTTCAGGACTCGTTGTATTTTTAGTAGCACTCCCATTGTGTTTAGGAATTGCCCTGGCATCGGGAGCACCACCACTATCCGGAATTATTGCGGGTATCGTGGGCGGATTAGTCGTAGGGTTTCTTAGTAATTCGAATATTTCGGTATCAGGCCCTGCTGCAGGTTTAACAGCAATTGTTTTAACGGCAATTACTGATTTGGGTGCATTTGAGCTTTTCCTTTGTGCAGGTATCATTGCAGGCCTTATTCAGTTGGTTCTGGGATTTGTAAGAGCGGGAAGCATTTCCAATTATTTTCCCAATAACGTGATTGAAGGAATGCTTGCAGCCATAGGTATTATTATTATTTTAAAACAGATCCCACACGCTTTGGGATTTGATAAAGATTATGAAGGCCATGAATCTATATTTGACAATGGCTTAAACTTTAATTATTTCGGAGAATTATTTAATGCAATTCACCCCGGAGCAGTTTTAGTCACTTTAGTTTCCGTAGCTATTCTTTTGGCCTGGGATAAAATCCCCGTTCTGAAAAGAATGAAAATGCTTCCGGGAGCTCTGGTTGCTGTAGTGGCCGGAATTTTATTAAATGAGGTTTTTAAAATGACAGATAGCGGATTGGCTATTGAAACGCAGCATCTGGTTTCTTTACCGGTTCCAAAATCTATTGACGATTTCAAAAATTTAATCATCATGCCGGATTTTAACGGATTTACCAATCCAAAAATCTGGATCGTGGGCGCAACTATTGCTATTGTAGCTTCCATTGAAACATTACTTTGTATCGAAGCATCAGACCGGCTCGATAACCAGAGAAGAATTACAGATACAAACCTTGAGCTTAAAGCCCAGGGAATCGGAAACATGATCAGTGCATTTATCGGCGGGCTCCCAATGACTTCCGTTGTGGTAAGAAGTTCTGCCAATGCTAATGCGGGCGCTACTTCTAAGGCTTCCGCAATGATTCATGGGCTTTTATTATTAGTATGTGTGCTTTCCATTCCTTTTTTATTAAATTTAATTCCGTTGGCTACTTTGGCTGCTGTCTTAATTTTAGTAGGGTATAAACTTGCAAAGCCGGCTACATTCAAACATTTCTGGCATTTAGGAAAATTCCAGTTTATCCCTTTTGTAGCAACGGTGGTAGCTGTAGTCGCTACAGACCTGTTAAAAGGAGTAGGAATCGGTCTGGCGATTTCCATTTTCTATATATTACAGGGAAATATGAAACGTGCTTATTATTTAAGCAGAGAAAAGCTGGATGATGCTGATGGAATTACCATTAAGCTTGCTGAGGAAGTATCTTTCTTAAATAAAGCTGCAATTAAAAAGACTTTAAAAAATATCAAATCCAATTCTACGGTAAGTATTGACGCAAGAGGAACTTCCTATATTGCAACGGATGTCCTCGAAATGATTCAGGATTTTGCCAATATCCGTGCGAAAGAAGAAGATATCAATGTGGAGCTTTTAGGCTTTAAAACCACTTATAAGGATTATGAAAGGGATGAAGATTCCCATATCGTAATCACCCACAGAAGAGCTATGTAGAAGATCAGATTGGAAATTAATGATAAAGTACAATATAAAGGTCACCGGTTCCGGTGGCCTTTTCTGATTAATTAAAAGCAAACTATCGGTACCAAGCTGAAAAATACTTAATTTTGAATAAAATAACCGGACTACAAATATCTTATTATTCCTTATGAAACTACAGATCCATATACTTCTTGCCGGGCTTTTGCTATTCCTGAACGGAGTTTCAAAAGCACAGGAAGTTTCAAACAGAAAGGCAGTGAATGATACCCTGAATTATCTTAAAAAATTTGAAACCAATAAAGAGAAATATGTAGGAAAATCTTTTTCGCGACTGCTAAAAGATCTGGCTCAAATGCACCCGAAAACGGCAAAATCAACATTTAATGATGACCAGGCCCGTTCCATACCCAGTACAATATTCGGGTTCTCCGGTAAAGCACCGGATTCCGGCAACGAAATTATTTTACTCGTTAAATGGAAAGCAGACAATATCCCCACGACTCCAATAGAGTTTTCCGAACAGGAACATAACTACCGTTTTACCGTAAGCGAAAAGAATTTCTTCATGAAGAAAGTTGTGAAGGATATCATCGTCTACAAATAAACAAAACCTCCTGAGGTGGAGGTTTATATTATAATTTATTTTTAATTATTTTCCGTTAAAAGCGGACATGGTATTGTTGATTCCGGCAAAAACAAATGATAGCGAAGCTTTGGCAAATTTTTCAATTCTTTCGGAAAGCTTTTCTTTCTCTTCCTCACTCCATGTTCCAAGAACATAATCAACCTGTCGGCCTTCTGAAAAATCAGCCGATATTCCGAAACGTAATCTGGCATAATTCTGGGTCTGCAATACTTCATTAATGTTTTTAAGCCCGTTGTGGCCGGCATCGGAACCTTTCATTTTCATTCTTAAAGTTCCGAACGGCAATGCAAGGTCATCGGTAATGATCAATACATTTTCCAAAGGGATATTTTCTTTCTGCATCCAGTATCTTACGGCATTTCCGGAAAGATTCATATAGGTATCGGGCTTTAAGACCAATACTTTTCTGCCTTTATATTTTCCTTCAGCCATCCAACCGAAATTGGTAGTGTTAAATGAAACTTCGAGGGTTTCTGCGATTTTCTCGGCAACTTTAAATCCTATATTATGTCGTGTATTTTCATATTCAGGGCCTTTATTTCCGAGGCCGACTATTAAATATTTCATTAGAAATTTTTTGCAAAATTAAGCGATAAAAAATAAAAACTCAATCCTTAAAAGAATTGAGTTTAAAATATTAATAAAATTATTTTTTTATAAAGGCTTATAGATAAAATTAATTCCGAATCCTTTGGTAACATAAGTCTGAGGATCGTAGTTATAATCTGTACTGAATATAGCCGGTACCGGAATTGGAGTCGTAAGGTCTGTGATCGCCATTCTCTTAGGACTGTTCGGTGATAATATCAAGCTTCTTCTGTCATTAATTTCTGTTGATAAAAGTACAGAAACTTTATAGGCAAACGGCAATAATGTATAAGGACTGATCCGGGTATCAAAGTTTGAATAATCATATCCTAATTTGGTAATAGCCGGGCTGAACACCCCTCCGCTCATAGGCCCGTAATGTCTTACAACACCGGAAATATTGTCTCCTAAATAGGTATATGCTGTTTTAGAATAATTCGTATAATCAAACGGTGTTCCCGGCACTTCTTCCCCGGTTTTCATAATAATAGAATCCAGCTTGCTTGTTGCAGCTGCATACTTCAGATTATAAAGTGTTTTTGTTTTTCTTAAAAGGGCAAAAGGATTCGGAGTTGTAGCCGGTGGAACCAAAGGAGGTCTTCTGTATACCCAACGGTTTTCAGAGATGGTCTGAACTCTTCCGGATTGTCCGTAAGTGAAGATCTGAGAATAAGATATACTGTCCTCATCCAGTGCTCCGTCATTATCCAAATCAAGGAATCCTCTGAAATCAATTTTGCTTATTTTGTCCCCGCTATACATTACATCTGTAATAGAAGCACCTTTTGTAAGGACTCTCGATAAAAGCAACCCGTTATAATGATATTCTGCGGTTGTGTCTGTATCTGTAATTTCTCTGTATAACGCTCTTGGCCCGTTTAAGCCCTGATTGTTATGCATATCCAATAAGGGATTACCATCTTCATCAATTAAATCTTTACAAGAATGTATAGAAGAAAGCCCTGCTAATAATAAAATAAAATAGAAAAATCGTTTCATTCCAAAGGGGGATTATTTATATTCCCACAAATATAATTTTTTTTTACAAAAAAATTATACATTTATTCATTTTATAACAAAAGTAGCAATCAAATATGCTGCCTAGAGTGGTTTGTAAATATATTTCTGCGTCTGGCTCTGGTCTGAAACCGGATAATTCTGTGAATCATATAAATAAGTCTTCGGTGCATTGATAGGAGGCAGAGGCGAAGGAAATACAACATTCAGGGTCTGGGGATTATTCGCAGATAGGGTGTAGAAATTGGCCGGATGTAATAAACTCCAGATTATAAAAAATGTTTTGGGAAGCGTTGTGTATGGACTGATTTTACCATCATAATTCTGATAACCGTAAGTAGTAGATACCCCGGTAGACATATCCGGGTTACCATTAGAGTCTGTCATTCCCGCCTTCCAGATTACTTTTTCCACATTATCACCCGAATAAGTAAGCGTGCTTTCTTTAAACTGGATATATGCAGATGTCCCGGCAGGCTTTATTCTTTCAAGGATTTTTGAAATCTTTCCGGCAGAATCATAGCTATAGGTATAATTGCTTTCAGTGGAGACTACAGAGTTTGCACTCATACTTCCCGTTGTTCCTGAAATTCTTCCGTTACCGTCATAAGTAATATTATAATCATACGTTAAAGCCCCTGCGGCGTTTGATACGAACTTAACTTTTGAGATCCTGTTATTTGTGTAGGTCACAGTTCCTGTCAGATAATTATTAGGTCCGCCTTCATCTTTAAAAATTGCTTTTTCAAGAAATCCTGCAGTGGTAACGTATTCTTCATTCACAACATTGTTTACGGTCACTTTTTCAAGAATACGGGGTCCTGTAATCGTTGTACCGCCACCATTACCGCCATTCCCTCCGGAAGGATTATTCGGGTTATTAAGGCTGTTATTGATAGGATCTGCAGTCGTATTATCACAAGATAAAAGAAACCCGAAGAGCATACAGAAGCATGCTTTCAAAAAGTAATTTTTGCTCATAGTTGATTAATTTTTTAGCTGTCAAATATAATTTATTTTCTATTATTTGTGATATTTAACAAAAAAAAATCTAAAAGAATATCTTTTAGATTTTTATATTTCTGAATAGATCCGAAACAATTAATAAGGTTGCAATACTGAGGTCGTCAGTACAGATTGGGCCATATCAGCATTTAAAAAAGTAGCATTTACGGCTTTTCCGACCCCTAAAGTCCCGGCATTTAAATTCCTTTTTGTACAGGCAGCTTTTACACTGTAATTATTTTTAGGAGTAAGGTTCGTCAATGTTGCATTAAGATTAAAGATCTTATTTGTCCCGTCACCGCCTAATAAAACATCTGTTCTTACCGCTCTAAGCCTATTATCTACAAAAATACCACACGCAAAACTTATGGAAGCATTAGTATTGGCTGTCTTCTGGGCTGTCGTCTGAAAAGTAAACGTTACTTTATTGGTAGCATTGGTAATGGAAAAAGTATCTGAAGCCCCAGTAAGAACCGTCCATGTAGCATCCAAAGCTGCATTTTCAGTATAAGGTGATGTTGAGCCGTTTGAACCGCTAAAAGTTGCTCCGGCCTGATCAGCAACGGTATTCATAGAAAATAAAGACATACTTCCTTCTCCATCTGCAATTTTTATCGCTTTCCAGTCATTGGTTGCCAGGGTACTGTTATTATGAAAAATATCCCCTGCAATACCGGCGTTTCCTTTCTGTGTATTGTTTCCCCCTACTCTCATTTCTCGTCTCAGGTTCAGATCACCGTTAATATCCAGAGTATTTACAGGTGTTGAAGTATTAATTCCGACCTGGGCTTTCAACAGGCCGGCAGAAGATATTAGGATTAAAAATATTTTTTTCATGTGTTTTTAGTCTAAAATTGTGTTAAATACTTGAGGAACCTCATATACATCTACTTTCAGGGAAGATTGGGCAATGAAGCTGTCGATATTGGTAGCCACATTAATCCCGATGCCTAATGTAACATTGGTAGTGGTATAGGATTTCAGTCTTGAGCAGGCAACACTGATGGTATGCTGGCCTTTCGTCAGGTTTTCAATAATCCCGATCTGATTATGGGTTAAAAAGGGGTTGGCCGCGCTGCTGGCCTTTAAGTTTCCCTGTCTTAGATTTACCAGCTTGTTATCCACAAAGATTCCGCATGCATAATCTACAGAGCTATCTGTCGTTCCGTTTGCTGCAAAATCAGCATGTACAACTGTTTCAAACTGGAAATAAGTTTTGCTTTCAGTACTGTAAACATTAATAGGCTGAGTTAAAGATGCAATTTTTTTAAACCTGTTGAAAGTGCTGAAATCGGCTCCTTTCACAAATGTTGTTGACCTTGAGGATGCAGAAGTAGATTCTTCGGCACTGGTAAACTTCACTCCTGTTCTGTCTGAAAAAGAGTTATTGAAGATCAGATAGAATTTATTCGGTTCATATTCGGGGATTCTGAGTGTTTTCCAGATCGGGGGATATCCTTCTCCCTGCGAAACCAGGATCTGGTCATTCGTTCCCTGGGAAAGGCTGTTGTCTGTAGCGTTCAATACAACCAGTTTATCACGAAGGTTATAGTCGCCGTTCACATCTAATTTTGCGTTTGGCCCGGCAGTATTGATCCCCACCTGGGCATAGAGAGATAATCCTATAGTTAAAAATAGGATAGAAAATATTTTATTCATGAATTAATTGGCTTTGTAAGTTACGTATTCGATGATATCAACTTTGAGAGTAGATTCTAAAGTAAAAGCATTGGAAACCGTATTGGTATCTGCAATATTCCGTCCGATAGCAAACTGGCTGTTAACATTAGATGTTGCGATCTTCCTGCATGCAACTTCGATTTTCTGATCTCCCAAAGGCACATTCAGTTCCGTATAATTCAGCGTAAAAATATAATCCTGAATCCCTAATTTTTCACTGTTGTTGTTTGAAGATACTTTATCCGGGCGAACGGCAACAAGCTTACCACCCCTGAATACTCCACAAGTAAAGCTGATGTTCTGTGAAGTGGTGGCTGAAGGTGCTTTCAGTTCAATTCCAGTCTGGAACTGATAGGTGATTCTGTTTTTTGCATTCTTTACCGTAAAATTATTTTCAAGACCTGCAATTTTCACCCATTTACCTTTGTTGGTTTCCGTGACATTATCCCCAACACTGTTGTTGTAGATATTATCACCGGCAATACCATTGGATAAAGTAGTAATTCCTTTCTGATCTAATGACAGATACGAATTGATCAATTTGTACTGTCCTTCCTCCATAAAAGCCACATTAACGGACTTCCATACCGGAGGTAAATTTTCTCCCTGCGAAACCAGCACCTGGCCGTTTAATCCCGCATTTCCGACTTGAGACGAAGTACCGCCTAGTCTTAGCTCTCTTCTTAAGGTTGTTTTCCCATTCACATCAAGAGTAGAATTGGGCGTATCTATCCCAATTCCCACCTGAGCGTGAGTGTAGATTGAGCATAGCACAACCACGAAATAATTTAAAGTGTTTTTCATAATAAGGGTTGCAAAGATACAATTTTTTCAACCGTAAACCCTTATTATATAATGATTTATATCATAGAAATAAGCCAACTATTATATAGAATTTTTAACACAAAAAAGTAGAATTATTTCTACGTGGAACGTAAAAATTAATTCGTTTGAAGAATCGACCTCAGCAAAACGTTGACCTCATCTACGTTTTTCACTTTATCTTTTCTCATCATCAGGTGATTTCCATCTTTCCCGATCTTCTCTTTAAGCTGTGCTTCAGCAGGATTTTGGGTTAAATAATTAATAATATGTCTGAATTTATCCGTCTGATAAAACTTATCCTGTGGATTTCCCGGAAAATACCCTAAGAAAATACCGTTTTTCATGACTATTTTTTCGAAACCAATATCTGCAGCCAACCATTTTAAGGAAACACTTTTTAAAAGATTAACCGCTTCCTTCGGCAATGCTCCAAAACGGTCAATTAACTCAGATTCAAACTTCTGAAGGTCTTTTTCATTGTCTATTTCGGCTATTTTCTGATAAAGCAGCAGCCTCTCCTCCGTATTTGAAATATAAAAATCAGGAAGCATAAGCTCAAGATCGGTATCAATATTAACTTCTTTTACAGATTTGAAGAGTTTCTGCCTGTCTTCTTCATTGTCAAATAAATTTTCGAAGTCTTCATCATCCTTTAATTCTTCCAGTGCCTCCTGCATTAATTTCTGATAAGTTTCAAACCCCATTTCATTAATAAAGCCGCTTTGTTCGGCACCCAGTAAATCTCCGGCACCACGGATTTCAAGATCTTTCATTGCAATCTGGAAACCACTTCCCAGATCAGAAAACTGCTCAATCGCTTCCAACCTTTTCCTTGCATCTGCCGTCATCATGTCATAAGGCGGAGTGATCAGGTAACAAAAAGCCTTTCTGTTGCTTCGTCCTACCCTGCCCCTCATCTGGTGAAGATCTGCCATCCCGAAACGCTGGGCATCATTAATGAAAATGGTATTGGCATTGGGTACATCCACTCCACTTTCCACAATCGTTGTAGAAACGAGTACATCATACTTGCCTTCCATAAAATCCAGGACATTCTTTTCCAATTGCTTTCCTTCCATCTGCCCGTGCCCCGTAATTACCCTTGCATCCGGAACCAGCCTCTGAATAAGGCCTGCAATATCTTTAAGGTTTTCAATTCTGTTATTGATAAAATAGATTTGCCCGTCTCTTTGCAATTCGTAAGAAACCGCATCACGAATCGTTTCTTCATTAAACCCGATCAACTGTGTATCTACAGGTTGTCTGTTGGGTGGTGGTGTTTTAATCACCGATAAATCTCTTGCAGCCATTAAAGAAAACTGCAATGTTCTCGGAATAGGCGTTGCCGTTAAGGTAAGCGTATCTACATTATTTTTCAGTGTCTTCAGTTTATCCTTCACAGATACTCCGAATTTATGCTCCTCATCAATAATCAAAAGCCCGAGGTCCTTAAATTTTACACTGCTGCTTACCAACTGATGGGTCCCTATGATAATATCCACTTTTCCGTCTTTCAGGGCAGCTAATGTTTCTGATTTCTGTTTTGCCGTCCTGAACCTGTTTACATAGGCAACATTGACCGGAAAATCTTTCAATCTTTCCTTAAAACTCCGGTAATGCTGAAAAGCAAGAATCGTTGTGGGTACCAAAATAGCTACCTGTTTTCCATCTGTAGCCGCTTTAAAGGCAGCACGGATCGCAACTTCAGTTTTCCCGAAACCTACATCCCCACACACAAGCCTGTCCATTACCGTACTTGCTTCCATATCTTTTTTTACATCAATGGTTGCCTTTTCCTGGTCTGGGGTATCTTCATAAATAAAGCTCGCTTCCAGCTCATTCTGTAAATAGGAATCCGGAGTATAGGCAAATCCCTGAGCTGTTTTTCTCTGGGCATATAATTTGATAAGGTCAAAAGCGATCTGTTTGACTTTAGCTTTTGTCTTCTGTTTTAAAGATTTCCAGGCAGGTGATCCGAGCTTGCTTAAAACAATTTCCTTTCCGTCAGGCCCGTTGTATTTTGAAATTTTATGAAGGGAATGGATGCTTACATAAAGCAGGTCACCATTTTTATACGTAAGCTTAAAACATTCCTGGATTTTCCCGTCATTATTTACCTTGACCAGCCCCATAAATTTTCCGATCCCGTGATCGATGTGGGCAATATAATCCCCAATTTTCAGGGACATGAGATCTTTCAGGGTAAGCTGTTCGGATTTTGCAAATGTATTCTTGGCTTTATACCTCTGGTAACGGTCAAAAATCTGGTGATCGGTATACACCGAAATTTTATGGTCATTATCTACAAATCCTTCATGGAGCTCAGATCTGAAGCTTTTAAAAGGAACTTCATGCTCCAATTCTTCAAAGATAGATTCCAGCCTTTCTTTTTGTTTTTCTGTGGAAAATGAGATCCAGGTATCAAAGCCTTCTCCCTGTTTTTCTTCAAGGTCTTCAATAAGCAGCTCGAAATTTTTATGGAAAGAAGGTTGTGAAGTTTGTTCTATTTTAACTTCAGCAAGCTCTTTTATTTCCATTGAAACACTCCCGAAATCTATCGTTTTAAATTTTTTATAGTCGAATATAAACTCCTGATCGGAAATAAATAATTCCTGCGGTGTTCGGTGAGCGATATCTTTACTTAATGCATCATATTTCTCCAACGACTTTTCGTAAAATGCTTTAATTTTCTGAAGCCCAACCACACCATTTTTAGAAACCACAAAACTTTCTTTCGGCAGAAGCTGAAGCAATGAAACTTTAGTTCCCGTAACCGAAAAGTTCATATTGGAAACCAGCTGGAATTCCTTCACCTTATCTACAGAAAGCTGGGTTTCTATATCAAATGTTTTAATATTCTCCACCTCATTTCCAAAGAATGTAATCCTGTAAGGCTTTTCATAGGAATATGAAAAGACATCTACAATCCCCCCTCTCACCGAAAACTCTCCCGGCTCTGAAACAAAATCTGCCTGCTGAAACTGATAATGGGACAGTAATTCATCTACAAAATCAAAATCAAGCTGATCTCCTACTTTTATATGATGGGAAATTGCTTTAAAATCTTCTTTCTTCAGAACTTTTTCAGATACAGCTCCTGCATAGGCAACAATAACCTTCGGAGACTTCCCTGAATTTATTTTATTTAAAACTTCCGTTCTTAAAACCAGATTCGCATTCTGCGTTTTTTCAACCTGATAGGGTTCAAGATGGGTCGCCGGAAAATACAGGACTTTCTCTTTTCCCAATAAATCTTCCATCTCGGTGTTTACATACAGCGCATCTTCTTTATCATCTACCAGAAAAAGAATGTTCTTTTTTTGGGCCAAGAAAAGCTCTGCCACAAAAATAGAAGCCGAAGATCCTGCATTTCCTTTTACAGAGATATGCTGATGAGCTTCCAGCCGGGTAAAAATTTCCCTTCCAAACTCTTGTTTTAATAAATCCGGAAGAAATTTTTCGTTGATGGTTTTTAACTGCATAATATATAGGTATAAACGCCAAAAGCGATTTCAGAGCTTTTCTGAAACCGTTTTCTATGCAAAGATACGTAAAAGGCAACATTCAACACCCCAGTTAATAATTCTGAAAATCGCAAATCAAACAAACAAATGAAACATATTTGCCAATCATATTGAATATATTTTGTAATTTTAACACAATAACCTAAACTCAGATATAATATGGCTAAAAAATTATTCTTTTTAGTAAACATCTTCCTTTTCAATTTCATCATGGCTCAAAATAATTTTGAGTATTTAAGATCCTGGGGAACGTACTTCGGACCTGTAGGCGGAAGATCATGGACTTCACTTTTCGACACAAAACCCATTCTTTTCGATTCGCAGGATAATATTTATGTAAAAGGTTTCGTTACAGGAATCATCAGCTACAATACATCTTATTATCAGCAATTCAGTGTGGGGAACGGGCAACCCTATTCATTTGGTACCGGCCCTTATCCACAGTCTGTTTACAACGCCAAGTTTAATTCTGCGGGAAATCTGTTATTTTATGAATATGACCAGTTTCACCCGAACATTCCTGGCACTTATCAGAAAGAGCTCATGTACATTGATGCACAGGATAATAAATATTACCAGTACCATTCCGGCGGTAACCTTCCGGTATCTGCCACTCCCGGTGTCTGGATGACCACCACATCCTCATACCCTTCCGTGATACTGGCCAAATATTCTGCAAACAACACCCTTATCTGGGCTACTTATCTTCCTTCCCTATCAAGGGTAACGGTTGACGATTCTGAAAATGTTTATATTTCAGGCCTTACCTATTCGGTACAGGACATTACCACTCCGAGAGTTTTTCAGGAAAACTATCAGATCATGACCATAAACGGAGTTCAGATCCAAAACGGGTTTCTGGTAAAACTGAATCCAAACGGACAACGGCTTTGGGGAACGTATTATCCCGGTTACGGTTCGGCAATTCAATACCACAACAATGCTCTTTATATGATGATAGGCCAGGAATTTGCCTCCAATCAGATTTCAATCCCTTCACCAGGAGCTTTTCAAACCACTAAATCCTCCGGCGCTATGATGAGAATGAATGCCAATACAGGAACCAGAGATTGGGGAACTTATTATGGTGCAGGGTTCGGGAATAATGGCATGACCAATTTTGAGGTAAATGATACCGGCTTATACATTGCGGGAAGAGACTTTATTACCAACGACCCGACAATGAACAGTAATAATTATTATGGTACACCGGGAAGCCACCAACCACAGATTTCAGGATCCGGCGATATTTTTCTTACCAAATTCGACCATTCAGGAAACAGGATCTGGAGCACTTATATAGGGGGAACTGCCTGGGAAACTTCTCAGGGATCCCAAAAACCATTAGCCATTGTAGGCAATGATATATATGTCTGCGGCTTATCTTATGGAACAGGCAGTAATATGGCAACCCCAAATGTTTATCAGCAAAGTCCGCAACAGAACACCAGCAATTCATCAAATCACTTTTTTGTAAAGTTCAGTTCTAACGGGGTATTGCAATGGAGCTCTTATTATGGAGGAACCAGTGAGAAATTCAATGAGCCTATTAATATAGCCATTCATAAAACCTCTCTTTATCTTTATGGAGAAACCACAGCGCCAAGCGGATATGCTACTTCCGGATGCTGGCAGCCACAGATCATTGATCCAAACCCTACTTTTACCGGATCGGAAAAAAATGTAACGTTCCTGGCCAAGTTTAACATCAAGACTCTGGGAACTTTCGAAACATCGCAGTTTAACAACCTTATACTTTACAACAACCCTAATAATGGGAACTTTATCATTAAAGGTGATATTTTAGAAAAAGAAAACTGCAAGATCGACCTGTATGATGTTTCAGGAAAACTCATCTACCACGAAAATCTTTCTAAAAATACCGAACAGAAATTTTCACTTCAGAACCTTCTCAGCAATGGAATTTATTTTATAAGCGTTACCGGAAAAACCGGGGATAACCTGAAAAATTTCAAAATGACTGTGAAAAAATAATCACTGATTTTACCTTAAAAAACGGTCTCAGCTATTTGAGACCGTTTTTATTTCACTCAAAAACAGGTATTTTCAAAGAATCAATTCAAATCAATCATTATTCATAATTTTTTGCCAAAATTTTTAATTAAACGTTAAAAAAAGTACCGTATCTACCACATGGCATAATGTTGGAAACTTTAACTCCACTAACTCTTTAAAGAAATAAAATTATGAAAAATGCAATTAAAATCTTAGGAATGCTTTTGCTGGTATTCTTCACTGTGACTTCATTATCATCGTGTAGCGATGATGATGACCCTACAAATAACGACTTCTTTGCCGGAACTTATCGTGGAAGCATCTCTTATAACGATGGAGGGTCTACGAATATAAGTACGGATAACGGAAGCGTATTTGTAACCAAAATTGCAAGTGGTACAAAATACAATTTTGCATTCTCAAACAGTATTCCGGATCTTAACGGAATCGAATTTGAACAACAGGGTGACCACACACTGGTTATGGTGGGCTCAAATGCAACCTCATATATCAGAATTGACAATAATGAATTGAAAATCTTTTTTGCAAAAGACGGTAAGACATGGACCGCCAATTGTACGCGTTAATAACAACAACTATTCATATCATAAACCTGTCTTCGTTTCGGAGCCAGGTTTTATTTTTCACTCTATCTTTAATATTTTTTTAAGCAGTAATAAACTTTAGTTAAGTTTCTAAAAGCTAATATTTTCAGCTTGGTTTTTGTATACCTTTAATCAACGAAAACAAAGAATAGTTACTATGAAAAAATTATTATCAGCAATGTCACTCATCCTAGGATTAGGGCTTGCAACTGCTCAACAGACAGCTCCTTCAACAAGCGCTGCCCCTCATCAAACTGCAAAAACAATAAAAGCGACCAGCCCAAAAACAGTAAAGCCGGCTGCAACACCAACTCCCGGAGCTAAAATGAAAAAAGACGGAACACCGGACAAAAGGTATAAGGAAAACAAAAAACTTAAAAAGGATGGTACCCCTGATAAAAGGTACAAAGTAAACAAGTAAACTAAACATATAGTTGTTATTTTCATAATCAAATTTCGAAGAACCGGTGAGTGCAATCATCGGTTTTTTTGCTTATATTGAATTAAAATATGATCAGATTCTTCAGTTATTTATAAATTTGAGCCATGTTAAATTTCCTCAAGAAAAATATAGCGTTGGTTTGGGCAAAAAAGCATGTTCAAAAAGCTGAAGAATTCAAAAGAAATTCAGAAAAGGACCAGGAAAAATTACTTTTATCTTTAGTGGATACTGCAAAAAAAACACTTTTTGGCAGGGAACATGATTTTGAAAACATCCGCTCCGTCGAAGATTTTCAGGAAAAAGTTTCGATTGCAGATTATGAAGACCTGAAACCTTATATTGAAAGGGTAAAAAGGGGGCAGGCTAATATCCTTTGGACCGATACTCCCGAATATTTTGCAAAAACATCCGGTACTACTTCGGGGTCAAAGTACATTCCTATATCCAAAGAGGGAATGCCTTACCAGATTGCAGGTGCTCAAAGTGCCCTGTTTCATTATATTGCTAAAAAAAACAACGCTGATTTTGTACAGGGAAAAATGATTTTCTTACAAGGGAGCCCTGAAATGGAAGAGGTATATGGAATAAAAACAGGCAGGCTCTCCGGAATTGTTGCCCATCACATCCCGAACTATCTTCAAAAAAACCGACTTCCAAGCTGGGAAACCAATATTATGGAGGACTGGGAAGCTAAGGTTGATAAAATCGTAACTGAAACCGAAAAGGAAAATATGACTTTAATTTCCGGGATTCCACCGTGGCTGATCATGTATTTTGAAAAATTAACTGAAAAGCACGGAAAGAAAATCAAACAGATTTTTCCGGACCTGCAACTCATTGTTACCGGTGGTGTAAATTATGAGCCTTACCGTGACAAAATGGAAGATCTTCTGGGCGGAAAAGTAGATATCGTACAGACATTTCCAGCCTCTGAAGGATTTTTTGCTTTTCAGGATGATTATACCAAAGAGGGATTGCTGCTTTTAACCAACCATGGAATTTTCTATGAATTTGTTCCGCTAGAGGAATATGGAAAACCTAACGCAAAGAGATTAACATTAAAGGATATTGAGCTCAATAAAGATTATGCTTTGGTATTAACGACCAATTCCGGGTTATGGGCCTACTCTATCGGTGACGTCGTGAGATTTATCTATAAAAATCCGCACCGCATCTTAGTAAGTGGAAGAACAAAACATTTCACTTCCGCCTTTGGAGAACACGTCATTGCATTTGAAGTGGAAGAGGCTATCAAAGCGGCTTTAGAGAAATTTCCGGCTCAGGTTACAGAATTCCATCTTGCTCCGCAGGTGAATCCGGGTAACGGGCTTCCTTATCATGAATGGTTTATTGAATTTGAAAAAGAACCTGAGGATGTGAATGCATTCCGGGATGAGCTTGACCTGCAATTGAGGAAGCGTAATACATACTATGATGATTTGATTTCGGGGAATATTTTGCAGAAACTTCATATTTCCCTGTTAAAGAAAAACGCTTTTCATGAATATGCCAAATCCCAGGGAAAACTGGGCGGACAAAATAAGACCCCGAGATTAGCCAATGACAGAAAAATTGCAGATTTATTGGAATTTTACAAACTTTAAACACATTTTTTCAATTCCGGAAACATATATTCGAAAAAAATTATAAATTTGGAAAACTAAAAAATAATAATGAAAGCATCTGTACTTTTAAAATCATCTTTATTGACTTCTCTATTTGTAATTTCATCTTGTGCTACTACAAAATACAGTGAGGATATTTCGAAAAATGATTATTCTAATTTACAAGCCGGAAGAACCTATGTTGTGACCATGAAGGACGGCTCAAAAAACCAAAGAATGCTGTTTCGTAATGTAGATGGCGATAATCTTATCGGAACAGCCGGAAAGAAAGACAGTACAGAAGTGATTATTCCAAAATCTAATGTATCAGCCGTAAGAGACAGCAGAAGGGCAAGAACTACCGCAGGTGCTGTGGTGATTGGTGCTGCAGGTGTTGCCGCATTGGTTTTAAGCTCTTCAAGAGCAGACTAAATAGATTTTATCTTTTGGTCTTCATTTGATTTATCATTTAAAAAGACGATATATTGATAGCCTTAAATAAATATTTAGGGCTATTTTTGTGCATGATTTCTTTTACGCCGTTAAAAACATTGCAGAATGTTGAATTCAGAAATCTTCTTACGGGAAGATTTTTTATCGTTTTAGCCTTTAGAATGCTCGCTACTTTACTTGGATGGTGGGTGTATCAATTGACCAAGGATCCTTTTTCAATAGGTTTGATCGGTTTATCAGAAGTAATTCCCGCGGTAAGCTGCGCATTGTACGCCGGTCATGTTATTGATATGAATGAAAAGAAGAGACTTCTGCTGATCTGCAATTATGCCTATGTTTTTCTGATCGGCTTATTGTTGATTCCCGCTTTTCTTAATGTGAAAATGCATTTTACAGGGCATCAGATCACCTATTTTATTTATAGTGTTATTTTTTTCACGGGAATTGCAAGAGCTTTTATCGGGCCTATCGTTCCATCTATGATTCCAAAAATTGTAAAAAAAGAAAATCTGCCTAACGCTGTCACTTTAAATCAGGCTACTTTTCTTATTTCTTCAGTATGTGGTCATGCTGTCGGTGGATTTCTGATCGCCTTTTTTGGTGTAAAATGGACTCTGGTGGTTATTATATCATTAATTGTTATTGCTTCTTTATTTTTCTGGCAGCTCAAAAAACAGCATTCCGAACATAAGAAAGAAAATGTAAATGTTTTTGAAAGTATGCGGGAAGGAATTACTTATATATTTAAAACCAAAGAAATTTTAGGGGCATTATGCCTTGATATGTTTGCGGTACTTTTCGGAGGCGCTGTTGCAATGATCCCGGTATATGCCTCTGATATTTTAAAAGTAGGTGCCGAGGGTTTCGGATTGCTGAATGCCGCTTCAGACATAGGTTCAATGTGTATTATTACAACTTTATCTATTATCCCGTTAAGAAAAAACCAGGGGAAGATTCTATTAAGTGTAGTTACCGGATTCGGCCTCTGCATTATAGGTTTCGGATTGTCTGATCTTTACTGGCTTTCATTTATGTTTTTGGTATTGAGCGGCATGCTTGATGGAATTTCAGTCGTTATCCGGGGGACAATTGTTCAGCTTAAAACTCCGGATCATATCAGAGGAAGGGTATTGAGTGTGAATTCAATATTCATTATGTCAAGCAACGAAATGGGGCAATTTGAGAGTGGATTAAGTGCAAAGCTTCTAGGCGTTGTCCGGTCAGTGATTTTTGGAGGCAGTATGACAGTACTCATCGCATTACTTGTAGGGGCTACAAATCCTAAACTTAGGAAAATGCAATATTAAGCATATATTTATTGTTCTATTAAATTAATCATAAAAACTTTAATTAAAGATTAATAATTTTTTATATTTGCTGTATAAAATTTCCCCTTATGAAAAAACTTTTACTCATTTTTCTGATGATTTTTTATCAGGTATCATACGCTCAGGAAGATTGTGCAACAGCAATTGCCGTCTGCGGAAATTCTGATATCAGCTATACCCCTTCAGGAATAGGTGCTGTAAATGAAGCTCCCCTGGGTGGATGTCTTTCCACAGAACATCACTCGGCATGGTATTCTTTTACGATTGCCACCGGCGGAACACTGACATTCTTAATCAATCCTACAGGAGACGTAGATTATGACTGGGCTGTATATGGCCCTAACAAAACCTGCGCTACCAAAGGAACTCCGGTAAGGTGTTCTTATGCAGGAGGCGGGTATGCCTTATATCCTCAGACCGGCCTTAATATGACCTCCACAGATACCACTGAAAATGCAGGTGGAGACGGTTTTGTTAAATATATGGATGTATTACCCGGAGAAACTTATTATTTATATATTGACAATTTCTCTGATACGGTATTTACGTTTAATCTGGTATGGGGTGGTACAGCTACTCTGGCTTCACCATTTACAGATCCTACGATCCAGCCTCATCCGTTTATTCCACCGGGAATACCTGCAGCTAATCCTGCAGATCCGAGAGAAGTTATTGTATGTTCAAACCCTGCAATATTTGATTTCACTACACTAACGGCAGGTATCCTTAACGGAAACCCTAATTTTAATGTATCTTACCATACAAGCCAGAATGATGCATTAACAGGAAACAACCCTATTACTGCTCCGATTCCTGTAGGCATGACCGCTATATATTATTACAGTATTACCTATACTGATCCTACCAACCCGAATAATCCTATCAACAGATGTAGACAGACAGGTAATTTCAAATTCAAAGACGGATCTATCACCGCCAATGATGCTACGTTAACGGAATGTAATAACAACAATGCAGGTACTGCTGTATTTGATCTGACAACTGCTAATGTGATTGCTGATCCTACAGCAACGATACAATATTATCCTTCGATGAATGATCTTAACGCCGGGACAAACGAAATAATGTTACCTATGGCTTACACTTCCTCAACCGGAGTAGTATATGTAAAAGTAACATCTCAATACGGATGTACCGATACGGCAGTAATTACGCTGAATTTCCATCCGGTGGTTGTAGTTAATGAAGCTACCCTGAGATCATGTTTCATCGAATCGAATCCTTCAACAGCTTCATTCAACCTTACCGCTGCAGGAGTAACCACTCAGCCAGGGATTACAAAAACATATTACCCATCTTTAACAGACGCGATCAATATGACCAATCCAATTGGAACCCCGACAACTCATATTGCTCCAAACGGCGTGGTATATGTAAGAGTGACCAATGGAAACGGATGTTATAATATTGCAAAAGTTACCCTGATTGTTTTACCACCGGTAAAATCCACGGTTCTTATCGATAAGATCATCTGTATGGAAGATACTACCACCCTTGATGCAGGGCCTGGCTTTGACGGATATGAATGGAGCACGGGAGCCACTACCCAGGCCATCAATAATGTGGGGGTAGGAACATACTGGGTAAAATTAAAAACAGGCGAATGTTTCACCACTCAAACCGTAAAAGTTTATCCTTCTGAACAGCCTGTCATTACCAATGTAGATATTAGCAATAACAGCATTACAGTAAATGTAATCGGGGGAACACCTCCTTATAAATACTCCATCGATAATATCAACTGGCAGGATTCCAATATATTTTCTGATCTTCCGAGAGGGGATGTTCATATTTATGTGAAAGATGATTATGACTGTGATCCGATCGATATTACGGTTACGGTACCAAATATGATCAATGTGATCACTCCAAACAGTGATGGAATCAACGATGTGATTGATTATTCAGCATTGGGTTACAAACAAAATCTGATCATCAGCATTTATGACCGGTATGGCAACAAAGTATACCAAGCTGATAAAACCAACGGCTACAAAT
The DNA here is from genome assembly GCF_000282115.1 of Chryseobacterium populi. Classification (GTDB taxonomy): domain Bacteria; phylum Bacteroidota; class Bacteroidia; order Flavobacteriales; family Weeksellaceae; genus Chryseobacterium; species Chryseobacterium populi. The sequence continues at coordinate 70,778 of NZ_AKJY01000117.1, forward strand.
GGGACGGAACAACCAATGGAAGTAAAAAAGTATCAACAGGAACTTACTGGTATTCTGTAACCTGGAATGAGAATGACAAGAAAAATACTGCTTTCAAATTCTCAAGCTGGGTATTGGTGAAAAACAGAGAGTAATTTATACCTTTATTAAAAAACCGCTTTTCAGCGGTTTTTTTCCGTTCAAAATGAGTAATGATTCTATTATTATCATTATTTTACTTAATTTTGTTACATAAAAATCATTTTAAAATGAGAAAACTACTACTTCTTTTTATTGTATTCTTATCTCAATTATATTTTTCACAATCGGACTGTATATCAGCGATTCCGGTGTGTGGAAATTCTGATATTTCATATACCCCTTCCGGATCTGGAAATGTTCAGGAAGATTTATCAAATCCTGGATGCCTGATGCAGGATGAAAACTTCTCGGTATGGTATTCATTTACGGTAGCTACTTCGGGAACACTTGTATTTACGATTGACTCTAACAATAATCCGGATGATTATGATTTTGCAGTGTATGGGCCTAATGCCAGCTGCGCTGCTTTAGGTGCACCTATAAGATGTAACTATGCCGGATCAACTCCTACCGGAAATACAGGCCTTGAACTAACCCCAACAGGTTCTGCTTACTGGAGCCCGGCTCTGAATGTAATAGCCGGAGAAACCTACTATCTGATTGTTGATAATTTCCTGAGTACCTCTAACGGGTTTTCTTTGACATGGGGCGGAACAGCAACGTTGACATCGCCTTTTAACGATCCTACATTGACTCCTAACCCTTTCATCACTCCAGGTGTACCTGGCCCAACTCCTGATTCTCCGAATGAGATTTTAAAATGTGCACTTCCATCTCCTTTTGACTTCAATACCCTTACCAATGGTATATTAAATGGAAATATAAATTTCACCGTTACTTATCATGACAATACGAATGATGCCATAACCGGAGACAGCCCGCTTCCAAATCCTACTATAATCAACGGAACTACCATTTATTATTACAGATTGAAGTACCAGGATCCGACTAACCCGAACAATCCTGTCAACGGATGCTTCCTGACAGGGAAATTTAAATTCAGGCAAGGGAATATTATAGCAAGGGATGCCATTTTGTTTGCATGTAACAACAACAATGCAGGAACCGCAACCTTCAATCTTACAGAAGCAGATACTTTCAATGAACCGGGAGCTATCAAGCAGTATTACCCCACATTGAATGACCTGAATGCAGGAACCAATATGATTACTAACTATACAGCGTATGTTTCAGGTGAAAAAACGGTATATGTAAAAGTAACTTCTTCGGAAGGATGTACTGATGATGCTGAAATCCAGTTAAAATTCCATCCTCTTGTCGTGGTGAAAGACGCAGTTCTGGAGTCTTGTTATATAGACACCAATATTACAACTGCTGCATTTGATCTTACCACTGCAGATGTTACAAGTCAGACCGGAACTACCAAGAAATTCTATACCACTTTTGCCAATGCCATGAGCGGAACCAACCCAATCGGTAATCCTCTGGTATATATCACGGTAAGCACTGATGTTTACGTAAGAGTAACTGATGAGAATCACTGTTTTTCTGTTTCGAAAATCACGCTTAAGGTTCTTCCTCCTGTAAAATCTGCTGTTCTTAAAGATGTAACCATCTGTGCTGAAGACACTACGACTCTCGATGCGGGACCAGGTTTTGACGGATATGAGTGGAGTACCGGAGCAATTACACAATCAATCACCAACGTCGGAATAGGAGCTTACTGGGTAAAACTGAAAACAGGTAAATGTTTTACGTTGCAGCAGGTCAATGTATATCCATCCAAGCAGCCTGTTATTGCCTCTATTGATATTTCAAACAATACCATCACTGTAAATGTTTCAGGAGGCACAGCTCCTTACAAATACTCTTTAGATGGTATCAACTGGCAGGATTCCAATGTATTTACCGGCCTTCCGAGAGGAGAAAACAAAATATATGTCATCGATTCTTTCGACTGTACGCCTGTTGAAGTACAGATTACAGTTCCAAACCTATTGAACGCCATTACGCCGAACGGAGATAATGTGAATGATTATATTGACTATTCGGAACTGGCATACAAAAAAAACCTGATCTTCATTGTATATGACAGATACGGAAACAAACTGTATGAAGCAGACAAAATAAGAAACTTCAGATGGGACGGTACTTCCGGCGGTAAAAAAATCATCACAGGAACGTATTGGTACTCCATTTCATGGAATGAAAATGATAAAAACAATACCCAGACAAAATACAGCGGCTGGATATTGGTAAAAAACAGAGAATAATTTTCAACCCTATTAACAAATTAAAATCACCTCAATTTCGGGGTGATTTTTTTATCAACAGATTTTATCTTTTATTGACAGTATTTTAAGGCTTTTCAGCAATAATTTGTTAATTACTATTTTCCGATTATTTTTTAAATAAGCTATATTTGCACCATGGCGCAGAAAGAAACACTATCATCTCTTACGCATGGAAACTTCGCGAAAGAATTGTCGATTGCAGACGGAAAAATGCCTCCTAATGCAGTAGATTTCGAAAGACTGGTTATAGGAACTTTTTTAATTGATAAAAAAGGGCTTGACCATTCCGTAGATTTACTTACTCCGGAAGTATTTTACGATCCCAGGCATAAGGTGATTTTTGCAACCATTTTAAAACTATATGAAGGAAACCAGCCGGTGGACATTATGACCATCATCCAGGACCTGAAAAAAGAAGACAAACTACTTTCCGCAGGTGGTGATCACTATATTATTGACCTTACGATGGGAGTAAGCTCATCTGCCCATATTGAATATCACGTAAGAGTTATCCTTGAAAAGTATATTTTAAGAAGCTTAATTAACGTATCAGCCAACGTTATCGATTCTTCATATAAAGAATCAACAGATGTATTTGAACTTCTGGACAAAGCAGAACAATCTTTTTTTGAAATTACCAACGGAACCATTAAAAAAGGATTTGATACTGCCAATTCATTGGTAAAACAGGCAATCGATACGATTAAATCTTTAAAAGACAAGCAGGGACTTTCCGGAGTACCGTCAGGATTCAGGGATATTGACAAAGAAACCGGCGGATGGCAAAATTCCGACCTTATTATTATTGCAGCTCGTCCGGCAATGGGGAAAACCGCATTCCTTCTGTCAATGGCAAGGAATATTGCCGTTGGCCATAAAATCCCGATGGCGCTTTTCTCGCTCGAGATGGCTTCAGTACAGCTTATCACAAGGATGATTGCATCCGAAACAAGGATATCTTCAGAAAAATTAAGAAAGGGAACTCTTGATGATGAAGAATGGCAGAGATTGTTCTCCAATGTATCTGAACTGGAAAACGCTCCGCTTTTTATTGATGAAACCCCTTCACTTTCCATATTCGATTTCCGTGCAAAATGCCGTAGACTGGTCATGCAGCACGGGGTAAGGCTGATCATGGTCGATTACCTTCAGCTGATGACAGCCGGAGGAGGAAAAGGAAGTGGAAACCGTGAACAGGAAATTTCCATGATATCCCGTTCATTAAAAGCAATTGCAAAAGAGCTGAACGTTCCGGTAATTGCCCTTTCCCAGCTTTCAAGAAGTGTGGAAACCCGTCCCGGAAAAAGACCTCAGCTTTCGGATCTTAGGGAGTCAGGAGCGATTGAGCAGGATGCAGATATTGTATCTTTTATCTTCAGGCCTGAGTATTATAAAATTTCTGTGTGGGATAATGATGAAGAAGGGCAGGAAACCTCAACGGAGAACCAGGCAGAATTAATTATTGCAAAACACAGAAATGGGGCTACAGCAGATGTAAGGTTATCTTTTTTAAAACATTTTGCAAAATTCGGAGACATTGAGGCCGCTTTAGATGGTGGTAGTGGCTACCCTTCCAATTTCGGATCAAATGAGCCGAGCGGTTTTGATAAGATAAAAACTACAATACAGCCCGGTGCAGCCTTTGACTTACCGGATAACTCACAGCTTTCAGGATCTTCAATGAATGATTTTGATGATGATGACGATTTCCCATTCTAATTTAAACCTGAATATACAGCTTTAACATCTTCATAATAAGAAAAGTTAATTGCCATATTAATACATCTTGAAAATAGAAATATATACTGACGGAGCATGCAGCGGAAATCCCGGAAAAGGAGGATATGGAATTCTTATGCGGGTACCCGAAAAAAATTATCAGAAAACCTTTTCTAAAGGCTTCAGGAAAACGACGAACAACCGGATGGAGCTCCTGGCTGTGATTACAGCATTGGAAAAGCTGAAATCTGAAGAAAATGATATTCATATTTATACCGACAGCAAATATGTTGCGGATGCGATTAATCAGAACTGGATTTCCGGCTGGATAAAAAGAGGCTGGAAAAATGTAAAAAATCCTGATCTGTGGCAAAAATTCATACCCCTGTATAACAAACATCAGCCGAAAATGCACTGGATAAAGGGACATGCCGGGCATTTCGAAAATGAATTATGTGATAAACTGGCTGTTGCCGCCGCCGCTTCCGCTAATTTAGAAATAGATACCTATTTTGAAAATCTCGATAATAGTTCACTTTTCTGATAATTTTGAATAAATCTAAAATTATAACACCATCATTAACCATTTCGTTAAACAAATTAACTTTTATTAAAAATTAATTAATACATTCTACAAAATTAACACAAGATACATATTTATTACTTGGGATTTAATATCTTTACACGTCTAATTTTAAGCATCCTAATAAATGAATAAAAAATTACTGTTTTATCTTGCTACTATTCTATTTTGCCTGTCAGGACAACTTTTTTCCCAAACCTATCAGCTTACAGGAAATCCCGTTAATACCACCGGATGGACTGTAGTTCCTACAGCAGCGGTAAACGGAGATTTCGTTGTACTTACCGAAGACCTTACAAGCAAATCGGGAGCAATAAATTTAAATGATCCGATCAATCTGAAGTACTGTGATAAATGGAGAATAGAGTTTGATTTCAGACTTGATGGAAACGGAACATCCTCCGGAAGAGGAGACGGATTTTCATTCTGGTATCTTCAAAATCCGCCTGTAACAAGCCAGCTAGGCTCCGGATTGGGGATCCCACAAAATGCAATAGGCCTTATGATCGGTTTTGACCTTTACAACAACACTACAGGAGGCCAGATGAATAAGGTGCACCTTGCTTATGGTGTAGTGCAAAATACGACCGATAACAACAACATTGAATATTTTAATACTGCCGGGAGCTCATTCCATTCTCCTGATCTTACAAGTACTATACCTCTTGTCGGAGCCACTTTCAAGCATGTGGAAGTAACCGGAGAAGTAGATCCGGCAATACCTGCAAACTGGATCGTTACATTAAAAATCGATGGAAATACAGTGATTAACCAGTCTTTTGCACCGGCTGGGGGGG
>NZ_AKJY01000118.1 GCF_000282115.1 Chryseobacterium populi
GTAAACTACAAATTTTGAGACAGAAAAAAGACTGCCCCTTTTGAGACAGCCTCTTCTTATTTTATGGTAACTCTTTTTTAATGATTTCAATAAAATCGTCTACGGCTTCGTCACCTGTATTCCAGGAGGTGATAAGACGTACTGCAGAGAAATTTTCATCAGTTTTTTTCCAGACATAAAATTCAAATTTTTCCAGTAAAATCTTGATCAGGTCATTATTCAGAATAGGGAAAATCTGGTTGGTATAGGTATCTGAAAGAAACTCCACTCCCCTTTCCTTCAGGGTATTTTTAATCTTCATGGCCTGTTCATTCGCATGTTTAGCCAGATCAAAGTACAGATCATCCTTCATCAGTTCCAAAAACTGAATTCCCAGCAATCTTCCTTTAGCCAGTAAAGCACCTTTCTGCTTAATATTAAACGCAAAATCTTCCTGAAGAGAAGGATTATTAATCACAATGGCCTCTCCTATCAGTGCTCCGTTTTTTGTTCCACCCAAATAAAAAATATCAGTTAATGCCGCTACTTTTTCAAGGGTCAGATCACTTTTTTCAGCCATAATCCCATGCCCCATTCTTGCTCCGTCCATGAACAGATAAAGATTGTTTTTTTTACAAAAACCTGAAAGCTCTTCCAGTTCGCTGGCCGTATAAACCGTTCCCAATTCTGTAGAGTTTGAGATATACACCAATTTCGGCATTACCTGATGCGGAACATTACTATGATTTTCCAGCACCGAAATGATATCTGATGTCCTCAATTTCCCATCTTCAGTTTCAATGCTTAAAACCTTATGCCCTGTCGCTTCAATGGCACCCGTTTCATTGTTTAAAATATGCCCCGTAGACGCAGAAATAACACACTGATAAGGTTTCAGAACAGAAGAAATGACAATAAGATTGGCTTGTGTTCCGCCCGAAACAAAGTAAATATCAGAATGTTGATTATTGATTTTTTTCCTGATTAATTCTTTAGCCTGTAAAGAATATTCGTCTTCTCCATATCCTGCCTGCTGATCGAGATTATATTGTAGAAGAGCCTGCAGAATATTAGGATGGCAGCCCTCTGAATAATCGTTTTTAAATGAAAATTTCATAGAGCAAAATTAAAAAAGTTTATCCAGAAAGGATAAAATTTCATAAATATTTTGTTAGATTTGTATATAAAACCATCTAACATTTTGAAAACAACACTTACAGAAGAAAATTATCTCAAAGCCTTGTTTCATTTGGTTGATCAGGAAGGAAAGGTAACGATTAATGAACTCAGCAAATTCTTAAATGTGAAAATGCCGAGCGTTAACAATATGATGAAGAAATTTGCCGAAAAAAGCTGGGTGATCTATGAAACCTATAAACCCTTAAGAGTAACCGAGATGGGGAAAAGAGAAGCTGCTTTGGTAGTACGCAAACACAGGCTTACAGAAATGTTTCTCGTTAAAAAAATGAATTTCGGCTGGGAAAATGTACACGAAATTGCAGAACAGCTGGAACATGTTCACTCCCAGGTTTTCTTTGATAAAATGGACGAAATTTTAGATTTTCCTAAGTTTGATCCACACGGCGAGCCGATCCCGGACAAAGACGGTAATATCATTGCTCTCAATCTGCATAAATTAAGCAGCTGCGAAGTAGGTGAAAAAGTTATTTTCGCTTCCGTTACCCTGTCCGACGACGCTTTTTTAAGCTATCTGAATGAAAGGAAGCTTCTTTTGAATACGAAAATAAAAGTAATAAAAGTGGAAGATTTTGATAAATCAATGACTATCGAGATCGGAAATAAAAAAGAAATTCTCAGTAAAAAAGCTACTGAAAAAATACTGGTCAAGAAATAGGAACAAATAGTTGCTCGGAAACTTAGCCATCTTATTTATTTTGTAAATTCAGGATAATAGTTTTATATATACAGCTGTTAATTGAATATTACCAAAAAATTCACCTGAAGAAATAGAAACCATTGTATTATACTCCTAAAATCTACTATCTTAGTTTAGCCGATAAACTATAAAAATGGACAACGCATTTCAACCTGACGCTATCATCATTGGTACCGGATTAGCGGGGCTCACTGCTGCCATGGAAATCACCAATGCCGGGAAAAAAGTATTACTGATCGACCAGGAGACTGAAGAAAATATAGGAGGTCAGGCATTCTGGTCCTTTGGGGGGCTTTTCCTGATCAATTCGCCACAACAGCGTAGATTGGGCATAAAGGATTCTTATGAGCTGGCCAGGCAGGACTGGATGGGCACAGCAGGCTTTGACCGTGAAGAAGATGAATGGCCTAAACAATGGGCTGAAGCTTATCTGAAATTCGCTGCCAATGAAAAATACAATTATATTTCTGAAATGGGAATCAAATTGATGTTTATTGTCGGATGGGCCGAGAGAGGAGATGGATTAGCGGATGGACATGGAAATTCAGTTCCGCGCTTTCATGTCAGCTGGGGTACCGGTACGGGAGTAATCAAACCTTTTGTAGAAAAAGCCTATGAGGCCAAAGAGAAGGGACTGCTTCAGATGAAATTCAGGCACCGCGTTACCGATTTATTACTGGAAAATGGCAAAGTAACCGGTATTGCAGGCGATATTTTAGAAGATGACCATAAAGAGAGAGGACAGGAAACCAACAGAACTGTTGTCTCACAATTTAAATACCATGCCCCCCATATTGTTATTGCATCCGGAGGAATCGGGGCCAATCACGGGCTCGTTCGTAAAAACTGGCCGGAAAGATTAGGCAAAGCCCCGGAAAATATGGTATGCGGAGTACCTGCTTACGTAGATGGAAAAATGATTGGTATTGCTGAAAATGCAGGCGCTCATATTATCAACCGCGACCGGATGTGGCATTACACAGAAGGCATTCAGAACTGGAATCCTATCTGGCCTCACCACGGTATAAGAATACTCCCCGGTCCATCCTCCCTATGGTTTGATGCCAATGGTAACCGCCTTCCCGTTCCTTTTCTGCCGGGGTTCGATACTTTAGGGACTCTGAAATACATACAGGATACCGGCTTTTCCTATTCATGGTTTATTCTGACACAGAAAATTATCAAGAAAGAATTTGCCCTTTCCGGCTCTGAGCAAAACCCTGATATAACGAATAAAGATTATGTACTGTTTTTAAAAAGAATTTTCGGTAAAAAAGCACCCGGACCTGTAGAAGCTTTTAAAGAACATGGAAAAGATTTTATTGTTTCTGATAATCTCCAGGATCTTGTGCAGAGAATGAACAAACTTTCAGGAGATCATCTTTTAGAATATGAAAAAATAAAATCCCAGATCGAATCGAGAGACCGGGAACTGGATAATCAATTTTCAAAGGATACCCAGGTCAACTATATCCGGAGTACTAGAAAATATATCGGGGATAAATTGGGCAGGGTTGCAACACCACACAAAATACTCGATCCTGAAAACGGACCGCTCATTGCTGTAAAGCTTAATATTTTAACCCGTAAAACATTAGGTGGAATCAAAACCAATCTTAACAGCCAGGTCCTGAAGGAAGACGGAACTGTCCTTGAAGGCTTATATGCTGCAGGCGAGGTCGCAGGGTTTGGCGGCGGCGGTATGCATGGCTATCGTGCTTTGGAAGGAACTTTCCTGAGTGGATGTCTTTTTTCCGGAATGAAAGCCGGGAAATATATTGGCGGACTGAAATAAAATATGAAATCAATATTTACGATATGAGCACCTATTTTAATGATAAAACAGTATGGATTACAGGCGCATCATCCGGAATAGGAAAAGCGCTTGTCATGGAATTAGCAACAAAAACCACTGCTAAAATTATTCTGTCATCAAGAAAAGAAGATCAGCTGGAGACCATTGCACAAAAAGCGGGACTTGCGCAGAATCGTTATGCTGTTTTGCCATTAGATCTTTATGAGTATAAAAATATGACGGATATTGCAGCAAAAGCAGTTGCAAAATTTGGAAGAATTGATATCCTGATCAATAATGCAGGCTTATCCCAACGTTCCTTAGCTATGGAAACAGATATTGAAGTAGACAAACGTTTAATGGATATCGATTATATGGGAACAATAGCACTCACTAAAGCGACAATACCTTATATGATCAAAAGTGGCGGCGGGCAAATTGCCGTGGTATCCAGCCTTATGGGCATATTCGGAGCTCCGATGCGCAGTGGATATGCAGGAGCTAAGCATGCTTTACATGGATTTTTCGATGCTCTCCGGGCTGAATTGTACAAGGAGAACATTCTGATAACCGTTATATGCCCAGGATTTATACAAACCAGAATTTCAATGAATGCAATAACAGGAGACGGATCACCACAGGGAACAATGGATGATGCTACCCAAAAAGGAATGCCCGTTCAGGTTTTTGCCGGAAAAATGCTAAATGCCATTGAAAAGAAAAAATACCAGGCAGCCATAGGAGGCCGGGAAGTTATGGGAATATTTCTTAAAAGATTTTTTCCGTCCCTGCTGGCAAAGATTATCAGAAAGGCAAAGGTGGTTTAATTACAATTCCTTGCCATTACCCAGTAAAAAATCCCGGAAAACCGGGATTTATATTGAAAGAAAGTTATTTTAAATTTAATCTAACACACTCCAGCCTCGTTTCGGATTGGTGTTTGAAGAAACCTCCTGTTCGTTAACGATGATATTTTCTTTTCTCTGACCGATGTAATCAAGTTCACTTAATTTAGAGAAAATAATTTCCAGGCTTCTCAGCATCTGCTGGATATATAAAAGCGGTTCGCCACAGTTGTGGTGATCGTAATTGGTTTCAGCTACGATAGATAGCTGGTTTAATAAGGTATGAGGGGCAATTTCGCTCCATTCCAAGCTATAATTCAGCATTTCTTCCAATTCTGCGGGAACCAATACCTGAGTGGAATTGTACATACGAAGGGCTAGTTTTGCAAAGGTTTCAATTAAGAACACCGGCGGCTGCCATGGAATAATGTTTCTGAACTGGAAATACATGTCTCCAAAAGTATTCACCAGGGTATTACACAAGAATTTCACATTCTGTGCTAAGGCTGTATTCTGATTTTTATGGGAAGCTTTCTGAATAATCTTAAAAGAATACTGTTGCAGGTTTCCAATGGATTTTGCAAAGCTATTGTAATAATCTATTAAAACCGGGTGGCTCTGAATAGAGGTACAAGGCGGAATAAAATTGGAATCTACCTGCGCAATGTTTCCTTTAAGGTCTACTTTCCCTACTACCAGATAATTTCCACCGGAAAAGCTGCTGTTCAGGGAAGTTACCGGAAGCAGTTCAATATGATAATTAGGCTGTGCATTCGGGTGACGCGGCGGAATCTCTTCCGGATCAATATCCCCGAAAGGTACCTTATCAAAAGGATTTACAGAGATCAGAATATAATATTCACCATCAACCTGCTCTTCATTCATCGATTTGGCCAAAGATTTTACGCTTACTCTTCTGTCATTCAGCTCAATTCTGTATCCGGCAAGGGTAACAGCGCTGCAACGTTTTATTACCAGCTGAACATCATTCGTAGCCGTATTGTGAACGTCGAAGATGGTTTTGTCTGTAAACTCGTTTGAAATAGGTAAAAGTCCGTAATTATATGTAGTGATAGCCAATGAATTGGCATCTCTTATCGTATCAATTAAAAAATTATCCTGATCATTAAGGTGTCTCTGGGAAACTTTCATCCCGTCTACCCAATTGATGGCAAAATGTTTATTAGGCTGTATCATATTAAATACTTTTAAAATTTGTGTGTTTGTTGTAATTATGCTCTTCTCGCTACTCCTTCTTCTTCGTGCTGAATAACGCGCTTACAAATAACTACTTCATTCTCTGAAATGCTATTTGATGTAATATCCTGGTCGAAGTCAATATATTTTCTAAAACTGAAAAACGATTTTTTTGTGTAAAAGATCCAATAATAAGGTTCTCTCTGTTCATCCGAAAGATGAATAATAGATTTTGGATTTTTATGGTTGTAATCGTCTACTACCCTGTAAAACCAGTCTCCAAAAGTCACTCCCGTGGGTAATGTTTTTGCTTTAATCCTGAATCTGTTGGCATCTTCGAGATTTTTACTCAGCTCTACATTCAATACCATTAATCTATCAAAATCCGCGCCTTCAAAATCGGGAAGCCTCTGATCCGGTGAATACCTCCATGTTTTATAGATATCAACCGGAATACTGATAAACTGAACATAGCAGTAATGAAATACCATCGGAACAAGAAATGCAATCGCACTTGTTGCAGACATGATAGGATAACCGAGCCCTTTGCTCATCCAGTTGAAGATAAGAACAAAAAGATAACCTCCGAAAGCCATGCAGGTCAGAGAAAGTATAGATTCAAATAATATACTCATCGATAAAGACTCAATATGCTTTTTAAAGTATTTATCCAATAAATTAACATGAATGATCCCAAAAATCAGATAAATAATCTGTGCAATAAGGTACCAGTACGGATTAAATAAATTTCTGGCAAATCCGAAAAACCCGGGCAATGCCAGACACAAGCTGCATAGCAGGAAGTAAATGACAATAACTTTAATTTTGATCGCAGGCTTATTTCTTCTGATTACACCTAGTATAATCATCATAATAACCGCTACCAGAGGCATTAAAATATATCTTAAGAAGATTCCTTTTACTGAAGAGATTTCCATTGGTTTTTTTTCAATTTTATATTCTGTTGGGCTTGTAAATATAGCAAAATATTTTACAGAAAAGTAGAGTATCCAAGGCGGTTTGCATTTCTTTCGTCATCTTCCAGCATGAAAGAATATTCCTTTTTTTCTGTGATAAAATTCTCTTCCACATCTACCGTTACGGGAAGAAAATAATCATATAATCCCTGAAGTACTTTTCTGAACGGGCTTCCGGGGATATATTTTTTCATATTGCCATAAGGAATAGGACCGATATTCACTACCCAGTTTCTCTGTCCGTCCATATGTCTTCCACTTGGAATATAGGTAACCCCAAGTCTGGAATTTCCCAGTAACATAGAATCATCATTTTCTTCTATATCATCAATAATATTCGGAGTGAAAGTTACTTCTACAGGGACCTGCAAAAAAGCGGTCATGCATCTTTCAAACCATCTTTTATCTCCACGGATCTGGTGAAAGAACGGTAAAATATGAATAAATATATAGGCATTCTGTTGATCGAGTGATTTAATAAGCGGCCACAGCTCGCTCACCGTTTCATATAAGGTATCTGTATCGCTTGAAATATCAAAATCAAATTCTTTAAGCAATGCACTGATCTCAGTAAAGAATATCTCCAGTTCAAACGGCCGGAAAAATTTCCGGGCATCCTCCTCTACCCTTTTCTGTTTGCGGATTTCTTTAACGACACTTTCAACATTTTTCCTTGAAGTGCTGAGCGATGGCGGATGAAACAAACCTTCCGGAAGATAATCATAAATCCCTTCCCGGTAAGTTTCTATAGTAAATACCTCTTCATCAAATCCGAGATAATTGCTTGAAATACTTTTGATATCCTTTAAATAGGCCCTGTCATTGATGCCGATACGCTCAACGAAAATATTGCTTACTGTCCTGTGGTATTTCAAAAGGTTTACTGCTACAGCTTCAGCTCTGAAATCTGTCTGCAGCTTATTGTAATCCATATCTACAATATTATTCTCATACATAGTGTTTCCTGTGATTATGACTTGTAAAGATAATATATCTCTTTTTATTGAAAAAAAAATTAGGTGACAATTTTTAGAATTCAGAGATTATCTTATTATTATCCTAGTAAAAGTATAAATTTTTCATATTGAATCGAACCATAAATGAATAAAATTCAGAATAAGTTATGATGTACATAAAATATAATTAAAATTCCGTCACCTGTCTGTTCGGATGCTTTTCGCCATGAAAAGGAGAAAAAATGTATCGGAAACTTTTGCAGCTAACTTCTCAATGTGGTTCAAAGTTAATCGCAAAGACGCAAAGTTTTATTTTCTAATAATTATAATATTCTGAAAACGCAGGAAATCAAAGATTTTCATTGAAAGATATATCCTTGATATTAAATGTCTTTTGTAGTAAAAAAAATTAAAATGATAAATATCCCGCCTATTTCTATTGAGATTAAATTTTATTAACTGTCTTTATCATAGAAATTAATATTATTTAATACGAATTAGAAAAAGCTGCTCTATCTTTGCAGACTGAAAATGTTATTTACAATGAAAAGTATTTATTCTAAAATTCTAATTTTAGCATTCATAACCTCTTCTCTTTATTCTTATGCATGGGGATTAACGGGGCACAGAATTATTGCAGAAATTGCAGAAAATCATCTTTCCGGAAAAGCAAGGAGAGAAATCAGAAAAATCATGGGCAAAGAACGCCTTGCTTACTGGGCAAACTGGCCGGATTTCATTAAATCTGATACTACAGGAGTCTGGAAACAGGCTTCAGCATGGCATTATGTAAATATAGACCCGCAGGCTGATTTTAAAGCATTCGAACAAAACCTGATTGCACAGACAGGCCCCAACCTCTATACGCAGGTAAAAACTTTATCTGCTCAGGTAAAAGACGAAAAAACTTCTGAAAAAGACAGAAAAATTGCTTTGATATTCCTGATCCATATTATGGGTGATCTTTCTCAGCCATTACATATAGGAAGAGCCGAAGACTTAGGAGGAAATAAAATCAATGTAACCTATTTCGGAGACAAAACCAATTTACATTCTGTATGGGACGGAAAATTAGTAGATTCTCAAAAATACAGCTATACAGAATATTCAAAACTTCTGGATATCAAATCTAATGATGAAGTAAAACAAATCCAGTCCGGGACATTGGAAGACTGGTTGTATGATTCTCATAAAATTGCCAATAAAATTTATGCACAGACTCCCGACGATTCAAAACTGTCCTATGATTACCAGTATAAATTCAATGGTACTCTTGAAAGACAGCTTCTATACGGAGGTTTAAGGCTGGCTAAGCTATTGAATGAATTGTTTTAATAGCTGGTGCACTAATAAATTTGCCAATAATATAAGCGGGACTTCGGTTTCGTTTTTTTTATTTATCTACGTTTCCCTAAAAAAATTAAATTAAATAAAAAAGAAAAATCAATTAAATAAATATAAAAAAATGAGGTTTTTATAAATAAAAATTCTCACTTTCAAAAAAGCAATAGAATAAAATACATAACTAACTGTAAATCAGTAATTAAATAAACACAGCAGCCTTTTTTGTATATGTTTTTTATCTAAATTTGAAATAATAAATACTTAAAGTAATGATAAAAATTTTTACCCTCGCTATTGCTGCATTTATTAATGTTCAACTTTTTGCACAAACAAACGACTATTCTGTAAGAGAAGTTAAAAGTGGATTATATATTCCTTGGGAAATGGTTAGTGCGCCTGATGGCAGTATTTGGTTCACGCAAAGGCATGGTACTATTTCGAGACTCAACCCGGTTACCGGTGAACTAAAGCAGCTTATCTTTGAACAGGATGTGTCTATCAATAACGGTGAAGGAGGAATGCTTGGTTTGGCCCTGCATCCTGATTTCCCTAATACCCCCGAAGTATTCTGCTCTTACAATTATTTGCTGAATGGGAATGATTATCGTCAAAAATTAGTGGTATATGAATATAATCCGACTACAGATGTACTTACCTTTCAAAGATTGATAAAAGATGGTATCGAGGCTAACGTCATTCACAATGGCAGCCGTTTGCTCATTAGCAATAATAAATTGTATATGACTACAGGTGATGCAAATGATCTGAGCTTTCCTCAGAATACATCATCACTGAACGGTAAAATTCTCCGCTATAACCTTGACGGGACTATCCCGAGCGACAACCCTATACCCGGCTCAGCAGTATGGAGTTTTGGACATCGCAATCCGCAAGGACTAGCGGTAATGGGCACTAAACTTGTTAGCAGTGAGCATGGTCCCAGCAACGACGACGAGATAAACATAATAGAAGCCGGCAGGAATTATGGCTGGCCCAACGTAGAAGGCTATTGCAATTTATCTTCAGAAATCACTTTTTGCAATGCCAATAATGTTTATGAACCTGCCAAATCCTGGACACCAACGATTGCGGTATGCGGTATTGATTTTTATACTCATCCGCTCTTCCCTCAGTGGCAAAATAAATTACTCCTGGCTTCACTGAAAAATCAGGCCTTATATGTACTAACTTTCAATACTAGTCAAAATACTGTAATTTCGCAAGTGGATATACCTGAGATAAGTTTTGGAAGAATAAGGGATGTGCTGGCTGCACCTAATGGAAAAATTTATGTCAGTACCAGCAACTCAAACAGTGTGAACAACAAGATTGATAAAATTTATGAAATATATGATCCTACACCCACCAGTTTAAATATAAATGAAACAAGTACTTTAAAAAATAACTGGGTGGTAAGTCCCGTTCCTGCAAGTAATAAAATCACTATTCAAAACAAATCGAATAATGCCACCGCAGCAATTGATCTGGTGGATATAAGCGGAAAGCTCATCAAACAAATGCATTTTAAAGGAAAACAAATGCAGATAGATATTACCGATCTGGCAGCAGGATTCTATTATTTGAAGATTAAGGAAAACGGTACTGTATCACAAGTTTTGAAAATTCAGAAACTATAAATACATTTTTATCACGATTAAGTGTAAGTAAATATTTTATTTCAGCACCTTCAGAAATGACAGGTGCTATTTTATGGATATGAATACTTCAAGATAATGCTTATTTGTCTTGGAGATCAGATCTCTTTCCATTTTTTGAAACCATTGAAAAAGGTACACATACCTGAAATCTTATATCTGATGTCTGCCGCCTAATATCCCAAAAAATTAAAAAATAATTAAAATTGGTGTAACCTTTTCACCCTCTTAAGCGTATAATATATAGTAACTCTATTTTTGAGGATAAAATAAATGAGACAATTAAAAATTACCAAGCAGGTAACCAACAGGGAAACTGCTTCATTAGACAAGTATTTGCAGGAAATTGGTAAAGTGGAACTAATCACTGCGGACGAGGAAGTAGAATTGGCACAAAGAATACGTGCAGGCGACAGAGCAGCACTGGAAAAATTAATCAAGGCCAACCTTCGTTTCGTAGTTTCCGTATCTAAACAGTACCAAAACCAAGGTCTTTCTTTGCCCGATTTAATTAATGAAGGTAACCTGGGACTTATGAAAGCTGCAAAAAGATATGATGAGACCAGAGGTTTCAAATTTATCTCTTATGCAGTTTGGTGGATTCGTCAGTCAATTTTACAGGCTTTGGCAGAACAGTCAAGAATTGTAAGATTGCCATTAAACAAAATTGGTTCAATCAACAAAATTAATAAAGCATACGCTCACCTTGAGCAGGAAAATGAAAGACCACCTTCTCCGGAAGAATTGGCTGAAGTTCTTGACATGAGCGAGGAAGATATC
Source organism: Chryseobacterium populi (assembly GCF_000282115.1). Lineage (GTDB taxonomy): Bacteria > Bacteroidota > Bacteroidia > Flavobacteriales > Weeksellaceae > Chryseobacterium > Chryseobacterium populi. The sequence continues at coordinate 11,426 of NZ_AKJY01000118.1, forward strand.
AAAGAATCTATGAAAAACTCCGGTAGACACCTGTCTATGGATGCCCCTTTAGTAGAAGGTGAAGATTCGAATCTTTATGATGTATTACGTTCAGGAGAATCTCCAAGCCCGGATAAAGATTTAATGCTTGAATCTCTTCAGATTGAGATCGAAAGAGCATTGAATACTTTAACTCCAAGAGAGGCTGATCTGGTAAGATTATACTTCGGACTAAACGGAAAACATCCGATGACTTTAGAAGAAATCGGTGAAACTTTCGATCTGACAAGAGAAAGAGTTCGTCAGATCAAAGAAAAAGCGATCAAGAGACTGAAACATAATACCAGAAGTAAGATTTTGAAATCTTATTTAGGTAAATAATTTTAGCATAAAACAATGTAGCGGAGCCTGTTTTCAGGCTCCGTTTTTTTATGAATCTATTTAAATCAACCATTTCCATCTGGAAACTTATGTTTTTATCACAAGGATAGACAAGGGTGTTTCACTTATGAAGGTAATACAGGATAAATTCGTTGTATTTCCCAGCTAAGCATTTGCGCCTTTGTCTATCCTTGCGATAAAAACAGTCAGGTAAATCATTCTCAAACTTCAACAGAATAAGATTTATATTTTCAAAAGCAATACTGAAACAGGAGAAATAAACTTTAAAATACAGTTGTAACAATTTTAAGATTATCTTCAACTAATAAAGAATAAAACCCAATCTGAAATTATGAAAAAAATACTTTTCGCATCCGTTTTAGCCTTATCACTGCTTTCCTGTACAGAAAACAAATCCAGAAATGGTGGGGCTGTAGAAAATGCCGTTGACAATGCTGAATCATCTGTCTCCGGTTCATTAAAAAGTTACCGTAAAGAAGATATGGTAGATCAGATTTATTTTGAACTCATTAAAAATGATAAAAAGCTTAAAGCTCTTGATGATAAAATAAGCAAGACGGAGGAAAAGTTCAATAAGGTGATTTCCGGCTATGATGAAATTCTTTCCAAATCCCGGTCTTATTACCAGAATGCTAATTATCAGGCAGGTACAATAACCGACTCTCTGATGAAAAAAGAAGTTATCGATCAGATTAAAATAAGCTCTGATCAATATGATATAAAAGTTAAAAACATAAAAGCCCTGATTTCTCTGGCCAATAAAAATCAGGAGAAAACCAATAATTTATATACAGCTTTCAAAATCAGAAAAACAATTCCAGAAATTGAAAAGTATCAAAAGGCACATCCTTTAAAAACAGACAGCCTTACTCATTTCATCAATAAGCAGAACCAATTACTGAATGAATTGAAAAATTTAAAATAATGGATTCAATCTCAATAATCGGAGCCGGAATTGGCGGGCTGACCCTTGGAAATATTCTGAAACAACATAATCTGGATTTCACAGTTTATGAATCAGCACCGGAAATAAAACCTGTTGGAGCCGGAATCATGATGGCAATCAATGCAATGCAGATTTTCGACAGACTAGGTTTAAAAGAAAAAATAGAAAATGTAGGAAATAAAGTTCACGGCATTTCTATAACTGATGAAAAATTAAAACCAATTTCTAAAACCAATGCTCTTGAGCTCGAAAAGAAATACAATTCCTGCAACGTTACCATTCACAGGGCTGAATTGCAGAAAACTTTAGCTGAAAATATAAGCTTTGAAAATATTAAGCTGAATCATTCTTTAAGCAAAATTCATAAAAAAGAAAATTATATCCTCAATTTTGAAAATGGAGATGAAATTGAAAGTAAAATCGTTTTCGGAGCAGACGGAATAAAATCAAAAGTACGCGATCAAATAATAGAAGCCGGCAAAATCCGAAATGCACAACAAATGTGCTGGCGGGGATTGGTAGAATTTGATCTGCCGGAAGAATTTCACCGCGAAGCATTTGAAGCCTGGGGAAAAGCAAAACGTTTTGGTTTTGTAAAGATTTCAGATAAAAAAGTATATTGGTATGCTTTGATTAATGAAGGAAAGTATAAACGTTACCCTACTTTAGCTGAAAATTTTCAAGGTTTTCACCCGTTAATTATAAAAATTCTCGAAGCAACTCCGAATGAAAATATTATTCTGAATGATATTACCGACCTGTCTCCCATCCCGAAGTGGTATGCTGAGAACCTTTGCCTGATCGGAGATTCTGCCCATGCAACAACACCGAATATGGGACAAGGCGCCTGTCAGGCAATAGAAGATGCTTATATTATCGGAAAACTTTTAGAAAGTAATAAAGACTTTAATTCTGTTTTTGAGAAGTTCCAAAACATCAGAAGGAAAAAAGTAGATTATATTGTCAGTACAAGTTGGAAAATTGGACAAGTTTCCCAATGGGAAAAAGGAAATTCTTTACGAAATTTTTCCTTGAGATTAATTCCTAAAAGCGCCAATCAAAAACTGGTTGAAAAAATTATACAACTGGAAATGTAGGATCACACAATTCTATTTAAACACAATCATCTGTGAATAATGCTGTAGACGAAAATCAATAAAAAAGACTGTCATTTAAGACAGCCTTTTCTTTAGTAGGTCAGGGTTATTCCAGCTCCCCACCCCATTTCATTGTCATAATTCCCGGAAACTGAGAACCATTTTTGAACAATATATCTTAATCCGGTTGTAAATTCTCCGTCAGAATTAAGGCTAAAGTTCCCTCTGATCCTTCTGGAGACAGGAATATCTTCCCTGCTTAGCTCTAACAATACTTTTCCGTTCTGGTCTACGCTTGCATCTGCTGTAATCAGCATTGGTAAAAGATACTGCATTCCAATTATAAATGCATACCTGTCTTTTGATGCCGTTTGCTGTCCAAACCAGTTTTTTTTGCCCTGATACGTCATTCCCATATCTTCAGCCATCTGCCTTTCCATGATCTCATGATTTTTCTGGACCCTGAAACCTGCATATGGTAACGCCCATTGAAATTTCCCTAAGAATCTTCCTACTTTTGCACTTCCTTCAAAATGATCAAAGTTCCAGTTGGAGTGAAATTCATTTAAATTAGCCCATCTTGGCCCGAACATCGTCATCGTTTCAGCATGCATCTTATTACTGGCGATATCAAGCATAGCCATTGAACTAATCATTCTGTTATCTTTCAGAAAGTCTTTCCACGCTAATTTTCTGTCTGGAAGCTGGGGATTGGGTTTTGAGTTCTCATAGCTGAAAACCCTTCCCATTCCGGCCATCATGTGATACAGGATATGGCAGTGGAAAAACCAGTCTCCATCCTGATTGGCTGCAAATTCAATCGTATTGGTTTCCATTGGCATAATGTCCACTACATTTTTCAATGGCGAATATTCTCCTTTTGAATTGATCAGCCTGAAATCATGGCCATGCAAATGCATCGGATGGCGCATCATTGAATTGTTGTACATGGTAATTCTAAGGATCTCCCCTTTCTTAACCAGAATTTTATCGGTTTCCGTGACTGTTTTATTATCCAGGGTCCACAGATAATGATTCATATTTCCTTCCAGTGTAAACTTCAATTCTCTCACTCCTTCTGCTGGAAGAATTGTTTTTTCAGGGGATTTAAGAATGTTGTAAGTCAGTCTTTTAATCGATTTTTCCTCTTTCATCTCCATTCCTGAATGTTGAGAATGGTCTTCTTCTTTCTTATCTTCTTTGGTTTTAACTCCCATCATTTCATTCATGTGTTTCATCGTCATTTTCCGTTGGCTTTCCGGGATTTCAGGATACATCACTTCATTCATATCCATCATCTGATTTCCCATCGTCATATTCATCGGCTTCATGTTTCCGCTCATCTCCATCATCCCGTTCATCATTTTCATTCCTTCAAAAAGCATCAGCCGTGGAATATCAGGAGCATTTGTTTTCTCTCCGGAACCCAGCCAAAGGGAAGCATGCCCAACCCGGTCTTCGGAAGTTGCACGGAACTCAAAACTTTTATTCTCAGGAATAGTCACTTCAATATCATAAGTTTCAGAAACACCGACAATCAGACGGTCTACTTCTACCGGAACCACATCATTTCCATCATTTCCAATAACTTTTATTTTTCCACCACCATAGTTGAGCCAAAAGTAAGTGGAAGATCCTCCATTGGCTACCCGAAGCCTTACTTTATCTCCGGCTTTTAGATTTGAATATTCTGAACTTGGGATTCCGTTGATGAGAAATTTATCATAATAGACATCACTCACATCCATTGCTTCCATCCTCTTCCATTCATTCAGAACCTTTGTTCCGAAGTTTCCGGATTTTATAGCTTCCCAATAACTTTGGACCGCATTTTTCTTAATCGCATACCAATCTGTATTGGCCATATGAAGCCTTCTCGCGATCTGCATAGGATCATCATCACTCCAATCGCCTAAAAGCACCGGAATCTCCTTTGTATATTCCGTTTTAGGTTCACTCTCTCTTTTCTGGAAAACCAGGATACCATTCATTCCGATCTGCTCCTGAAGGCTTTCATGGGAATGATACCAATATGTTCCGTTCTGAGAAATTTTAAACTTGTACAAATGGGTTTCTCCGGGTTTTACAGGTTTTGTCGTAAGATAAGGAACTCCGTCATGTTCATTGGGAAGAATAACACCATGCCAGTGGAAGCCTGTGTTTTCTTTCAGCATATTGTGAAGGTAAATTTCCGCGGTATCTCCTTCCGTGAAATAAAGGGTCGGAGCCTGTAATTTTCCGTTGACAGCAATTGCCCGACGGCTTTTTCCCGTAAAATTTACAATGGTGTCTTTTACATACAAATCATAACGAACCGTTTTACCTCCAAAAGTTACTTTGCCGTTCTCAGAATTTCTTTTTAATCCTGAATTTTGCTCAGCTTTATTTTCAGCAACCTGCTGATTTTCCTTTTCTACCAACTCCATTCCACATTTAGGGCATTTTCCGGGTTGATCTGAAATAACTTCGGGATGCATCGGACAAACATAAGTCTTTTGAATTTGAGAGTCAGAATTTTTTAGAATATTAACTTTAGGTTCAGTTTTAACAGCTCCTTTTTTATTATTTTTAATTTCTGATTTCGGGCTTGTTTTTGACTCAGCTTTTACCTTAGTCTTACTTTTGATATTTTCATTTTTCTTTATATTCTGAACCTTTATTTCTTGTCTTACAACCGGTTTTGCTTCAGGTTTTGAAACAGTTTTTGGTTTGATTACTACAGTCTTTTTAACCAGGGTCATTCCGCATTTCGGGCAGTCTCCCGGTTTTGGGGAAGCGACTTCCGGATGCATCGGGCAAGTATAATAAGTCTTTGTAGTTTGTGCAAAGTTGAAAACAGAGAATAAGAGGATCAGAAACATTATTATTTTTTTCATAATATTTCGATTTTTTCAAGTTAGACAACCTAATTTATTCAATTAAATTTAATGTTAAATCAGGTTATCCAACTTATTATATTTAAAATAATTACGGTAATTATTTAATCTCCGACTTTACACTTCCGCATGAAAGCATTTTGCTTCCGTAATAAGGATTTACAATTTGCTTTTCGTTGCTCAGCCAGCTTCCGTCGGCCATCGGGCAATACTGGACAAATACCGGTTTATCGGAAAGTTTAAACTGTTTTGTTAAAGCAATCATATTATCTGAAAGATTAAAGAAAGTCTCTCTTTGTGCGTCAACGGTTCTTGCTTCAGAAATGATACTGGCATCTTTTCTTAAAATGTTCAGATTACCTTCAGACAATACTTTATAATCAATAGCTGATGCTGTTTTAATAAATTCTGCTGCTGCTTTTGAAGCTTTATCTGCATCGTCGGCACTTAAAGCCGCTTTAATAGAAATATAATTCTGATACAGTTTTGAAACCCGGGCATCTGTTTTAGATTGTGCTGATAAAGAAAGTATTGAAAATACGCTGAATACTGCTGTAATAATATATTTTTTCATTGTTTTAAAATTTAGAATTAAAATAATTTTTGATAAGAAATGATATTGAAATCACCTTTTGTGATAAGATTTGTCATTTGTTATGATAAGAAATCAAACGAAAATTAATTCTAAATTCTGAAGTTACAATGAGTAATGAAAATGGGAACTGAAGTGATTTCCGGAGGCCCATTAATTCTGGTCTGTGTAAATTTTGCCGTCGAAAAAGATTGGTCTGTAAAGAAAAACTCATGCGTTTTAAACTCTGCAATCTGTTTCAGAAAATCAATTTTCAGGAAATCTGATTTTTGCAAATCATCAACTTTTACAATTTTGATTTCTGTTTTACAGCAGTCTTTTTTTGTTTTTACTCCGCATTTACTGCATAAATCATCTGTTTTTTGGCTTACAGAGACCATTTCCTGCATACAGTAATGGATCCTAAAAACTGCTCCGGAAGAAAACCCGAAGTAGAAAATAGAAAATACTATGGCAAGAATCTTTTTCATATGCTGAAGCAAAGTTATAAATATCTCTGAGATGAATGTTATAAAATTTTGTGATGTTGTTACAAAATTCGGAAAACAATATATAAAAAGCTCCTGATATTTTCAGAAGCTTATATTTTTTATCCCACAGATAGGCTGTTGAAGCAGATTTAATTTTCCGGCTATTATTTACTTCCAACCTCCGGCTTCTAGCTTCTATTTAATCTTAAACTCAAGCTTTACATTGAAGAATCTTCCTGTAAGACGTACAGGAACCGGATACATAAAGTTGGTATTGGCATCTGTAATCCATTGGTTGGCAACGGTATTTCTGATATTGAATGCATTAAAAACCTGTACTCCCAAAGTAAGTTCTTCAAAATTCCCCCAGAAACCATATGCTTTATTTTTACTTTTTGGATCTATAAAAACTTTGGAAAGTCCGATATCCACTCTTTTGTATGAAGGCAATGTCCTTTGGTACTGATAAGCAGAATATATATCAGGTGCACCATTTTGATCTAGTATAATGGGCGATCCTGTTGGCAGTCCCATTGCATACACTAAAGTAAGATTTACCCTCATTGAAGGAAATTTAGGCATATAATCCTGGTAGAACAATGCAAATCTGAATCTCTGGTCTGTTGGTCTCGGGATATTTCCTCTTCCGTCAATATTTTCATAAACTCTGGCATAACTTGCCGATAACCAGGAATCTACTCCCGGAACAAATTCTCCGAATAGCCTGGTATCAATTCCGTAAGCATAACCTGATGCATTATTCTTACCGGAATAGCGGATTCTTACATTATCCATATAATAAGGAATAAGATCATCCATTTTCTTGTAATAGGCTTCAGTAGTTAACTTAAACGGCCTGTCATACATCTGGAATTCATAATCATTAGCCAGAATAGCCTGAATGGAACGCTGAGATTTTATATTTTTATTGAAATTCCCGTCTAAATCCTTAATTTCCTTATAAAAAGGAGACTGATAATATATTCCTCCGGAAAGCCTGAACAACATATCGGTATCCCAATCCGGCTTAATGGCAAACTGTGCCCTTGGTGAAAAAATCGTTTCATCATTAAAGCTCCAGTGAGAAACCCTTGCTCCTGCGTTTACAAATACTTTATTGCTTCCCCAATAAAATTTCTGAGAATATTGTGCATATGCCGACATTCTCGTTGGTTCAATATGATTAGCTCCTGCAATTCTGTAAAATAAATTAAGATCACCCGGAGTTCCGAATCTGGGATCATCAAGAGGCCTTGGAGTACTGTAGCCCGCAGAATCTACCAGCTTCCATTCGTTGGTAAGGTCCTGCAGATTTTCTTTTTCGTATTTAAATCCTAATTCAATATCTGTATTCACATTGGGTGAAAAACGCCCTCTGAACTGTGCACCATACGTTCTTACAAACAGATCGTTTCTTGCATGCTCTATCTGGCCTCCCGTATCATAAGAAGTTACAGGTGCTCCCGTAATAGGATCAAAGGTCTGTAAAATATACGCAGATGCAATAGAGTAATATTCTCTTTCACGATTCTGATAAGCAAAACTGTCTAAGGTGAATCTCCATTTGTCTGATGGTTTAAAATTCATCGACAAAGTTCCCATCATGTTTTTATACTTATCATCTTCTCTACCGTTGTAAAATACGGTAAGATTAAGCGGTCTCTGAAGGCTACCGAAATCAACACTTCTTTCTTTCGGCACCATTTCATAATCGTTCTTGGAATAATAGCCTATAAATGAAAGGCTGAACTTTTCACTGATATGATAGTTGATATAAGACTGGAAATCCCAGTATACAGGATTGAAATCCGTATCTTCTTTTAATGTATTAAGAACCAGATTGGTATTCCTGTATCTTCCGGAAAATAATGCCGTCAGTTTTTTATTTTTGGAAGCTAAGCCGGCTGTTAACCTTCCGCCTATTAAGCTTGCTTCTCCTGAAAGTTCAGATTTTTCAGGCTCACGATAATAAATATTTAAAGCCGAAGACATTTTATCACCATATCTCGGTTCAAAACCTCCGGCTGAGAAGTTGACTGTTGAAACCATATCGGGATTAATGATGCTCAACCCTTCCTGCTGAGAATTTCTGATCAGAAAAGGCCTGTAAATTTCTATATCATTAATATAAATAAGGTTTTCATCATAGTTTCCACCACGAACCATATACTGTGAAGAAAGCTCTGTATTGGAGTTTACGGAAGGCAGGGTTTTAAGAATTCCCTCAATACCTCCGGAAATGCTTGCTACATTTTTAGCATCTTTAGCTGAAATTTTTACAGTGGTGATGTCGCTTGTTTTTCCCGTCACTTTTTTCTGGAATACAACTTCCTCAATATCTGTAACTTTCGTTGTTGTATCTCTTTTTTTATTTTGAGAGAATACAAGCATGGGAACCATAAGGCTTAGTGGTAAAACTAGTTTTTTCAAAAGAAATGTTTTAAGAATTTCTAAAATTAAGTATTTTTTAACAACTACAAAATCGATTCTCTAATTCTTGTCAATTTTTGTAACAAATCTTCTAATAAATCTAATCTTAGCATGTTGGCTCCATCAGATAAAGCTGTTTCCGGTGTAGGATGTGTTTCTATAAAAATTCCGTCTGCTCCTACCGCAATTCCTGCTTTGGCTACGGTTTCAATAAGATCAGGCCTTCCACCTGTTACTCCCGAGCTTTGGTTGGGTTGTTGTAAAGAATGCGTTACATCAAGGATTACAGGCGCGTATTCTCTCATGGTAGGAATTCCTCTGTAATCTACAATAAGATCTGTATATCCGAAAGAATTTCCTCTTTCAATAATCGCTACTTTCTGATTATCTGAATCGGTTACTTTCTGTACGGCAAATTTCATTGATTCCGGAGAAAGGAATTGTCCTTTTTTCAAAGTAACGCATTTCCCTGTTTTAGCAGCAGCCACTAATAAATCGGTCTGACGTACCAGGAATGCAGGAATCTGTAATACATCCACATATTGAGCAGCTAAAGCGGCATGCTCATTTTCATGAATATCAGTTGTAGTCGGGATATTGAAGGTATCACCTACTTTTTTAAGGATTTCCAGAGATTTTTCTTCCCCAATTGATGTGAAAGAATCTACCCTGCTCCGGTTGGCTTTTTTAAAGCTTCCTTTGAATATATACGGAATATTGTATTTGTTGGTAAGCTCAATTACTTTTTCAGCAATTCTCAATGCCATATCTTCTCCTTCAATAATACAAGGCCCGGCAATAAGAAAAAAGTTTTTTGAATCTTTGTGCTGAATATTATCTAAATACTGAATCATTTTATTATAATTAAAAAGTTCAGTAAAAATACTTATAAAGTTTCACAATCGGAAATTATTATGGATTCAATCAGGCTGAAATACTTTAATTTTAATTCATTTTTTTCAGGATCTTTTCAAATGTGTTGATATTCCTGCTGGTCAGCTGATCTTTCAGGCTTTTCTTTCCCAATATTTTTCCAAAAGAGGAATCCAGGGTATTTCCTTTCGGAACCTGCCAGTAAAAAATATTGTTGGTGATTTCTCCTTTTTCATGGTCGACTTTAGAGGCGGCATCAAATTCTTTCATCAAAACATTTTCCACTTCCATACTTCCTACAAAGGCATAAGTATGGAAATCATCGTTCTTCTCAAACGGATTGCTGTTCCAGAAAGCTTCCGTTTCTTTTTGGGTTTTTACGAATAGAAATGCCTCATACGAGAAATGATCTGACATTGCTTTTTCCAGTATTTTTTTTAAATCTTCCGCTTTTTTATCAGAAGAAAATACAATATTTCCGGAAGCCAGCACTGAGCTTACATCCTGCATTCCGGCTTCTTTAAAAACCTGGCATACATCTGCCATTTTCATATTGGTTCCTTTTACGTTGACACCACGAAGAAATGCACAGTATTTCATAATATTAATGATGGGTTATGAGTTATAAGTTATGAATTATGGATTATAGTAATTGGTAATGAATAATGAGCAATAAAAAACCTTCATAACTTCCAGCCTCCACTTTAAAACTTCCAGCTCATAACTCATAACTCATAACTTATAACTCATAACTCTAAATTATCTTATTCTTATATACAAATTATAATCTGTTCCCGAAGGTTTCAGTTTATAGATCTTTTCCAGAATTTTGTGATCACTTTTTAAATGGTCTTTAATCCTGTATTCTTTCAGCAGCTGATAGTGGGTTCTGTAATATCCGCCATCTTCCCCTGCAAATAAATCATTGTAAGAAAGCAGGTATTTAGGTTTTCTGTCTTTTACAGTATTGATCCAGTAATGTTTTTTATCTTTCCTGATCTCATCCTGAATTTTCCTGTCAACCAATCCAACTTCATCAATCGTTTTTAATCCGGAAAAATAAGGGACATATCCTGCCGGTTCAAGCAAGATCCATTGGTTTTTGTCTTTTTCGTAGCTGTTTAAAAATATACCTATTGATCTTCGATAATTCCATTCTCCGTTTCCTGTTGCGATTGAGTGAATGGTTTGAAAAGCTACCATTGGGATGATATAAAATACAATCAATAGAGACAGCCACAGGTTTCTTTTCACTTTCTGCTCTAAAACAAAAATGAGTACCGGAACAAAAAGTAAGATCTGCGGAACCCAGTAATACCAGTCGAAAAGGCTCTTCTGGGAAAGAAAGATCAATTGTTTTGCCCATGCAAAAAGGAAAATCATCCAGAGAAAATAGTTTCTTTTCTCCTGCTGCCTGATCAGGAATACGAAACACAACAGTTCAAAAATAAGAACAAGGATTGTAAAAGGGTTAAAATCTCCGGGAACTTTCAGCATTCCCCAGAAGTTTCCGTAGTTTAACCTGAAATATTCAATATCCTGACTGAGTGTGAAATTTTTATCATACAAAAGCTTTTTAGCGGTAATCGTATTATTCACCACTTCACCAAAATACAGCCAGTTGAAGGCAAGTGCAAAGCAGATCCCCAATACTCCACCTAAAATATAATTCCAGCGCAGTCTTTTATTCCAGAAAATATCTACCAGAAATACAATTCCCAGGAAAATTACAGTATCGATTCTTGTAAATAAAATCAGTATCGGAAAAACAATAAGAGCCCACTTTTTCTCTTTTTTAAACCCATAATACAGTAAAGCCATTTCTAAAAAGAAGAGAAGCCCGTATTCCATTCCCAAAATGGAAATCTTGATGGAAGGTGGCAAAATTCCGAATAAAAAAATAAAAATCGCTTTATGCCAAGGATTTTTGAGTAATAAATGAGACAGAAACAGGCTTCCTATTGTAAAAAGGATGGAATTAAAAATAAGGATAGGCTCAACAAAATATTCTTTCCCGAAAATAAGGTTGAACAGATAGGAAACAAATACATAAAGATGAGTGGTAGATGCTGAAATTTTAATATCACCATTGAAACCTATTACTCCATAATCCATTACATTCTGGGCAACCCTCCAGGTAATAAATGCATCTTCCTGGATATGATGGGTCAATAAAAATAAGAGCTTGAAAATCACCGTAAAGATGACGGCATACATCGGGAGTTTATGGTTATTTGTTTCAGCCATTTGTTTTCTTCATGTTGTTACGCAAAGATAATCTTAAAATTGATGAATGCAATAATAAAAAAACGGAACCGAAGTTCCGTTTTCTTAATATGTTGTTGCTTTTTACTGCGTTGCTTTGATAATTGCTGTCGTAATCTGATTTTCTTTTTCCTTTGAATATGTAGAATCAAAAGGTTCCATAATATCAAATAAGTATTGGTAGAATGGTGTGATCTTCTGTACATTTTCAGACTCAGCCATTGCTTTTTCTTTCCCCATTTGCTGAAGGTCTTTTACAAATACATTAAATTTCTTATCAATAGGCTCAATCGATTTTACAAGATAATCATAGGCTTTATCTTTCTGACCGATTTTTGTATAGGCATCTGTAACTGCAGATACCACTAAAGAATACTCCATAGGTTTTGCTCCCATCTGTCTTCTCAAATATCTCTGATCTCCTGGGGCAAGGCTTAAGTAGTAATCGTATTCTTCGAAGATTCCTTTTTTAAGGATTTCCGCCAGTTTTAATCCTTTCTGTTCTTGCCCGGCTACAATATATCCGTAAACTATTGAACTTAATGAGCGAGGATCGTTGTATTTTTCAGCAGGAATTTCTCTGGCTGCCAGATCCAGTAATTCTATGGCTTTAGCTTTTTGTCCGCTTAATGAAAGGGCTGCTGCAGCTCTGCTTGCCGAACTTCTGTAGCTGATAATATTAGATGTTGCCGTTTCATCAAAATGAACTTTTAAATCCTTGAAATTACCCCATCTGAAATTTTTCACCACATTATATAGAGAATTCGCATCTACCCTTCCCATTTCTCCATCCGAGCTTGGTGGTGTATGAATAGGAATCAACCGGTAACTGAAACCATCGAACTGGAGATATTCATCAAGATAGAAAATATTCTCACTGTCATAAATCCCTCCGGAAGAAAAGTTGATAGGTCTCTTCCAGTCGAAATTGGCAAGAATATCAAACATCATTAAATTATTCTTGTAAAGTGTGTTCGCTTTATAATCGATCATAATCTGATTGACAGTATTCGGAAGATCAGAAGGATTGATAATTCCGGCTTTTAAAGCATTGTCTTTATTAACAGGAAGGATAAATTTACTTACAGGAAGGAAATTGTATTTTTCATAACGCTCTTCCCCGAAAATCATTTTTAAAATTTCATCTTTTTCAGGAGATTTAATTTTAAGGAAATTAACCGCTTCTTTCAGCGTCATGGAATCCTGGGTAATATATTTTCTCAATGACTGCATTTCTGTTGCCGGAGCTCCCTGCTGCTGAAGATTATCAAAAATATTCTGCCAGTCCTCTTTTTTCATCAGGTAGATCTGATCATTTACCCCATCTCTGTAGTCCTCATGGGTCAATTGGCTCGGAATAGGATTGGCATTGTATGTTTTTCTTTTCACCTGATCGATATTCCAGGGGGTGGATAACAGGGTGAAGTTTACAACTTTTACATCATCACGCAGTCTTTCCGTCTCCTGTGTCGCCCAAACCGGATAAGTATCATTATCCCCATAAACAAAAAGAATATCTTCTTTCGGCAACGATTTTAATACGGAATAGGCATAATCATAAGCCGTATACCTGTTACTCCTGTCATGCACATTATAATTCTGGAATCCCATCATAAAAGGCACTCCCAATAATATAACCCCAACTAAAATATTAGCTGCGTTAGACTTAATTTTTGACTGTAAGAACCATAAAATAGCACCTGCTCCCAATCCTATCCAGATGGCAAAAGCATAGAAAGATCCTACCATGGCGTAATCTCTTTCTCTTGGCTCGAAAGGTTTCACACCTGTATAGAAAATAATCCCGACACTTGTAATTACAAATAAAGATAATATTGCATAGAATCTTCCGAAATCCCTGTTTAACTGGAAAAAGAATCCAATCAAACCTAAAATTAGCGGTAAAAAGTAAAATGCAACTGTACTTTCGTTCTTAAATTTCGCAGGCATTTTATCCTGGTTCCCCCACAGGGCATTATCAATAAAAGAAAATCCTGAAATCCAGTTTCCTTTGGTGTTTTCCATGTTTCCTTCAAGGTCATTTTGTCTTCCCACGAAATTCCACAGCAGGTATCTTACAAAATAATACCCGTTCTGGAACGTGATGAAATAATCCATATTTTGGGCCAGAGAGGGTTTCTGAACATTAATCAGGTCATAGGGTTTTACTTTGAGATAATCGGCTGCTGTAATCGATTTATCTTCATATTTCTTTCTTAATTCATCAAAAATTTGTTTGGCCTGAGGATTATCCGCTACATCTTCATTCCCATAGTTGAAAGTAAAATCAGGAGCTCCATACATGGAAATGTAGTTTGCCATCACCGCTTTATCTTCATTAAACATCCTCGGCATCAGGCTTACCTGGGATTGACTGAAAACGTAATTAAAACGGTCTCCGGTTTTTCTGTACGTTCCCGTTTTCTCATCTTTTTCGTAAATATCTCCGGTTTTTTCTGTTTTGAAACTACCATCTTCATTTTTTTGAATCCCATTGGCATCTAAAAATGCAGTATAGTTCTGACCGTAAATGGTTGGCCAGTCTCCGTACTGTTCTCTGTTGTAATAATCCAGCATACCGATTGCCGTATCCGGATCATTAAGGTTCATCGGTGGATTGGCATTTGCCCTGATCGGAATCACCATCCAGCATGAAAATCCTATCATCATATAAACAATGGACAAGGCAACCGTTTGATATATATTTTTATTAGTCCTTCTTGCATATTTTATAATTAAATAGCAGATCACCACCATTAATATAAATGCTACAATAGTCCCTGAATGGAAAGGAAGACCTAAACCATTCACAAAGAATATTTCAAGCTTCCCAAACATCGTCATGATCAGCGGGAAGATAATTTTAAATACAATAATTAAAATACCTAATGTAATAAGGTTGGCCCAGATGAAATTTTTCCATGTAAATTTATAATTTCTGGTATAATATACTAAACAAACTGCAGGAACCGCCAGCATGCACATCATGTGAACCCCCACGGAAAGTCCCAGGATGAAGAAAATAAGAATAATCCATCTCTCATTATCTGCCATTTTATATTCATTTTCCCACTTGGTAATTAACCAGACTAAAAGGGCAATAAACATAGAAGCCATCGAATATACCTCACCTTCCACTGCCGAGAACCAGAAGGTATCCGAAAATGTGAAACACAAAGCTCCGACTACTCCCGCAAAAAGGATAGAAATTTCCTGATGCGGAGTTACCTCTTCAAAATCTTTGTTCACCAGCCTTCTTACAAAATGGGTAATCGTCCAGAACAAAAATAAAATGGTAAATGCACTAAACAATGCAGACATCGCATTGATTATAATAGAATAATTTTCACCTTTCCCCAATGCAAAAATGGCTGCCACAGCACCCACAATCTGGAATAAAGCTGCTCCCGGGGCATGCGTTACCTCTAATTTTACTGCCGAGGAAATATACTCACCACAATCCCAAAAACTTAAATTCGGCTCGATAGTTGATAAGTACGTGAAAAATGCAATGATGAAAATCACCCATCCTAAAGCGGTATTCCATTGCCTAAAAGTCCAATTTTTCATAGTATTAAATCAATTACGCGAAAATAGGGCTTTTATCTCATTTTATGTTGATTTTAACAAAATTTAAAAATTTGGCGTGGTATTTGTCAATATTGTTAGGCTAAGATTGCAAATGAAAAAATAATTTTATTCAATTGAATGCTTACTAATCAAACAAAAGTTTAGAAATTATTTATTTTTTTGTATTTTTGCGGTCAGATTTTTATTGAAAAATAACAAATAATGAGTAATGTTTATGATAATATCCTTGGCCTGATAGGAAACACACCTATGGTAAAGCTAAATACTGTTACAAAAGATGTCCCTGCAACTGTTTACGCCAAGCTAGAATCATATAATCCTGGACACTCCACTAAAGATAGAATTGCACTTCATATTATAGATAACGCTGAAAAAAAAGGTTTATTAAAAGAAGATTCTGTAGTTGTAGAAACTACTTCCGGTAACACCGGATTTTCTATTGCAATGGTTTGTATCATTAAAGGATATAAATGTATTCTCGCAGTAAGTGATAAAACAAAACCTGAGAAAATTGCTTATTTAAAAGCTCTCGGTGCCACTGTATATATTTGCCCGGCAAATGTACCTGCAGATGACCCCAGATCTTATTATGAAGTTGCCAAAAGAATCGCTTCAGAAACACCCAATTCAGTTTACATCAATCAATATTTTAATGAACTAAATATTGATGCACACTACCAAACCACAGGACCTGAAATCTGGGAACAGACACAAGGTAAGATCACTCATCTTTTTGCCTGTACCGGAACGGGTGGAACTTTATCCGGATCGGCAAAGTTCTTAAAAGAAAAAAATCCGAACGTAAAGATCATCGGTGTAGATGCTGATGGCTCTATTCTTAAAAGCTACCACGAAACCGGGGAAATACACAAGGAAGACGTTCACCCTTATCAGATTGAAGGAATGGGAAAAAATTTAATTCCTGCCGCTCTCCTTTTTGATAAAGTAGATGAATTTGTGAGGGTAAATGATGAAATGTCTGCTTACAGAACCCGTGAAATTGCTTTGAAAGAAGCTATTATGGGTGGCTATACTACAGGAGCTGTCACCCAGGCTTTATTACAATATGCACAATCTCATGAATTTTCAAAAGATGATGTGATTGTTTTAATTTATCCGGATCACGGCTCAAGGTATATCACCAAAGTATACAGTGACCAATGGATGGCTGAGCAAGGTTTCGTTAACAATTGCGTTCACAATTATGATGAAGTTTTCAAAACCGAATTCATTAAATAAAAAATAAATTTATACAAATCAAGCCTTTTTGTAGATCACAAAAGGCTTTTTTACTAAAAAGTACTATACAAAATGTTGGATATTTTTGAAAGAATAAAAGAAAATCCCGGACCTCTCGGACAGTTTGCAGATTATGGAGAAGGCTATTTTATTTTCCCAAGACTGGAAGGTCCTATCGGTCCCAGAATGCAGTTCCAAGGAAGAGAAGTAATTTTCTGGAGTGCCAATGATTATTTAGGAATGTGTAACCATCCTGAAGTTTTGGAAGCTGATGCTAAAGCTGCTGCCGAGTACGGAATGTTTTACCCGATGGGTGCAAGAGCAATGTCCGGAGAAACAGAACAGCACTTACAGCTTGAAAGGGAACTGGCGGATTTCGTACAAAAAGAATCAGCATATTTACTAAATTTCGGATACCAGGGAATGGTTTCTACCATCGATGCTCTGGTAAGCAGAAATGATGTGATTGTTTATGATGTAGATTCCCACGCTTGTATCGTAGATGGCGTAAGATTACACTCCGGTAAAAGATTTACGTACAGACATAATGATATTGAAAGTCTTGAAAAAAACCTTCAGAGAGCCACTAAAGTTGCTGAAGAAACAGGAGGCGGTATCCTGGTAATTACTGAAGGGGTTTTCGGGATGAGAGGCCAGCAGGGGAAAATAAAAGAAATCTGTGAGCTTAAATCAAAATATAATTTCAGGCTTTTAGTGGATGATGCCCACGGATTCGGAACGCTTGGTAAAACTGGGGCCGGAGCCGGAGAAGAGCAGGGATGCCAGGATCAGATTGACGTGTATTTCTCAACTTTTGCAAAATCAATGGCCGGGTTTGGAGCATTTTTAGCAGGAGACAAAGATATTATCAGATATCTGAAATTCAACCTGAGATCTCAGATCTTCGCGAAATCTTTGACCATGCCAATGGTAATCGGTGGCTTGAAAAGACTGGAATTGTTAAGAACAAGACCGGAAATCAAAGCAAAACTTTGGGAAAATGTAAATAAACTGCAGAACGGACTTAAAGAAAGGGGATTCAACATTGGTGACACCAATACTTGTGTAACTCCGGTAATGATGCAGGGAACCCCGGTGGAAGCTACCCTTCTCGTAAAAGATTTAAGAGAAAATTACAGAATATTTACATCAGTTGTTGTTTATCCTGTAATTCCGAAGGGAATGATTTTATTAAGATTGATTCCTACCGCGTCTCACACGGATTCGGAAATTAATGAAACGCTTTCTGCATTTGAAGCAATTCACGATAAATTAGTAAGTGGTTACTATAAAGAGCAGGAACAAAAATTATTAGAAGAACAAGGTTTAAGTTTCAAACCGATTTAATAATAAAAATTTGAAAAACCACTGAAACCCATCAGTGGTTTTTTATTATCAGTTTTAAAAGTTTTATAAAATAATATTAATGAAGTTTAAAGGCTATGCTTTAGGAATTATTTCATCGGTTTCATACGGTCTGATTCCAATTTTTATCTTACCCGTTAAGCAGGCCCATTTTTCATTAGACATTACTTTATTTTATCGGTTTTTATTTTCTGCACTGATGATCGGCGGATATTTACTGTATTCCAAAGAGAATCTTGCCATTAATAAGAAAGAAGGATTAATTTTAGCAACACTGGGAATGTGCTATGCACTTTCATCAGAATTCCTGTTTTTAGGATATGATTATCTCACAGCAGGAATCGCTTCTACCGTACTTTTTATTTATCCCGTTATTGTAGCATTGATTATGTTTTTCTTTTACAGAGAGAAGCTGACAAAGCTTTCCGTTGTCTCATTGCTTCTTGCGTTTGCCGGAGTAATCGTTTTATGCTTAAAGGGAAAAGGATTGGAAATTAATTATACAGGATTAGGAATTGTCATGTTAAGCTCACTTTTCTATGCCCTTTATATTATTATTGTCAACCAATCAAAAATCAAAGTTTCCGGTTTTAAGCTTTCTTTTTATTCGATGTTGTTTACCTCAGTTTTTTTTATGATTAAGGCATTCATCGGAAAAGAATCCTTTGAAATTCCATCAATAACGGTCTTTTTCAACTTTGCCATTTTTGCATTCCTCACCACTGTCATCTCAACTCTGTGCCTGGTATATGCAATTAAAAATATCGGTTCAACTCCGGCGGCAATTTTAGGAGCCCTGGAACCGGTTGTTGCTGTTATGGTAAGCGTTTTGATTTTTCATGAAAAATTTACATTCAATTTACTCATCGGAATTTCATTAATCCTTTTCGGCGTTATTCTGAATGTTTTAGCAGGCAGTAAAAAGATGGCTCATTCATAAATTTAAGATAACTTTGTAAAAATTTTACTGTTGAAAGATCTGCTTCTTATCACTCCGCCTTTTACCCAACTCAACACTCCGTATCCTGCAACTGCTTATATCAAAGGTTTTTTAAATACCCGGAATATTTTCAGCTACCAGATGGATTTAGGGATTGAGGTTATTTTGAAATTATTTTCAAAAGAGGGACTTCAGGACGTTTTTAACAATAGAATTGACCTTAAAAACACTTCGGAAAACGCTCAGAGAATTTTTGCTTTAAGAGAAGAATACTTAAAAACCATTGACCAGGTTATTCTTTTTTTGCAGGGTAAAAACCCCACACTGGCAAGGCAAATCTGCAGTATGAACTTTTTGCCGGAAGCCTCCCGCTTCAATCAGTTGGATGATATGGAATTTGCATTCGGAAATATGGGACTGCAGGACAAAGCCAAACATTTGGCCACTTTATGTCTTGAAGATTTATCCGATTTTATCGTTGAAAATATAGACCCTGATTTCGGTTTCAGCAGATACGCGGAGCGGCTTGGGAAAAGTGCAAATTCTTTCAACGAATTATATTCAAAAATCTCCGGTGAGCCAACTTTTATTGATGGAATCACCTTAAAAATACTTCGGGGAAAACTGGGAACAGTTAATCCCAAACTGGTCTGCTTTTCAATCCCGTTTCCCGGAAATTTATATTCTGCTTTCAGATGTGCAAAACTGATCAAAGAAAATTTTCCGGATATAAAAACAGCAATGGGTGGAGGTTTTCCAAATACTGAATTAAGGGAAATTAAGGATTCCAGGGTTTTTGAATTTTTCGACTTCATCACATTGGATGACGGCGAATTGCCTATTGAATTACTTCATGAAAATATCAGCAATCAAAATAGTATTGCCGAAGCTGAATACAAAAGAACTTTCTTAATTGAAAATCAAAAAGTTATTTATAAAAACAATTCAAAAAAACACGATTATAAACAAGCTGAAATCGGAACTCCCGATTATACAGATTTACATCTGGATCAATATATTTCCGTTATTGAAATTGCCAACCCGATGCACAGCTTATGGAGCGATGGCAGATGGAATAAGCTTACCATGGCTCATGGTTGCTATTGGGGTAAATGTACTTTTTGTGATATTTCTTTAGATTATATTAAAATTTACGAACCGATTTCCGCAAAAATTCTGGTGGACAGAATGGAAGAACTTATCAGAACCACCGGCGAAACAGGATTCCATTTTGTAGATGAAGCTGCTCCTCCAGCCTTAATGCGGGAAGTAGCCCTTGAAATTCTGCGAAGAAAATTAGTCGTTACCTGGTGGACCAATATAAGGTTTGAAAAAAGTTTCTCCCGGGATTTATGTTTCTTATTAAAGCTGTCCGGTTGTGTTGCCGTTTCCGGCGGACTTGAAGTTGCAAGTGACCGGCTTTTAAAATTAATTGATAAAGGTGTTTCCGTAGAACAGGTTGCCCGGGTGACAAGAAATTTCACCGAAGCAGGAATTATAGTTCACGCCTACCTGATGTACGGCTACCCCACTCAAACCATTCAGGAAACTATTGATTCTCTGGAAATGGTGAGACAAATGTTTGAAATGGGAATTTTACAAAGCGGTTTCTGGCATCAGTTTGCCATGACAGCCCATTCACCGGTCGGGATAAATCCTGAAGAATTTGGAGTTATTCCCATCAAGCAGGAAATTTTGTTTGCCAACAACGATATCGATTTTAAAGATAAAACCGGAATCGACCATACTCAATTCAGTTTTGGACTGAAGAAATCACTCTTCAATTATATGCATGGAATTAATTTTGAAATTCCATTACAGGATTGGTTTGATTTTAAAATTCCGAAAACAACCATTCATCCCGATTACATTCATGATGCTCTTTTTGAAAATGAGGATTTTAGTTTTAAGGGGAATTCAAAAGTGATTTTTTTAGATAAAAACGTAATCGCTGAGAATTACGTAAAAACAAAAAAACAAAACTCATGGCCGTATACACGATTGACATTCCATTTAAAAACAAATATCATCAAGATCGATCTGGAACAGGAAAAAGCAGAATGGCTGATAGATGTACTTGAAGAAAATTCTACGGAAAGTGCTAAAAAAATTACCCTTCAACAACTTAAGGCTCAGTTTGAAGAAAGTTTTGAGGATTTTGAATTATTCTGGTTCTCAAAACCTATGCAGCAGCTGAAAGATAACGGGGTTATTTTGAGTTTATAAATTTTTTTAATATGCACACAACTTTTGTCATTCCGTAGGAATCTCAGCATTACATTCAGACTATTCATTATTTAGAGACAAAAGCTCTGGATCAACAGATGTTTTATTCATTATTACAGTATCAATTTTTATCTCCGATAAAAATCCTAGCGTTTTAAAGCTGTTGCAGTCTAAAAGTTTTGCATCACTGTCTCAGGTTAATCGCAAAGGCGCAAGGATGTATGAAAACCTTTTTTGTTTTTAAGACGCAAGAAAATCAAAACTAAATGGAAATTAAAACAAATAATTCAATAAACTATAAGTAAAACCTCCTGAAATTGATTTCAGGAGGTTTTTATGATTTAATGATAAAATTTAATTTTTATTTCTGTACACCGTCTTTTACCACTTCACCAACTTCTACTTTTTCTTTAATTTTAATAAAGTTCGGATCTAAGATAGCCATTCGTTCTGCAATAGCTTTATAAGTCGGGAATTTTAGAATAGAGGCCCTTCCTGACATTTCCCTGTAAAGGGTAAAAGTTTTTCCGCCTGCGGTTTTTAATTGTTTCGTTGTTGTGATATATTTTCCGATGTATTTACTATTCGCATCATAAATTTCAATATCCACAAAAGTTTTTTCTGCAATGGTATCATCTGAGCCGAAACTTACCGGCAGATTGGTAAAATATCCTACCGGAACTCCGTTGCTCAGAATTTCCCCGACACTATTCACTTCAATTTTCAGCTTATCAATTTTACTTCTTGTAGTATATGCTTCTTTTGTCTTGGTATCAAGCTTTCTTTTGGGGATATTTTTAAAAAGATCATCTAAATTTTTGATATTGATTCCTTTATTATCGATTATTTTCAGGCCTTTTATGGAGGTATAGACTGCTGATTTTTCCTCCCCGGAAAATGCCGACGGAGAAATGTAATCCAGCTCAATTGACTTTTCCCGGTTGTATACTCTGTTGAGCTTTATGTAACTATCTCTTACAGAATCAACGATGCTTTTATCTATAAATTCTATGGTATAAATGGGAGTTTCTTTTAAATCCATAAAGGTATATTCACTCGACTTATTTGATATTTTGGCTACGTGCACTCCATCAAGACTTACAATACCTCTTTTGGTTTTGAAATTCTGAGCATTGATCAGAATGCCCAAAACTGTAAACAACATGATCATACTTTTCTTCATAAAATCAGATTTCTACATCACATAAAAAAAGTGTAACCAAAGTTACACTTTTTGAAAATATATTTAGCTTTTCATTTAATTATTCACAAAGGATAATTCCTTTATTATGATTAAATTCTACAACACCGCTTTTGATAAGATAAGAAAAAACTGAGTCTTTCTCATTTTCTTTGGTAAAATTTTTAGCATAAGCCTCATCAATAGAATTAGCAAACAGCTTTACTTTACCACCCATTAAAGAAGAAACAATTCCTGCGTGGTTTTTCATGATGTGAAATTCACCATTTTTCCCAGGCAACAATACAGAGTTTACTTCTCCTTCAAAAACTACGTATTCTGGTGTTAAAATTTTTATATTCATTTTAATTTAGATTAAAAGATTTCAGACTTCAGATTTCAGACACTAAAGTCTCATGTCTATAATCTGATATCTTGATGTCTAATTTAATTAAGCGTTATCAGCCAACATTTTCTGTCCTGCTGCGATAGCTTCTTCAATAGTTCCTTTAAGGTTGAAAGCAGCTTCCGGTAAGTGATCTAATTCACCGTCCATAATCATATTGAATCCTTTGATGGTATCTTTGATATCTACCAATGATCCCGGGATACCTGTAAACTGTTCAGCTACATGGAAAGGCTGAGATAAGAATCTCTGAACTTTTCTTGCACGGTAAACTACTGATTTATCTTCTTCAGAAAGCTCTTCCATACCAAGGATCGCGATGATATCCTGAAGCGCTTTGTATCTCTGAAGAATTTCTTTCACTCTTTGAGCACAGTTATAATGTTCTTCACCGATAATTTCCGGAGCTAAGATTCTTGACGTAGAAGCCAATGGATCTACCGCAGGATAAATACCTAATGAAGCAATTTTTCTATCCAATACTGTTGTTGCATCCAAGTGGGCAAACGTAGTTGCAGGAGCCGGGTCAGTTAAGTCATCTGCAGGTACGTAAACCGCCTGTACTGAAGTAATTGAACCATTTTTAGTTGAAGTAATTCTTTCCTGCATTGCCCCCATTTCAGAAGCAAGTGTCGGTTGGTAACCTACTGCAGATGGCATACGACCAAGAAGTGCAGATACCTCAGAACCGGCCTGTGTAAAACGGAAGATGTTGTCTACAAAGAAAAGTACGTCTCTGCCCTGTCCGCTTTCTCCACCATCTCTATAATATTCAGCTAATGTAAGACCGGAAAGTGCTACTCTCGCTCTTGCACCAGGTGGCTCATTCATCTGTCCGAAAACGAATGCAGCTTTTGAATCTTTCATAGCCTCTAAGTCTACTTTAGAAAGATCCCAACCTCCGTTTTCCATTGAGTGCATGAAATCATCACCATATTTGATAATTCCTGATTCAAGCATCTCTCTTAAAAGGTCATTTCCTTCTCTCGTTCTTTCACCTACTCCGGCAAAAACCGAAAGACCTCCGTGTCCTTTTGCAATATTGTTAATCAACTCCTGAATCAATACTGTTTTACCTACACCGGCACCACCGAACAAACCAATTTTACCTCCTTTTGCGTAAGGCTCAACTAAGTCGATTACTTTAATACCTGTAAATAAAACTTCTGCAGAAGTTGAAAGTTGATCAAATTTTGGAGCTGGTCTGTGAATTGGAAGACCACCATCCTTAGAAATATTTTGAAGCCCGTCGATAGCATCACCAACTACGTTGAAAAGTCTTCCGTTTACAGCCTCACCAATTGGCATTGTAATAGGATTTCCGTATCCGATTACTTCCTGCCCTCTTGTAAGACCATCTGTAGCGTCCATTGCGATACATCTTACTGTATCTTCACCAATATGTTGTTCTACCTCTAAGATTACTTTTTCACCGTTTCCTTTTGTAATTTCCAACGCGTCATAAATACTTGGAACTGCTTCCACATCAGTAAATACTACGTCGATTACCGGACCAATAATTTGAGAAATTTTTCCTTTAATTTGGTTTGCCATTGCTAAATTTTTTCTTGGTGCAAATATAATGATTCTTCATAAACCCGCAATTGCTAAAAAAAAGATTTTTGTCATGCTTTTTCATAAAAGAACCAAAGAAGAAAAACTCCTTTGATTGTTCTGAATTCTTAATATTATCACGATAAAAAAGCAGGAATTATTTTTTAATTGCTTTAATCACTTTTTGCGAACCATCTTTCATTTCCATTTTCAGCATATATAATCCGGGAATAAATTCCTTTAAATAGACTTGTGAGGAAGGTTTATGGATAGTTCTCACTACTTTTCCAGAAATATCAGTAACTGAAACAGACCGTATATTCTCTGCTTTAGTAATATTGATTACATCCGCAAACGGATTTGGATATATTGTAACTGCATCATTTTTGCGGATTACTTCCGCAGTACTTAATTGAGAAGTTGTAACATTAATATCATCAAGTGTCAAAAGCCAGGTGTACCCGTTAGAGTAACAATTAAATCCAATATAGTAAACTCCTGTTGCAGTTGGTGTAAACGCTACATTACCGGAAGAAATATTGTTATTCACAATATCAGGATGATCTGCCAGCAGGTTTGTCATGGAAGAACTATTGGCATTTATTCCGTAAGCAACTTTTAAATTTTCCGGAAAAATAAAATTAGTCCCGGAATATTTATAGGTTACTTTATATTCTACTCCAGCCGTAAGATTTAGTCCGGGAGTAAAAAACCATGTATTAGCAGGATTTTCATTACTCTTGTACGTTAATGCCTTAGTGGTAATTCCTGTAAATGTATCTTGATTGGTATACCAATCTGTACCGGATCCGGCATTCTCAATTGTAGTACAAGACGGTAATGCTGGTGTAGTAACACTTTCAAAATCTTCTGTATAAGGTAAATTTACAGAATTGCACTGTGCACTTATTTTGATTCCTAAAATAACGGCACAAAAGAATAATTTTTTATTCATCATGTTTTTCTCAAAAATAAAAAAACAATCAAAATAAAATGATACTTATTAAAAATAATTCATCACCATGAACCATATGTTGAATATACATAATAATACAAATATTTAAATTAAATTATGATGAATAATTTTAAAGGCTTTATATTTGCAGTCAAAATTTTTTCCGTTTTGAAAGTTTTCAAAAATTTTAATGATTATTCTTCTCAAACGCCTTTAGCTTTGTCTTTAGGAATGTTTGACGGGGTACATCTCGGCCATAAAAGTATTATTGATGAATTGACGAAAGTAGGTGCAGATAACAACCTGGAGACTGCTGTCCTTACTTTCTGGCCACATCCAAGGTTTGTTTTCAACCCTAATGAAGATTTAAAACTTCTCAATACCCTGGAAGAAAAGAAATCTTTGATGGAAAAATATGGCATCCATAATTTATTCCTTAAAGAATTTGACGAAGAATTCAGAAACCTTACGGGAGAAGAGTTCGTTCGTCAGATTCTTATTGAAAAGCTGAATGTAAAGTATCTTATTATAGGTTATGATCATTCTTTCGGAAAAAATAAAAGCGGAAATTTCGAGCTTCTTCAGAAACTTTCAAAAGAATTGGATTTTGAAGTTGAACAAATGGAAGCGATTAATATTCACGAAAATAATATCAGCTCTACGAAGATTAGAAATGCGCTTTTAGCGGGACATATCATAAACGCCAATGAGATGTTGGGATACTCCTACTCTGTTTCCGGAAAAGTAGTTCACGGAAAGAAAATCGGAAGAACAATTGGTTATCCCACTGCCAATATAGAAACAGATTCTATTAAACTTTTACCTAAAAAAGGTGCCTATATTGTTGAAGTATATGTAAAAGACCAGCAGTATAAAGGGATGTTAAGCATAGGTACAAACCCTACTGTAAATGGACAATCTTTAACTGTTGAAGTCTATATTCTGGATTTCGACGGAGATATTTATGACGAAAACATCACTGTAAAATTCAGAGATTTTCTTCACGACGAAATCAAATTTGAAGGTCTTGAAAAACTGATTGAAAGGCTGGATGAAGATAAAAGATTAACAGAAAGGTTTGAATTTTAACTATTTTCAATTTCCTCTTTCGCCTTTTTTGTCAAAGATTTAAAAACAAGCTCATACGACTGATCTATCATTTTCAGGATCAAATCTCTTTTTAAACCATCTACAATCACGGAATTCCAGTGGGTTTTATTCATATGATATGCTCCCGTGACCTGTGGATATTGCTCACGGAGCTCTGAGCTCCATTCCGGATCGGTTTTTACATTAATACCAAGAGGCTGCCTTTCGAGCCCCATTAGCAGAAATATTTTTGTTCCCACCTTCATCACAAGGGTTTCATTATCAAAGGGAAAACTTTCCGTAACTCCTTTTTTTGCAAGACAATAATCCAGTATTTCGTTGGCATCCATATTTTTTAATAAGTTATGAGTTATGGGTTATGGGTTATGAGTTGTGGGTGATAATTGGTGTTTAGACAAATTCTTTTAATCTTTTTAAAACATCCTTTTCATTAGCTTCAAATTTAGTAAATTTAGAAAAGGAAAACATCAGTTAACCGTCACACTAATCACATTTATTATGAAAGCTCTTGTAATCGGTGCCACAGGCGCCACAGGTAAAGATCTGGTCAACCAGTTACTTAATGATAAAGACTTTGAAAAGGTAGATATTTTTGTGAGAAAACCTTTGGATATTCAAAATGATAAACTCAATGTTCATATAGTGGATTTTGAAAAACCTGAGGAATGGAAAGATTCTGTAAGAGGTGATGTTGCTTTTTCCTGTCTCGGAACCACCTTGAAGACTGCAGGAAGTAAAGAAGCGCAGAAAAGGGTCGACTTCGATTATCAGTATGAGTTTGCAAAAGCTGCCAAAGAAAATGAAGTGGACGATTATATCCTGGTTTCTGCTTATGGAGCCAGCCCTAAATCTAAGATCTTTTATTCAAAAATGAAAGGCGAATTGGAAGAGGCCGTAAAACAACTGCATTTCAATAAAATCACTATTTTCAAACCCGGTATGCTCGAAAGAAAAGATTCCAACAGAGCCGGAGAAGTTTTAGGGAGCAGAGTGATTAAATTTGCCAATAAACTAGGCCTTCTGGAAAGTCAGAAACCTCTTCCTACCGAAATATTAGCAAAGGCAATGATTAACTCTTCAAAAATTAAAAGCTACGGCTATTCCAGTATAAAACTCGGGAATATTTTCTGCTTTGCAGAGAAGAAAATTGAAGGTTAAAAACTGATAATTGAAGTCAAAAAACACTTCAGCTTCATTCAGCGTGATATTTTAATACTAATTCATATCTGCTGAATGAAGCCGAAACGTTGAATTTTATTAATCTCTTTTCCTATTTCAGATATTTGGTAATTGCTTCATCCGTAGGTTTTGTCGTACTTACAAAAGTATCAACAAGTTTCCCGTTTTCGTCGATTAAAAATTTAGTAAAATTCCAAAGGATCGTTGTGTTTTTCACTCCGTTTAATTCTTTTTCGGTCAGATATTTGAAGATAGGCGCTGTATCATCTCCTTTTACAGAAACTTTAGCCGCCAAAGGAAATGTCACTCCATAATTTTTCTGGCAGAAAGCACCGATTTCAGTATTGGTTCCCGGCTCCTGGCCCCCAAAATTATTGGCAGGAAAACCTACAACAACCAGCTTGTCTTTATATTCTTCATACACTTTCTCAAGGTCCGCATACTGTGGGGTAAAACCACATTCTGAAGCTGTGTTTACAATAAGGATTTTCTTTCCTTTAAAATCTGCAAAGTCAATTTCCTTGCCATCAAGGCTTTCCACTTTGAAATCATATATTGTTTTTCCCATAAGTTCTTTGGTTTTAGCTTTAGACAATTCACTTTTCTTTTGGGCACAGCTGTTAAAAAAAGCTATAAGAGAAAGCAGCAGTAAAAAAAACTTTTTCATTAGTACTATTTTATTTGCGGGGTTGCCGCGATTATTTCTGCAATTAAAATTTAAATGCATTGGCAGGAAACACTTTATTAATATCTATTTTATTGATAAGCATTACATAATCACCATCTTTCTTCGGACTTGCAGATTCTATTCTGAAAGGCATTACCAGGGTTCCTACTTTTTTGTAATCGAAATAATTCAATGTTTCATCCTTCTTTACTTCTTTCAAAAGCATATAAGTTTTGGTATCGAAGTAATACAGGTTTTTATTCACATTTTTGGTAAGCTCAACTTTATGACAATAAATGTCCCCTACTTTTTCTTTTCCAAGATATTTAGCCTCAAAGCCTTTATTTTCCCAATCGATAAAATCATTATCAAAGCTTTCCGGAATATAGTCAGGATACTCCTGAAGTTTATTGTTACCGTAATTCATTCCGTAACCTTTGTTTCCGTCATATCCTTCAATAGCTGTTTCTTTATTGTTGATGGTAAGAACTGTTTTGGTAAGGTTCGGGCGTTGCTGGTAAATTTTTATAGGGTATTCATCTTTAATTCCAAGAATTACTTTTCCTTGAAGTAATACTGAATTTAAAAGCTTCCAATTCGTTAATCCTCCGGATAATTCAATATTTTTATCTATAATTTCTTTTGCAGTCTGTGCAAAAGATATTTGCGAAAAGACCATGACGAACACTAAAAGTAATTTCTTCATTCAATCAATTTATAAATTCAAATATAAGGTTTTGTAATGAATTCTTTTGTTAATAATACGATAAAGGTGATCGTTGAATTGTAAAACTGTTTTTATGTACTTTTAACCAATCAGCTTTCTCGCTTTTTCAAGATCTTCCGGTGTATCAATTCCGACTCCTATAAAATTGGTTTCTATCATCTTGATTTTCATGCCATATTCCAGGTAACGGATACATTCTATTTTCTCCGAAATTTCGAGTGGCTTCATTTCAAGTTTTGAAAATTGTAATAGAGCATGTTTCCGGAATGCATATACTCCAATATGCTTAAAATAATTTATATCATAGGAAACGTCCCTGTTAAAAGGAATAACGGAACGGCTGAAATATAAAGCAAATCCGTTATTATCAGTGATTACTTTTACATTATTCGGATTTTCAATCTCTTCTTTTTCCGTCAGCTTTATTTTTAAGGAAGCTAAAGAAATTTCCTGACTGTCGTCTTCCTTGAAAACTTCTATCAATTGTTTTAACGGTTCCAGCTTCAGGAATGGTTCATCACCCTGAACATTGATCACAATATCACAATCAATATTCTGAACAGCTTCGGCAATCCTGTCGCTTCCGGTTTCATGCTGCCCTGTCATTACAGCTTTTCCGCCATTATTGACAATTTCATCATAAATAATTTCGGAATCCGTAGCTACAAAAACTTCATCAAACAAACCTGTTTCCTCAACATTCTGGTAGGTAGTGCTGATAACAGTTTTTTCTCCCAGCGTCTGCATCAGCTTTGCAGGAAAACGGCTTGCTTCGTAACGGGCAGGAATGACTGCTATTATTTTCATAAATGAGAATAGTTATGAGTTGTAAGTTATTAATTAAGAGTTATGAGTTTTTACTCTTGGTCGTTATAATAATACTTCGGATTATTTTTAAAATCTCTGTTGCTGGTTTTTGTAAATTTTCAAATTCTTCTTTTGAAATATAATCAGTTGCAAATAAAAGTTCAAGCCAATAAATCGTCTCATCACATTCTTTTTGAGAAATAGATAGTTTATGAATGAAATCCATTCTACTTTGAGCATTTAAAGCTTCTCTAACATTAGCACCTACAGAGGTTCCTGAGCGTATAATTTGTTTGGATAAAATATACTCTTTCTTTTCTACACTCAATTTTTTATAAAAATTGACAATTTGTACAGCAAATTCAAAACTCTTTTTCCCAACAATACTTTCACTCATAACTCATAACTCATAACTCATAACTCATAACTCTTAATTAATAACTTATAACTTTAAAAGTATTACTTAAGATTATTCAAAGCATTTTCCAGTTTCGGCATCATTACTTCAATTTCGTTGATGTCTAATCCACCTACTGAAGCACGGAACCAAGGTTCAGATTTTTCTTCTCCGAAAGCTGAGAATGGTACTAATGCTACTCCGGCATCGTTGATCAGGTAGAATACCAGATCTGAAGAGTTTTCAATAACTGTTCCGTCCGGTTTTGTTTTTCCGATGTAATCTAATTTAATGGTAAGATAAAGTGCTCCCATCGGTTCAATACTTTCTACTGCCAAACCTTTTCCTTTTAGGTCCTGGATTCCTTTATGAAGAACTTTTAAGCTTGCTGCAAGTTTTGCTTTAAAATCATCAACGAAAGTATCCACGTTTTCAGTATTTTCAAAGAATTTTGCCGTTGCTTCCTGTTCAGGTTTCGGTGCCCATGCTCCAACGTGAGTAAGAAGGGCTTTCATTTTATCAATAATATGAGCCGGCCCGAATCCCCATCCTACACGAACTCCTGTTGCTGCAAGGCATTTAGAGATCCCATCGATATAAATCGTATAATCTTTCATTTCAGGGAAAAGAGAAACCGGATCGAAATGTTTGGCTCCGAAAGTAAGATTAGAATAAATCTGATCATACATCAGATATAACGGTTTTTCATCTGCCCCTCTTTTTTTATTTTCAGCTATAATCAGTTCGCATATGTCTGAAAGCTGCTCTTTTGTAAACATTGTTCCAGTAGGGTTTAACGGTGAACAAAGCGCTAAAAGAACGGCTCCATCCAAATGAGGTTTTAAATCAGCAGCGGTAGGCAGGAAATTATTTTCAGGTGTAGTTTTTACTTCTATTGCATTGGCTGAAGTAAGGTAGGCATAGTGATTATTATTCCATGATGGTACAGGATAAATTATTTTGTCTCCCTCATCTACGATTGTTTTGTAAACTGCATAAATTAAGGGTCTTGAACCTGCCGTAATCAAGATATCATTAGCAGCATAATCAAGATTCCATCTGTTTTTCAGGTCTCTGGAAACTTCTTTTCTCAAAGATAAAAGTCCGTTTGCAGGCGGATAATTTGTCAGGTTATTCTGATAAGCTTTCTGAATCTCTTCCTTTAACTTTGCAGGTATCGGGTAGATATTAGAATTCAGATCACCAATGGTAAGATTGGCTATTTCTGCACCTTTTGCCTTTAAATCATTTACTTCATTACCAATTTTTACAATTTCAGAACCAATCAGGTTCGCCGCTAATTTTGAAACTTTCACTTTATTATTTTATTATGTTATTTATAGTTGTTATGTGTTATGAATTATGAATTATGAGTTATGACCCATTTCTTTATGTTAACTGTAGGTCATTTTTCACCTGCTCTATTTTATCATCCAGTGATGCCAGTTTACTTCTGAAATCCGCCTCAGATGCTATGGAGTCTTTTACCGAAATATAGAATTTTATTTTAGGTTCCGTTCCTGAAGGCCTTACACAAACCTTGGTTCCGTCCCGAGTGTAATAAATCAATACATTGGATTTCGGAATATCATTCATAACCAGTTTTTCATTTTTTGAAACCACAAAATTGGTTTGCTCCTTGAAATCTTTAACTTCTTCCACTAAAGAGCCTGCCAATTGTTTAGGTGGGTTTTCACGGAAGTTTTTCATCATATTCTGAATTTCTTCAGCACCGTCTCTTCCTTTTCTGACAAGATTCACTAATCCTTCGTAATACATTCCGGTTTCCTGGTAGATTTCAATCATGTACTGATACATCGTTCTGCCATTGGCTTTACACCATGCTGCAATTTCACAGGCTAAAACAATACTTCCACATGAATCTTTATCGCGTACAAAATCCCCGGTCATGAACCCGAAACTTTCTTCTCCGCCACATACAAACTTTTCTTTTCCTTCTGCTTCACGGATCATTTTTCCGATCCATTTGAATCCTGTAAGGCCTGCTTTACAGGCAACTCCAAATTTCCGGGCAATATCAAAGAAAATATCTGAAGTTACGATCGTAGAGCCAATGAATTCTTTTCCGGTAATTTTCCCCAGCTTTCTCCATTCATTTAAAATATAATAGGTAAGAATTGTATTGGTTTGATTACCGTTCAGCAACTGCATTTCTCCATCTAAATTTCTTACGGCAATTCCCAGCCTGTCACCATCCGGATCGGTTCCGATAACAATATCAGCATTCGTAATTTTCGCAAGATCCATGGCCATTTCCAGTGCAGCCGGCTCTTCCGGGTTTGGAGATTCCACGGTAGTGAAGTTCCCGCTTGGAATCATCTGTTCTTTTACCAGGTCTATTTTTTTGAACCCGGCTTTCTCCAGTGCTTTCGGAACTGTAGTATATGTTGTCCCGTGGATTGAAGTGAAAACGATATTTAAATTTTCTTTTCCAACGTTCTGATAAGTGGAATTTTCGATACAGGCATCAATATACACATCATCCTGCTCAGCTCCTATCCATTCGATGAGATCATCATTTCCGTCAAATTTAATTTCATCAAATTTTACAGAATATACTTCATTAATGATCGCTTCATCATGAGGCGGTACAATTTGCGCCCCGTCATTCCAATACACTTTATAGCCGTTGTATTCGGGCGGATTATGAGAAGCCGTTAAAACAATTCCGCCATTACATTTTTTATCACGAACAGTGAACGACAGTTCAGGAGTTGGCCTGTGATCTTTGAAAAGAAGAACTTTAATTCCGTTTGCCGTTAACACATCAGCCACTAATTTCCCGAATTCTTTTGAATTGTGGCGAACGTCATAAGCAATGGCAACTTTAATTTCTTCATTCGGAAACTGCTTCAGCATATAATTCGCAAGTCCCTGTGTAGCCTGGCCTAAAGTGTATTTATTTAGACGGTTGGTTCCGACACCCATAATTCCACGCATCCCGCCTGTTCCGAATTCCAGCTCTCTGTAGAAAGAATCTTCAAGATCAGGAGAATTGCTGTCAATCAATACCTGTACAGCATCTTTTGTTTCCTTATCGAATGTATCATTTAACCAAAGTTTTGCTTTTTCTAATGTTGTCATATTCGTATTTTATATCTTGGCCGGAAGTTGGAAGATGGGGGCAGGAAGTCTTCCAGCTTCAAACTTCCAGCTTAATTATTCTTTTATTTGGTTTCTAAATGCTATAATCTGATTTATAAGACCATAACTTTCGCTATATAATTTATTAAAATCTTCTTCTGATTCTGCCAAATAATCAATTTCTCAAATTTGAAACTCATAGATTACTATTTTTGTCATCATTGTATTTATGTGTTTTTAATCCTTCCATCATCCGGCTTCTCTCTTCCAGTCTTTTCCTAGTCTAGTTTTTTATTCTCAACATGAGTTGTTTTATCAATTTTAAAAGCACGGATCGGATCATTATAATACAAAAATTTTGCAGTATTCTGAACCTTCCCTTTTAGTGAGTCTTTAACATTGACTTCTGCATAATTCCCATTTCTGGAATCTATATTCAGATTGGTAATTTTCCAGTAAGGGGCAATTAAGCTTGCTGTATCAGAGATTTTGATCACTGCATCCTTAGTTTGCCCTATGAAATTGGCTCTACTCCGGTTCAGCATTTCAATTTCTGCCCTTCTCGTATTGATCGATCCCATAAAAGTAGCGTTATTTTTTAAATTCAGTCTAAAATTATCCGTTTTTATTTCGCTTGAAATGTTCATTTCCGCTGAATCTGAAATACTTATTTTTTCAGGGCTGTATTTTGAATAAATGGTAATATTATAAAAATCCACCCCTTTTGTTTCTCGTGATTCAGTAATAAATAAGCCATCATCCTTTACTTCAATATGAAGGTTTTTATAAATATTAGGATAGGTTTCTACACTCACTAGGTTTTTGGTACCTCTGACAAAAAATGCCCGGAACTTCCCTTTTAAAAATACATTCTTAAAATTCTCAACGGGAACTTCTTTATTTTCAATATTTCCTTTTGGAGAAATTTTACCACAGGAAACAAGCGAAAAAATAATGAATATGTATAATATATTTTTCATTGAAATTTAAAATATTTTATAAAAAATTAAAATAATTAATATTACTTCTATAAGCATTAACAGAGAATGTACTGCAATTCTCCAGATCAGTCCAAATCCGGAATAGGAGCTTTTAAAAGCATTGAAATAGGTAAAAGCAGGAAACAAAATAAGGCTAAAAACTAAAATTTTGTCTATGATATTTGTTAGTTTCAGTAAGGGATGATAGAGTCCTATTATACTAATGGCATCATCCAGCAATAATATCACTAAAATCCCACAAAGGCCTACCGTTGCTATAATAATGTGTTCTGCAAGATTTAATTCAACCCGTTTGAAAAGAGCCCATGCATTTAAAGCCATAACTGGTATTAATCCTAATAAACTTGCTTTGGAATATTTAGAAAAAAAACCGATGACATTCGAGTTTTCTTTATTAATATCTATAGAAGCCAGATCCAGGTAAAAATGCAATGCCAGTACATTGAAGCCAAACAGGATCAATAATAGGGAAAACAGATTATAATATTTAATTCTTTTCCCGGAAATATAATCCATTGCCATTTTCCCGGGACCCAGTAAGATATGCTTTACCGTCCTGAAAAATCTTGCTTCAATATGCCAGATCGACCCTAAAATATCACTGGTCATCAAAGAGTGCGGAGTTATTCTTGCCGTGTCAGATTTTTGTCCACAATGAGGACAAAACTCATCGAAGATTTTATGGCCACAGTTTAAACAGCTCTTTTTACTCATATAGCATTAAATCACTTCATCAATATTATAATTCTTATGCTCTCTATTCGTTCTGATGATCATTTCGCCTAAAAATCCGGCTATAAAAAGTAGCGTCCCCATGATCATCATTGTTAAAGCAATATAAAACCAGGGATTACTGGTGATAAGGTGTCCGTAAATTCCTCTTGAAACGTCAATCAGTTTTGAAACGCCCAGCCAAAGAGCAGACAGAAAACCGAAAATAAACATCAGAGTTCCCACTGCTCCGAAGAAATGCATTGGTCTTCCGCCAAAACGACTTACAAACCAAAGGGTTACCAGATCCAGGAAACCGCGGATAAATCTTTCTGTTCCGAATTTTGAAGTTCCGTAAGGCCTTGCCTGGTGCTTCACCTCTTTTTCGGTAATTCTTCTGAAACCTGCATTGGCAGCCAAAACCGGAATATATCGGTGCATATCTCCATATACATCAATAGATTTTACAACCTGCTTTTTATAAGCTTTCAGTCCGCAGTTAAAATCGTGAAGCTCCACTCCCGATACTTTTCTTGCTGCTGCATTGAATAGTTTTGAAGGAACATTTTTCGTCATTACATTGTCGAAACGTTTCTTTTTCCAACCTGAAACAATATCGTAATTATCCTGAACCACCATATTGTAGAGTTCGGGAATTTCTTCAGGGAAGTCTTGTAAATCAGCATCCATTGTGATGATTACTTCTCCGTTTGCTCTTTCAAAAGCAGCATGTAAGGCTTGAGATTTTCCGTAATTTCTGGAGAATTTGATTCCGTGGATCTGAGGATACTGAATCTTCAGGTTTTCGATAATACTCCACGACAAATCCGTGCTTCCGTCGTCTACAAACCAGACTTCGTATGATAAATTGCTGGTATTGCAGATCGTATTGATCCTTGAAAAAAGCTCTTCCAGAGAGTCTTCTTCATTAAGCAACGGAATAATTATAGATAGATTCATTTAAAATTAATAAAATTTATTCTTGATTGATGGTTTCCGGATGAATGGTTTTCGTTCTGAAAAACGCTCCGAAAAACAGAGACAAAACTACATAAAATATAAGAATTGCGGCAAAATATCCTGAAAAATGACTTGCCGTAAGCATATCTTTTCCTTTAACGGCTTCAGGAGAAAAGCTTACCGCTCTTTCTTTATATTTCTGGTCTAATTCATCAATGTCTTTTTGATGTTTTAAAATTTTTCTGGCGGATTGATATTCTTTATCCAGCTCCGATTTTTGTCTCTGAACATATTGGTAATTCAATAACTTTTTGGCATCGGTATCCACAAAATTTAAAAATGAGTAGATGCTGAAAACTGAAAGGATCCCGCCAATAAACATGGGTACAAAAGCTCTTTTGAAAGCCTGTCTGAAACTTACCGTTCTATGAGTATTCCAATAAGATTTTACAGACCAGAAGGCTGTGCCCGCATATAAAACCGGAAGAACAAATGCATTCATTTTGAGGGATATATCAAAATAACTGATTCCGGAGAAAAAGTAATATACTACGAAAAAAACGATCATAGTAGCGATAAACAGTATAATTCCTAAGGTGGATGGACTTTTCGTCATATTTAATTTTTTAGAAAAATTTTGAAAAATTATCAGCCTAAATTTCAGTAATTTAGCTCTGGTAAAGGATTTTTCAGCCTATTTTTCTTTGATTTTATTTTCAAGTTTATAATTTATTCCTATCTTTGCACCGGCAAGTCCTACACAACCAGCTCCTGAGAATCCTCCAGGGTGGGAACGCAGCAAAGGTAATCGGTTGTAGCGGTGTGATGTAGATCGCTTGCCATTTTTTTTTGATAAAAATTGAAGGTAATTTGATCGTTATCTTTTTTTGTTTCCATACTTTTCAACATATCCATTCTAATTTTCAAATTACCTTTTCGTTAATTAAAATTCAAACTTTTCACCCAGCTTAGGTAAGATAAGTTCTACATTTTTATCTGCAAAATGTTTTAAAGCACTTTCATGATTGATTTCTATAGCAGGAAAAGTATCGAAGTGGCATCCGATAACTTTCGGAGTTTTTAATAATTCTGCGGCAGCGAAAGACGCTTTTCTCGGGCACATGGTATAATGGCTTCCGATCGGTAAAATAGACAGGTCAATATTTCCGTATAATTTAGGGAACAGCTCCATATCAGCCATTACACCGGTATCTCCTGCCAGATACATGTTTTTTCCTTCAGGCAATCTGAAAATATATCCCACAGGAACGCCTCCGTAGCTTCCATCCGGGAAAGAACTCGTATGATGAGCCGGTACCATGGAAATTTTAAGATCGTCGATTTTTGCCGATCCTCCTAAGTTCACATCATCTTTATTTTTTGCACTTTTAAAATAAGCACAAACTTCCGGCACTCCGATTACGGTAGCGTCAGGATAATGCTGCAATACTTCGTCTACGTCAGCAATATGATCCCCGTGAGCATGAGTCAACAGGATATAATCAATTTTCTGAGCCGAGATATCAAATCCCGACTGCTCTTTCTGATAGTTGTAGAAAGGGTCACACAAAATAGTCTTGTCTTTGTAGGTAAACAAAAAACAGTTTTGTCCCAAGAATTGTATTTTCATAATTTTATTATTTTAATTTAAGTACATGAAACTGTTGAGTTGAATGCAATATCATACAACAATAAGCACGTAGGTATTACAACCAGGATCTGAAAAATTAACAATGGTCTTCGAGGTTTAATTTTTCCCAATAACA
This sequence comes from Chryseobacterium populi, assembly GCF_000282115.1. Taxonomy (GTDB): domain Bacteria; phylum Bacteroidota; class Bacteroidia; order Flavobacteriales; family Weeksellaceae; genus Chryseobacterium; species Chryseobacterium populi. The sequence goes on from NZ_AKJY01000118.1 coordinate 49,242, forward strand.
GCAAAGAAGCCATGACTCCGTTTGCAACTATTATTAAGGCAGTTAAAAATGGAATCAGATCAATTTCAAAAACTGACATTCCATGGTTTAATTCCATAATCAAATCATATATAAGAAATATCGCTACAATAACAGATACACAAGAAGTGATTGTATAAACTGTATTTCTCATTGAAGATTTATTTTAAAGGAAACTTATCTCCGATCAGATTTAATTGTATTCCGTGTTCCAGGTAAGCTTTACAGCCATCCAAAACCGTTGTAAAACCACCGGTGTTATCATTTACTGTTTTTAACAGATCTTCTCCTGTCCGGGTAAATCCATAGCTTTTAATAACGACCAGAGTTCCTTTCTCCATTTCTTTGAATTCATAATCTACATTACTTTTGGGTTCACCCCATACTGTTTTTATCATCTGATCCGGAACAATCCTGTTAACCTTTACCTCAGATTTTACGCCGTACATTTCCCATTCCCAGGTTACGGTTTTGCCTTCTTCTAATTTTCCGGTAGATTTTGTAAACCAGAATTTAGTTGTGATCTCAGGATTGATAAATGCTTCAAAAACATCTTTAACCGGTTTTCTGATAAGCATTTGCGCTTCAACATAGATGGTAGAACTCATAATTGAAATGATTTAGTTAAAAAAATTAAGCCCGATTGCTGTAAGAGTCGCCATCATAAAGGTAAGGATTCCAACCTGCTTCAGGAAAGGATCTAATTCTCTGGGTTCTTTTACAGCCATTATTTTTCTTCTCAGTTTCGCAAACGGGATCAACAGGATCATTACAATAAAAACATAATAATTCTGAGACTGTATAAAACCGTTTAAACCTAAAAATATCAGAATCAGAATTAATGGAAGCTGTAACAGGATCATCTCATAGATCATTGCATTTCTGAAGCCCAACCTCAGGGCAAAGCTATTTTTTCCTGATAGACGATCGCTTTCAATGTCTCGCATATTGTTCAGGTTAAGAACAGCCATACTCAACATTCCGACTGCTGTTCCCGGAAGCAACATATCCCAGCTGAATGTTTTCGTAAACAGAAAATAGCTTCCGCATACTGAAACCAGGCCAAAGAAAATAAATACGAAAAGATCTCCCAATCCCATATATCCGTAAGGCTTTTTACCTACCGTATAACCAATTGCCGCTAAAATACTTGCTACTCCCAATCCTATAAAAATATAAAATTCATTCATATATTCCGGAATGAAAGCAACATACAGTAAAGCAATTGTCGCCACAAAAGACAGTACTGAAAAAAGAATAACAGCATTTTTCATTTGTTTCGCTGTAATTTTCCCTGATGCGACCGCTCTTGCTTCTGCTTCACTGCTTCTTTTTGCATCGGTACCTTTTATTCCGTCACCATAATCATTCGCATAGTTTGACAGGATCTGGTACAGTAAAGTAACCAGAAGGGCCAAAGCAAAAATTCTCCAGTCCCAGATTCCTCCTTCTCCGTATAACCTCCATTTGGCAATAAAAGCCCCCATAATAATTCCGCTTAAAGAAAGCGGCAATGTTCTCAGCCTTGCGGCTTTTATCCAATCTTTCATAGTTTTGTATAATGTAGGATGTAGGATGTACAATGTAAAAAGCGTAATGTTATATCATGAATACATTTTACATTGTACTTTTTACAATCTTAAGATATCCATTGATTTTCTCCGAAGTCAGGTTTTCTTTTTTCAAGGAATGCATTTCTTCCTTCTTTTGCTTCTTCCGTCATGTATGCCAAACGGGTCGCTTCTCCGGCAAATACCTGCTGCCCTACCATTCCGTCGTCGGTTAAATTCATTGCAAATTTCAGCATTCTGATTGAAGTCGGTGATTTTGCTAAAATTTCCTGAGCCCATTCGTAAGCAGTATCTTCCAATTCTTCGTGAGGAATTACGGCATTTACCATTCCCATATCCAAAGCTTCCTGAGCAGAATAGTTTCTTCCTAAAAAGAAGATTTCACGGGCCTTCTTCTGTCCTACCATTTTTGCCAGATAAGCGGAACCATAACCACCGTCAAAGCTTGTAACATCTGCATCAGTCTGTTTGAAAATAGCATGCTCCTTACTTGCTAAAGTAAGATCACAAACCACATGAAGTGAGTGTCCGCCACCTACAGCCCAACCCGGAACTACCGCGATTACTACTTTCGGCATAAAACGGATCAGGCGCTGAACTTCCAGAATATTCAAACGATGTCTTCCGTCTTCACCTACATACCCCTGATGTCCTCTGGCTTTCTGGTCACCTCCGCTACAGAAAGCCCAGCCACCGTCTTTAGGGCTTGGCCCCTCTCCTGATAACAAAACAACACCTATTGAAGAATCTTCATAGGCATCATAAAAAGCATCGTATAATTCTGAAGTCGTTTTGGGTCTGAAAGCGTTACGGATCTCCGGTCTGTTGAAAGCAATCCTGGCTACTCCATTACATTTTTTATAGGTAATATCTTCGTATTCTTTGGCAGTTTTCCACTCGATCATTTTTGTAAAAATTTTTCTCAAAGATACGGAATTACAAAGAATTTTAATATTGATTTTTGAGGATAATAACCTGAGAATATACAGGAATTTTCGGTTTAAATTTTCACAGGTTAAAATGTAAATGACAGCGTATCAACAGGTATGTAATTTTTAATTCTGAAAAGTCATTCTTAACATCATGTACTGAATATTTTTTATAATTTTAGAATGAAGAAAGCTGATGTATTAAATTTAGCTTTTAACAACGTAAGATTTATATTTTAAAAACATTTTGATGAGACAGATTCTTTTACCATTGGTATTTATTTTTTTATCCCTGAGTATATCCGCCCAAAAGGTAACTGTTATAAAATCCCCGTCGCCCCTACCCGTTAAAGACAAAAGGTTAAAGGTATTTTTAGGCGGAAGTATTGATATGGGTAAAGCTGAAGACTGGCAGGCCAGAGTTGCGAGTGAGTTATCCGAAAAAAACATTATATTATTTAATCCGAGACGAGATGACTGGGAAACCTGTCAGCACTGATCCCAACTTCAGAAAACAGGTAAAATGGGAACTGGAGGCGCTAGAAAAATCAGATATCATTATTATGTACTTTACACCAGCCTCCCAAAGTCCAATAAGTTTATTGAAGCTCGGGCTTTACACTAAAACAAAGAAACTGAGAGTTGTTTGCCCTGAAGGGTACTGGAGAAAAGGGAATGTTGACATTGTTTGTGAAAAATACAAAATAAAAATGTATAATTCTATAGGCCTTCTTATAAATACGTTGAAAGAAAAGGCAAAATAACTTATATCTCAACTGGATTTCTTTGTCGATTTCAACAAATACCAAAGCATTTTCTCACATTTTATTACTAGAAATATCCGAACTGACAGGACATAAAAAAAACCGAAGCAAATACTCCGGTTCTATATTTATTTCAATTTCCTGAAATTATTTTGGTTGTTTTGCCTGAAGCTCAGCTTCTTTAGCTTTCATTTCATTCATTTTAGCCGTATTTTTAGTGATACTGTAGATTTCTTTTAACATAGAAACTGCATTCACATCATTGGGCATAGCCTGATACCATTGCTCAGCATAAGGCAAAGATTTGTTAAATCTTTCTCTTCTTGCTTCAATAAGCTTGGTAGCATCATCCGGTTTGGTTTTTCTAAGGGTATTGATTTCGCTAACGGCTTTTTCATCATCTCCGATTACTGCATATACTAAATTCTGGTATGCATTGGAAAAATCCGGTTTCAATTCGATAGCCTTCTTGAAAGAAGCTTCTGCATCGGCAGCCATTGCAGGGTTTTTAGACTGCATTACTCCTAGGTTATACCAATTGGTAGCATCATTAGGGTTTTTAGCCAGCTGCTCTTTTAAAGTTGCAACGAATTTATCTGTATTTCCAGACTGATAATAAGCGGTACTCTGGTATTCTTTTAATTTTGTGTTATTAGGATATTTAGCTAATCCTTTTTCAATAATTGCTACAGCTTCATCATTCTTTTTAGCATTTAAAAGCAATGTAGAAAGGGTTTCATACAGATCCGACTCTACGCTTGGTGTCTGTTCTGTCTTGAAATCAGAATAATCTGATGACTTTTTCAGCATTTCCCAGGTAGCTTTGTCATAAGTAGCCACCTGACCGGTTTTCTTTTCCTTTGCGGTATAGTTTGTCTGAACTCCTGTATACCCGGAATTGATCAGGTCAGTATATATTTTAATAGCTTCGTCAACGTTATTCGCTAAAGCATAGTTAAGACCTGCATAATACATATACACCTTTTCATCTTGTCCGCTTGTTTTTAATAAGTTATACACTTCTAAAAACTTGGGAGCCGCAACAGCATAGTTTTTTGCATTATATGCATCCATAGCTGCTTTGTTAGCTTCTTGTAGCTGAGCATTCGCATCTTTATTCTGCCCGAAAACAAAAGCCGAAGAAATGATCGCTATACTTAAAATTAGCTTTTTCATAATCACTATTTTATAATTAATTGTACAATGTTATTCTTCTGAATCAGAATTCCCAGTTTCTTCTGCCGGATTTTGATTTTCCGTCTGAGGTACTGCATTGTTTTCCTGGTTATCAACTATAGTTTCTGCACCTTCTTCAATTTCTTCAGAGTCTTCTTCTACCTCTTTATCCATGGCTACTTTTGCAATGGCTGCAATTTCGTCATTTTTCTTAAGGTTGATCATTCTTACTCCCTGGGTATTTCTACCCATTACTCTCATTTCATCCATATTCATACGGATCGCTACTCCGGATTTATTGATAATCATTAATCCGTCTTCATCTGTTACGTTCTGAATAGCGATCAGATTTCCTGTTTTCTCGGTAATGTTCAGGGTAATAACTCCTTTTCCTCCTCTGTTGGTTTCTCTATAGTCTAAAACAGCTGTTCTCTTACCATATCCTTTTTCAGAGACTACTAAAACTGTTTCGTTTTCAAGATCATTCGCAACAATCATACCAATTACCTCGTCATTCTCTTCCATGCTGATCCCGCGAACTCCGATAGATCCTCTACCTACTTCTCTTACTTTCTCTTCAGGGAAACGGATACACTTACCGTTTTTAGTAGCAATCATGATATGAGAGCTTCCGTTTGTAAGGTATGCACCCAACAATTGGTCATTATCTCTGATCTCAATAGCATTTACTCCATTTACTCTTGGTCTTGAGTATGCTTCAAGTGATGTTTTCTTGATTGTACCGTTTTTAGTCACCATCACAACACTCATTTGATTCACATATTCGGAATCTTTTAAATTGTTGGTTCTGATATACGCTTTAATCTTATCATCCGGTTCGATATTGATCAGGTTTTGTACAGCTCTTCCTTTGGCAGTTTTAGACCCTTCAGGAATTTCGAATACTCTTAACCAATAACATCTTCCTTTTTCTGTAAAGAACAGCATATACTGGTGATTGGTCGCTGAAACGATGTACTCAAGGAAATCTTCATCTCTTGTCGTAGCCGCTCTGTTTCCAACACCTCCTCTGCTCTGGATCTTATATTCTGAAAGTGAAGTTCTCTTAACATATCCTGCGTGAGAAATGGTAAGAACCACAGCTTCGTTCGGAATAATGTCTTCAATTGACATTTCTCCACCTGAATAGTCTATTTCGGTTCGTCTTTCGTCACCATATTTTTCTTTAACTTCGGCCAATTCATCTTTAATAATCTGGAATCTTCTGCTTTCATTGGCTAAGATATCTTCCAGATTCTGAATTTCTTTCATGATCGCATCATATTCATCACGAATCTTATCAAGCTCCATACCCGTTAAACGAGCCAAACGAAGATCAAGAATAGCCTGAGCCTGGATTTCAGAAAGATCAAATTCTGTAATCAATCCTTCTTTAGCTGCCTGTGGATTTGCACTGTGACGGATAATAGAAATCGCTTTATCTAAAGAATCCTGGGTACCAATCACTTTCATGAAGCCTTCCAAAATATGAGCTCTTTCTTTCGCTTTTTTAAGCTCAAACTGAGTTCTTCTTATGATGACTTCGTGTCTGTGCTCTACAAAGTGGTGAATAATATCTTTCAGGTTCAGCTGCTCAGGTCTTCCGTGTACCAAAGCGATATTGTTAACGCTAAAAGAAGTCTGTAGCGATGTATATTTGTATAATAGATTAAGGACAACATTAGGGATTGCATCATTTTTCAGCTCATAAACAACACGAAGACCTTTTCTATCCGACTCATCTCTTATTTCATAGATCCCCGGAATTTTCTCATCTTTCACCAGTTCGGCTGTTCGGGCAATCATTTCAGCTTTATTAACCTGATAAGGGATTTCAGTAACAATAATTGCATTCCTGTTTCCGATTTCCTCAAAGTTGACTTTAGCTCTGAGAACTACTCTACCTCTTCCGGTATGGAAAGCATCCCTTACCCCGTCATATCCATAGATAATACCTCCTGTCGGAAAGTCGGGAGCAATGATATGCTGCATCAGTTCGTCAATCGTAACATCTTTGTTATCGATGTAGGCAGTGATTGCATTTACCGCTTCCGATAAATTGTGCGGCGCCATATTGGTCGCCATTCCTACGGCGATGCCTGAGGTTCCGTTTACTAAAAGGTTTGGAATTTTTGTAGGAAGAACAGTGGGTTCTGTTAAGCTGTCATCAAAGTTATTCTGAAAATCTACTGTTTCTTTGTCAAGGTCTGATAAGACATCATCAGAAATTTTCTTTAATCTTGCTTCAGTATAACGCATCGCTGCAGGCGGGTCACCATCCATTGAACCGAAGTTCCCCTGACCATCAACCTGCGGATAACGCAAGCTCCAATCCTGGGCCATTCTCACCATTGCATCATATACAGAGGAGTCTCCGTGCGGGTGGTATTTACCTAAAACGTCCCCAACAATTCTCGCAGATTTTAAATATTTTCTATTAGAAAAAACCCCTAATCCATACATACCATAAAGCACTCTTCTATGAACGGGTTTCAAGCCATCTCTTACATCAGGTAACGCTCTTGAAACGATAACCGACATCGAATAATCGATATAAGATGACTTCATTTCATCAACAATGTTGATAGGAATCAGTCTTTCTCCTTCTTTTTGCATAAACAAATTTTATTATAATGATAGTCAGACCTTTAGCTTTGAGTCTGAAAATTATTTATTTCTGATTTTTATTAACGGGCTAATTTACGAAAAATTTGCCGATTTTTGCCCCAGAATTTATCCACAAAATCTTAAAAATTCATAAAATATGAGCGTATTAAGTATAACTTTCCACTGCACCCAAGACAATATTGAAGACTGGGAAAATTATATTGATGAAACCCTGGTTCTGATGACGGATAACCTGATGGATGTAAATAAATATATCCTCTCGGAAGTACACAGTGATTATATTGAGGAAGGTAAAAATTATAACCTGCTTTTAATTTTTGATAATGAAGAACTCCGAAGTGATTTTATTAAAAGTGAGCTGGTAAATATTGCCGAAAGAATTGAAAAAAGATTCGGTCAAAAGGTGATGATTTTCAATACTTTCCTGAATCCGAAAAAATCCAGATTTTAAATTATAAAAGCAAAAGCCCTGAATGTGTCAGGGCTTTTTTGTAGCATTTTAATCTCTGTGATGTTTTTTATGACCTTTTCCTCTGTGATTATCATCATATCTTTTGTCGTAATAGTAATATCTCTTTTTCACCTGGCCCGGTGCATAATATCTCGCACTTCCGCCATACACTTTTTTAGCCTGGCCCGGCGGCAACCTTCTTCCATGATGCTCATGAACTATACATGATGTCATCATCAACAATACCACCATAACTCCGGTCATTTTAATCAAACCTTTCATATTTTCATTTTTCAAATTCTGTATGAGAATAAACAAGGTTGATGCCAAAATAGAATTTAGGGGTTAGAAGCCATGAGTTAGATTAAGGGCGCAGATAGGAAGCAGGAAGATTGAGGCTGGAAAAATGTTGTTAAACAACTGGTATTTATAGCACAAATCCCAATTCCCAATTCCTCCTTCTTCAACTAAAAATTCACATTACCGTTTCACTTCTTCTTTCGAGCAAAACGACATCTTTCCACAGCCCGTTCAGTTTTCCAATTTTTTCACGAACACCTACTGTTCTGAATCCGTTTTTCTGATGAAATTTTATTGAGGCTTCATTTTCTGGGAAGATATTGGACTGCAATGTCCAGAATCCGTGGTTTTCACTATCCAAAATCATCTTTTTAAGTAAAACCGATCCTAAACCTAAGCCCTGGTAATTATTATCGAAATAAATGCTTACTTCTGCCACTCCTTTATAACACTCCCGTTTACTTACAGGTTTCAGGGCGCTCCATCCGATCACTTCATTATTTTCATTTTCGAGTACCCATCTGCAATCGTTGAAAAAACCCATATTCCAGGCTTCAGCATTAGGGATCTCAGTCTCAAAAGTAACGATTCCACTATCTATACCCTGTTTGAATATTTCCAGAATGCGTGCTTCATCACCGGGAAGCATTTCTCTTATTTCGTAATTCATTGTATTTAATGATATTTTCTTTTATTTTTTCTTTTTATTCTTGAATAATGGGTTTGCTTACTTATATCATCTTCGGATACTACACTGATATTCCCATCTACTTCCAGTACAGATAGTTTTACATTTTCAATCTTTTCAACGCCGTGTTCCCTGATGGCTTCTTCCAGCTCATCTCTGGTAATTTTCACTTTATTCAAAGCCTTCTGGTCTACCTCTCCATCCCTGATTAAAATAACAGGATCTTCTTCCATAAAAGTTTCAAAAGCATGGTTGGAAAACATCAGTCTTTTTAAAATAAAATTGGCTACAAAAAGAACCAAAGCAGCAATAAGCCCACCCTGTAATGAAGTATCCGGCCCTACCATGGCATTCTGTACGGCATTGGAAATAAGCAGCAGCAAAACCACATCTCCGGCATTAAGCTGGGAAAGTTGATTTTTACCAAACAGGCGGATAGCGATTACCATGAAAAGATAAACGCAGAGTGAGCGAACAACTACATCAAGAATAGGATTCACAATAGTTTATTTATATGATCAAATGTATTAATTTTACGATTAAAAACATAGGTGTAAAAATGAAACATTTAATTATTTATTTAGGTGCCTTTTTGCTGTTCACCGGCTGCATAAATAAAGATCATCATTCGGAAGAAATTACTGAAAAATTAAAAACATTTTACACTACTTACGGTAAATCCAGTGATATACTTTATGAAAGTTCCATCTCAAAAGACCTGTTTTCCGCTGATCTCGAGAAAATACTTCAGGAAGCTGTAGCTACTTCAAAAGCTGATATTGAAAAGGTAAAGAAAAGCGATCATCCGACAGATAAGCCTCTCCTATTGGAAGGATCAATCTTCACAGGTTTATATGAAGGATTTACAGCGTACAAGATAAGATCGATTGATGTAAAGGAAAACAGTAAACCGTTGAGCGCAAACGTTACGGTTGATCTTGAAAACAGTAATTTTCCTGATACCCGATGGACTGACATCATACAACTCATTAATGTTCCGGATAAAGGCTGGAGAATTGACAATATAAAATTTGATACGATTAACGGCTCCGGTAATCTTAAAACAAGTTTAAAGAATTTTGTATCAGGGGCTGAGGAATAAAAAAAGCTGCCAATGGGCAGCTTTACATTTTTAAGGACATTGAGAAATCGGAACTTCACTGCATACTACAGCATTCATCCATTCGCAGTATACACAGTATTTTTTAGGTGCTCCACCGTTTACTGCTTTCAGTTCTTCTTTGTTTAGCTTCTTTAAATTTTTCATATCGTTTTAATTTATGGTTTGATAAATATAAAACGAATTTTATTATAATTTATTACAGTTTAATATTTAAAATTTTCACTATTTACAGTTCAGACAGTGTAAAAATAAAAGCCACCCAGAAATAATCTGAATGACTTTGTTATAAAAGATTGTATGAATATTACCTGTTGTTAATATCTACTCTCACCGGCATTACATATGTTGAAGCAATCATATTATCATTAATTTTACTACCGTCTATTTTGTATTGAAGATGACTTAATACATTTTCAATTTCTTTGCTTACATTTTTGCAATCTCCTTTGGAATGGACATTCACAATTTTCCCGTTCTCTGCAATTTCAAACTTCACTTCTGAGTTTACAATACCTTGCTTATAATCAGAATTGGTGAAATCAAAATTAGCCATCAGAAGATTCCTTATTTCACTGAAAGCATCGTTCTTATTCAGTTGTACCTCCTGAATAGTATTATTATTTGTAGTTTGAGCTTTAGCTGTGTTAACAACAGCCATACAACCGAAAACGAAAAGTGAAGCAACGAATATTTGAATTTTATTTTTCATAACTATTTGGTTTTAAATGTTATATTAAACTTATTTACTATTTCTTTAACCAAAGATATATAAAATAATTCATATTAATTTTACATTGAGTTAATATTAAGTTAATATTAAAACATAAATAATTGATTCCCAAATAAATAAATTTAAAAAATAATTGAAAATTTAACATTGGAAATTAAAAATGAAGGTTAAAACAAGCAATATTCATCTAAAACAGCCTTTTTAGATTACTATTCGTTCAACCGAAAAATTGATTACTTTTGATAAAACTATATAACCACTCGTCTGTATGCATACACCTCTAGTTATTGAAGAACGGGCGCCCATCTGGATGGCACTTTCTGAATTTTATCTTGATACGGAACTGCAGGAAACGGATTTAAAATATATTGCTGAAATCTTTCTTAACAGCCCTTATACGCTGGAAGAAATAAAAATCATCAATAAGTATGAAGTTTTCTCTGTTCTTCAGCCTAATTTACTGAAAGCCGGCGGCCAATGGACAGGTTTTGAAGAAAAATGGTTAACAGAAACCATTACAACCCGAATCAACACAAAAAATCAATTTACCCATCTTGTTGTCGAGGCCAATTATTCGATATACAAATGGATGTGTAAAGATTACTGGGACCATATTGAAAGGATATATGATGAAATTAAAAATGAAACGGATAAAAACAAAGGCTGAAATGATTACTTTCAGCCTTATTTTTTTGATCTTTATCTTCTTAGAATTATGCAAAAGCTTACATTCTTCCTGAACGACAAAATTTCGGTTTTAATTTCTATAACTCTCTTTTCAGAAACTTCCCGGTCAGGCTCTTCTTAGACTTTACAATTTCTTCAGGAGTTCCCTGTGCAACGATCTGCCCGCCGTACTTTCCGCCTTCAGGGCCTACATCAATAATATGGTCTGCCAGCTTAATTACATCCATATTATGCTCGATGATAATGAATGAATTTCCTAATTCCACCAGTTGATTAATGGCATCCATCAGGATCTTCACATCTTCAAAATGAAGCCCTGTTGTCGGCTCATCAAGGATGTATAAAGTATTTCCGGTTTGCCTTTTTGCCAGCTCTGTAGCCAGTTTGATCCGTTGAGCTTCACCTCCTGAAAGTGTAGTAGACTGTTGCCCCATCGTAATATATCCTAATCCTACGTCCTGTAAAGTCTTTACCCTGCTATAGATTTTCGGGATCGGCTGAAAAAATTCTACCGCTTCATCAATGGTCATATCCAATACATCCGAAATAGATTTCCCTTTATAACGGACTTCCAGGGTTTCTCTGTTGAAACGTTTTCCGTTGCAGGTTTCGCAATGAACATAAACATCCGGAAGGAAGTTCATTTCTATGACTTTCAATCCTCCACCCTGGCAGGTTTCACATCTGCCACCTTTTACGTTGAAAGAAAATCTTCCGGGCTTATAACCACGGATTTTACTTTCGGGAAGTTCGGCGAAAAGGTTTCTGATATCTGTAAACATTCCTGTATAGGTAGCCGGGTTTGAACGCGGAGTTCTTCCGATCGGTGTCTGGTCTACATCTACAATTTTATCAATATTTTCAAGGCCTTCGATCTTTTTGTAAGGTAAAGGTTCCTGTACTGCTCTGTAAAAATGTTTGTTAAGGATCGGATATAAAGTCCCGTTGATCAGAGAAGATTTTCCGCTTCCCGAAATCCCGGTTACTACCACCAGTTTTCCTAACGGAATATCAAGGGTTACATTTTTAAGATTATTTCCTGTTGCCCCTTTTAAGAGTATATTTTTACCGCTTCCGGCTCTTCTTTCAGCCGGGATTTCGATTTTCCTTTTGCCATTGATGTAATCTGCCGTTATAGTATCTGCTTTCAACAGGTCTTTCGGTTTTCCCTGCCAAAGGATTTCACCACCGAATTTTCCGGCTCTCGGGCCAATATCCAATACCTCATCGGCTTCAAGGATCATGTCTTTATCATGCTCTACCACCAAAACAGAGTTACCGATATCCCTGAGGTTTTTTAAAGAATTGATCAGCCTTTCATTGTCTCTCTGATGAAGCCCGATACTTGGCTCATCAAGGATATACAACACATTCACCAGTTGAGACCCGATCTGGGTAGCCAGACGGATTCTTTGGGATTCTCCCCCCGAAAGTGTTTTTGAGCTTCTGCTCAGGCTTAAATAATCAAGTCCCACATCCAATAAAAACTGAAGCCTGGTTTCGATTTCCTTTAAAATCTCGTGGGCAATGATTTTATTTTTTTCAGAGAATTTGTCTTTTACATCTACTAACCAGTCTTTAAGATCAGATAAACTCAATCCGTTAACCTCAGCAATGTTTTTTCCATCAATTTTAAAGCTTAAACTTGACGGCTGCAAACGGGTTCCATTACATTCAGGGCAGGTTTCCTCTGTCGTAAAATGTCTTTCCAGCAGAACACCTTCATAAGATTCTTTCTCATCAATAATCTCTTCCATAAAAGGAATCAGGCCATCGAAACTGATCTTTATCTTTTTGGTAATTCCTGCATATTTAAGATCTTTACTGAACTCTTTATGGCAGCCGTTGTAAATATAATCCAATGCTTCCTCTGGAATATCCTTCATCGGGGTAGTTAAACCTAATCCGAAAATTTCAAGAATATTTTTAATCTGTGCTACAATCCATTTGTTGGATTTAATATCTTCCAGCGGCAATAAAGCTCCCTGGTTGATCGATAATTTCGGATTATCAACAAAATAATCGGTGTTGATTTTTTTTATCGTGCCTAAACCTTTACAATCCGGGCAACTTCCTTTCGGTGAATTGAATGAGAATGTATTCGGTTCCGGTAAAGCCAGTGAATGACCTGTTTCAGCATCCATCAGGTTTTTTGAAAAATATTCGATATCTGTACTTCCCAGTTTTTGAATTCCTATAATTCCTTCCCCCATTTCCATTGCTGTTCTCAGAGATTTCTCCATCCTGTTTTCGGAAGCATTTTCACCGATAATCCAACGGTCGATAACGATATCAATATCGTGGGTTTTATAACGGTCCAGTTTTAAGTCATACTCAATATCCTGCAATTCGCCGTCAATTCGGGCTTGCCCGTAACCTTTTTTAGCCATCTGAACAAAAAGTTCATGATAATGTCCTTTCCTGGAACGTACAACCGGTGCCAGTAACATTATTTTTTCACCTTTATAGTTTTCTTTGATCGTATCAAGGATCTGGTCTTCCGTATAGCTTACCAGTTTTTTCCCTGTAGAAATTGAGTAGGCATCAGAAACTCTTGCATACAAAAGGCGCAGGAAATCATACAGTTCTGTCACTGTTCCTACTGTTGAACGTGGGTTTTTATTGGTTGTTTTCTGCTCAATGGCAATTACGGGGGAGAGTCCTTCGATTTTATCTACATCGGGACGCTCCAAACCACCCAGGAACTGTCGTGCATAAGCTGAAAAGGTTTCAATATACCGGCGTTGCCCTTCTGCAAAAATTGTATCAAAAGCCAGTGAAGATTTCCCGCTACCGGAAAGCCCGGTAATAACGACCAATTCATTGCGTGGAATTTTGACATTAATATTTTTAAGGTTGTGCTCGCGTGCACCGTAAACTTCTATATAGTCTGTTGATTTACTCATAATTCGAAGTGATCTTACCTGAAAATCACAATGTGCAAAATTACGGAATTTTATGAAATTTTTGTGTTAAAAAATGAATGGAAAATGTCTATTACTATATTCCTGATAAATATGAATAATTCTTTACTGAATTGCTTATCCTGAAAATAAAAAGACCGGTAACAGAGCTACCGGTCTTTTTATAGTTTATTTAATTAAGTATTTTATTTTACAAATGAATTGTATGAATTAAGCACAGAATCATAGGCTGAATCTATTTCCCTGAGATTGTTCTCGGGTATTTTACCCGCTGCTTTGGAATCACGGATCAACTTTCTGTAGCTGTCTAAAAATATGGAAGCATTTTTATTGACATTTTCAAACAACGTTTTCTTATAAGCGTATTGCGGGTTTTTAACATTAAAATCCAATTTTGAATTGTTTTCAACCGTTTTCGCAAATTCATCATATTTTTTCTGAGCCTCAGCTTCGTTAAACTGACCCCCGGCCTGTTTATCAAGTACATCCATGACAGAATCCAGTGAGATCATAAGGCTTTTGGAAGAGATAATATACTCTTTCATCGGATGATCTTTAAGAATAACTTCCTCTGCAGCATCTGTAGCCGGTTTGATCTTTGCCACAATATTTTCTCCTGAAGTAAAGAAAGTCTGGGCTGCTGCGCCAATCTCTTTTTTTAATGTTTCTGCTTTAGCCCCTTTATCATCTTTATAATCTTCAGAATTAATATAAGATTTCAGCTCTTCGTATTTTTTTTCAAGATTGTCTTTCTGAGTCTTATAATTTTTAAAATCTGTTTCAATGGAAGCCTGGTCTTTTCCAAATCCCGACGGCACTTTCTGGATTTTCTGAAGGGTATAATCCATAGAACTCAAAATCACCGGCATCATCATCACATCTCCTCCTTTTGATTTAGTAACGGCTGCATCTGCATATTTTAAAATTCCCTCAACATGTCCTGAAGTGCTTTTATAGGAATCTAAAAAATTATTGTTAAAATCAATAATGGCATTAGCTTCATCTGCACCGCCAAGATTCAGAACCGTTTTTCCCAGCTTATTTATATCTTTTTTACAGCTTATACTGGCCGATGTTAATGAAAGGGCCAATACAAATACAATAATTTTTTTCATATTTTTTTATTTTGGTGATCATTTTTTCTTTTCTTTAAAAATCGGTATCCTCATTGTTTATTTTCACGAGATATTCAATTCCGTCGATTGCTTTCAGTATGATCTGGTTTCTAAGGATATTGGCAGTGTTCTCCCAATATGCTCTTCCGTAGAAGGAATAATTTTGTGGGATAATTTCCACCTCAACGGTACGGACAAATCCTTCTTTGGGTTTGTTGCTGATCATCGTTCCTCTCTTCACCCTTACTTCTTTTAATTCATCTTTAAGAACCATCCTGCAATAGTTTTTAACGTCTTCGAGAGAAATGATTTTATCTCTTGTGGTTAAAGCATATTTATAAGCCTGAATACTGTCTGTTCCTTTTTGTTCTTCTGCTCCCCCGATTGTTTCGGTAAGAAGTATGAGTGACTGTGATTTCAACTGATTGGAAAGTTCAGTTCCCGGACGCATATGATTGGCCAAAGTACAATGGGTAACCCAGAAAGAAGCATAGGTGTGATCTGTTTTTTCAACAGGTTCCATAATGACATAATTCAGTTCCTGCTTAATATTTCTTTTCGCATTGTTCACTTTCTGTACCATGGTCTTCATCTTATCAGACATCTCACTCAGGACCCCTTTTACATTATCCCTGTTTAAAAGTGAAAATGCCGCGATTTCGTCTCTCGTAAGTTCAAGAACATTGGCAATCATATCCACTGCGTTTCTGTTTGTAAAACGTTCCATTCCTCCTTTTCTTACCGTGTACAACCCTTTCTTCAGGTTATCGGCAGGTGTAAATGGAATTTCCGTATATCTTCTTCCTTCTCCGTCCTGAACCTCATCCACATAGAGGAAATGTTCTCCTTCATCAGTAACCAGCGGAATATTATTTCCCATGATATCAAGGCTGTATTCTGTTTTTTTCCAGCCTCTGTTATAAATCGGAAAAGCATTGAGTACAAATGAGAAGTTATCTAAAATTTCTGACGAAAACTGTGGTGGAAATTCAAAAGTAAGCCACAGGTATTGTTTGTCTTCGATATATTTTTCTATATCCTCTCTGCCTCCCAGGAAATCAAGATTCTGTGGAAGTTTCCCCGGTTCAGAAAATAAGCTTCCCGATATTCCTGTGACTTCGATAAATTTATGGTGATAAATACTTTTAATGTCTTCAATCGTTTTTGTTTTGATAGACTGTTCACGGAACATCTGCTCATATCCATCCGCCTGGTTATTTTTAAGATAAGATAAACCTTCTCTTACAAATAATGGGTTTCCGTTGCTTGTAACGGTAAGGTAAGGCAATAATTTGTACACAAAATCCAAATGTTCAAAGGCAGGATTTGAACAAAATATACTTAAATATTTAGGGAAATTTTCGCTCGTATATTTACTTACATTAATACCAATCGTAATTTTCCTATAGTCTTCAGGTTTTCCCTGGAATCTTGCAATGGGGATTTTATTCAGCCTGTCATCAATACTGTAGCAGGTATTTCCTACAAACATTACGGAAGTCTGGATTTTATTGATCCTCACATTTCCTACAGGGGTAAAAGGAATATTCAGCTGTTTATCCGATTCTGATTTTACCGTCGACGTCATCTGTTTTCTGAAGAAAAATTCGGTATGTTCCAGAAGAACTTCGGAAGAGTCATAAGGCTGTGTGAAGGCTATGGCATGTGCCGGAACGGGATGGGTATAAAGAGAAGGTGTAAGCAGTTTAGCCAATTTTTCTAAAATGCGGGCATTTACCGTCTGTATTTCATTATTTGCTTTAAAAATCTCCGTACTGAATGCATCAATCAGTAATTTAACAAACGGATCCAGAGACTGCGGGCTTTTTAATCCCCAGACTTTGGTTGCGTTTTGAAGCATTCTTGCTTTTACGGATTCTTTGGAATATATATTCTGGTCTAAATTCATAAATTCTGATTACAATTAAATATCTAGTCAATTGACATCGGGCTCAGGAATAATTCTGTAGAGAAGCCGAAACGCTCTCCCGTAGCCTCCAGTTTAGCATTGATCGCTATTCTTACTTTCTTCTTGATTTCTGTATGTTCTTTTGTATCATAGCTGTGCTCAACAAGCTGTACATGCGCATCAATTTGTGGCTGAACAATCCTGGGCTCATATTCCTGTATTTGTCTTTTCAGGCTTTTAATAAAAACATTTTCCCAGACAGCACTGGTAACTCCATTATCGAATTCCAGGTTCCAGACATCGTTTCCGTAATTATCATCATATCTGTTTTCGCCTTTTTTAGTGGTTATCAGCAACATAATATTGTGGGCAATACTTTCTCCTACATCGCAGGTATCTATACTCCCGCCCTCAGACATTAATGTTGACGGTACAAAAGGCATTCTGTAATTTGGTGTGTCCATAGATCAGCTTCTTTATTTTATTTCATGGTCTCTTTTGCATAAAACAAGATACCAATTTAAACATTTTCAGGAAATAATAAGTTATAGGATCACAAAAAATATTATTCAAAATTTACGGCTTTCAAACTGGTTTGAAAGCCGTAAATTATTATTTTAAAAATACAGTTGTATTAAATTTTTCTCATTGTCAGAGAAACAAGTTATTGTTCATCCGCTTTTTTGTTCCGGTTGATGAAATAATAAACGGGAAGTCCCAATAGAACCATTACAAATCCGGGCCATGTATACTGCTGTTTGTAGATCAGAAGTAAGATACAGAAGCCAGACCCGATCAATAAGTAAATAACCGGAGTTATAGGGTACATCCATGTTTTATAAGGCCTTTCAAGGTTTGGCTGTCTGAACCTTAAGTAAATTACTCCAAAAACGGTAATCATATAGAATAAAACAATCACAAAAGAAATCATATCAAGCAGGTTTCCGTACTGTCCGCTCAAGCATAATAAGGAAGCCCAGACTCCCTGCATCCATAAAGCATTTCCGGGTACCTCATTTTTATTATTATCAACAGCAGATTTAAAGAACATTCCGTCTTTTGCCATGGTTTGAAATACTCTTGCTCCGGCTAATATCAGTCCGTTATTACACCCGAAAGTCGAAACCATCACCAATAAAGCAATAATAATGGTTCCTGCACTCCCGAAAATATTCTGGGAAGCAGCTACCGCTACCCTGTCATTAGCTGCAAATGCAATGGCATCTCTGTCTAACGCATTCAGATAAACATAATTTACGGCTATATAGAGAATCATTACAGCAGAAGTTCCGTAGATCATAGATTTTACAACATTTTTCTTCGGATTATCAATTTCTCCCGATACAAAAGTTACACTTTCCCAGGCTACCGAACTGAAAACCGAACCTACCATTGCTGCTGCAATACCGCCTAATAAAGTCATTCCGCCGATAGGTTCCCAACCTTCTTTCAGGAAGTTTCCGCTAATGTCTTTTTTAAGGTTATTAAAAGATTCAAATCCTAAATTAAAATTTCCAGTCAGATGGGAAACGTCGACTAAAATGAATCCTGCAGCAATCAGTCCTAATAATGCGATGATTTTAGATCCAGTAAAAATATTCTGTAAAAGTTTTCCACTTTCTACTCCTCTTGTATTGATATAGGTCAGTAACAGAATGATGGCAATAGCTAAAATCTGTATCCAGGTAATTTTAAATTCACCACTTTGAAAAAGCGGAGCTGCATCATTTAGCGAAGGAATCAGATAAGCTGTAAATTTTCCGAATGCCATCGCAACGGCAGCAATTGTTCCGGTCTGAATCACGGTAAACAATCCCCATCCGTACAGGAAACCCATCTTTTTCCCGAAAATCTCTTTCAGGTAAGTATATTGCCCGCCTGCTTTAGGAAACAGGGCAGAAAGCTCGCCATAGCTTATCGCTGCGGCAACGGTCATTATTCCCGTAATTACCCAGACAATGATAAGCCAGTATCCTGAACCTAGGTTTCTCATCATATCAGCACTTACGATAAATATCCCACTTCCGATCATAGAGCCCATTACCAGCATAATGGCATCCCAAAGTTTTAGTTTTTTCTGCATAATTATTTTAGAGTGGTCAAATATAAACAAATATGCAGTTGATTTTTAATTTTGTTTAAAATTTAGAAATTGACCTGTTTTTTATCAAGTATTTATAGGTTTTGGATTCAATTTTTATTAGTATTTTTGGAAAAAATATTAAAAATGAAATTCAAAGCTATATTATTTGCAGCAGCTGTAAGTATTTCCACATTAGCATTTGCACAAGAAACGAAAAAAGCTTCCCCACCCGCAGGAAATGCTATTGTTGGTGATACTTATGGAGCAGGTGTTGCTTCATCTGTTGAATCTAAAGCAATCAGTGCTGAAAAATTAGGCAAGAAGCTTAAAAAGGACAATAAAAAAGTTGAAAATGTAGCCATCAAAGGGAAAGTGACTGATGTTTGTGAGAAAAAAGGATGTTGGCTGACAATCCAGACTGAAGATGATTCTCAGTTTTTCGTAAAAATGAAAGACTATGCATTCTTCGTTCCTACAGCTTTAAAAGGGAAAAATGTAGTTCTGGAAGGAAATGCCGAAAGAAAAGTAATCTCAATTGATGAGCAGAAACATTATGCTGAAGATGCTAAAAAGCCTCAGTCTGAAATTGATGCGATCAATAAGCCGAAAGAGGAGATCAGATTTGTAGCTAACGGGATTAAAGTCGTAAACTAATTCCGGATACTTTATAAAAGCTGCCCCTGAAAGTTTATATTTTCAGGGGCAGTTTGTTTTTATACATTTAAATTTTGAAAAATGTTAAATGCAAAATTTTAATAGAATATCGCAAGCAAAAAGCTCTCTAAAATTCTAATCCTCTATTTTAAAATCAACAACCGCATCCAGTTTCGGATATTTAGTAGGACAAACAAATTTCTTCCCGGTACAGTCTATTTCCAGCCAGCCTTTTCTTTTCTTCACATCTCCCACTTCCATTACAAAAGGAATAAATGATATCTCCTCTTTTCCTTCCTCTTTTATTTCCCTGTACTGAACCGCAATATCCAATATACAGTGATGGTCTGTGTTCAATTTTACATTTCTGTATACTATATCATAGTGGGTTTCCTGGTTTTCGGGGATTTCCTGATAGATTTCCCAGCCTGTAATCCCGGAATTTAATTCAGTCATTGCTCTCAGTGCATAATACAGGGCAATTGTATAATATTTTCTTGTTCCCGTTCTGGCATAATCATTCAAAAAATGTCCACCTTCAAAAAGAATCGTAGGCATTCCGGCTTTAATGAAATTATCTCCTGTAGAAGTCGGATAAAACTCATCAGAATACCTTCCGATCTGATTGGGAATTAATTCTTTTAAATGATTATAAACATCAGCAATGACAGCCATACATTTTTTCCTGTTCTCGGTAATGGTACGCTCCACATTTTCAGAGGGTGCTAAAAAGGAGAGTGTAGCAGGATGAATTCCGTCTGTTGTAAAGATCGTCCGCTGCTCATGCAGGTTCAGCGCGTAATCATATTTTTTGGAAGCAGCCAGATTTTTAAGAAACCTAATTTCCTTGCTTGATTCATTATGAAAATCCCGGTTCAGATCTATATCTGCTGCATTCAGTCTGGTCCATTTTTCTGATCCGTCAGGATTTAACATAAAGATAAAATCAAGTTTGATTTTCGTGAACATATCATCACGCATTTCAGGAGCTTTATCAAGACTTGTCAACAGGTCAAGCATAGCGTGGGTAGCATTGGACTCATTCCCGTGCATTTGTGACCAGGCCAGAACATTGATATTTCCGCTTCCGATACTCAGTTTATAAATAGGTTTATCCAGAAACGATTTTCCGATCTCCTGAATGTAATCGCTGAAATTCGTCTGTAGGTAAGAAAATAATTTTTCAGGGGAAATATAGCGATTAGAGAAATTAGGATTGGGAGAATAAATCTGTTCAAAATTCATCAGATAATAATTTACATGAGTCAAAAATAATCATTTTCAGGCAGAAAATAAAATTAACATTTGTAACTTTATTAAACATTGTAAATTGACAGAATGTCTGTTAATAAAATTGTGGATTAACAACAATTCAAAGTATTTCATTTAACTATATATAAATCAATATATTAAATAATATATCTAAACTACATTTTTAACTTTGCTTTAAGTACAAAAAGCCGTATTTATCCCCAAATGAGTGTAATAATCTTAAACGTGGAAAAGTGCTAAGGATATGTTAATTTACACATGTATACAATTGTAAATTGTTAATTACCTGAGAAATTTAACAGCAAATCATGCTTCAATACAGCTTGAAATAAAAGATGTAATTCATCATTAAACTGATCCCGGATAGAGTGCTTAATCCTATTTATAATTTAATGTTAAAACTGCTTTATAATGGCCATTTATAAGAATAATTATCACCCCTCTCATATAGATTTATTTAATTTAATATGTATAATCAGTCATTTAACCTGTCTCCTACTCCATACTTGGAATTTTATCCGTAAAAAACAATGTAAATAACCATGAATAGGATATTTATTGATCCTGTACCGTTTGAATTGACCAATATATTATTTATCTCATCTTTTACTTTAAGTGGAATCAAAAAAATTAATTTCTGGGGATAATTTGTTTAATAAAAATTCAATTTTAATTTTATCAACAACATAAATACTTGTTTATCAGCAAATTTGCATTGTTTACTTTTGTATATCGGATAAGTTTTCAATTGTTTACTTTTGTATTTTGCAATTGTAAACTTTATTTTTACATTTGTAAAACAATATGAAACTTGTTTTTATGAGTTTAAATGAGAGAATTTCAAAAGTTATAGAATATTCCAGGCTCACTCCTTCGGAGTTTGCAGATGAGATAGATGTACAGCGTTCTTCTATTTCACACATCACTTCCGGGAGGAATAAACCTTCTTTAGAATTTATCATAAAAATAAAATCCCGCTTCCCTGAGATTCTCTGGGACTGGCTTGTCAATGGTGACGGTGAAATGCTGAAATCTGAATTACCGGAAACCGATGAAATTCCTGAAAAAATTGAAGAAGAAAAAACCAAACCTACCTCGCTTCCGGATTTATTTACAATGATGAATACCGATGAAGATTTCGGAGCTGAAGAAACTCAAATTATTCCTTCAAAACAAAGTGCCGGAGAATCAGTTATACCTGATCAGAGTCCGGCTGAGAAAAAAATAACCGATTCTCAGCGATTAGAAAAAAACAACGATCAAACAATCAATCAAGTAACTGATAATCAATATAATAAAATAAAAAGGATTGTTTTGTTCTATGAAAACGGAAAATTTGAAAGTTTTGAGCCTTAAAAACTGTAGCCAATAATCAACTTAAAAGTTAGCAAAGAAAAATTATTTTTAAAGCTGGTTAATTCAGCTTTATTCTGCAAAACAATAAACAATCGGTTCGATTGATCAAAAAAAGCCTCACTGAGTGAAGCTTTTATTATTTGGAATAAAACTATTTTATTTGTTTTTTCTTCTGTCGAGTTCTTTTTTAATAAGCCCCAATTCTCTTCCGGTTTGTCCGGCAACAGAAGTATTTTCCCTTGCTCTTCTGGTAAGGTATGGAACCACATCTTTTACAGGCCCATATGGAAGATATTTAGCCACATTATAGCCTTTATCTGATAAATAGAACGTAATATTATCACTCATCCCGTAAAGCTGGCCGAAATATACATGCTTATTACCGGTTTCAAGAGATTTTGCTTTCATTTTGTCCATTACAAGCTCTGAAGAGATCTCATTATGGGTTCCGAAAAATGCTGAAACTTTATCTAAATGATTCATCACAAAATCAATTCCTGCATTGTAATTTTTGTCGGTAGCCTCTTTATCAGGCTGAATCGGGTCTGTGTATCCTTTTTGTTCGGCTCTGGCTCTTTCCTTTTCCATGTAAGCGCCACGAACTATTTTATATCCGATAAAATAGTTTTTTTCCCGTGCTCTGTAAAGATGCCCTTCCATATATTCCAGTCTTCCGGTTCTGTACATCTGAATGGTATTCCACACAATAGGTTTTTCCCTGTTATATTTCTCCATCATTTCTTCACAAAGATGATCTGCAGCATCCTGCATCCAGGTTTCTTCAGCATCTACCATTACTTTTTTATCGTGTTCATGGCAAAGTTTACATACCTCATCGAATCTCCTTACCACCCTTTCCCATTCTTCTTTCTGGCTGGAAGTGAGCTCTGCATTTTTCCCCACTGCTTCATACAGGTCTATTCTTCCAAAAGCTGTAGGTTTAAATACAATAAAAGGAATAGCTGGGTTTCCTACTGAAAATTTAACGATATCTTTAATTTCTTTGCAGACTGCATCAAAAGTTTCTTCATCTTCTTTCCCTTCAATCGAGTAATCGAAAATACTGCCTACTCCTCTTTTGAAAAGCTGCTTTACCACTTTCATGCTTTCTTCACGGGTTTCGCCACCACAGAACTGCTCAAACAAAGTGTTTTTTACAATTCCTGTTACGAAAGGAAAATTATTATGAACTGTGAAATTAAGAACTGAAGTTCCAAGGCTTGTCAATGCAGGCTGTTCGATCATTTTAAACATCCAGTACGCCTTTCTTAATTGAGCATCAGATTTATCTGCAAATGCAACTTTAGTATCGTTAAAAATGGGCATTCTTTTTTATTAAATTTAGTTTCGCAAAGGTAAGAATAACCAATGTCTTTTAAAAAAATATTTATAATTTACTTTCAATCCCGTTTAAAAGCATGGCAATAATTCCTACAAAAACCCATAATCTCAGAATATTTAGAGTTATAAATTTGCTCTTTCTCGAAAAATTTAAAAGTAAATAAACACAAAGAATCATCACAAAAAGACCTCCTGAAAAATAATAGGCCATAAACCCTGAGATTCCTGTTTTCATAATCAGTCTCATGGAAACAGCCATCGTAATAATCAGAAGCGAGATAATGATACCCTTTGTTGCTTTATTATTAAAAAAATTAGGAATGGTTGTATATCCGAATGCTTTATCTACACTTTTCGTAAGGGTATCTTTCACAATATCAATACATAAAAGGATAAGGAAGAGAAAGACCGCCATCAGTAAAACTTTCTTTGAAAAAGTCTCGTAATAAACCATCATTCCGAAAAACGGGTATAAAGTGAGGCTCACAAATGTAAGATTATTCAGAATTAAGATGCGGCTCAGTTTATGGCTGTAAAACCACATAAAAAACTGGTAAACCACAAAAAAGACAAAAACTTTATGAGAGATGAGCCATGCTATCCCCAATGAAATAATGCACAGAAACAGATAAACATATAGAAAATATCTTTGTGCAATAAAGCTCTGAAGCCTCATTCTGAAAGGTTTTACAATATGATCCTTTTCAAAATCATAAAACTGGTTGATGATACCACCGGCAAGAATGGTTAACACGGTACAGAAAATGATTCCGTGAACTTTGAAATCAAAGACGAATTTCCGGAATGTCTCATCCTGGTTGAAAAGGAAAAATGTGGAAACATAGAGAGCAAATGTAAGCAGAATGGCTATAAAAAATCTTGCACCCAGTAAAAAGCCCACGAATTGTGAAAATCTGTAAAATATAGATTTAGAGATAAAATTTTTCTGTTGGAAAGTTTCTTTTTCAGAATTCATTCCCAACCCCTTTAGAATCTGTAAATTACTTCTTTATGGAAACCGTCAAGCATTTTTTCAGCTTTTTCATAATCTTTGGTAAATCCCAGAATATAGCCACCACCACCGCTTCCGCAGAGTTTTAAATAATAGGCATTGGAATCCAGTCCTTTTTTCCAGACATTGAAAATGCTTTCAGGAATCATTGGACGGAAATGCTCATAAGCCCAATAGGAAAGCTTTTTTAAATTTCTGAAGAATGGGTTCATATCTTTTTTAAGGAAAGAATCTATACAGGCATTGTTGTAGCGGATAAATTCTTCTTTGAGTGTTTTGCGGAAACCTTCCGTCTTCATTTTTTCAAAGAAAATCTGGATCATTGGCCCTGTTTCCCCTGTCATTCCTGAATCGATCAGGAAAATTGCTCCTTTTCCTTCTTCTCCATGAGGTATTGAAACCCTGTCCAGGTTTTCTTTATTTTCGATAAGAATAGGCAGGTTCATATAGCAGATTAAAGGATCCATTCCTGAGCTTTTACCATGGAAATAGCTTTCCATTTCACCAAAAACGGCCTTTAGTTTCTTAAGATTATCTTTTGAAATATTTTCAGGGTTAAGTTTTTTGACAGAATATCTTTCAAAAACTGCTGCTACCAAAGCTCCGGAACTTCCTACCCCATATCCCTGCGGAATGTTGGAATCAAAGAAAAGCCCGTTTGATATATCATTTTTGAAACGATCAATATTCAATTTAAAATCACCGGAAAGATCAAGATCAGCCAGAAAATCTGAATATTTCTGCAGATGCTGATTTGATTTCAATTCAAATTCAGAATCCAGATCAGAAAATTTTAAAGTTCCTTTATAGAAGCTATAGGGTACAACAAGACCCTGAGAGTCTTCTATCATCCCATATTCTCCAAACAGAATTATTTTCGCATAAAATAGAGGGTTCGTCATTTTGACAATAAATCTTTTTACAAATTTAAAAATTATTCCGCTGAATATAAGCAAAATTCGAGCCGAATTGCATTTTTTTTCACTTCAATTAAAGCCCGATATAATATACCAGGCTTTTATTTAAATTGAAGAATTAGTGTTTTATTAATTTCTTATTTACCGTCTGTTTATCAGTTTCTATAGAAACCACATAATTTCCGGCCTGAATTGAAGAGAGATTCACCTCAAGTTTATTTCCTTTCAGGGAAGATGATGAAAGTACGAGCCTTCCCGCTTCATCAAAGATTTTATATGATTTCAGGTTTTCTACGGAAGAAATTATAATTATATTTTTCGCAGGATTCGGATAAATACCTACCGTTGTATCTTTTGTCCCGGCTTCCTCAATTCCTAAAACAGTACAGGAGAAATTAGCTTTCCAACCGTTCTCAGTGATTGCTGGATCGGAAACAAATTTCACGGTAACAGCTCCTGTGGCATCAGTAGAAGTGAATGCTCCCGGCAGAGTATTTCCTGTTAAGCTCCCATTACTGAATAACGGAGATGCTGTAGACGGACCGTTATATACATACAAAAAGTCATAGTCTTGCTCCAGGGCCAGCTCTGTAAAGGTAAGCGTCAAAGCTGCACCAGAAACCGGATAGAAAGTTTTTACAATATTCTCACCATTTCCATAGGTTGTTGAAGTTCCTCCTGAATCGGTAAATTGAATTCCATCACACCAATTCCCATCAGTTAGAAACAATACTGGTGATTGATAGACATTAGGTAAAGAACAGCTTGTTCCAACATACAGTTTATAGTAGGTAGCAGGCTGAAGTCCTGTAATAGTAAAAGTATGTGAATTTGTATTTCCTGTTGTAATGACCGTTCCATCCATGCCAGTGACTTTGTACTTCCAGGCATTTGAAACAATATCTGTAAGAACTACATTGATGGAGTTTTGAGTTGCATTTGTAAAATTTACCGCTGTAACAGGCATTCCACATGATGTAATACAATTGGTTCCCAAACAACTTTTAGAATCAACGGTATTTCTAATTAAAGCTGCCGGTTGAGGACCAAAACCATTACTAAAATTGATGCCAATACCGGGCATCAGATGGCAATAACTCATTATAGTCCCCGAAGCAGGTAATACATTGCTTGTACATGTCAACGCTTCAGATACTATAATAGAAGGTATCGCTGTTGGGCCACACCAATCAATAGGGGTATTATTTCCGTTCCATGCACATGAATGCGTGTGAGGAGAGCCTAAACTATGTCCCATTTCATGAGTCATAGCCTGGATAGTCCATGAATATACAGGAACATTGTTATAAGTTTGGGAAATTCCTGAATAGGCATATTTATTTCCTGTACATAATGAGTTCAGATAAGCAATACTTGTTGTAGCAGGTGCATTGACTAAATGGGCAAGGTCACCGTTAAAAGTAGGTCTGTTGATTCTGAAACTGTTAAGATTTCCTCCCGGCGTTCCATTATAAGGATCCTGGGTAGTCCATATATAAATCTCACTCAGCGCTATCCTGATCTCATCATTGTTGTAAAGGGTGGCAATATTATTATGGATTGCTGTAAGCCAGTTTGTGACTGTATTGGTATTTGAATTATTATTCAGATAAGGCTGATAACAAATTTCATAATATACTCTTACGCAATTCTGTGTCAAAGTTTTACCTGCTGTCTGAGAATTGTAGGGTATTTTCTGGTCATAATTTTCTTTTAACTCATCTGCTCCACAAATAAACGGATTAGCTCCCGTTAATTTTGATTCTGAATAGCTTACAAAATCTTCCGTGTTTTTAACTTTCCCCAAAACAATATTCCCTAATTCCTGAGTGGAAGCCACTCCTACAATATCATCATTAAAGAAGCTAAAAGCTACCACAGAATTCTGGTCTCCTTTTACAATACCCTGATAATAAACTCCCGGAGTATATTGTACAATCTGCCCCTTACTGGTGGTTACTTTAAAGTCATTTGTAAAAATCTGATTCTTATAAAGCTCAACGGTGATCTGCTTATTTCCGTCAAAAGGAAATGATATTTCTATAAGATGAGGCTGATCTTTTATGATTTTTTTAAGCTCAGTCTGATTGATGTTCAGAACAGTAATATCCGTTGCTGCTCTTTTGTATACAGCCATTTTCCCTGAAGCTTTATTGATTTCAAATAAATCATATCTGACAAAGCTTTCGCCCTGATCATGATATTCCGAAATTTTTTGAGGTATAGGTTTTAAATGTTGAGAAAAACCTATAAAAAAGCATTGCAGAATGCAAAGAAGTAGAATTTTTTTTATCATTTGAATTGTTTTTCCAAACACAAATAAACAAAAAAAATTAACAATATGTAATTAAACATTACAATTATTTATAAAATTCAAACATTATCATTCATAAAAACATATATATATTCAAAATTTACACCACAAATTGTTAATTTATTAAAAATATCAATTAACCTACCGGTATTAAAATAAAAAAGAGGCTGTATTCATTTTTGATGATATAGGGAATAGAAACAGAACAAACCACAAAACAATTAAATACAGGCAAATAATTGTTGATGCAGTACATTTTTATACTATCGTTTTTGACAGTTATTGTAAGGTTAATTTACTATACTTAGTTTTGTAACTATCAAACATATAGTTTCAATTATTTTTTTTGATTTATACTTTTTTTGATCTTACAAAACCATAGTTATAACAGGAAATATCCTGAAAGAAAAATGCCAAAAATAAATTACCTGCCATTATGAAAAAATATCTGATTATACTGCCCCTTTTGTTAAATATAGACGCTATTTCCCAAACCGTAAAATATGAGGTTTATGCAACGGTAAATCAATCCGTAGGCAACATTGCTTACACCAGTCAGGGCGATCTGATCTATAGTCATCACCCGTTTTTCAGCCCCGATCACCGGGTAGTAAAATACGATGCCAAAACGAAAACAACCCAGCCTTTTCCCAATAAAGAGTGGAATACACCCCGTACTACAGACGACCATTACTTAAGCAATGTTTTGGGAATAAGAAGTGATAAAAATGGAATTGTATGGATGCTCGATATGGCACAAAGAAATCCTATTACCCCAAAAATTGTAGGCTGGAATACAATTACCAATCAGTTGGAACGTATTTATTACTTACCCGAAACTTCGCTTGCATCAACTTCACAACCTAACGATATGGTGGTTGATACCAGACACGGTGTTTTTATAATTGCAGATGAGGGCATTGGGAATGGCGGCGATGGAAGAACAGCCGCCCTGGTTGTCGTAGATATGAAATCAGGTGCTACCCGCAGGTTGCTGGAAGGTACACGGACAACCCTGCCTGAAAATGTTCCGACTGTCATCAATGGCAAATCCCTGGCCATAAAAGGGAAAAATCTTTTGGTGGGCTGTGATGGCATTACAGCTGATGCAGATTTTGAATGGCTTTACTACGCTCCTCTGAACGGCAAAAAAATATATCGTATAAAAATTGATGATCTGCTAAACAACAGGTTGACCTTAACCGAATTGGATCAAAAGATAGAAACTTATTCTACCAAGCCCAATAACGGTGGATTGAGCATTGATGCAGCAGGTAATCTATATCTGACAGCATTGGAAACCAACAGTGTGGATGTGATCCTTGCGAAAGACAAAAGCATACAAAAAATAGTCATTGATAATCATTTACTTTGGCCCGACGGCATCAGTTATAATATTGTTGACGGCTATATGTATGTTTCGGCGGCACAGGTACATTTAGGTGCTGTTTTTAACAACGATAAAAATCTGGCCAAAGCACCCTTTTACATTTTCAGGTTTAAGCCGCTTGCCAAGGGTGTTGCGTTCAGGTAAACCTGCTTTTACCGGCACAGTACAGATGAAGGCAAAGCGCCTTTTACATTTATAATTCAAAGTAAATAATAAAAAAGATGAACAACATTTATGTAACCATGGCCGTATTGAAAGCCAAAGAAGGAAAACGGGAAAAATTACTCGAAGAACTTTTAAAACTCATAGATCCTACCCGCAGTGAAGACGGCTGCCTGGAATATATACTCTTCGAAAATAAAACTGAAAACAATACTTTTTATATGCGGGAAGCCTTTAAAGATCTTAATGCTTTTAAAATGCACGGTGCCACAACGCATTTTAAAAATTTTGCAGTCCAGATAGATGAACTGATGAGCGAACCTATTCAGCTGATAGAACTGGCACAGGTTTCCCATTAAACGCATAACATTAAGTATGGGCGACGGGAAGCAACAGAATTTAAAAAATATGATCCAATATCTCCTCTATTGAATTTGAAGCCTAGACCCAAAAGCAGAATATGGAAATATTTTAACCTGAGTTGGGGTAAAAACAGAAATCAAATTATAAAAAAAGTAATAATTCGGTTAAATATCCGAATTATTACTTATGATTCTGAAAGACCAAATTGTAAATATTTTGTACAAATTGATGATTTCTGTAAAGAGTTTGATTCTCAGATGAAGCAGAGAGCACCTTGTGACAACAAAAAAAGAAGGAACAGAGCATCTCTAATGTCAGATTCTGAAATCATAAATATTTTTATTCCTTCAGGGCTTTGACTTTCAGGAAGCGGATCAATATCAATCCTGCCGCAAAAAATAAAGTCATTGAAAGTGCTGCAATACGCATATTATTAAAATGTTCGATAAGCGTAGCAAAAATGAATGTTCCTATGATAATAGCTATTTTCTCCAATACATCGTAGAAGCTGAAGAATGTTGTATTTTCCATAGAATCTTCCGGTAAGAGCTTTGAATAGGTAGATCTCGACATCGCCTGAAGACCACCCATCACTAACCCCACTACTGCGGCAACACCATAGAACTGGTATTCTACAGTAGGGTTTTCTTTGTTCAGGAAATACGCCCACAGACAAGCTATAATCCATAATACAATGGCAATGGAAATCACGTTTTTGTTTCCTATTTTTCTGGATAATCTTGAGAATATAACAGCCCCGATAATCGCTTCAATCTGAATGACCAAAAGCGTGGCAATCAATTTATCCTGGGCAAGGTTGATCTCACTTTTCCCGAATAAAGTTGCCATCAGAAAAATGGTTTGCATTCCCACACTGTAAAAGAAGAAACTGGAAAGGAAAAATTTAAGGTTTTTGTCTTTAAACAGCTCATTTCCTACTTTAAATAATTCATGGAAGCTTTCTTTAGCAATATCTTTATAAAAGCTCATATTGTCTTTAAAGACCTCAAAGAAGCCCCCCTGTTCTTCATGCTTTTTAAATATGTTCTTATAGTTTAATAAAACAAGGTCTTTAGGAAGCTTATCTTTAACATTCCCAAATTGTGGCAAATGCTTGAAGGTATATTGTGAGAAGCCAAACCACCATGCACCTGTCAACAAGAAGCTGATTCTTGTGAACAATAATTGCTGGGCAGCTCCTTTTGCAAATACCTGAATCAATACCAAACAGATCACCACTAAAACCACTGAGCCTATATATCCGTAAACATATCCTTTTGCTGAAAGGGCATCCTGCTTATCCCGGGTAGCAATATCCGGTAAAAATGAATTATAAAATACCAAACTCCCCCAGAATCCCACACTGGCCGTAATACTGAAGAGCAGTCCCAGAAAGACGTTATGCATCCCGGTGAACATCGCCAACCCCATACAAGAGGTGGCTCCCAGATAGCAGAAAAACTGCAGGAATGATTTTTTATTTCCGATGGTATCTGCCAATGAAGACAAAAACGGGGACAATAAAACGACGATAAAGAATGATATCGTCAGTGAATATCCATATACTGCATCCGGCTGGTATTCTTTTCCGAAGATTTTGATTAAATGTCTTACGGGAACATCAATCCACTGTTTTGTTTCTGCCACATATTCCTTCTTCTCATAAGCTGTGGTAAGAATAGAATAATAAATAGGGAAAATAGTAGAAGTAATAACCAAAGAATACACAGAATTGGCCCAGTCATAAACCGCCCAAGCTTTCATTATCTTCGGATTATTCTTAATATTTTGTGATTGTTGATTCTCTGTTTCAGACATTTCAAATATATTAGATGCACAAAAATAGAAAAACCGCGGAATATTCCGCGGTTTTTTTTATTAATTAAAATATTGAAAGAAAAGTCTAATAGTGAAAAACTAATTTAGATAATTCTATATAGGCACGTTCATGCTTTTTTAAATTTTGATTTTCTTTTATAATCTTCATAATACTAAGTATTTGTTTTTCAAAACCACTTGCATCAATTTGATTATTAAGATTGGGAAACTCTTCAAAAAAATTAGGATATATTTCCTTCAATTCTTTGATTTTCTCTTCCAAACTTTTCTCTTTAATAAGATATTTTTTGATTGCTGGAAATGTAACAATAGCTAAAATAAAAATGATCCCCGCTATTTCTGATATGCTCATAATTGAAATAATTATTAAAGTTATTGTTTAGTTAATAAGTTCTACCATCGGTATAGGTTCCTTTCCAAATTCCAACAAATTTATTTAATCTGTTACTGGTATCCTTTAAGTATACATAATCTGGACAATCTGGACCGTTTTCACATTGTGATAGCTGATCTAAAGAAATTGTTTGTGCCTTACAGGAAATTATTATTGTAAAAAATAATAATATATAAATTATTTTCATTTTTATTTATCCGACCAATCTGTGCTGTTATATCCATTAACACCTACAAATTTTATTTTTTCGATTTTCATATTAGAAAAAAACTGTACAAAAGTAGAGTTCCATTTGAAGACTTACCCTTTTCAATAACACTTTAGAACGGTAAAATAAAAGAGGCTGTCTCAAAAGTGAGACAGTCTTTTTTTTATGCTCAAAAAG
>NZ_AKJY01000119.1 GCF_000282115.1 Chryseobacterium populi
GTAAACTACAAATTTTGAGACAGAAAAAAGACTGCCCCTTTTGAGACAGCCTCTTCGTTTATCATAAGAAGTATATCTTTTAATAAACAGTCACCGGGCCTGCAAGTCCCATAGATTGTAATGGCTGGTCTTTCCTTTTCAGATTTGTCCAATATTGGGCAACCACATTATCCTTAAGGGTTTTCATATAGTTAACCATCACGGTAACTACTTTAATTTCGACTTCATTCACTCCTTCGCGAAGCAAGCCGTCTATCGGATAAATTCTCCGCCCGAACCATTGTATTCCTGCTTCTACTCCGTTAACACGTACTTCACAGATTCCATACACACTACCCAGATTCAGGTAATTTAATGTCTGGTCATCTGTTAACTGAAATGTTTTGCGGTAAATTACCGTTCCGGCAAAATGGGCATATGCGGGTAATTCTTTAAGATCAACCAGCTTATCCAGCTCCTCTTTTTTAACCGTCCCATCGTAATGCCTGAATTCAACATTCCATTTATTGTTGAGTTCCTTTAAATTCTTTCCGGCTACAGGACCGGCTTTCCATGCAATCCCTTTTTTATGGTGGTCAAATACAATCAACCGGGAATCTGCCGGGCCTAAATTGATATGCAAATGCCCATCCTTTAGTTCCAGTTTGAACCGTTTACCCGTTACCGCATCCCATAGCCAGGCCTGCTTGTGCTTGATCACATTTTTATCAAATATAATATCCAACGGTGTACTGCGTTTGCTGCTCGAATTATTAAACAGGAAAAGCTCAGCTTCATCAGCCTGATAACGCACTTGTGTAACAAACGTTTTCGGTTCCCGGATTTTCACATAAGGCTTAATTCCATATTTTTCCTGAACACCTTTATACCAGCCAAGGAAATCAGAAGCAGGCTTATTTATGAAAATAAACCGGTCCGGATAGGTCTCCATTTTCCTGACCCAGCCCTGTACTTCCAGATCCCTTTTTTCATAATCACTCCAACCTGTAGAGCGGTCCGGTACAGCTTCAATACAAAAGATTCTTCCGCCGTTGTCTGCAAATTCATGCAATTTTGCGGCTGTGGCCG